>CBFIDA010000005.1:0-88132 GCA_965661085.1 Candidatus Comchoanobacterales bacterium | reverse complement strand
AAAATCTGTGCTTCAACAAAATGACCAATGCGTGCCTTGGCCATCACAGGAATGCTGACCGCTGCAGCAATATCGGTGATCAATTCCACTTGCGACATACGCGCCACACCACCCGCTGCGCGAATGTCAGACGGAATACGCTCCAAAGCCATGACCGCACATGCCCCAGCTGCCTCCGCAATTTTGGCCTGCTCAACGTTGACGACATCCATGATGACGCCACCTTTTAACATTTTTGCCAACCCTCGGTTGACCAGCGTTTGTTCTTGTGTCTTCACAATTTCTCCAATGAGTATTTTAAAGCAGTACAACAGCGCACTACAAGATGTCGACATTCTATCCAAAATTACTCCACAAATCAATGACAAACCGCACTCACCTCACAAAAAAACCTTCAAAAAAGTTATGTCAAATGCGCTTTGAAAGTCTTGCCGACCATTGCATTAAACATCGTAGGCCGTGCACAAAAAGACCTTAATACGCATCGGATGCATGACCTCAAAGTACTTTGGTAACTAAAAATAGCAATACATCATGCAAAATACTGACACGCACGATGAAAAAAGCGCAGTTCCAGCCAAAGACAGCCTATCGCTCTAAGATACCAACCTGGCCCTGCGCGCTGGGCCCGCAGTGTGGATGGCAAGTGAATCATCGTGCCACACGTCAAACAACACCAACCTGTTGCTTGGCGACCGCATGATCGACACCGCTTGATCACCTGCGTCACAATCACGGACTCAGGTGGCAACCCAATCAAGCCCAGACCACAACATCATCCCATCATGTCCAAGACGACAAACAAAGCGCCACCATGCGTTCAGCAGGCCTTTGGTGCGCCTCATGCGGCTTCTCATGCTTGAGAGGGAGATCTGCAGTAAGCTGCTGTTTCAACCAGCTTAAAACATTTTCGGGTGTGGCCTCTGCTTGTGACATCAGGGTGGCTCGCCCTTGCTTCACTGCAGCACGGGCATTATGGGTTTGATGATCACCGATGGCTGTCGGTAACGGAATATAGAGCGCCGGCACGTCAAACCATTGGCACTCAGCAATGGTCAATGCCCCTGCTCTCGCAATCACCACATCAGCCCAACGGTAGGCCTCGGCCATGTCCTCGATGAATGCCGACACAGCAATGTGAGGAAAGGATTCAAGCGCCTGACGTGCTGCTGTAAAATGAGCCCGACCACATTGCAATCGAAACGTAAAATCATGGCATGCTCTCGGATGTGCTTGGCACAGCTTCGCCAGCGTGCGATTGATAAAAACAGCGCCCTGACTGCCCCCCAAAACCAACACACGCATGGGTGAATGGGGCGCGGACTTTGAAACATGCCCTGTTTGATACAAAGTACCACGCAACGGATTGCCCACCAACACCGTGTGATCAGAGGTCAGCACCTCTGGAAAAGCCGTGAAAATCTTTTGGGCCCATGGTGCCAACATGGCATTGGCACGTCCTGCCACAGCATTTTGCTCGTGCAAAGCCAGGGGTAAGCGTAACAATCGAGCTGCCAGACCAACAGGTGCAGAAACATACCCACCAAACACCATGACCCAATGAACACGATGGCGACGCAATGCAACCATGGCTTGTATTGTTGCCAGACACAAGCATGCCAAACCCATCAAACGTTGCACAAACCCAACCCCCATGATGGGCTTAGATTGGAGGGCAACCCATGACACCGAAAGTGGCGCAATCCACTTGCGGGTTTTACCATCTTCCACACCAAACCAAACAACACGGTGTTGTTTGGCAAGCCAAGATTCGGCCACGGCCATTGCCGGAAACACGTGACCTCCTGTTCCAGCTGCCACAATGGCAATGCTTTGCTTCATATGATGTTCCTCAATGCGCATCAAAAGAAACGTTTTGGATGGATGGAAAATGCTTTGAGTTCTGCGAGGCTGTGATGATTGATTTCATAGTAAACCCGCAACACCACAGCCAATGCCACACAAGAAATGACCATGCTGCTGCCCCCATAACTCATCAATGGCAAAGTGAGGCCTTTTGTCGGCAACACACCAGCATTGACACCAATGTTGATCATGGCCTGCAAAGCAAACCATGTGGCAATGCCATACACCACCAAACCATGAAAATGCGCCCGTTTGGCGAAGGCCAATCTGGCGATGGCAAACATCCGACAAATCAGGGCAAAAAACAATGCCAAAACGACCAAGGCCCCCACCAATCCCAATTCTTCTGTGAGCACTGCAAATAAAAAATCGGTATGTGCTTCTGGCAAATAGAACATTTTTTGCAAACCATGACCCAATCCGCGTCCCCAGATGCCCCCTTGACCAAAAGCAATGAGGGACTGTGTCAACTGGTAGCCTGAAGAAAACTGATGTTGCCATGGGTGTAAGAAAGCGACCAGGCGCTTCATGCGGTAAGGCTCTGCATACACCAATGCGGCCAATGCTGTGGCAGCAAGAGCGACCCCACCTGCAAAATATCGCAAACGACTGCCAACAACAAACAGCATGGTGCCAGAACTCAACAATATCACAACGGTGCTGCCAAAATCCGGTTCAGCCAGCAAAAGCACCGCCACCATACCAAAAACAACCATGTATTTGAAAAAGCATTTGAATTCAACCTCAAGAGAAGGTTGCCAACGCACAAAAAAATCGGCGATATACAGGATGAAAAAGAGCTTCATCAACTCTGACACTTGAAAACCCAACGGCCCCAAATGCAACCAACGTGTGCTGCCATTGATGTTGCGCCCCAACCCAGGCACCAAAACAAGTGCCAACAACAACAATCCTAAAAAAAACAAACAAGGCGCCAAACGGCGCCACAATCGCATGGGCACCATGGAAACACCACAAGCCAGCACGAGACCCACAACCAAAAAACACACATGATGTAAGAAAAAATGCCATGGATTATGGAAGTGGTGACCCGCAATGTTTAAGGAAGACGATGCCACCATCAGCATGCCCAAACTCAACAGTGCACCTGAGAAAAAACAAGTGGGCCAATCCATCACCTCAAGCATTTTTTTGATCATGCCATCTCCTTATCATCAATGGATTGTAAAAAGGCTGCAATCCGAATTCAATGTAGCAGGTTTTACACAGGTTGTAAAAATCCTATTTTACCAACAGAAAGATGATTTGATTGACGCTGAACATCAGTTTTATGGCATCTCTGATGACGTTCACATCTTGTGCAAGTCTCGCACACATTGCTTAAAATCATTGCCCCGGTCAGCAAAACTTTGATACTGATCAAAACTGGCACCGCCAGGTGAAAACAAGACACAATCTTGAGCCTGCGTATGGCAATGTGCCCAAGAAACGGCCTCAGCCACAGTCTCACACCGTTGGTAACACACATCAGGCAGTGCATCTGGGAAATCCTCAGCATGATCACCCACCACCACCCATGCTTTGAATAGGTCTCGGTGGGGCAATAGGGCTTGTGGCGTCCAACCTTTGGGCTTGCCAGCCAATATCAGCACCACACGCTGATGCAAGGCCGCCAAACGACGGCAAGCATACAAAACAGCATCGGCATTGGTGGCCTTGGAGTCATTGATCCATCGAACCGAACAAAAATCACCCAAAACTTCAAGACGATGCGCCAAACCCTTAAATGCATACAAGGATTGCAGGACTTGCACCTGGTGCCAGCCCCGCTCTGCAGCAACAGACAATATGACAGCCACCAAAGCGGCATCAAGCCCAAATGGCAAACGCTGCGCATCAACATGCCATGGACCTTGTGACGTTTGACCGGACCAGGCAGTCGCATTGGGCATGACATGCACATGTGCGGCGGGTTGGTTGTGGGCATGCCGTGACCAAACCTGGCTGGCCATCTCTCCAACAACCCAAGCTTGCTTGGCCTTGGCAAGGATTTTCAATTTACTTTGATGATAATGGTCGATATGACCATGCCAACTGGCATGATCATCTGCCAAATTAAGCAAAACTGCCATGTCCAGAGGCAAAGGTTGCGCATGCGCCAACTGAAAACTCGACAGTTCCAAAATGTTCAACGATGCCTGTTGCGCAAGCCCATCCAAACAAGGGGTGCCCAAATTGCCCCCTTCAAAGACCCGTTCACCCATCGCACGGGCAACATGGGCCAACAACCGCACCAATGTGCTTTTACCATTGGTGCCAGTGACACCAATGACCGGCATATTCACCGTCTTCATGAACACATCGACATCACTCATCAAGCACACACCACGCTGTTGTAATGCTTGATAGAATGGAGAGCACACCGAGAAGCCTGGACTGAAAACCACAGCATCTGCACCCTCACACCAAGTGAGATCGACGGCACCACACTTGACACGCTCTGAGCCGAGCAATGCACGTGCCTGCATGGCATAACGCGGTGCTTCAGCCTCGTCCATCACCACCAAATCACAGCGCCCATGCATATGCCGGAGTACAGACCAACCGGTTTCACCAAGTCCAACCACCACCACTTTTTGTATCATGCTACATGCCCCACGGCGTCATGGCCAAACCCAGCACCACACAGACCATCGTCAAAATCCAAAAACGGCACACCACTTTGGTTTCGGACCACCCGCACAATTCAAAATGGTGGTGCAAAGGTGCCATCTTGAAGATTCGACGCCCCACACACTTAAAGCTGATCACTTGCAGCATGACAGAAACTGTCTCCAGCACCAACACAAAACCGACCACACACAAGAAAAAGGCTTGCCCCATCATCCAGGCCATCGCACCCAACAATGCCCCCAGTGCCAATGCACCCACATCGCCCATGAACACTTCAGCAGGATGGGCATTGAACCACAAGAAACCGATACATGCACCGCAAAGCGCTGCTGCAAACACCACCAATATTTGTAGGTGTGTATGCCATGCCGTGAGCATGGCAGATGCAGATGCAGCGTCCATCATGTGATAGGCCACAATGCCCAGAGCAGCTGCGACCATGGCCACCACCAAACTGGCCAAACCATCCAGACCATCGGTGAGATTCACGGCATTGCTGCTTCCCACTACCATGAGGTAGCCCAGCAAAAAACACCACCCACCCAAAGGCCAAACCGATTGTTGCAAAAATGGCACATGCACCACCATCATATGATGGCCCAACTCGGGCGTATGATGCATCTGCCACAGCAAAATGGCAGTCACCAGAGACATCCAGCTCATTTTTTGGCATGCAGAGAGACCTCGACTGGTTTGTTGTCGCAACTTCATCAGATCATCGAACAAACCCACCCCGCCAAAGCCAAGCATCACACACCACAAGCCCGCTGTGGTTGTCATGGGTGGCAACCATACATACATGGCTACAGACAGGGAAGACAGCATCAGCACCCCACCCATGGTGGGTGTGCCCGATTTATTAAGATGCGATTGCGGGCCATCATCACGCACCGGCTGCCCCCACCGTCGTTGTGATAAAAACCCAATCATGGGTCGCCCCAATAGCAAAACCAATGCAAAACTGGTCAGCCCTGCGCCCAAAGTGGTCCAGACAATGTGGTCAGGCATGAAACACCACCCCCCCAAAACATGCCAGGCATCATTCATGCTTGTACCTCACTTTTCATCCAGGCATCCACCATTTGATCCAAGGCCATGCACCGTGAGCCTTTGACCAAGACTACGTCACCCGGCACGGTGTATTGTGTCATCAGGGCCAAAACGTCTGCCAAAGTGTCTGCCACAAAAACCTTGGCTTCGCAGGCTTTGGCAGCTTTGGTGAACGCTTTGCCATACACCACAATACCTGCCAAATTCATCTGCAAAACTTTTTCGAGCACCGATTGATGGAAAAAATCAGATTGATCTTCCAGATCCCCCATGTCCCCACAGACCACCCACTTATTGGGCTGCGATGTTGCTGCCAAAAATGCAAGACCCGCCTCAAAAGATGCAGGATTGGCATTGTAAGTATCATCAATCACAGTCACGCCACAGGGCGTTGTTTTGCTTTGCAACCGGCGCGGAAAACCAACCACGTGGCGCAGGTGTGGCATGACATCTGCCACCTCAAACTGCAGTGCCACACAAACTGCAATGGCAGCTGTGGCATTGTGGACATGATGCGCACCGTGCAGCGCCATCTGACCCTCAAAAAACTGATTTTGATGCGCAATGCGTAACATGCCTTTCAAAACAGGGGCCTCATGACCCACATCAGGTTCACTGGCACAGTGCCCAAATGTGAGCTGTTGTAAATGTGCAGCGCGTTTTTGCCACACATCAAATGCAGCATCATCGACATTTAAAATGGCAGTACCATGCTGCATCGCCGCGTACAATTCACCTTTGGTAGCCACCACACCTGCCAAAGATTTCAGCCCCGCCAAATGTGAGGGTTGGGCATTCAAAACCAAACCAACATCGGGCTGCACAGCCTGGGTAAGTGTTTTGATGTCACCTGGCATACTCGCGCCCATTTCGATGACCGCATGCGTGTGATGTTGACGCATGGACAACAATGTGACCGCAACACCGATGGTGTTGTTCAAATTGCCCTGTGTGGCACACACACAACACCCCATGGACTTGAGTAAAGTCTGGATCATGAATCGTGTGGATGTTTTGCCGCAGCTGCCGGTTAAACCGATCACCTTTGCGGGCATGGTTTGGCGCCAATTCTGCCCCAGCGCCAATAATGTAGACAGCACATCTTGTACCACAAACACAGGCACACCGCTCACATCCACAGGCTTGGAGACCACAATGGCTGAGGCCCCTGCATCGATGGCATGTGCGACATGGTCATGACCATCGGCATGACCGCGTAAAGCAAAAAAGATTTGCCCAGCCACCAAACGACGTGAATCAAAGGCGGCCAAAGTATCGTTGGGCAATAAGGCAGCATGCTCAATTGCATGATCCATCAAAGCTTTCATCACTTACTCTAAGCTGGAATCAACGCTCAATCATAGCACACCCAATGCATGAAACAAACCCAACTTACACAAATCACTCAAAGGGCATACATACACAACACACCATGCTGAAATGGCCACCAGCATGATGATTTGGCACAGGGTGTGTTCGGCCTTATATGTCCTGCCAAGCACACATCGACATGGGTGGGCGGCTGCATTTAAAATCAGAGATTGGCATGCCCACGCACACTCAATTGCGACAGCACTTGCTCAATGTCTGAATGCCACATGGCTTCATCACCAATCACTTGAGTGGTTTCATGACCTTTGCCAGCCACCAAAATGACATCACCGACTTTGGCATGTGCGATGGCATAAGCAATGGCAGCGCCTCGATCATGCTCGACAGTGGCTGCCCATGGACACAGCAAACTGTCAACAATGGCCTTGGTGATCGCTTTGGGATCTTCATGGCGTGGATTGTCGTTGGTGATCACAATTTGATCGCTGTGACGCTCTGCGATCTTGCCCATGCCTGAACGGCGGGCAGGATCTCGATCACCGCCACACCCAAACACACACCACAACTGGTGTGCACAATGAGGCTTCAACTGCGTCAACGCTGCTTCCAAAGCATACTCTGTATGGGCATAATCCACCACAACATGAGGCAACTCACCGCCACCAAAAACTTGCATGCGGCCTGGCACACATGGAATGTCTGCCACCGCTTTGACCAAGTCAGGCAAGGCATGACCTGCACAAAGGAGCGCGCCCATGGCAGCAAGGATGTTTTGTACCTGAAAAGCACCCACCAATGGTGAAACAATCTCAGCATCACCAAAAGGTGATCTCAACTGAAATCGGACCCCATTCAAATCGGCTTGAATGTTCTGTGCCAAGAGCGTTGGCACATTCTGATGCTTCGATTGGGTCGCATAACCGAGTATGTCTACACCAGAATCTGCTGCATGCATGAATGTTTCAGAGATGGGGTCGTCAAAGTTGACGACAATGTGGCGCCTTGCCATGCTGAACAATTTTGTTTTTGCTGCCACATATGCAGCACGAGAACCATGATAATCGCCATGATCCATACGTACATTTGTCATCACAGCAATGTCTATGCTGGTGCCATTCAAACGCCCCTGGTCCAAACCATGTGAAGATGCTTCAAATGAAAAAGACTCAGCCCCACCCACCATGAAAGCAGCCAAAGTTTTCTGCATCGTCATGGCGTCTGGTGTGGTCATGCCATTGGGTTGCAAATCTGAAACGGTACCAACACCCAAGGTGCCGATCATACCGCACACCACTTCCATGCGCTGCTGCATGGCCGCAATTAAATAAGCAACCGTACTTTTTCCGTTGGTGCCTGTCACACCCATGCCCAACATCTGTTGCGAGGGGAAACCATAAAAACGTGCCCCCAGCAAACCCAAGCGTTGTTGACAATCCGACAACGGTACTGCAACAACTTGATGATGATCGGCCTTCAGCAACTGCAGGACATCATGCGGCAACACTGAAGTATTTTCATAAATCACGACACTGGCGCCACGATCGATGGCTTCTTTGATGAAATGCCGACCGTCACAACGCTCACCTGGATATGCGATAAAACAGCCACCTGGTTGCACCAAACGGCTGTCATCGGTGATCGATAAAATGTCACAATTCAGATCGGGCCCAACCACCGTAAGCCCCTCTAACAATTGTGACAATGTGATACCTGTTGTGATCCTGTGTTCCAACATATTTACTCCTTTGTTGTCAGACAGCTCATCCTAACCCGCTTTTGAAGTGAAATTTCAACGGCGCAGTGTTCAAATCCCAGCTCAAAAACCAGGGTTAGGATCAAATGTCAAACATCCTCCAACTTCAATTAAAACAAACGTATGACCCTCATGGCAAGCCCCCTTTTGTGGCCAAACGTAATCGCATCAGTTTGCTGCCCACCTCTGAAAAAATGGGTGCGGCAGACAAGCCACCAAAATAATATTTCGCATCGGGGGCCTTCAACACCACAGACACAACATATTCAGGCGCAGTCGCTGGGAACATGCCAACAAAGGATGACATGTATACATCTTTGGCGTATCGTCCCCCCATGGCCACATGGGCAGTGCCTGTTTTGCCCGCCACCTGGACACCTGGAATACGCGCTCTAAAGCCAGTTCCAGCCCGATCTAGGACATGTTGCAACATCGTGGTGACAGCACGCGCAACACCCTCAGAAAACACCCGCTTTGGCTTGGCATGTGGTGTATTTTGCATGAGGTACAGTCCAGGATCAACACCATGGTTGGCCAAAACAGCATACGCATGTGCCAACTGAACATGTGTGGTGGTCATGCCATACCCAAACGACAAAGTTGCCAGCTCAAATGGATCAATGGTGTAGCGCTGTCGTATGTAACCCGTTGCCTCACCAGGCAAGCCCAAAGCCAAATGAAAAAAACCAAGGTTGCTGAGTAAATTTGGCAAGCCCTCAGGTGGCAGTGCCAATGTCATTTTTGCAATGCCCACATTGCTGGACTTCCGTAAAATATCGGTTGGCGACAACACACCGTGGTGCATGAACTCGTCACGCACTTCGTGCCCATGGACTTTGAATACACCACGCGCGCCCGTATCAATCCGTGTATGCACATTGAACTGCCCGGACCCCAGAGCATGAATCATGCTGAATGTTTTGATGGTGGAACCTGGCTCAAACAAGTCGGTGGCGGCATGATTCTTCACATGACTGAAATCGACATGCTTGAGATTGTTGGGATTGAATGAAGGCCAATTGGCCATGGCCAAAATCGCACCTGTTTTGGGTTGAAGCACCACCAAAGAGCCCTGCTTGGCACCATATTTCTGCATGCCATCCTTCAATGCGGTGTAAGCAATGGATTGAATGCGTCGATCAATGGTGAGCCGAATGGGCTGGCCTACTTTTGCGGCACTCAGAACCTTTTTGACTGCAATGATGTGCCCCATGCGATCTTTTTCAACAATTTGCTTCCCTGGATGGCCTCGCAACCAACCATCAAAACCGAGTTCAAGACCTTCTTGACCATGACCAGACGCATTGGTCAAACCCAGCAACTGTGCTGTTTCATCGGCCATGGGGTAAAAACGATTGTACGTGTGCTCAGCATGCACGCCCTTCAAATACAATTGCTGAACATCGTGCCATACCGATTCAGAGGTTTTCTTTTTCAAGTACACAAAACCACGGTGCCGATTGTGGGTTTTTGCGAGGATGGTGCGCAGCGGCATGCCCAGTGCTTTTGCAAGTGCGTGCGCTTCCGAATGCGTCCAATGGCTTTGCTTGGGATTGAACCAAATGTTTGTGGCTGGCAGGCTGACGGCCAAAGGCCTGCCATGTCGATCAAGGATTGAGCCACGTGCACTGGGCATTTCAATGACACGCGTCGAGCGAATGGAGCCCTGATGTTTGAGAAATTGATGCTGCAAAACAGTGAGCCCAACCAATCGATACCCCAAGGCACAAAAGCCGATCAAAATCACCATGAGAATCAAATGCGCACGCCATGTTTTGGGAGATCCAGAACCCATATCAACGTGCTCCGAAATACAACCGCGCGATGTGTCTGGGCGTACGCAAGCCAAGATAACGGCGGCCATCTGCCAGAACCTGTGATCGACGCAGCAAAGTTGAACGCTCCAAGAGCAACGCTTTGTGGTAGGCTTTGACATGCTGCAATTGGCTTTGCAGATGGGTGTGTTGCGCCACGTGCTGCTGCAACCAATAACATTGGTAGATCTTCAAAAAGGCAGCCAGCAACACCACAGAAAAAAGCATGGACAGCTGCTTGATGGTGGGCGTTAAGGCGTCGATATCAAACGACCAATTAGAAAATAAAAACAATGGCTTGATCGCAATCTTCATACACAGCGCTCCAAGACTCTCAAATATGCACTTCGAGCACGCCGATTCTGTCGCACTTCTTCTGCAGAAGGTTGAATCGGCCGCCCAATGCGCTTCAGCCTAGTCACTTTTGGGGTCTGTGCGTTAGGCGTATGTAGGATGGCTTCATGGCCAGGGCCATATTTTTTGATGAAATTTTTAACAATGCGATGTTCAAGCGAATGGTAACTGAGGATCACCAAACGACCCTTTGGGCAAATCGTCTGCAACAATCCGTCCAAAACCGTCTCAAGCGCTTCGAGTTCGCCATTGATGGCAATACGAATGGCCTGGAACGTCCGTGTGGCTGGATGTTTGCCCCGCTCATAATGCGGCACCGCATCCTGAATGACTTGACTCAAAGCTGCCGTGGTGTCAATCGGTTGCTGCACTCGGGTCTCGCAGATTGCTCTTGCGATTCGGCGCGCAAACTTTTCTTCACCAAAACGACGGATGACATCCACAAGTGTGGATTCTGTCACCGATGCAAGCCATTCAGAAGCGGCCCTTCCTTGGCTCGAGTCCATCCGCATGTCCAGTGGCCCATCATGCATGAAGCTGAATCCGCGATGCGCATCGTCCAATTGTGGCGACGACACACCCAAATCCAACAAGACACCATGAATCTTGCCGACCAGACCTTCCTTTTCCATATCCTGTGGAATGTTTGAAAAATTTTGATGCACAAAACAAAATCGTGCATCTTGCTTGGTGAGGACTGCTGCTGCATCTGCTGCAGCCAGATCGCGATCATAAGCGATCAACCGCCCCTTCGGACCAAGCGCTTTCAAGATGCCTCGACTGTGCCCACCACGCCCAAAAGTGCCATCGATGTAAACACCATGCTCAACGATATTCAGGCCGTTCAGGCAGGCATCGTAGCATACTGGCACATGGTTCATTGCAACCTCCTACACCGACAAATGGTCAAAATCATCGGGCAGCACGTTGCCCTCTTCTTGGGCATCCTTGAGCCAAGCCTCACGCTGTGATGACCAGACCGACTCACCCCATATCTCAAACTTTTTACCTTGCCCCACCAACATGGCCTTCTGGGTCAATGTGGCGTGTTCACGCAACAATGGTGGCACCAAAATGCGACCTTGCCCGTCGAGTTCCACTTCTGTGGCATGACCGATCAGCAGACGCTTGATGCGCCGAGTGACTTTATTGAAACTGGGCAGCGCCTCAATTTTTGCCTCAATGTCTTCCCAAACACTCATGGGATACAGCAACAAACAAGGATCTTCGGTGTCGATGGTGATCACCATGCTGCTTGCACTGACTTGTGCCTGCAAAGCAGCACGATAGCGAGCTGGCACAGCCAACCGCCCTTTTGCGTCTACTTTTACTGCATTGACACCACGAAACATGAACCACATTTCCCCACTTATCACCACAATATGACACTATAATCCATTTTTTCTTAATTTGTCAACCATTTTGCGCAATTTTAAAAACAACCACCTCAACATCCACAGGACAACCCCAATGACACCAGGTGAAATCGCACAATCATTTGCCTGTATGCGTGCGCAGATTGACACACGGACACCCCAAGCTTTCGCCAGGGCGATGAAATAAAACCAAAGGACAACCAAACGACATGCAGCGCATTGCAATGACACATGCCAACGCAACATCGGCAGAACACACAAGCCCTTGATGCGGCACCAAAGATGCCATCAGCCACCAGGCACACCAACACGTTGCATACCATGCCTGATGAAGCTTTCATAGAACAAAACAAGACTTGCCATGTTGCAGACCATGCAGCCATGGCCTGACAACAAAAATACGGTCAATCGGCAGAAAAAGATTGTGCAGCATCCATGACATCAACCAAAACTTTTGTCAAAGGTTGCGCTGCATCCACAGTCACAAATCGCATCGATGACTGAGCCGACAGTGCTTGGAAAAATGCAACCACAGGCTCTGTCTGCTGGTGATAAATACGAAGGCGATCCAACACCACATCAGGATGGTCGTCGGCACGCTGCGTCAAGGGCTCACCTGTGACATCGTCCAAACCATCACGCTGCGGTGGCGCATGCTCAATGTGATAAACCCGACCAGAAGGGGCATGAACACGCCGGCCAGACATGCGCGCCACAATGACCGCATCTGGCACTTGCAAACAACACACCAGCTGTACGTCAATGTTGGCCTGCACCATGGATTCAGCCTGAACAACAGTTCTGGGAAAACCATCAAACAAAAATCCATGCTGACAATCTGGCTGCGCCAAAAAAGCTTTCACCAAACCAATGACCACCGCATCAGACACCAACTGCCCCTGATCCATGGCAGACTGTGCCGCCAAACCCAATGCTGTTTTCGCAGCAATGGCTTGTCGCAACAAATGACCTGTGGACACCACAGGCACACCCAAAGCCTCCTGAAGATGCGCGGCAACTGTACCCTTACCTGCGCCAGGAGGCCCCAATAAAATCAAACCAGACATGCACTTCTCTCTCTTGATTAAACCAACTGCTCACGAATGGGTGAGGGCAAATGTGCCAAACCAATCAACAACAGCCCCACCACAATCATGCTGATGGGGACGGTGACTTTCACTGCTGAGGGGTTGTCTCGATGCGCCTTATATTGCACAATGCCTCCCATCAACAACACGGCTCCTGCCACCACACAAACTTTGGCCACAATGCCATGCACAAGATATAAAAACGCATTGTAACTTTGACCCAAACCACCTTGGTTTTGGTAACTTTGCGCTTGTGCCGTCAGCACCGATGCCCAAAGACCCCACATCCAAACACGCGCCACACACCATACATGCCTCATGCCCCTACTCCTCTTGTTCAAAAGCTTCGTCAGACAACACACGCACACGAATGCTTTCAATCTGACGCCCATGAAACTCTAACACTTCAAGACCATAACTGCCAATGTGGATACCAACATGATGTGTGGGCATGATCTCCAAATGCTCCAGCATCAAACCACGCAATGTGGCATTGGGCCCATCAACAGGCAAAGACCAACCATGTGCACGATTCAAATCGCGAATCGTGCAGCTTGCCGGCACTTTCACGCCCCCATCTTTCATGGGCTGTGTCACTGGCTTTGCACCCTCACCCGGCGCGTATTGACCAATGATTTCTTCGAGAATGTCGTGCAGACACACTTGACCTGCCACATCACCATACTCATCGACAATCAATGCCATTTGGTAGGCATCCGCTTGAAACGCTTTCAGCTGTTGGCTCAACGATACGCCTTCGGGCACAAAATGCATGGGCACCAAAGCACGTAAAAGGGTCGACTTGTTGAACGCACCTTGATGCATCAACTGAACCACTTTTGATAAAGGCAACACCCCTGACACATGATCAATTTGCCCCTCATAAACCAATATGTTTGATGTTGCACACGTCGACAAGGTACGCATCACGCTGTCCCAAGATTGATTCAAGTCCAACCCAACCACCTCATGACGCGGCACCATGACATCATTGACCGTGATGTGCTCCAAATCCAAGACCCCCATCAACATATTTTTGTGGTCTTTGGGCAAATTTTCAGCCCCAACATGAATCAACCCCCGCAATTCTTCTCTACCCAAAGCATCGATGCCGGTTTTTTTGAACTTCATGCCCAACAAGCGCAACACACCATTGGCCATGCCATTGACAATCCAAACCAACGGATACAAAACCCAAAGCAGGACCTGAAGCATCCAACGTGCTGAAAAAGCAACTGTTTCCGGATAAAATGCTGCAAGCGTTTTGGGCATCACTTCTGCAAAAACCAAAATCACCAAAGTCAGGGCAAAGGTTGCAGCCCAAACACTTTGATGACCATACAAGCGGTCGGCCATCATGTTGACCGAGGCCACGGCCATGTTGTTCGCCAACTGATTGCCAATGATGATGACCCCCAGCAAACGGTCGGGCCGTTTTAAAAGCCGCACCAACATGATGGCTGCTGGATTGCCTTTCCGTGCCGCATGCTGCAAACGGTAACGATTGACGGCCATCACACCCGTTTCTGAACCCGAAAAAAACGCCGACAAAGCAATCAGAAAAACCAACGGCAAGAGGTGCGTCACCACAGAGAGCTCGGTCATGGCATCCATTCCTAAAAAACCTCAAAATTTTACTAAACTTTGAAGCCAAAGACAATGCCAGCCTCATCAATGCCACACCAAACACCGATGAACCTTATGTAGATGGGCGTAAATCATCGTCATTTGCAAGTGCCACACCAGCATTGCTGTCTTTTTTAGGCAGTGCAACATCTGTGTGAGCCAAACTGGTTGCTGCGTCTATGGGTTTTGTTTTGGGGTCAATGGGCGTGCGCAACACAGCATCCTCTTTTGACTGTCCGCGCTTATTAAGTACAAAAAGGCGCCGCATACTCACCACAACACTCACCAGCGCCAATCCTGTCAATGCTATGGTCAAATCAAGCACTGCCAGACCGGCACCTGGCAGTGCGAAAAGCGTCACAAAAAAGGCAATCATGGCCAACACCATCACACCCAATGACACACCTAAGACACGCTGCATGACAGTCCCATCCTGCCAGCTTTGAGTCATCGGCATCCACAGCTTAGCCATCCACTCAAAGCGTACCAACTGCTGCATCACACTTTGATCACGATTCAATTTGACAGCGTTAGCATTGGACATTTTTATGGCAGAATCTTTTTTGGAAGGTGCCTGACGCGCTTGCAGATCCGCCAAAATCTTTTTCACCCCTGCATCGTATTGTGTTTTAAGTGCTTCGGAACCGTACTTTTCGACAAACAAATCTAAAAACTGTGATTGTGCTGGCGTCTTCTGTTTTGCACCCAAACCCAAGTCCGCCCAAGCTGTTTTTGGCACCACCATATCTCTGGCTTTCAACAATGCTGAAATCCTGGTAAGAAAGATGTCTTCGATCTTTTCATGCAGCAATCCCGGTTTCAATGTCGACAACATGGGCATTAAAACCACAAAATAACCACCAAGAGTGATGGGTGTGGCCGTTTTGAGATTGGCCAACAAAATATCCTGATGCTTGGCATCACCATATTTCAAGATCATCTCGCAGGTCTCTTGTGGGACGATGAATCCTTGTTTTTTTAACACCGACGTTGCTTGCTGCCTGGCATCTCTCACGGTCAATTGTCCATCACGCACCAAAAAAATCTGCTGAAAACGCCCATCCTGAGTCAGATCTGAAAGTAAATCTCTACGTGCTTTGCGATGCTGCCGATCAAAACGTTCCAAATTTGCCTTAGACCTTTCATATTGTGCTTTCAAGGGTTTGAGTTCGCGCGTAACGTCTGAAACTTGAGCCTTCAGCTTACCGACAGCCGTTTTGACTGGTGCATACAATGCAAAACAACTTTTACCAAATGCTTTTGTTTCTTTTTTGAGCGCAGTCTCCTGTCCATGAAGTCGCCTGAATGCTCCTCGGAGCAATGCCTGTGCTTGTTTGAAGGAACTTTTGAATTTTTCTTTGACGGCTTGGCGTGCACCATGGTGTTTGTCCGCTTTTGAACTGGCTTTAAGCCGATAAAGACGCAATGCTTCTGTATGATGTGTTTGATTGGCTGCATGACATGCTTGCCATGTTGACCAATCCTCTCCCATGGTGATTTTCAAAGTCCGCTCTGCAGGGAGGTTTTTGGGCCAAGGCACTTGCAAGCAGTTTTTATGATATGTCTTAAAATATGCTTGATAAGCCTGGAGATCAGACTTCATTTTAATAAGGTCCGCATGACGCACCCCCAATGCAGCCTGCTGTTGGCATAAGGATCGATACTGGCCCAACCAAGTCTTTGAACAATGGATTTGCATGACATTTGTCTCTGGCATCAACGCACGAAGCACAACATCTTGATCGTCTGATTTCAATGAAGCTTTCAACTGCCGCAACTGTACCAATTGTGTTTGCAATGTGTCCTTTTTCTGTTCACACGCTTTCCATGCAGCTTCATTTTGACGCACTGATTTCTCAAGCAACGCCGGATCTGCCTGATTTGGTTTGGACGCAACCTGTGCATAGGCTTGAATGACTTGCTGCAGCATCTGATCCAAGACCCGACCATGCGCACGCCAGTGTGCTTCTTGGTGCGCATACCACCCACCTGATGGCGCATCCCAATCCCAATGTTGTCGATCATGATAATGTGCACATCTGTCGTGCATCCATGCCGCACAACGTCGCAGCAATCGTGGATCTTTACTGGTGCTACAAATCACATCCCACATCTTTCGAAAGTGATCCAGCACACGATCTGCCCCGGACTGACCTGACTGAAACTGCAGCGCATTCAAAGCCAACTCGTTGGGCTTCTGGCCTGGCTGCAGCAAAGACAACAGCGTTTGATCGCCATTCATGACTTGATCAAACGCTGCACCCATCACCTGGATCACTGCATCATTTGCGTCTACAACCATCGGCTGTTTTGATTGCTGGTTGCGATTGGCCATGCATGCTTCCTGCGAGGCTTTCAGTGCCACATGCAGACGAGACATCGCGTACGCATCCATCGATGACGATCCTGTGAAAAGAGCCATGTGCCCTCGATCTTGGAGCCAGATGCTGATTCCATGCAAACCACACTGCCGCTTCAAATGATACAGATGTTCACTCTGTTTGGCAGTCAGTCCTTGCACACCATGCCGCAAGCCCTGACGAAATCCAGTGATGCTATCCCAGTGGGCATCATCCTGCATGATTGGCAAAGCCAATATTTTTTTCACTTGAACCGCTGACAAGCCGATTGCATCCCATGAAGCATCCTCGATGAAATCGTTTTCGGCAAGCGCGTGGCAAAACGATGCCACATCAGCATCCGTGGCCAAGGACACTGTTGGCATGATCTCCTTGATGAATGCACGCACAGCATTGGGATACTTTTCACCACGTCCATAGCGTGCCCATTGCTTAAGGTATGATAAACTGCGAACCGGATCATTCGGATACTGTAGGGCATGCATGCTACGCGCCAACATCTCTGTACGCAGATTCTATATTTTCTCAATGGTTCTGCCAGCTTGTTGCGCCTCAATGATCAAACGATCAAAAAAGGCAATCAGAATATCCACCTCTGTCAACATATCCTCATGTAACGTCGACTTTGAGTCATGGTCACGCAGCCATACTGAGTAAAAGGTAGACAATCGCTCCAACGCAGCCTCTCTGATTTTGATTTGGGGCTGTCGCCACGCTTTTTCGAAGGCAGCAAAAATGTACTGACCGTGGCCTTCGTCAATATGATATGTCATCCACGCCTTGCTGATCTCCTCGCTGATCTTCCGATCCTTTGAATCAAAGTTACCTTGCTCTGCCAGCGCCCATAACTTTCCATCACCATCCAAATTGAGCAACTGTATGCGCATTTTGTTTGTGCTTTGTTTTTGATGCTTTTCGGTCAAGAGCCTACCCAACAATGCTGTGGTTTTTTGCTCACGCCAAGCGGCAACCGCATTGGGCTCACCTTTCTCAAGACTGTCTTTAACGTGCGTCTTCACCATTTCCCAAATGGTATCATCATCTTTGACTTCGGGATGATCTTGTTTTAACTGATCAAACAAGATTTCCTCTGTACTGGGCATCTGGGTTACAACGGCATAGCAACGCTGCAACAATGTCATGCGTGCTTTTTCTGACATGGCATTTGCATGATCCAAAAACGATTCAAACCTTGCAGTCATGAAATACATGCTTTGAAAATCAGCTGGTGCATATTGGGCAACGATGGCATCAAGCACTCTAAAACCATGATGTGCCTCATCAATGGCGAAATCTTCATACTGATAAGGCAAGGTCATACTATGGTGATAGCGCATGATTCTTTTGTAGAGCAGTTGTCCCAAGCTGTGTTTGTGTGGCGTGTTGTGCAACTGGGCCAACATGGGCATCAGCACAGCAAAATAACCACATGTTCTCAAGGGGTCGGCTCGCATGATTTCTCGATAGAGTGTGTCAACATAGGCTGACTCCCCACACTGTAAAATAAGATAACAGGTTTCAACTGGACCAATAAAATTGGGTACTTTCGCGCCTAGCCATGACGTCGATGTATTTTCTTGACGCAACAACCGGCCCTTTTCAACGACAAACTTTTGCTGCAGCCCGCCCTCTGGAACCAAAGCATTCAATAATTTATCATGTGTCTGTCTCATTTTGTGCTGCAGGTCAGATTGTTGTCGGATCATGTTTCGATGTTGTTTCTTAAATGTTCTGAGCTGACGCTTTATGTCTTGAATCAGAGGCTTGTGCGCTTTGATCCATGATTTGATGCGACGATCCTGAACAGCGGATGATTCAACACCTTTACGGGTACAGGCCACCCATGTATTGACCGCTGATTCACCCAACACGGTAGAGATACCTGATTGTGTCATGATGGCATCGACCGCTTGCCAATCTTTTTGCCTGCCTTTTTTTTGAATGGCTTGCAACTGTTGCAGCCGATGGTTCAAAACATCGATCTGCTACTGTTGTGTTGCCATGGCATCCCGGTGCCGTTGCGCCTCAGCATGACCCATCAAAATGGTTTGACGTGCACACATCTGCAACAGCGTTTGATTCAAACGATGCAACACCGCTCTGCTGCTCTTCAATAAGTCTTTTTGGTCATCCCCCAAACTTGTCACTGCTGCACTCGATCCCTCACCCTGCAGCCATTGCGCCTCATCATCATAATGGGCAACCGCATCACGCAACAGACCCTGACATGTTTTAAGCACCGAAAAATCTTGACTGGAAACCAGCACTTCTAACAGTTTCTCAAGCTTGTTCAGGGCAACTTTTCGAGCCGCTTCAAGATCGACTTGAAGTTGTTCATCTCCCTTAAGCTTTGACTCGACTGGCACGTCATCTTCTAAAAATTCTCCCACCGTCATGTCCGCTTATGGTTTTGACAATGAACGTAAAAGATTGCTGTCAGCCTTTTGGACCGTGGACAAGGCCTCCATCAATGCACGGACACTTTACACAGGTTGGTGATGCACCACCGGATCATTGTTCTTTTTTGGCTCTACCATAAACGCCACCCACATTGTTTCCTAACAATACTCAAAACTTCAGCATTATGTTGCCAATTTTAAAAAATTACGCATGGTGCCAGGCATGTTCGGTGATGGTGCATTGGCGTCACAGCAGATTGCGAATGTGATGTTGCGCTTTTTTGATTTCGGCCATCAACGCCAATGTGGCACGCATCTGATCAACCATTTCAGATGTTTTTTTTTGTTCTGGCATATCCACTTCCTTTACAAACCCAATACAGTTTAGATAAAAAAATCAACAATTGTTGCCAGAGCGTGTAAAAATCATCTGTCACCCCATACCGATGAAGGGATTAGACAGCCATACCATGGGTATATTTGAATGCACACATGAATCACATGGCACAAAAAACCATGGCGAGCCTGAGTTTTTTTGTGGTAATATCGCAGGATACAACAGCGGCATCCCATCTTCAGTGCCCCCGACTCAGGCCATACGTGGCATCAGTCTTGTACAGCCATAAGGTTTCCGTCTCATGTTCCAACAACTTTCAACCAAATTGAACGATGCCATGCGTAAGGTGCAGGGCAAACACCAGCTGACTGAAAAAAACATGACCGAAGCGCTTGAAGCGATCCGTGACACATTGATGGATGCAGACGCTGCACAATCCGTTGTTGATCAATTCATGGCAACCGTCCAAAAAAAGGCACTGGGCCAAAAAGTGTTGTCTTCGGTTGAGCCAGGTCAACAACTGACCAAAATTGTGTACGATGCACTCATCGATGTTCTCAGTGACCATCAGGACCAACAGGCACTCCAGCTTGCTGCCAAGCCCCCCGTGGTCATCATGGTGGTTGGCTTGCAAGGGGCAGGTAAAACAACCACCGTCGCCAAACTGGCCCATTGGCTCAAAAAAAACCAAAAAAAACATGTCATGGTGTGTTCCACAGATGTGTATCGGCCTGCTGCCATCACCCAATTGCAACACATCACACAGGCCCATGACATTGAAACCATTGTGGCCGATGCACCCAAAGCACAACCGTTGGCCATTGCCCAACACGCGCTGCAAACCGCAACGCGGCACAATGCCGATGTACTGTTGATTGACACGGCTGGACGCTCTCACATCGACCAAGCCATGATGTCAGAAGCACTTGAAATTTGGCGATTGACCAAACCGACCGAAACCCTATTTGTGCTGGATGGGATGACTGGTCAAGATGCTGCCAACAGCACCCATGCTTTTCAGCAAGCTTTCAAAACAGCAGCTGGCCATGATAAAGCTGGTCTCACAGGCGCCATATTAACGAAAATGGATGGCGATCAGCGTGGTGGTGCAGCGCTGTCTTTGTGCACCATTGCCAAAGTGCCCATCAAATTCATCGGCACCAGTGAAAAAATTGAAGGTTTTGATGCATTTGACCCCAAACGTATCGCCGGCATGATGCTGGATCAGGGCGACATCGTCGCCTTTGTTGAGCAGATGCAACAGCTGGATCAAAAAAAAGCCAAAGCCATTGGTCACAAAATGCGCAAAGGTCAGATGAATATGGACGATCTTTTGGCACAAATCCAGCAGCTCAAATCATTGGGTGGCACAGCGGGACTGCTCAAGCATTTGCCAGGCGCGAACCAAATGATGCAACAAGAAACATTCATGCAGCAAGGCGATGCCACCTTTAAAACCATGGAAGCTCTGATTCAATCCATGACACCACAAGAACGACACAATCCAGCATTGCTGCAACAACCCTCTCGAAAAAAACGCATCATCCGAGGGTCTGGCACGCATGCTCAGGATTACAACAAATTGCTCAAGCAGTATAAAAACATGCAAAAAATATCGAAGAAAATGAAAGGCAAAAACATGGAAAAAATGATGCGTGCCATGCAAGGAAAAATGCAAAACCCATTTGACAGATGATACCAAGACGCATTTTGTACGGTCACACATCCCAAAAAATGGACAACACATCCGCAGAAATGACTTGCAATTGGATGAAAAATGATTATTATTTATGGTCAGCAATCCACAAGGCATCAACAACGTTGTTTTGTGTGTTGCATCGATTTGACACACATGAACAGGATCAAACATTATGAGCGCAGTGATACGTCTTCAACCACGTGGCCGCAAAGGTCGTCCTTACTATAAAATCGTTGTGATGGACAAAAGAAAAAAATTAACCAGCGCCTTCATCGAACAATTGGGCACTTACAATCCTGTTGCCCACCGTGATGAAAATTTCACCATCGACCTTGAAAAAACCAAGCAATGGATGGCAAAAGGCGCCAAACCTTCCGAAACCGTTTCGCGCATCATCCGTCAGGCAGAAGCCAATCCCCAAACCATTGAAGGCACCCCAAAAGCACAGGGCACACTTGCCAAGGCCAATGCCGATAAAATCTTAGCCAAACAAGCACAAGCCAAATTGGCGAAAATCAAGGCAGAAGAAGCAGCCGCTGCTGCTGCCGCAAAAGAAGCCGAAGCCCAAAAGAAGGCAGAAGCAGAAGCCGCTGCTGCCGCCGCAAAAGAAGCCGAAGCTCAAAAGCAAGCCGAAGCTCAAAAGCAAGCCGAAGACACCTCTGCTGAAAAAACCACAGACGCTTAATGCCACATGACCACTGAGCCATCTGGACAAACCGCCCTTCCCAATGCATCGACTGCGATGGCATTGGGTGTCGGTGTCCCCGATCATGATCCAGCCTGGGTGGTCATTGCCAAAATTGGGCGACCATATGGCGTTAAAGGACAAGTCTGGCTCCATGTCTTTTGCGATCCCATTGAAGGCATTCATGATCATCATGAGGTTCATCTTTGGCAGCAAGGCGCATGGCAGCCATTTGACATCACCTTCACACACAACATCAAGAAACACCAAATCGCAGCGATACTGCCCAATGTCAACACCCCCGAAGCTGCCAAAGTATGGACGCATGGCCTCTTGGCCGTACCGCGCCACACCTTGCCTGAGCTGCCACAAGGTGAACACTACTGGCATGACTTGATGTCATGCCGAATCTACAACACAGAAGGCGCTGACCTTGGTCATGTGACGTCCATTTCAGGCCAAGATGGTCATGCCATGTTTGTGGCCTTGCGCGATCAGGAACGTCGTTATATTCCCTACATAGACGATGTGGTGGTGTCCATTGACACGACATCACAAAAAATCATCGTTGATTGGCCTGAGCAGATTTAACATGCGCCTGACAGAAAGACACTATGCCGTGATCACCCTTTTCCCACCCATGTTTGATGCACTCAATGCTGGCATGCCGCAGCAAGCCAGACAAAAATCTCTCTATCGCCTGACGCACATCAACCCCCGACATTATGCCGACCATGGACGTGGTTATGTGGACGATCGCCCCTATGGTGGGGGCCCCGGCATGGTGATGTGCGCACCACCAATCAGCCGAAGCATTGCCGCAGCCAAACGTGCCCTGGGTGCCGACACACCTGTGATTTATTTCAGCCCACACGGCCAACCCTTGACCCAAACCAAGGTGGCAGAGCTGTCGCAACAAAAAGCCTTAGTCCTGTTGTGTGGGCGCTATGAAGGCATTGACCAAAGAGTGATCGATGCCGAAGTGGATGCCAGCTACTGTGTTGCCGACTGTGTGTTTTCAGGTGGTGAAATACCAGCCATGGCTTGCATTGATGCGATGATTCGACTGCTGCCAGGCGCACTCAACAACCCCATGTCTGCAGTCCAAGACTCGTTTTCACAGGATCTTCTCGACCACCCACACTACACAAGACCACTTTTTTTTAAAAATATCGGCGTGCCCTCTGTACTTCTTTCAGGAAATCATGTTAAAATTCGCGACTGGTGTATGACACAGGCTTTGGCATTGACACAAAAATATCGGCCAGACCTGCTGCACAAACGTGCAAACATGCCCGAAAAATCATTCGCGCCTTGCAACACAAAAAATGCGCGCAAAACAGAGGAGTAAACAACATGTCTGATGCAGTTTTTAAACTCAACCAAGCCAATGCGGCCAAGAAAACCCTCCCAGCTTTTCGCGCAGGCGATACCGTTGTTGTGAACTTTCTCGTGACCGAGAGCAACAATCGTACCCGTACTCAGGCATTTGAGGGCGTGGTCATCGCCAAAAAGCATGGCGGCATCAATGCTGCAGCCACTGTGAGAAAAATCACAGCGGGTGTGGCGGTTGAGCGGGTTTTTCCTTTACACAGCCCTCAGGTTGACTCCATTGTGGTCAAGAAACGTGGTAAAGTGCGTCGTGCCAAAATTTACTACATCAAAGCCCTGTCAGGTAAGAAAGCACGTATTGCTGAGCGCATTGTTCGCAAGAACAAAACACATCAAACAGATTCTAAGAAAGCTGCCAGCAACAATACTGTCACCACAGTGCAAACCAAAGCCACAGACACCACCAAGAAAAAAGACACCACCACTTCTTCTTGATGTGATGCGTTTTAAGCCTCTTGATGCTTAACTGACACAGCGTGTACAATGGGTTTTTGTCTGGACGGCTTCAGGACATCACCTGATGCTGAGCTGTCTGGTGAATCGATGTCTTCTAAAATATCTGGAAACATGCCCATGCCATCTCTTGTGCCCCGCACACTTCAAACCATGCCGCCCGGGATTCTAAAGCTTTACCAAATCCTGCTGCTGAGCAGCACGTTGTTCAGTGTCATCGTGTTCTCTATGGTGCTGTATCTGACAAACTATGCTGCGATGTCTGCTGCTCAAGCATCTGACATTGAAAGCACCTTCATGGCATGTCATTTTGGTTTGCATTTTTTAGGGGGCATCATGATTGGGCGCTTCATCAGCCATCGCAATCTTTGCGCCCTCAGCCTAGGTTGCCAGATCGTTGGGGCTCTGATCATGATTGGTACAGCCTTGGAACAGCAGCTGTGGGGCTTGACCATCATCCTCATGGGCACAGGCTTCACATTCATCACCATCAATTGCATGTTGACTGAGTTGTTACAAACCATACCCAAACAACGCAACACGGTTTTTTTATGGGCTTATGGCATCATGAATCTTGGTTTTGTCATCGGTTTGACACTGTCGGGACTGACCACCCTTTTCTTTTTTCGCACCACGCTCATGTTGATGTGTGCTGGTGCCAACATCACCGCACTGTACATTTTGATAAAACATCGCACCCTGATCACAAAACATACGGCAACGGTGTGGTCACCTAAAAAACAGCATGCTCTGATGCTGGCTTTGATTTTGCTTGGCTTGCCTGTCTTGCATTTGGCCTTGCATGCTGCCGACATCACACATGTCATCACGCTGATCCTGGGCCTCATGGCTTTCATCGTTTTGGCTGCTTTGACACTGCCCAAGGCCAAGCCCGAGGAAATACAAAACCTAAAGCTGTTCTTTGTTTTGGTTGCAAGTGCAACACTTTTTTGGACCATGTATCAACTCACGCCCAACCTATTGATGCTGTTCATTGAACACCATGTGGATCGCATAGTGCTGGGATTCAAAGTGCCCCCTCAATGGTTTGCGAACGTCAATCCCATGTTGATTTTATTAGGCGCACCCTGGGTTGCCCATGTGCTCAAAAGATGCAAACAAGCAAACATGACACCAAGTTTGCCAACAAAATTTGCTGCCGGATTGGTCTTGATGAGTATTGGCAGCATGATCTTTTTAATCGGTCTGTTGTTGACCGATGTCCAACACCTGATGGCACCGATTTGGGTGGTGGCCAAAATCACCTTTGAAAGCTTTGCCGAACTGTTGATCGCACCAATTGGGTTGGCGATGATTGGTGTCTTGATCCCACAACGCTGGCAATCAATGTTTATGGGGACGTGGATGATGATCAATGGCCTTGCAAGCGCCATTGCTGGATTCATTGCACATCACACCCTTCATCCGATGCATACACCCGATGCAGTACTCACCCCCTTGATTCACAATTATTTTCTTTTGACCAGCGTGGGTGTGATGTGCGCCATACTGCTTTGCAGCATTGCCTCGGCATTGCGCACAACCCCACTTTGACCGAATGGTGTCATGGCCGCTTGCCACAAACGTTGTTGTGCTTTTGCCTGCCCCATAAACAGAGCCTGACCATCCATGGCCACGGCATAGGGCCAATGTTGTTGGACCCAGCGCAACCAAGGACTGGACCGACCATAAGACAGATCCATCGTGACCCTTGGGTTCAAAACGGCCAACCATGCTTGCCATGATGCATCGATGAAGGCATCAGGTGGCACACCATAAATCACCACATCGAACACATCAGGCGATGCAGACACCCCCACCATCACATCGATGTTGTGCTTGACAAACCATGCAGACCATGGCCCAGCACGGCGTTGCAAAACAGTCACTTCATGGCCACACCGCCGCAAATACAGTGCAATGGCTCGATTGGCGCCACCACCACCCACCATGAGGATCCGACGTGTCTGATCCAACCACTGCTCCAACGCATCATGGGCTCCCACACCGTCTGTTTGATGGCCCAGCCAAGATGCCGATGTTGGACAGCGTACCAAGGTGTTGACCGCATGCAAGGCATCACCTTCTTGAGCAACTGCAGACATGACCGTTTTCAATGGCGTGGTCACACTGGCGCCTTTAAAACGTTCCCATGAGACCAATTGTGCCCAACATGCATGCCAATCATCAACCTGCACGGCCATCTTGACATACACCGCATCCACCCCTGTCATGCCAAACCACCGATTGTGGACCACATGCCCCATACTGTGCTCTACAGGATCACCCAACAACGCATAGATGTGTGTGGTGCAACAGTGAGACCGCATGCGATACAATACCTTGGCCGACATCAAATCCAAACCACCGGGACCATGCTGATCGAGAAAATAGACCACACGACTGCCCATCAAGGGGGCAAGCACGCGACTGAACGTATGCGACATGGCATGCACAATCAAAGGGGTTGTGTGCGCATGCTGTTGCAACCATGTCAGCTGCTGTAAAGCTTGCGCGGTACTCAATACACCTGCAACCAATTTATAAACATATACCCCATCGTGTCGCATGGCCTGCAAAGCGCTTGACCAGCATGCAGGTGGCCCTGATAAAAAATGATGCGAGCGCACAATCCGCGTCTGTGGTGCACATGCACAGATGGTATCAAGCGTGGCATCAGACAAATGAGACTCACAATCCAAATAAGCCGGGGCCAACTGCGCCAAACGCAGGATGGCATCTGCATATGCTTGCGCCCCCAAATGCGCTTGACCACCATGCGCTGTCGTCCTCAATGTCAACATGACAGGCACAGGCGCTGCACGCATGACAGCGCGCATCACATCATCCGAAGGAACGAAGGACAGCACATCCAAGCGCCACTCCACCCAATCATATGCAGGGTCTAATTGCGCAAGCTGTGCATGGACATCGTCCAAATGCTCACACATCAGCACTTTGACCCAGGCAGAATGGGCATGCTGTGCATCATGCTGTGCCATATGCCATCTCCGCATGCGTGGTCACATGTGTTTGAGTCCAGGCCTGACAGGCATCCAGCCACACAGCATGTGTGACCGCTTGGGTCGATGGCTGCCCTGCAACCTCCCCCGCCCTTTTTAACAAGACCCATCGACACATGCCTGCGCGATTTTTCTTATCACGCAGCATGATCTGCCAATACGATGCCCAGGGCAACAACCATGTGCTTGGCCAAGCCGGCAACAAACCAAAGGCTGCCAGATGATCTGCAATCTGTTTGGCATCATGGCACCTCAAGTGGCCCAAGCTGACGGCAATGTGGTTGGCCACCACCATACCGTGTGCCACCGCAATGCCATGCGGCACACGGCCTTGACTGCCCAACTCCAATGCATGTCCAAAGGTATGTCCATAATTGAGGCACTGACGTCGCCCTTGATCGTTCACATCGCCCGAGACAAATTGTTGTTTGATGGCATGACTGCGTGTGAGCATGTGTGACACAGAGACGCGATCTCGTGTCAACAGTGCATCACGATGCTGGACCAACCAAGCCAAAAATGCTGCATCTGCAATCAGGGCATGCTTTAAAACCTCAGCCATGCCAGAGATCCATTGCACTTGTGGCAACGTGTCCAAAAAGTCCAAATCCGCCACCACCGCACTGGGTTGACGCACCAGACCGATGGTGTTCTTGCCCAAGGGCGTATTGATCCCAACTTTACCACCAATGCATGCATCCACCATGCTGAGCAAACTGGTCGGCAAATACACCACCGGCACCCCACGCAAATATGTGGCCGCCACGAAACCCACCAAATCCAAAATCATGCCGCCACCAAACGCCACCAGACAAACATCCCGTTGGTATCCCTTCTCAAGCAACTGGTTTTCCAACAGGGTTTTTGTGATTTGTGTCTTTGATGTCTCACCCGATGGTACAGTGAGTACCTCAACAAGCCATGACCCCAAACAGGCTTTCAAATGTGTGCCATGCAAAGCAAACAAATCGGCATCGGCAATGCATACTGCTTGTCGTCCTTGGCTTGTGAGTGCTTTAACCACATCAGGGCATGTCAGACAACTGGCGCCAAAATGGTAATCAAAATTTTCTGAAACGTGGATGTGAAGCATCTGCATGTGCAATGGAACCATGAACCGATGTCATTAAAAACCATTGGCCAGCACATTGCATCCGTTTTTGCGCTATTTTAGGGGGAACAGATTAAAAAAACCGCACATGACATCATCAGGACACACAAAACAAAGACATGACATGCAAGGTGAGGTCTGTTTGAGACAATGCTTGCAAACAGGCATGCATGGTCTGTCCAGTGGTGATCACATCGTCAAACAGCAGCCAATGCCCTTCAAGCTTTGGCATGTCAAAAACCCCAGCATGCATGTGCTCAAGCCGTGCCTGGCGCGACAAACCCATCTGAGTATTTTGATGCACTGGCCGCCAATTGAGTCTGGTATAAAGCAAATGTTCAAAACCAAGACGTTTCAGGCATTGACGCATCAACATGTCGGTCACATGCGCACCGCGTGCCTTGATGCGTTTTGGATGGGCAGGCATCACCAAGACCCCATCATAATTTTGCCAAGGATGTGTGCCAAATGCCAACACCATCAAATCAACCAAGGCACAGCCCGACAACCAACAGGCATGATATTTGAATTGATGCAACAACATCGTCAACGGCGACCGGTAGTGATAACCGACAAAGGTCAAGCCATCCTGCAACAGGACGGGTGCTTGCACGCGATGGTCCAAACATCGTCTCACACACTCTGTGCATAAACGCGCATGTGCGTGGGGCGTTGAAAGATACTTGCACATCAAACACATTGGCGGAAACACATGCCGCAACAATCGCATACCCATTCTCCATACGTCAAACATGCCACACCTTGCAAGCGCCACCAGATGTGTCTAGGATGAAACATCCACCATGCAACCATCTTGACCATGCAACCTATTTTTTCTGCCATACCCTATCATGACATGCTGGCACATTGGCAAACACTCAGTCAGAGACCTGGCACCCTGTTTTTTGATGGTCAAGGCGCCCATGGTGGTCGCTTCAGTTACATCTGTACCGATCCGTATCAGCAAGTGCAATCCCACGACCCATGTATGGCAGAAACCGCTTGGCACACCCATGAAAACACATTGCGCGCTCAACCTCATACGCCTCACCCAGACTTGCCACCTTTTCAGGGCGGTGCTGCAGGATTGATTGGCTATGATTATGGTCGTCACCTGATGGCATTGCCCCAACACGCAAACCAAACTTGGCCAGCTTTACACCTCAATCTTTATGATGTGGTGTTGGGCTACGACCATCTCAGCCAAAATGCTTGGGTGATCGCCAATGGCTTGCCTGAAACAACCCCAACCGCACGTCAAAATCGTGCCAAAGCGCGCCTGGCCGCTTTTAAGGACCACCTCGCGCAACCGATCCCATCGATCCAAACCATCGCTCCACAATATTTTGAATTAGAACAGCTCATTTGCACAACCTCGAAAAATGACTATGGTCAAGCGGTTGAAACCATTCGTCAATACATTCTGGCTGGGGATATTTTTCAAGCCAATTTGTCTCAACAATTTCATTGGCCATGTCCGACGCCCATCAATACCGTGGCACTGTATCAACGCATGCGTCAGCAACAGACCCCCTTCAGTGCCTATGGCAATTTTGGCACATTCGAACTTTTATCGCTCTCACCAGAGCGCTTTCTGCGTGTTCACCCCAAGGGTCTGGTAGAAGCATGCCCCATCAAAGGGACCTGTGCACGCCACCCCGATCCCAAGCAAGATCAAATGGCACAAGATGCTTTGGTGCACAGCGCAAAAAACCGATCAGAAAACATCATGATTGTTGATTTGATGCGCAATGACCTCAGCAAAGTGTGTACCCCCGAAAGCATAGACGTGCCTCACCTGTGCGCACCACATCGATTTGAGAACGTCCACCATCTCATTTCAACCATCACAGGACAACTGTCACATGATGTGAGCCTGGGTACCTTACTGCGTGCCACTTTGGCCGCAGGCTCCATCACAGGTGCACCCAAAAAACGCGCCATGACCATCATCGATGCGCTCGAGCCCCATCAACGTGGACCGTATTGTGGTCATCTTTTTTGGATGGATGGCTGTGGTCAGTTTGACAGCAACATTTTGATTCGCACCCTCATTGCACAACCCCATCAAATCACCTTGCATGCCGGTGGTGCAGTGGTGTTGGACTCTGATCCTATCCAAGAATACCATGAGACATGGATCAAAGCACACAGCATTCTTCATGGTTTGGTTTCAAACCCCCAAGCTTTGTCTGCATGGATTCAAAAATGCTGCGCCAGCGCACGCACATAAACGACCACCGAGCAAAAGCCAGCCATCTCTCGCCACCATTTTATGAAACGCTGCATGACCCAACCGACCCGCGTATCAGGACCACCTCATTCAAATGCAACCCTCAAAGCTGTGTCCAAGAAGCCACCATGCCTCACAACAGTGGTACTCGAATAGGATTTGTCTATCTATGCTGTGATCGGGCATTGCTTTAGAAAAGACCATTCATCCATAGGCTCTTGCCCTCATGTTAAACGCCCTTTTGAACAAAAAGGAAAAGTGATCACTGAAAGGCGCAAACATTCGCTAAATTTGAATGAGATGGCCCTGACCAGCCTATGCCATCAGGTTGACATTCTCGCACAAGCGTGCATCATGTTGAGACACCTCCACCATATGTGCAATGATGGCAAACATTCTGATCATCGATCATCACGATTCTTTTGTTTACAATTTGGTGCGTTATGTCCAACTGTTGAAGCATGACACCAGGGTTGTGCAACACGATGACATGGACTCAGATGCCATCATCACACACCCACCCTGTGCCATACTCCTCTCACCTGGACCATGCACACCATCCCAAGCACCGCATACCCTGGCATTGGTGCGTGCATTGTCTCCAACGGTGCCCATTTTGGGGATCTGCCTGGGTCATCAAATCATTGGTCAGGCGTTCGGGGCTAAAATCGTACGTGCACAATGCCCCCTACATGGCCACAGTGCACCCATTTTCCATGACCAACGGGGCATTTTTGCAACCTTGCCTCAACCACTTCTCATGGCCCGTTATCACTCCCTGGTCATCGATCCAAAAAGCCTGACACACACACCCCTTCAGGTGACCGCATGGAGCGAAGCACAAGAGGTTATGGCCATACAGCATGGCACACTGCCCATCATAGGGCTTCAAAGCCACCCTGAGTCGATCTGCTCACCCCAAGGCATGCAATTGCTGGCACGTTGCCTGTCACACATACTATCTTACTGACAAACAAACAACAAAAATGTAAAATAAAAACAATTTCATGACAAAAGACTACCATGAAGACCTCTACACAACAACTCAATACAGCGCTGATCTGCGCCATAGAAGATAATGACTTGAAAAAAGTCACATCGCTTTTGAATCAAGGTGCATCTATTAATGGTGTCATCCTCAAAGATCCTGATGATTCTTTAGCATTGCTACCATTACGCAGACAAACCTGTTTAGGCTTCATGCAGCCCACCAGACCTTTGGCCATGGCCATCCAGACAAGAAATTTGGACATGATCCGAGTGTTGTTGGCGCGAGGCGCCACCCCCCTCCAAAATATCGGCAAATCATGGTCAAATGAAACGATTTTAGACCACTTTCGTCAAAATTGTGGACCCAATGATGTCACTGTAGGTCAGATGTTGTGTTTGCATATGTTCAACCATGGTGCAAACCAAAATGGCCCACCTGATGAAAAAGCACATCCAACCCACAAGTTCGGCTTTGCTGTCAAAATGATGCATCGATGCCGTGCCATCAAGCAGATCATTGCCGACCGAATCACTTGCAAGGACCGAATCACTCGAACGATCTTGTCTTTTTTACGGCCAGCTAAAATAGACACAACACGGGGGCACATGCTTGACCTTGAAAAAGCAGCCAAAATTGCAGTTTTAGTGCCTCAAGACAGCAGGTCTGTGCTTGGGACTCAAGACAGAGCCTCCGCTCGAGTCATGCAGCGCATATTCGCAATAAGCGTCAGCACATTCATGGCGCAACAAAGAACAATGTCCGGCCTTTCAAGAAAACGCAGCAGGGCATCGAGCGACCAAGCTGGACCACCCATTAAGCGTATCAAATGAGCCCCATGGACTCAATGTGCAGCGGCAGATGAAACCGAGTCCGTCATCACATGGTGCAGGACGTTCAGCGCTAAAGCCAGCTGCTGATAACTTGAGCAATCGAGTGCCTGTGCCGCATCAGACATCGAACGATCGGGATGTGTATGCACTTCACACATCACACCCATGGCGCCTGCTGCCACTGCTGCTTTGGCAATAGGCCCAACCAATGCCCGCTGTCCCGTTCCATGACTGGGATCGGCCATCATAGGCAAATGGGTCAAGGTGCGCATCAAAGCGATGGCATTGATGTCAAATGTATTGCGCGTCATGGGCTCAAAGCTGCGAATGCCCCGCTCACATAAAATCACATTGGGATTGCCATGGCTGAGGATGTATTCTGCAGCCAACAACCACTCATGGTAGGTGGCCGACATGCCACGTTTCAGTAAAACGGGTGTCTGCGTCTGTCCAATGGCTTTGAGCAAAGTGAAATTTTGCATGTTGCGCGCTCCCACTTGCAACACATCGATGCAAGACAAATATGCGGGCAAATGCACCTCGGAAACCACCTCACACACGCTGTATAAACCATGTCGCTTGGCGGTGGTACTGAGCATTTCAATGGCCTTGGCACCCAAGCCCTGAAAAGCATATGGCGAGGTACGCCCTTTATAGGCGCCACCGCGAAGAAACTGCGCACCCGATGCAGCAACATGTACCGCAATTGCCTCCAATTGCTCAGCCGATTCAATGGCACAGGGCCCTGCCATCAACGTCAACGTATCTGGACCAATGCGATGTGCACCCACCTGCACATGGCCACTGGGCTTCAGATCTATGCTGGCCAAAGGATAATCTGGATGCAGTGCTGTGACCTCTCCCAAGGTTTCTGCCTGAGCGATCATGTCTGGAACCAACATCTCATGTCCTGGCCACATGGCAACGCCAGTGATACAACGTGATGCATCATGCCACACAACATGTCGCACATGCGTCTGTTGCAATGCACACACAAAGGCACTTCGCTGTGCTTGCGTGGTTTGAGTATGAAACGTCAATTTCATATGCGTCTCCCGAACATGACTTCAGCCACTTTACTGAATATACCCATCAAATACCACAATGAAATCACCACCATCATCATGCAATAACATTCAATTGGGTGCATGTGACACAGACCGTGGGTGACATGTCTCTTGTGTCATCGATTGCAACCATAAATCTGCGATCACGCAAGCTGCCATGGCTTCAACCACGGGGACGGCCCGAATCGCCACACAAGGATCATGCCGGGCCTGTGCCCCCATCACCAAGGTGGTGTCTTGCCCTGAAAACGTGGTGGTGGCTTGTGGTTTTCCGATGCTCGATGTTGGTTTAAAAGCCACTTGACCCCAAATGGTTTCACCCTGGGTGATGCCACCCAAGGTGCCACCCGCCCGATTGCTGGCCAAGACCGTTTGGCCTGCTTGAGACCGATAAAGATCATTGTGCTCAGAGCCCTTCATGGTGGCGGCTTTGAAACCCATGCCAATCTCAAAGCCTTTGCTGGCTGGAATGCTGAGCATGGCTGCAGCCAACTGCGCCTCACATTTGCCATAAATGGGCTCACCCAAACCAATCGGACAACCCAGTATTCGAAAGCCAACCACGCCACCCGTCGAGTCACCCGATGCTTTTAAAGTCTTAATGTGGTCGACCATGGGGGACACAACCTTGGGATCTGGGACATACACAGGATTGTCATACACACGCCCCATGTCCCATGCATCTTGATGTTGGGCTTGAATGTGTCCCATCTGTACCAATGCCGCTTGCACAGCGATGCCATGCTGTTTCAACCAGACACCTGCAATGGCACCAGCCATAACTCGACAGGCTGTTTCACGGGCAGAAGCCCGACCACCACCACGTTGATCCATATGGCCATACTTATGTCGGTATGTGAAATTGGCATGGCCTGGACGATGACAATCGGCCATGGTTTGATAAGCAGAGGGTTTGGCATCCTGGTTGCGTATGCACATCGCAATGGGATCCCCTGTGGTGATGCCCTGCCACACACCCGACTCGATGACCACACGGTCGGGCTCACGACGGGGCGATGTCATCGCATTGCGACCTGGTGCTCGACGATCCAATGCCTGCTGTACCATTTCAGGCGTCAGGGCGATTCCAGCGGGACACCCATCGACGACAACGCCTATGGCAGGCCCATGTGATGCACCCCAAGTGGTGAAACGAAACAATCGACCGAACGTGTTCATGGCTGTGCTTCCATTGGTGCAATTGCAGCCGAGTATAACAAACATGTTGAGCAAGCGCGAATCACTTCGTTGACCTGTGATCTTTGTTGATCTCAGCGTGTCCCACCCTCACATCCATCATCTCTGTGTCTTGGATCATGGCGTCGACCTGATCAGCCCTATTTTCAGCTCAACATGTTTTTTGATTTGATTGGTCAAGTCCTGCGCCAAACGCTCAGACTGATCGGACACGCCCCATGGCACAGCTGACTGAAACATACGTGAAAATTTTGGCCGAAAGCCCAGTTTCTTCTCTGGAAAAACCATGCATTTCATGGCTGGAAATATGTAACCCATATTTTTGTCTCGATCATAAACAGATTTTTCATCAAACTCCAGTTGTGGCACATGCGATGAGACATGTTTTTTCGGAACAAAACACGCAGGCACCACATGATATTGATGCATCTTTTTATTGTGCCATGACTTTGGTTTTGTTTGAATCCGTTGCCTGAAATGGGCAACATGTTCAACACAGACTTCATGAATTGCCGTTTCAGTTGCTCAGCCTTTAAATCACCAGGCAACTTGATGAAAAACATCGGCAACAATGGCACAAAATGTCGTGTTAAAAAACATGAAATCTTCGTCGATTTCTTAGCGTCACCACCCATGGGCGGCATTACCAAATTCGTACGATAGAATGCCATTTCCTTTGCGTTCAAAGACTTTTCGACACTGGCATCATTTGGCAACACATAGAGGTTGGGCCATGTTGGATCCGCTTTGAGTGACGCGGCAATTGAAGTAGGCATCGGAAACTTCCATGATAAACTGCAAAACAACTTAAAGGTTTCTGACACAGAACGCAAGATGCACTGGATGGCCATGCATAGGCCTTGTATCACGCGTACGATCTACTGAAAAATAATCATCAGCCAATCATGATGCCTTCGCATCATGCCACAGCATAAAACTGATCATCAATGTGACATCTTTGAGCTTGCGACAGTTGTCATGCAAGCGATCAAATGCACTCAACGGGACATTCGATGTGAAAAATGGTACCAGAGGGTATGTTGTCACGAACAGTCACCCTCATATCATTTGCCGCACAAATTTTGGCCACAAAATGCAACCCCAAACCAAATCCTGCTGTTTTTTTATGATATTGGGGCGTCAACTTGCAAAATTTCTCAAAAATAGCCTGGCGTCTTTCAGGCGGGATACCTGGACCAGTATCACAGACATCAATGATCAACCGTTCACCACCAGCAACATGAATATGTACATGACCAGAGGGGGTGAATTTGATGCCATTATCGATAAGATTGGTCAGCACACGATAGAGCCCCTGATAAGGTCCAACCAAGTTTCTGGGCACACGATCATCAATGGTATATGTGAGATCAAGCTGCCGGTGTTGTGCCGCAGGCTGAAATATGCCCACAACTTTTTGCACCAAATCCATTGGTGCAAAGTGCTGCATCGATGTCGGGATGTCTTGATCTAACTTTAAAGACGACTCAAACATCAAGTCACAGTAATCCATTAGGTTTTTGATCGATTGCAGACACATCTGAAGGAGATGCTTCTTCTCAGAACTTGTTTCTTGGAGCTGCAATATTTCCAACAAACCATGTATGCCTGCAAAAGGTGTGCGCATGTCATGACGCAGATTGGCAATCAGTTCAGATTTGAGAAGATTATTTTGCTTGGCACGTTCATTGGCAATTTCCAGTTGCACTGCAAATTGCTTTTGTAAGGTGATGTCAAAGGAAATACCCATCAGTCCAATGACTTGATGCTGCATATTGTACAATGGTTTTTTAATGGATAAAAAATGTGTCATGTTGCCTTCTAAATCTCGAACACTTTCTTCCACCTCAAAGGTTTTTTCTTGCTCAATGACTTGCAAATCATTTTGTTCAATGTCTTCCAATCTATTTTCACTGTTGAGTATGGCAAGCACTTGCCGATTGTTCATACCCTTGATATCGGTATGATGTTTCAAACCAAGAAAATCGGCCAAATTTTGATTGCAACCTTCATGGACCAGGTCAAGATCTTTCCAATAAACATGACCAGGTGAATCACGAACCAATGCATTCAACTTATAAATTTCATCGATAAAATGTGTTTTCATCACCGTCATGCTCTCCCTTTTTTAAACGTCAAGATGATGCCTGACAATCGCCCCACATGCTTGCTTCATCCCTGTGCACCATCATCAGAGGCAATACAATGTCCAAAAGCACCACGGTTGTCAGCTCAGACCAAAATGCTGACTCAAGACATCTGGGGCGTCTATCAAGGTCAAGGGTCAAACAGCCGTATGGCGAAGCATGGCAGCACCAAACAAACGGTCAATCCACTGTGTGGTCAGCGGTTTACTGATGCAACATTCAACATGTTTGAACGCCTCATGATCATGATTCTCGATCATCTGATGTGCCGAAAGCACAACAATGCTAGAGGTCAGACATCGACTGTTGTCATTGGTTTTTGCATAAACGGCCAATTCACTGCCATGCATGTCGGGCAGTCCAAGATCCAGCAGAATGAAGTCATAAGCCTTGTTTCTGATATAATCTTTCGCCAATTCACCAGTACCTGCACAATCAATCGCAACATCTACCAACTTCATCTCCAGCAGTTTTTTTGTCGCAAATGTAATAACCTGGTCGTCCTCGACCAACAAAAAAGATGTGGTAAAAGGTGGGGTTTTCAACACTAAAAGTCCTCCTTAACTTTTAAATGATGGTCATGCACAAGAGAGATTGCAGCGATGTTTCAAGACTTTCTACAATGCGGCTTTTGCCTGTTTCAACATCCATGGCGGTACGTTTACTCCAGCCCCGTTCACCGATGGCAAATCTGGTGTGCTTAATGGTTGTGGTATGGGTGCAAGCGGGTTTATTTCTGTTGAACTCTGGCTCTGTGCTGATGAAACAGATGTGGAAGGCGCGCCATGTTCGTCTTTTACCAGGGGGCGCTGCTTTGCATCAAGCATGGCCAGCATGTCATCGCTTGTAAACTTTAACTGCACGCAAGGAAATGCCTTTTGACTACCTTTATCTTTGAATAAAGATCTGAAGAGCAAATTCAATTGAGCATTGATCATGACTGCACAACGGGACAACGCTTTAGACAAACCAGTACGATGATGCATGACAATGGTGAATTTTTGGGTGGAACTGCTGAATATTTTTTCCAAACTTTCAATGTAAGAAACTAAAAATGCGTATGTTATGAGCGACCGCTCTCGTCGATAGTGCTTGCGTGTGCCTTTCAATTGGGTACGTATGCTGGCAAAAATATCTTGATCTTTGTAATATCCCAAGTTCAAACCGTCCTGAAGAAATTTTTTTTGAAGCGCTGTTGATCTCCAATGTTGATACAGCGGACGAAATGTCGTCAAAGCACGATAGTATGCCGGTTTTGCATCCGCAATCTTCTGCTTGGATTCTGGATTAACATCTTCTGTACTTCTTGAAATATACTTGTCTGGGTCAATTTCATCTTGATACACCATCTTGTGAATCTTTTGTGGCCACGGTTCACGCTCGATCAGGTCGCTCAATATCTTTTCAAATGGCCTGGTATTGGTACAACTGGTAATGACACTACTCTTCGCCCAAGCATTGAAAAATGTGGTTTTAAAATCGAGATCTTTGGCCCTCAACTTTGAACTGATGCGATTCAGCATCCATGCAATCCGCACAAGACTTTCATAATCTTTATTGGTGATGTTTTTTCCTAATAATGCTTGGCATGCATTGACATACTTTCTAAGACGCCGCGGACACTGGTGCTCAAACACATGTTCTACAGCTGCTGCTTTGATGTAATCCTCCCATGATTTGTTGTTGTCAGAATCATCAAAAATCATCTCTTTGAGGTTGTTGCCAGCAATTGAGACAACTGCTGCATTGAATCCAAACTTTTCTGCCATGGATGTGATTTTCAGAAAAAGCAGCTCTAAAGCTTTTTCAATGGCTTTTTTCCCAGCTTCTAGATTCAAAAATGTTTTGACATCAACCTGGCCAACATGATGTGGATTGAAAGTGGATTTACTCCCCTCATCCAGCTGATCTTTCAATGTGTTGAGGCATTCAAGTTTTTTAGCAATGGTCTGAGAAGAAGTGATGTCTGAAAAAAGCGAACAAGTATCGACCAACATTGCAGAACTGATGACCTTTCCAGGCAAAAATCGCACCGAGTTGGGGGGCACCAGTGGTGTTGCACTTTGCGTTTTATGGTCCTGTGAAACATACGCTGTAAGCTTATCCAAGAGTGAGTCAGACACCCGTAAATATGAGTGCCGAATGGATTCAATCTGAATTTTTGGTTTATCTAAATATGACCAAAGCGGAGAAATAAAATGAATTGGGAAGAAATATTGTTTGTGCGATGCGACATCTTTTTCTACTTTCAGCACGGCACTTTTCCTTTTTCTTTCATGACACAAAGAGTCAAAGTCTTACGCTTAAACCAGCACAAAGCATCAATTAAAGACGACAACTCCCCCTCTCCAATAAGATAGAATAATATGTGCCACAGGTCAACACCACCCACTCTGAAAGAAGATCACCATATTCGACCCATGTTGCATCACCATGATGCCTTGAATTGAACATCAGGCATCCCAGCAAGATGCAATGACATTATCCAGGCACCGAACAGCACCGGAACTTTTTTAAGCAAGATGCTTGTTCACACAGTGAATGGCTGGCATCCAGGGTCCATGACACTTGTATCGATGCCACTTCTTGTTGCCGCCTTAGCCAATAAGCATTGAAACATGCCAACGATTGTGGCCCAGTGATCCAGGTACGTAGCCGTGGGGTGTTTTGCCATCGTTGCCACAACTGGTGCATGGGCATGGACAATGCCACACAACAATGCCCTAACAATATTTGACAGGTTGCATCGTGTCCCAATGCACCACCACCCAATGTCAACACATCAAGATTTTTTGCCAAGCAGCGTCGAATCACATCAGATTCCAGTTGCCGAAAGGCTTGCTCACCCAATGTTTGGTATGCATCCCGGATTGCTGACACCCCCAAATCCTGACAGATGACTTGGTCTGAGTCCTGCCATCGCCAACCATGATCAATGGCCATACATTGACCCAAAGTGGTTTTGCCAACCCCTCTGGGGCCCACCAGCACCATCATGCTTTCATACCCGTGGGACAGTGCAGGGACATGCTGGCACCCAAAGCTTGCATGTCTGAAACAAAACTTGGGAAACTTTTGCGCACCCAGTGACTGTCTGTGATGATGGTCTCGCCCTGGATGGCCAGGGCGGCAACCACCCACGCCATGACAACACGATGATCTTGATATCCATGTCCTTGAGTCGCTCTCAGGACACGACCACCTTGAAGAATCAAGCCATCCTGCGTGCAAGCCACCACCGCGCCCATACGCGTCAACAGGTCTTGCATGACGGCCAATCGATTGCTCTCTTTATGACGTGCCATGGCAGCGCCTTTGATGACGGTTGTTCCCGACGCAAAAGCCCCCATCACCGCCAGCATGGTCACCATATCAATACAATCGTTGATGTCGACATCGATGCCATGAAGGGTTTGGGGCCCAGACACCAAAATCCTCTGCTGGGCCGCATCGATGGTGAAGCACCCGCCCATGGCTCGTATATGATCCAACAGGCGCTGGTCCCCTTGTGGCTCGTTCAAATCAACATGGGTAATCTCAATGACCGAAGGGCACAAAAGCGCCGCACACAAAGGATAAGCCATGCCACTCAAATCACCCGGCACTTGATACACAAACCCTGGCCAGGGGCGTGCGCCTTGAACGATGTACACCTCATGGTCCTGCGCAGTGTACCGCACCCCCAAACGTTTCAACCACGACAACGTCAAATCAACCCAAGGCCGCTCTCCAGAGTCATGCACATGCAATGTTGTCACCCCAGGCAACAAAGCAGCCAACCACAACATGGCAGAAACCCATTGTGAATCCTGACCCGCCATGGTCACAAGGCCCGCCTGTACTGGGCCATGAATCTCAAAAGGCGCATGACCTTCGCGCGCCAAATGGCGGACATGGGCACCGCGCTGTTGCAGTGCTGCAAGCAATGGCTGAATTGGACGTCGCCGACAAATCGATGCATCACCCGTGATGACAACAGGTGTGCTGGACATGACAGCCATGGCGGTCATGAATCGAAACACCAATCCAGAATTGCCAGCATCGATGCATGCGTTGGGTGAAAATTTGGGGCGCATGGCAACACCACGCACATGCCAACCATCAGGCGCCTCACGCCAAACAGCACCCATGTGTTCACAAGCTTGACGCATGGCCACCACATCAGGAGAAGCAGGCAAATGCCGAATCTTTGATGTGCCCGCAGCCAAACTGGCCAGCAACATGGCGCGTATGCTCTGCGATTTTGATCCTGGCAAAGCAATACGTCCTTGTAAGGATGAAGCCTGCACATGTAAGTTCATGCGACCCCTCGCCCTTGCCGATTGTCAGATCACCGCTTCGGGGCGTTTCTTTTTCTTGGGAGCAATCAAATCGGTGATGGTGCCTTCAACCATTTCAGCCGACATCATCACACTTTCAGACAATGTGGGGTGTGGATGGATGGTCAAGGCCAAATCTTCAGCTGTGGCGCCCATTTCAATGGCCAAGGCAAATTCAGAGATTAGATCACCTGCAACACGACCAACAATGGCCCCACCCAAAACACGCCCTGTGTTGGGTTCGATCAAAATTTTTGTCAGTCCTTCAGTGCGCCCCAAACACAATGCACGCCCACTGGCCACCCAAGGAAAAACACCTTTCTCATAAGCAATGCCCTGGGCATTGGCATCGGTCTCTGTCAATCCCACCCACGCCACTTCTGGATCGGTGTAAGCCACCGAAGGGATGCACAAAGCGTCAAATTTCACAGGATGCCCCGCAATCACCTCAGCCGCCAAATGTCCTTCGGGCACAGCTTTGTGCGCCAACATGGGCTGTCCCACAATGTCACCAATGGCAAAAATATGGGGGACATTGGTGCGCATCTGCGCATCCACAGCAATGAAGCCGCGTTCGTCCACCGCCACACCTGCTGCATCTGCACCAATCGCATGGCCATTGGGTTTACGTCCAACACTGACCAAAATCTGATCAAACATGACCGGTTTGTCGACACCCTCAAAGGTCACTTCCAAACCTTTTTTACTTGCTTTGACCGCCTCAACTTTGGCACCAAGCTTCAGCGTGATACCGCGCTGCGTCATCAACTTTTGCAAGGGGGCCACCAAATCTTTGTCGGCACCAGGCATCAACTGATCCATCATTTCAACGATGGTCACGTCACAGCCCAAAGCGCTGTAGACGGTTGCCATCTCACAGCCAATGATGCCACCACCCAGCACCAACATGGTGCCATCGGTTTTTTTGAGCGCCAAAGCGCCCGTGGAATCAAAAATGCGGTCATCTTCAGGCAAAAATGGCAGTTTGACTGGCTGTGAGCCTGCTGCGATGATGGCATGTTGAAACGTGATCGTCACTTTTTGGCCCTCTTGGTCGACAGACAACGTGTTGGCATCATGAAATTGACCCACGCCATGGAACACTTTGACTTTTCTTTGCTTCGACAAATGGCTTAGGCCACCGGTCAGTTGTCCCACAACTTTTTCTTTCCAGGCACGCAACTGATCCACATCCCAAGACACATCACCCACTTTTAAGCCATGCGCCTGCATGTCTTTACAATCGTTCAACAGTTCTGCAGCATGCAACAGTGCTTTTGAAGGGATGCAGCCCACATTCAAACACACACCACCCAAAGTGCGGTAGCGCTCGACCAAGGCAACGTTCAAGCCCAAATCGGCTGCTCTGAATGCGGCAGAATAACCACCTGGGCCACTGCCCAATACGACGACATCAAATGTATTGTTTTGCATGATTTACTCCTCGGTAGAATGTATGGGGGTTTGAACTTGAAAAATATCGGCATCCATGTCGGCCAAGGTGGCCACGAGATCGGTGATGAAACGTGCGCCATCGGCACCATCAATCACGCGATGGTCATAAGAAAGCGACAAAGGCACTTGCAAAGTGGGCAACCAGGCTTCACCCTGCCATGTCGGCTGTTGCCGCGCACGCGACACACCCAAGATGGCGACTTCAGGTGCATTGACAATGGGCGTGAAATGTTGGCCACCGATACCCCCCAAACTGGAGATGGTGAAACACCCCCCTTGCATGTCCTTGGGCGCCAAGCCTTTGGTGCGTGCTTTTTCTGCAATGGCGACCACTTCTTGAGACAACGTGACCAAGTCTTTTTGATCCACATCTCGAATGACCGGCACCACCAAACCATTGGGTGTTTCAACGGCCACACCCAGATGACAATAGGATTTAAGCACCAATGTGGTGCCATCACCACTCAATGACGCATTGAACGTTGGGTGTCGCTTCAAACAAGCCGCAACGGCTTTCATCATAAAGACCAGAGGACTCAACTTGATCCCTTGCGCTTTCAAATCACTGTTGAGCGATTTTCGATAAGTTTCAAGCGCCGTGATGTCGGCACTGTCTTGCTGGGTGACGTGCGGTATGGTTTGCCAATTGGTCGATAAAAAGGTACCTGTACGCTGCTTGATTTTTGACATGGGTTGCGGTGTCACAGGTCCAAAGCGACTGAAGTCAATCTCTTTGGCCGGCGCAGGCTTGGGCTGAGATGCCGGTGCATCCCCGTGGTGCACCGCACCTGTTTGCGCCGCATGCACCATCGCACGAATGGCTTGCGTGACATCGTCTTTGGTGATCCGCCCCTTCTGGCCACTGCCGCGCACACGCGTCAAATCCACACCATACACATTGGCATAGCGCCGCACCACTGGCCCTGCATAAACAGGTCCCGTTGATGCATTTTCTAAGCACGCGGCACTGTCGACGGGCGCCATGGGCAACGATGGTGCGCTGGATTGTGCCGGCACAGATGGCGCTTGTACAGCCGTGGCCTGTTGTGGCGCAGGAGGCACCGCGGGCGCCGCAGCCTTGCCAACGGTCGCAAGGCTTAAGACAGTATGCCCCTCTTGCACAGTATCCCCAACTTTGAGTGCGATGTTGGTCACTTGCCCCGCAAAGGGTGATGGCACTTCCATGGTCGCTTTATCGCCCTCCAACGTCACCAAAGGCTGATCTTCAACCACAGCATCGCCAACCTGAACCAAGATCTCAATGACCGCCACGCCATCGGCGCCGCCAATGTCGGGAATGCACACGGTCTGGTTGGTGGTGACATCTGGATCCAGAGCAGTTGCTGCATCGGGTGTGGCCACAGGTGGCACATCCGATGTCTCGGCATCTGTGGTCACAGTCATGCAGACATCCCCTTCAGATACGGTATCGCCAACTTTGATTGCAATGGACTGCACACAACCGCCAAAAGGTGCGGGCACCTCCATGGTGGCCTTATCACCCTCTAAGGTCAACAAAGGTGCTTCAGGTACAATGGTCTGACCAGGTTGCACCAGTAGCTCAATCACGGTGACGCCTTCTGCACCGCCTAAATCTGGGATGATGATGTGCTTTTCCATATCGACTCCAAAGTCAAATTCATGCAAACATGGGATCTGGTTTTTCAACCTGAATGTTCAAATCTTGTTGTGCCTCACGCACCACCGACCAATCGACTTGCCCCGTTCGGGCCAATGATACCAAAGTGGCATACACCACATGATCACTGTTGACCTCAAAGTGCTGACGCAACTTGGCTCGGGTGTCACTGCGACTGAAACCGTCGGTTCCCAAAACCTCATACGGACGCTCTATGAATGGTGACACCTGTTCGGCAAACAACTTGACATAGTCGGTGGCGGCAATCACAGGCGCAGTTCCCTGCCCCAAACATTCCGCAACATAGGGTTGGCCATGATCGTCTTCCGGTGACAACAGACAACGACGCTGCCAAGCTTGCGCATCACGACGCAGCATATTGAAGCTTGGCACACTCCATACTTCGGCAGCCACTTGATAACGATCGGCCAAAATGGCTGCAGCTTTGACAACCTCAGGCAAAATGGCACCACAACCCAGCAAACTGACCGGTTGCTCGGACGCAAGACTTGAGGCTTGCAAGCGATACATGCCACGGATGATGCCCGCTTCGGCATCTTCAGGCATCGGGGGATGGGCGATGTTGTCGTTGGTCAGGGTGATGTAATAATAGACATCTTTTTGGTCAACATACATCTCTTGCATGCCATGTTGCATGATGACTGCAAGTTCGTAAGCATAAGTGGGGTCATAACTGATGCAATTGGGGATGTTGTTGGTCCAAAGTTGACTGTGGCCATCGTTGTGCTGCAGACCCTCACCGGCCAAAGTGGTGCGACCTGATGTGGCCCCCAACAAAAATCCACGGCAACGCTGATCACCCGCGGCCCACATGAAATCACCCACACGCTGGATGCCAAACATCGAATAGTAAATGTAGAAAGGGATCATGGCTTCACCATGACAACTGTAGGACGACGCAGCGGCCATCCACGATGCCATGGCACCGGCTTCGTTGATGCCCTCTTGCAGCAGCTGGCCGGTTTTGGACTCTTTGTAGTACATCATTTGTTTGCGATCGATGGGCTCGTAACGCTGCCCTTGAGGTGAGTAGATGCCAATTTGCCTGAACAACCCTTCCATACCAAAAGTACGGCTTTCATCGGCCAAAATGGGCACGACACGATCCTTGATGTTGGCATCACGCAACAGCACCCCAAGCAGCCGCACAAAGGCCATGGTGGTTGAGATGGTGCGCTCACCTGTGCCTTCTAATAAGGCTGAAAATGCAGAAAGGTCGGGTATCTTGAGCGATGCACACGTCGCATCTCTCTGAGGGATGCCGCCACCCAATGGCGCCCGCACAGCACGAATGCGCTGCAAACCAGCATCATTTTCTTCAGGCATCACCAGCGCTGCATCTCTGGCTTGTTGCTCGGTGAGGAGCAAATTGAAACGTTGCACAAATGCAACCAAATCATCGCCTGGGAGCTTCTTTTGTTGATGGGTCGGGTTGGCCGCTTCACCCAAGGGGCCCATGCCATAACCTTTGACAGTCTTAGGCAAAATCAAGACAGGACGTCCTTTCGTGTGCACAGCAGCATGATACGCAGCAATGATTTTTTGTGGATCGTGACCCCCAAAACCGAGTTGATTCAACTGAGCATCCGACCAGTTGGCCACCATGGCCTCAAGATCGGGGTGTTGGGCAAAAAAGTGTTCCCGCCAGTAAGCACTGCCTTTGGTGGCCAGATTTTGATATTCACCATCTGGCAACGCTGCCAAAGTGCGCGCAAGCAAACCATGCTTGTCCTGCGCAAACAATGCATCCCAAGCACCATTCCAAAGCACTTTGATGACACGCCACCCTGCACCACGGAAGCGTGATTCCAATTCGGCAATGATGTTGTCGTTGCCACGCACTGGGCCATCCAAGCGTTGTAAGTTACAGTTGATGACAAAGATCAAATTGTCGAGTTTTTCACGCGCTGCCAAGGCAATGCCTGATGTGGATTCTGGCTCGTCCATTTCGCCATCGCCACAAAACGCCCACACTTTCCGGTTTTGATCGGCGATCAGACCACGATCCTGCATATATTTCATGAAGCGCGCTTGATAGACCGCACACAAAGGCCCAATGCCCATCGACACCGTCGGAAACTGCCAAAATTTTGGCATCAGCCAAGGATGTGGGTAAGATGATACGCCCTTGCCTTCGGTTTCTTGGCGAAAATGCATGATTTGATCTGGGGTCAGCCGCCCTTCGAGCAAGGCACGGGCATAAACGCCCGGAGAAGCATGGCCCTGATAAAAAATCAAGTCTTCTTTGTGCTGACTGTTGCGGCCCTTGAAAAAGTAATGCATGCCAACGTCCATCAAATAAGCTTGTGACGCATAGGTGGCAATGTGTCCACCCAATTCACTGGCGGTTCGATTGGTGCGGACCACCATGGCCATGGCGTGCCAACGCACCCAATTGCTGGCCGCTTGATCGGCTGCTGTCCATTTGGGCAACCCAGGCACTTTGTCGTCACAACTGTTGGTGAAACTGCCTGCAAGCGTCATGGTGTCGAGCACACCCAAACGATCGGCCATGGCAACCAGGCACTGCATGACAAAAGCGGCACGCTCCAGATCGGTAAAATGCAAAAGCCCCTGCAGTGCTGCCAGCCACTCTTCGGTTTCTAAACGGTTGTTGTCACACACGTGCTGTGCCACAGATTGTTTGGTTTCAAGCATGATCATTCGCCCCAATTGATGTGCCAGGTCGGCAAGCCATATCAGCATGTATCAAAAACATGGCCATATTATATACCCAATTCTATCCACAATGCGAGCCCCAGCAAGATTATTTCAGACCCACCCCATTAAAATAGCCACTCGCCTCTTGAGCAGGTTGTTTTTTCTGTTGCCCCTCAAGATGCTTCACAACCTGGCACCGCACAGCAAACAATCAATTGAGGCGACAGACGGAAGCCAGCAGGCACGGGCATGAAATTTCTTTGGCAATACCATACCCTACAAGCAATGCAAATGTTACAAAAAACATCCAAGGCGCATGGGTACAATATGGCTTAAAGCACATGATGCTTCATGCGACCAACCAGAAGGTCGTATCTTGCAAAACACCACGGTGGTGCAACTGGCATGCAGGCCACCATACCACTTGCCAGATGACCACAAACCCCATACCATGAGCACACCCCACCACGGACGCTTGCCATGCCTGACGTTTTGCTGACTGCCAAAAACTTGACCCACACTTTCCGCAACACCAATGTGCTGGATGGTGCCAACTTGGTGATTCACCGACAACAAAAAATCGCGCTGGTGGGCAAAAATGGTGCTGGCAAAACAACCTTGATGCAAATCTTACAGGGCAAACAACACCCCGACCAAGGCGAAATCATCAAGGCCAAAGATTTGAGCATGGCAGCACTCATGCAAACCGCTGCTTTTGCCGAAGGCCTCAGTTGCCTGCAAGCACTGCAACACCCCAATCACCCACTCTCTGAAGCCAACTGCCACAACATTCTCAACGCATTTTCACTCAGCCCAGACCACCCCTTCAAGGCTTTGTCGGGTGGACAAAAAAGGCGACTCCTGCTTGCCAAAGCCATGCAACAAGCACCAGACATCTTGTTTTTAGATGAACCCACCAACCATCTGGACATCCCGACCATTCACAAAATGCTTGGTCAGCTCAAACGCTTTCATGGCACATGTTTTTTTGTCAGTCATGATCGTTGGTTGATTGAACAGCTGGCCGACACCATTGTTGATTTGGATCGGGGACAAATCACAACACATCCCGGGAATTTTGCCACCTATCTCAGCAACAAAGAAAAAGCCTATGCCGAACTGGTGCATCAGCAACACTTGCGCAAAGCAGCGCTCAAACGCGAAGAGCATTGGTTACAAAGAGGGGTCACAGGCCGACGCAAACGCAACCAAGGCCGCCTCACCAAACTCAAAGCACTGCGCGACACCTATAAAACTTGGCAGGGCCCGCAAAAAAACCTGGCCATCTCTGGCCAACACCACGAAAAATCTGGCAAAAAAGTTCTCGACATCCAAAATCTCCAACTGGATCGAGGCGACAAAACCTTGCTGCAAGACTTCAATCACACCGTATTGCGTGGTGAAAAAATCGGCATCATTGGGGGCAACGGCGTGGGAAAGACCAGTTTATTGCAATGCCTGATGGGCAATTTGCCTCCAACGGCTGGACATGTTGAATACGGCAGCAACTTGCAGTGGGCTTATTTTGACCAGCATCGCCAACAGCTCGACCCCACCCTTTCAGTCATGGACAACGTTGCCGATGGCCAAACACACATCAAGATCGGCACACAAGAGATGCATGTCATGTCCTATCTCAAACAATTTTTATTTTCAGGTGCACAAGCGCAGGGCAGCATCCAACATCTTTCCGGGGGGGAAAAAAACCGCTTGATGCTTGCAAAATGTTTGGCCAAACCTGCCAACATGTTGATCCTGGATGAACCCACCAACGACCTCGACATTGCCACACTCGAAGTTCTGGAAGCCTTTATGGTGGACTACTCAGGCACCGTATTGATCATCAGCCATGACCAAATGTTTCTGGACCACATCATCACACAGGCATGGCTGATGCAAGGCGATGGACGCATCGAGTGCTGTGATGGCCAACTGTCAGCCTGGCAACACAAACTTTGCCCACCAACCACAAAACGCCGCAAAACCACGCCAACACCCACAGCCAAACCAAAATCCAAGAAACTCAGCTACCATCAAACCAGGCGCTTGGCAGCGCTGCCCCAGCTCATCGAAGACACCGAAGCCCAGCTGAATACACTGTATGACCAAAGCCAACAACCAGACTTTTATCAGCAACCGCCTGAAACACTCAAGGCCCACCAGACAGCATACACAGAACTCGAGCATACATTACAAGGCTTGTTTGACGAATGGTCATCGCTGGAAGACTAGCTGATCGGACACCCACAAAGTTTTGTGTTTTGTTTGTTTTCAGAATCTAGAGAGGTGGGGTGTTCGTACCTGCCAGACAGTCGACCTTTGGTGATTGCTTTCAGTCGCGCTTTAAGTTGCGCTGTCAACTTCGAACTCCGAACCAGAAAAGGCGCGAATTGCTCGCCTGCAGGCATTTGAGCCGCAAAGCAACGATCAAAATAGGCCTCATCTGACTGCCCTGTGATGGCCCCACCCAGGTGAATGAAAGGCACGCCACATTCAAAAAAATCAGGAATCTTGGCACGCGCCCCCTTGTTCAAATCATAAAAATAAAGGTATTTTTCTACTGCAAACATAATCTTAATCTCACAAAATGAGACCTTGTACCATATACGGCGGCATTTTGTCAAGATGGGTGAGGCATGCGATCAACCACTTTGTTAAAACATCCCACCCATTCGTGCGCTGCTGTGCTCATTTCAAACGCTTTGTCATACAAAAAGGCAACGATGACGGAGGTGCGTCGATGTGCGATCCCTTTGAAAGCGATGGCATGCTGCCCATCAACATGACACAGGCATCTTTCAGCAGGGTGACATCAAGAAACACGGTGATTGCAGCAAACGTGTTGGATGACCAAAACGCACCCGACCATCAATCACGCCGCAGTTGATCGGTGACAGCAATGGGCGTCGGATATTTTCGGACCACCCAATAAGAAGACAGCATGAACGACAAGATTGTTGCAGCCTGAATGAGAAAAGATCCTGACTTGCTGATCAGAGAAGTTTTGTCCGCTGCAAAATATGCCACCAGCAATGAGAATTCACTCAATTGACCGAGACGCACCCCAATTTCCCAGCCCACATTCGACATCTCTCCCACTTTCTCAAGCAAAAATTTGAAGATGAATGGCTTGGCCACAAGCAGTGCCACAGCAAGCACGATGGCTGGCACAATGACTTTAGGCAAATACGACAAATTGAATGTTGCACCCACAGAAAAGAAAAACAGCACCAAAAAGAAATCACGGACTGGCTTCAAAGATTCGGCAATGTATAAAGAAATGGAACTCGAGGCAATCGACACACCCGCAATGAAGGCACCAACCTCATGCGAAAGCCCTAAATATCGAGCCATTTCGGCCATGCTCAAACACCACCCAATGGACAACAAGAACAAATACTCACGCACCCGATCGAATCGTGCAAACAAACGCACCAAAACATAACGTTCAAAAGCAAACGCAAACAGCAGCAACATGGGCAAAGAAAACACCACTTTGGCAAAATCCGTCACCCCAAACCCATCGACAGTCAACCCTTGTAGCCACAACAATACCATGATGGCAATCAAATCTTGCAGCAGCAAAATGGAAATCATCACTTCACCGGTATGCTGATGGTGCAGCACCGTGGTGGGCAACATTTTCAACGCAATGATGGTGCTGGAGAACATAAAGGCCGCCCCAATGATCATCGATTCACTGGGTGGAAAATGAAAGAATCTGGCGATGACATAACCAATCAAAGCAAAGGAAAAACAACTCAATACCGACACCAACGTTGCCTTCTTAAGCATTTGCCATAGATTCTTAGGATCAAGGTGCAAACCCAACAAAAACAACAAGAAAATGATGCCCACATCACCCGTTTGTTGAATGAGCATGCTGTCGTTGACCCATTGCAAACCCCATGGCCCCAACAAACCACCCAATACCATGTAAGACACCATCAACGATTGACGGGTGAACAGCGCCATGGTGGACAATAAGGCAGCGCCAGTGAAAATCAAGAAGATGGAAAAGATGACTGTGTTGTCGACCATGGTGGTTGTAGCGCTCCAAAACAATTTAAAAACAAAATAAGTCAGTCTGTAAGCCGGGTTCTGTCTTGGGCAATCATTCATCTAGGACGACAATCGCTTGCCGCCTCAAGCAGCCTACCCAGATTGTTGTACGAGCCGCACATGCCATTGGCACCAATCTCTATTTGGCCTTGCTTCAGGTGGGGTTTACCATGCCTTGTTTGTTGCCAAACAAGCGGTGCGCTCTTACCGCACCTTTTCACCCTTACCACCGCGAGGTGGCGGTTTGTTTTCTGTGGCACTGGCCGTCAACTCACGCTGCCCAGGCATTACCTGGCACCCTGCTCTGCGAAGCCCGGACTTTCCTCTGCATATGCAGCGATTGCCCGACTGACTTACCCATAAAATAACACAGTCGCACCACAATCTCAAAAGCCTTGCGTCATTTTTTATCATCCACCACCTCACCAAACACCTTGACCACCCGTTTGCACTGACCAATCACACAAACTGATGCATTATGACGCACGACACAATGGGCGATTGTCAGCCTGCATCCAGCGTCATGGCATAAGCGTATAGGACGTTTTTACGATCCCCCGTGATGGCGGAGGCCATGGCCACACTGTCTTTGATGGAGCAACGCGTCATCAACACTTTCAATGCCTGCTTGCCTTGAGGCGACAGTGCCGATGGCTCAATGACAGCTGGCCCGACCATCAACACCCACTCTCCTTTCAAAACAGGCTTTTGGGTCATCCATGTTGGCAGCTCACTGGCCTTAAGCCGCACAATTGTCTCAAATTTTTTGGTCAACTCCCTGGCCAAGACCACATCGCGATCAGGTGGCAACACATGCGCCAACGCCGTCAAAGTCGCTTCGATACGATGCGGCACCTCAAAGGCCACCATGATGTGCGGTTGCTCACACCATGCTTTGAGCATGGTGTCCCGCGCATGGGCTTTGCCTGGCAAAAAACCCACAAACTCAAAATGACTTTCTGAAAAACCTGCAACCGACAACGCCGCCATGATCGCACTGGCCCCCGGGATGGGCACCACCCTAATACCCTGAGCATGACAGGCACAAACCAAGCGTCCCCCTGGGTCTTGGATCAACGGTGTGCCAGCATCACTGATGATGGCAATGCTTTGCCCTTGGGTGAGTCCATCGATATGGCGCTGCAACACATCGGCCTCATTGAACCGATGCATGGCTTGAATGGGCGTGGTGATGCCATGATGCTGAAGCAAGACACGACTGACACGCGTGTCTTCACACAAAATCACATCGCACTGCCCCAGCACCATGACAGCGCGATGGCTGAAGTCTGCCAAGTGTCCGATGGGGGTTGCCACCACATACAATGTTTGCCGATCGATGGCCATGGCACATCCTTATCTGATTGTCTTGTTGTTCAACATACCTGTTTGAAGCCGCACACACAATGCTCTGGTCGGTCAGCCCATACCATCTCCTTTTTTTGGCACAAATCATAAAATGCTCCCCAATAGTGGCCACGGGTTGACCTGAACTCAAAAGATGCCTAAGGTGGAAGCATCATCAATGGATTTGTGATGCACAACATGCGTTTTTTAAATTTGATCTGCCTGATACTATTGGGCATTTTCATACACGGCTGCGGCAACAGGCCAACATTTGATCAATGGTCAGCAGCGCCTTCATCCACTCTGTTGCCAGAATCGGCTGAATGGTATTTACAACAAGCCCAAGAGCAACCGGAGGCTCAGGACCGCCTGTTCACGTTTGCCGCCCTAAAATTGTGCAACGAGGCCCACATCACACTGGCCAAACGTCTTGCTCAATGGCCCATGCAGCATGATGCATCGCCTGAAGATCGTGCCTTGCGTGATTTTGCACGCGCCAGCATTGCGGCCCAACAACATCATGTTGGTCAAGCACAACACCGTCTGAACCGCGCCTTGCATCATTTACCGCAAGCATGGTTGCCCAAAGCACTGAACCTCAAAGCCAAATTGCTCACCGCACGCCATCAGAACCTATCAGCTTTGCGCACCCTGCAACAAGCATTTGACCGCACACCTGAGGCAGACCAACCCCACTGGCTAGACCAACACTGGCGTCGGCTGGGCCAATCTGGCTCGACCCCAACAAGCCTATCCGCACCGTTTTCAGGCTGGGTGGCCTTGGCACAAGCCACAGCACTGGCATGCCATCAGCCCTCTCAATGGCCTGAACGTTTGGCATCATGGCGGGCCACACACATCGAACACCCTGCGCAAGCTTGGTTGCAACCCAGCACGGCCATGCCTGCCATCCACAAAATTGGCGTCATTGTGCCACAACATGGGGTGTATGCCCAACAAGGCAACACCCTGCTCTACGGCATCATGGCGCAACTGTACCGCATGAAACAACAACGCCCCAACCATGCACTCAACGTGGTGGTCTATGATGCCAGCCAAGACGACCCGAATGCCATGTTGGCTTTTGCCGAACGCCCAGACCTGGATGCCATCATCGGGCCGCTCACCAAAAAACGGGTGGCACAACTGAACAATGATAGACACCTGCAAAAACCCATCTTGGCGTTCAATCCACCTCAACGCGCCACACCCAACGATGATTTGTATTGGATTGATCTGACACAACAGTCAGAAATCAGAGATTTGGCAAAGCATGTCAGCCATTTGGGTTATCGCCACCCCTTGGTGATTCAATCCGCAACCCCTTTGGGAGAGAAGATCGGCCATGCTTTCAGTATGGGCTGGCCCCACGCCACTTTGCAAGAAGATTGGATTGCAACACTGCCCACAACGCCACAGCACAACGATGCCTTCATTCAAGAGACTCTGGGCATCACCACAAGTCATCACCACGGCCAACAAATTGCCAAAGCACTGCAAGAAAAGGTACGCACCATCCCCAGCCATCGCCCAGACATTGATGCGATCATTTTGGCCATGGGACAGAAACAAGCCAGCGCCATCATTCCATTGATTCGTTATCACTACAGCGGCGACTTGCCGCTCTTTGGCCCCAGCATCTTTCAACAGCCAGTTGCCCATCGCTATCAAAAACAAGATCTCGAACATGTCCGCTATCTGGGCTATGTGCCCCCACGCCATACACCGGGCGCCCACATGCCCAGTTGGCCCAAATATTTGCAACGCCACCCCAATTTCTTTCGACTTGGCCAAGACAGTCTGCGTCTTTTGTTGACGCTCCCCGTGATGCAATCCATGTCATGGACACAATGTGTGGGCTTAAATGGCATATACCAAATGCGTCAACCCCACGTGATACAACGCAACACTGTCTGGATGACCTTACACCGAGGTCGCCCCAAACGCGCCGATACAACACAGCATCTGGCATGACCAGTCCCACACAACAGCGCGGACAACATGCCGAAGATCAAGCCTGCAAGCATTTGCAGCAAAAGGGCCTATGCTTGATCGGGCGCAATCATCGCTGTCGCTGGGGAGAGCTCGATCTGATCATGATGGCCAACGACACATTGGTCGTTGTGGAGGTCAAATCCAGAAAAACCCCACATGCCTTCAAGCTGTATCCCCCCATTTCTAAAACCAAACAACAACGGATCCTGCTTGCCACCGAACACTTCCTCATGCAACATGCCGTCACCTATACCGCCATACGTTTTGATGTTGTGGCATTGGTGGGCTTGAATGTGCATCAATGGTGTGTCGATGCCTTCAGAGCTGAGACACTCATGCACACAATTCAAGCATCCCCATGACATAAAGGACTTTTTTCGCAACATGGCCTATGTTATGGTGATGACAGATTCATCGATTGGAGCATTGACATGCGTTGCACAACACCCCACAAAATCATCCTCACATGCCTCAGTTTGGCACTCCTGAATGGCTGCATGACCACCGCAGTGGTCGCTGGTGCTTCGGCACTGACAGCCACAGCGCTGTACGATCAACGCAGCTTCAAAACCATGTCACAAGATCATACCACCACCACTTTCATCAACGAAAAAGTCGCCGAAAATGAAACGCTGCAAAGCACCGATGTCAGCGTCAAAACCATCAACCACAATACCTTGTTGGTCGGACGCGTGCGCACACCCGAACAACGGGTGCGCATCTATAAAATTGCGCAATCTGCACCGCATGTGCGACGCATTTACAACAAATTGACCGTCACACAAAAAGACAGCGCCATCGATGGTGCCAAAGATGTATGGCTGGCCGGTCATGTTCAAACAGCGCTACTCCAGAAAAAAGGCCTGCGGTCCGCTCAAGTGACCCCCATAGTCAACCATGGTGTGGTCTACCTGATGGGCATTCTACCCAATGCACAGCAAGCCTTGGCCACCGACGCCGTGCGTAAGGTGCCTGGGGTCAAAAAAGTGGTCACCTTGTTCGAAAATCGAGTTTGAGGCACATATCATGATGATGGACCCCAACACCTTCATGCGCATGCTGTCCATCTGGGGCCTCCCTGTCTTGTTTGCCATCACGGTGCACGAATACGCACATGGATGGGTTGCCAGCTTGCGTGGCGATCAATCGGCAAAAATGCTTGGCAGACTCACCCTCAATCCAATGGCCCACATCGATACAGTCGGCACCCTTTTGGTGCCTCTGGCCCTACTGCTCACCGGCACCCCCTTCCTTTTTGGCTGGGCCAAACCTGTACCCGTCAACCCCGATGGCTTGAAAAATCCTAAAAGAGACATGGCTTGGGTCGCTGTGGCTGGCCCTGTATCCAATCTGATCATGGCATTGATCTGGGCATTGTTGGCCGTTCTGGCTTACCGCCTCCTCACACCCGAAACAGCTTTTTACAACTGGCTTTTGGCCGCTGCCATTGCAGGCATCAAAATCAACAACATCTTGGCTGTCCTCAACATGTTGCCATTGCCACCACTCGATGGTGGCCGCATTGTGTCTGCACTTTTACCTGGAAAATGGGCGTATTACTACGATCAAATAGAACCCTACGGTTTTTTTATTCTCATTTTTTTATTGCTCACCGGTCTACTCAGCCAGCTCCTGACACCCTATTTCTATGCCCTCATGCATGCCTTCGCAACCCTCATCAAGCACCTAGCTGGGTTTTAGGTGATGCATTAAGCATCTTGTCTAAACCTGCATTTAGGCCATCAAGCTTGGATGATATATCCCCATATTTGAGGGACGAAGTAACATGTGTGTAACTCAGCGTTCGCTTTGAGACAGTTCCTGTCGCATGAAAAATATTCAGGGCGATCACATTCGTGCAGCCCCCTACAATATCTAGTTTCTTTTGGCATTTTTCTAAATGTTTAGCAACACAATTGAAGCATTCCTTATACGCTTCATTTGACACATGCTCAAATGCCTTCTTGTCCCTGAGACGCGGTATGAGCGTACATGTTTTTTGGTAAATATGATGCGCTTTCAGCTCCAGATTGATGTTATCCTTAAGTTTTTCAACAACGGAATCCTCATCCCCCTTCAACTCCAGAGCACCCTGTTGCCACTCGTGAATGCCCACATAAAAAGGGTCTCTCACCTTTGACGCAATCTTTCGTGCAACGTCCTCTATACCATCATCAGTAGACTTAAGGCCTGAGCGTTTCACACGTGCTTCCGATAGCGCCTGACTGGCAATTTTATCCATCTCAGAGAAGGCTTGAAGTGATGATTCAGTCTTTTGAGAAAATAACTTCTTTTGCAATGATTCAAATACTCGGCAAAACTCTAACGATGCCTTCACCACATGCTTTGAACACATATCAATTGAAGTCAGTTTTGGAAAGCGTTTTTGCACAAAAGACGACATGACCCGATTAAAAAAAGTGTCCAAATTTTGCATTGGGTATGATGCCTTAGGCGCGCTCTTCTTTTCATCGATAAAAGTGCGCAACACATCATCAACCATGGCATTATAAGTATCGACAATACCTTCTCTCAGTGATTGGGAATGTTCTGCATTTGTCACATTATTTGCCTGCTCAAAATCCTTATTTATATCTTCTTTACATGCTGCAGCAAGCCCTGAAACATCAGTGAATTTTTTTTTCCATGAGCGCACCACTTTGGACTGTGTGGGTTCAAGACCCTTAGTAGGCATGCTTGAAACAACCGCCTGGTATTCTTCTGAACTGTTACCACTTGCACCACGACCAAACAGCCACACGCACAAAACCAGCGCTGCTAAAACGGCCAATGGGATGTAGACCATGGGTTGGGCGAAGAAAAGTAGAACGGTATACATTGTCATACCCATTACCCAAAAATCATAAACTAGCACAAAACCAAATACATTTCAACGCATTGGTGTGAATCACTTGATGATTTTGAGATGATGCTTGCCCTTGGGCTTTGGTGGTGTGTCACTGGGATCATCGGTTGCCCCGCCCTCCAACGCTTGAAAATGCGGTGTGGTTGGTGCAGGCATGTCCCACTCTTCTTCTTCCTCAAAGACGATGCCTTGGCCATTATCCTTACAATAGATGGCCATGATGGCCGATACAGGCACGTGTATGTGGTAAATCACACCAGGAAAAGCGGCATCAAAGGAGAGATGCGTCATGTTCAACTCAAAATTGCGCACCATGTTTTCTGACACATCCAAAACGATTTGTTGGGCATCGTCAATGTGCTCTACCGGCACCTCAACACCTTCGGCAGATGCATCGACAACAACGTGAGGTGTCAGGCCATTGTCATTGATCCAGTCCCGAATGGCTCGAGTCAAGTAGGAACGGTTTGAGGTCATTGTCATGGTGTGCTCCACAATGCGGTCAAACTTCGAGTTCATCCACCATATCAAATTCTATTTCAGAAAGACTAGCTTGGAAGCTGTTGCGTTCGAAAACACGGTGCATGTAGGCCTGAATTGCCTCAGATCCCTTTGGCCATGTGATGCCAAGTCCTTGCAACCGCCACAACAATGGCGCAATGCAACAATCGACCATCGAGAACTCTTGGCTGAGGAAAAATGGCATTTGTCCGAACAAGGCATTGACCTGCAACAATTGATCCATCAAATCAGACAAAGCCTTTTTGTCGTTTGCATTGGCTTGTAACTTCATCAAATGTGGATACCAGTCTTCATGGATTTGTTGTATCAACAGCCGAGACTTTGCACGAGCGATGGGATACACAGGCAACAACGGTGGGTGGGGGAAGCGCTCATCCAGATATTCCATGATGATGCGCGCATGCATCAACACCAAATCTCGATCCACCAACGTAGGCAACTGATGCGAAGGGTTGAGCTGCAGCAAATCTTCGTTTGTGGTACCTGGCTCGACATGAAAGATGTCGACGGTGATGCCTTTTTCTGCCAAAACCATGCGCACTTGATGGCTGTGTGCATCTGAGGGATCTGAAAACAACGTCATCGATGAACGTTTCACAAGGGTTGACATGGCGACTCAGCTCCAATGAATGACCAGTGCATGCAGCATGCACACCAAAAAATCAACGTTTTGAATATTGCTCTTTCTTACGCGCTTTACGAAGACCAAACTTCTTACGCTCAATGATGCGTGCATCACGTGTCAATAAACCAAGTTGTTTCAGGGCCACACGCCATGGCCTTGATGGCAACATCGCCAACTGCTCTTCGTGTGTAGAAGACTCAAGCCCCAAATCTGTCAATTCAAAACGATCCAATGCTCTGGCAATGCCCAATTGAATGGCGCCAGCCTGCCCTGCTTTACCACCGCCACGCACACGCACCACCACATCAAATTGATCCATGACATCCAGATCAACCAAGGGCTTTAGGATGAGATGGTATTGATTGGAGGTTTCTGTGAATTGGGTGTTCAATGGCTTTTTATTGACCAAAATTTGGCCTGAACCACGCTTGATGTATACACGCGCTACGGAAGTCTTACGTCGTCCGATAGCAGAGATGTAAATCGATGCAGTTTTTTTCTGAGGTGTGGTTTTTTTAGCGGTTTTTTTGACCGTGGCCGTCATTTCGGCAGCCATGGTTTTGTCAAGCAGTGCACCGGTTTTTGAAGCACTGGTGGTTTTTTTTGCCGCTGGCTTTTTGGTGGTTGCTTTGGCTTCGGTTTTTTTTGCCGCTGGCTTTTTCACACTGGTTTTTTTCTCAGCAGTGGCCTTTTTGGCTGCAGCAGGTTTTTTGGCAACGGTTTTCTTTGTTGCGGCTTTGGGTTTGGTTTCTGTTTTTTGATCAACTTCGGTTTTCTTTTGAGACATGGTTGGACTCCTCTGTTATTGGTGTGTGTTGAAGTACGATGATCGGACGCATCACTTATCGGACAAAAACGGGAATGTGACCAGTTTTTGTGCCTGATGATGGTGATCATTGGCGGCAAAAAGCTTCAATTTCTTGAGCATGGCTCGTCCACGCGGCCCTCTTGGCAACATGCGTTTGACAGCCAAACGCAACACCTTGTTGGGATCACGTGCCACCATTTCATCAAATGTTGCTTCTTTGATGCCACCAGGATAACCGGTATGCCAGTTGTAAACTTTGCCTTGGCGCTTGTTGCCTGTAACCGTGGCTTGAGCAGTGTTCAGAACCACAACGTAATCACCGATGTCAACATGCTCGGCATAAGCAGGCTTGTGTTTGCCCATCAAGACTCTGGCAAGCGCTGTGGCCACACGGCCCAAGCTGATGTCTGTTTGAGCCAGATCAAGCACATACCAGGACTGATCGATTTGGCCTGGTTTAGGACTTGCAGTAACGCGCATCGTTTTTCTCCACAGAAAATAGAAGTAACATACAGGACATCGACCAACAAAACAAGCTTTTTAACAAACTTTCTCCACATGCATGCACGCACATCGATCCATGCCCCACTTAAGGCACACTTCATTTTTTCATGCCATCATGATTCTAAAAAACAACAATTTTTCAGCATCAAGCCTATAATTCAAAAAACAACAGAGCGCATCATGAACCAGCCCAAACAAAAGGCCCGCAACACACACTATGATTCATGGGTAAAGGCGTTTATGGCCTCACTCCAAAACAATGATGGCCCGCAAGATCCAGGCCAAGATGAAAAAGTAGCTGGCAAAGAAGAAGAGTCCAAATCGCTCAAAGATACATCACCCCAACAAAAAATACTAAAAAGGGCGAAAGCCATTGTAGCATATATGCACAGCACAACAGATGACCCCGTGTGCCAGGATGCTTTGGTAAACTCTGACAATTGCTTCAATTTGTCAAAACTAGGAGGTGAAACATGGGGTCAAACAATTGTGAAAAAGCACAAGGTGTCCGTGCCTGAGGCGCCGAAGAAAAGAACAGCCTTACTGTTTAAAACCAAATGTCATCGAGACAACGACATTCTGCTGTCACGGCTCATACGTTCTCGATTGACCGGTCAACCATCCAAATCAATCACAATAGGTGATCGGTCATACATGCTCAGTGAGGAAAACAATAAAGATAAAATCATAGCAGCTGCCGAAACAGAATTGAACAAAATCAATGCGCCGATGACCATCCGAATAAAAATGATCGCCTGGATCGAAGCAGTGATGCTGTCCCAAAATCAAACACAACGCCTCTTAAAAAATAAAATTGATGCCATCCGAAAGGCCACCAAAAACCACTTCCGAGGGTGGCTGGGTCCCAACAACAGCACCATCGATGCAGTGCTTGATGCTGCACTGGGTCTCGGCCCCCAACCCAACCAGATGAGGTTTGAGCTCGACACCCCCACGAATGAAAGTGCACTCTACCACATGCCCAAAAAACCGACCGCAAAACCATGGCTGAACTTTTGGCCATTCAGCACCGAGGCCAAACAGATTTTACAGGAATTGAATCAAGACGAACAATACCATCATGCCCTCATCAAAACACAACAAGTGGATGAACTTGCGGGTCGACTTGCCCAAGACGATGAAAAAACAAGCCAAGAAGACCAACTGCGTCTGATGGCGACCCTATCGGAGCTCCATGATCATGGCCTATTGACTCAGGCTGGCCAAGTTGCATTGGATGCATTGCGCCAACACACCCTTGATCTACAGGAAGCAAAGCTTCCAACGATTTTGTGTCAGGCCCATATCAAGCACATATTGAGTCTGGACCTCACACAGGTACAAAAGGACGCCTCAACGTTCTTGAGCAATGCAGCACAAAAACAATATGAGGCCTCCTGGCGCTTTAAAACCAAAGAAAACTTAAAATGGCTTGGCACCCAAGTCTGGGTAGGCATCAAAGCATTGGGCAAAGGCATCGCCTGGCTTGGCATCCAAGTCTGGGCAGGCATCAAAGCATTGGGCAGAGGCATCGCCTGGCTGGGTACCTTCATTTGGAAAAACCTTACAGCAATCATCACCAACCCCTTTAAAACCTTTCTTCTTATTGTTTTCTCACCATGCTTAGCACTTCATCTAATCTACCATGGTATTACAGAAGGAAAACCGTCGGTTTACCGTGAAATCCGGAGTTTCAAAAGCGGTAACTTCAACATAATTTTAGCCGCCACAGGGGTCATTCTAGCTCCATTTTTTGCACTGGATGCCCTTTATACTTTTTTTTCTAAACTCAGTGCTGCGAACAAGACATCCAAATCACATGGGGGACAAGAAGCAAGAGACGAATCAAAATCAGAACAAAAAAGCATATTCACTTCAGCCGACTCACGGAAAGGATCAGAGCAAAAAGAAAGATTGTCCAACGAGATCTCCCGGGAAGATGCGGAAGCATCGCTTGGTGCACTGCAAACAACCATAAGCCAATCATGGGCCAGATTGAAGGGGATAGACCCTGAGGGCACTCTATATCAGTTTAAAAACGGAAAGTGGGCGAACACCGCGAAAGAAATACAAGGCAAACAAGGCCTTCAAGCTCCAGACGCTCCCACCAGGAAGAAGATTCGCTGGTTCGATGGTTTTTTGGGCAAAACCGGCCCCATCGAACCCCAACCCATCGAAAAATTGGTAAAGTACTGTGCGTTCTTGATGGAATATAAAGATTATGGATTAGAAACCAAATCTAATGAGATAGCGCCACTCTTGCAATACATCAAACAGGAAGCCAAAAAACTCGAGGGCTGCATAGATGAAGAAAACAAACCTTTGCAAACCTCACTGGAAGCGTATCGGGAAAAAATGCCATCAGACCAATCCTCAGTGAATGCCCCCCAAACCTTACTCATGGCGTGGCACCACCAACAGTGGCTCCGCGCAATACAAACACAAATTGAAAAGTCACCATTGTTACTAGGTAAAGAACGCACAAAACTTAAAAATATCATTACCAACAGCATCTTCATATCCAAATCTGGTGATCCGTTAACGGGCAAACCTGCCATGACTGCCGCGGAACTAAAACAAAACCAGGTGCAAGGCACAAGGGTAGCTCAGGAGGGCTCATTCCTCAACCCCGCCGAACGTAAGTCGCAAGTGGAAAATAAAATGAGACATACGTGATGGGCCTTCACAAAAGATTAAGACTGATGGTTTAAACTGAAACAATAAATAGCCACATCCCAACAACATTTATAAAACAGACATACTATAATCAAAAACCGAACGTGAGGAACATGTCATGGCCAACAAACCCAAACTGAAGATCTCAAGCCTATTGGCAACCAAACTGCTGGACATGGTAAATCCCCCAACAGAGAGGGAGGTACAATCACCCAGAAAGATCTCAGAAAGCGCTGCTGGGTCAGATGATAAGAAAAAAGAAAATCAGAGTGCTTTAGCAGCAGCAAAAGAATATTACATAGCATGTCTTAAAGCCAAAATAGCCTCTAAAGAATATCCCAAATGGAAGCAAAAGGTTGATGAGGATGCATTCATGACACTGCACCGCCAAACCAAGCTAGAGGTTTATAAGGAAATCAAGAAGGAAGCCGCTGATAAACATAAGGTACGCACACCAGAAAACGATCCAGTGTTGAAAGAAATCGAAAACGACCCATCCTTTGACCCAGGCCAAGATGATGGCATCACGTTTGGTGCTGATGGAAGCGTCAAAAAGATTTCAGCATCAAGCAAACTGTCTTCTTCACAGCGTGCACAAAAAGTATGCCAGTCGCCGAATGCCAAGAAAGGCATTTCTTTTACAGCCGGACGCCCTACTGGCATGATCAATGGTAAGCTTGCTGACGCAATCAAAAATGGCACATGCCCAACTTATGATCTGGCCGCACAATCTGACGAGTTCACACGTCAAATATTCAATGATCTCAAGCAACCAATGCTTAAAAAGTATGCATTCACCAATCATTACAATCAAGTGGACACCATTGTCGACACCGGTGCCATCGCTGCAATCACTCCAAATCAACAGCTAGATGCCGAATTCGCAAAGGAATTCAAAACCATCAATGACAAACAAATCAATGCACTTAAAAAAACCGAAGCCTATAAAAAAATGGATAAAAAGGGCAAACTGGCAACAGAGGTCATGGTCACCACAGCCAATTTCAGGCGCTGCTTAGGAGACAGTTTTTCTCAAGTAGCTCAGCACAAGCGCAAAACTTTCATCCAACAGGCCTTTCCTAAAGCACAACGCGTGAAGGTATTGACGCATCTTCATAAACTCTTAGGTAAAAAACTCAACGAACAATCATCCTATAAGGACGTGTCCATTCTAGACAAAAAACGCAAGCTAAATGAAATTGAATCATCGACCAAACAATTACAAGCCCTTAAAACCAAGGCAACCTCGCAACAAAAACGATACCATTCGGAACATACCAATCTTTCTGAAGAGATTTTAACACTGGAAAACTCTGTCAGACAGGCGCTCAATGACAGAAAGAGCGAAGATGCCACACAGAATCCAAGTGAAGAACCATCAGTCCTTAAAAAGTTGGTGCAACGATTGCTTGCCCTTTACAACAAGGTTGGCCACACCAAAAAGTATCTAGGAATGAAAAACACCTCCCTGTTGACAGCGTCTGGCAAAGCGCGCAAAAAAGCGTGTTACGCATTTACAACTGATTCGACGAATAATGATAATTTAGAAAGCCTAAAAAACGCAATGAACAAGACGCCATCCGAGCGTATTAAAGCCGCCCGAACAAGCCAAGAAAGCATGCAGTTTGGTTCGACGCAGGAGAACAATTATTCACCAGAATAACGAGGGACTTAACGCCCATATCCAGCTTGAGTTGCTCAAAACTTTCAATTTGAAGATTTTGATAGGCTTCACGCTGGTCAATCTTCTTAATTGCAAACACTTGACCCATGTTTGAAAGAAACTGATCTCGCCAGCTGTCATACCTCGACTGGCTGACTTGGGGCCTCAATACAAATATCAGCAACCGGCCTTCGGCCTTCCCTTGTAAGCCCTCAAGGATCATTCGGCTTTTTCACCCACTTTCTACCTACATTCTTTTTGGTCATCACGGTAAAAAGGAAGCCTCGATGATTGCTGTGTTGCACAGGAAGTGACTGCATGTTAGGATTATTTTTTTATAAATCATGCATCGTATGTCTGACTTAGAAAAGCTTAAACAGTGCCTCAAAGCACACAACTGTGCCTTTCAGCACGCTTACAAAATGGTTTTTAAACACCACAAACTGTCATCCCAGACAGGCACCACTCAGGGCTTGAACACAGGGCATTTGGTACAAATGCGCACACACAAGACTTGGCATGAGGCAGAAAAAACCATCAAAGTGGACTGTTTCACGCCGCATTGGTTCAGCCTCAAACCCGATGACCATCTGGTGCGCTATGGCACTGCCTGGATCACTTGGATGCCCTATATGCTGGCATACCCCAAACGGTTTAGATCCTTGACCCTGCGTAAACCAGGGAAGCAGCACCAAGTGTACCACATGCCCAACCAAGAAACGAAAGATTGGAAAACAGCTTGAGCACAGCTGCAAGCCATCGAAAAAGAACCGCGACATTTGATACGGGCTTACATTGGTTTGGCATTGCATCAAAGTGCTCAACCCCTCGCCATTTTCACAAAATTGTGTGCGCTGGCCACCAACAAAGATGCCAAGGTGGGAAATTGGCCTGGTATCAATACCAGGTGGTCTGGCACCACAACCATTCGTGCGGCCATCCCGCAAGCTTTTCGTGAGATGGTGCTGGCCAAAGATGTTTTGCGCATCTGGATGGCAATGCGTATGCCTCAGACACTGAAAGGCATCCAAAGCATCACCGCCCCACCATCGTCCAGATCACACACCCTGGATGCCAAAGGTCATGCACAACCGACCCCTTGGCTGCCAAGAAAGCAAATGATCTACAAAGTGCTCATTGGTATCGCCTTGATTTGGGTTGTGCTGGCTGCCATCTCTTGGTACTTTGGGGCTCCATTTCATCCCATCACCTACTTGCCCATGGCCGTGTTGTTGGTGGCCTTGACCATACAATTGGGTCACTGGGCACGCGACTGGCTTGATGCCACACAACGACATGGGCGTCTGAGATACATGTCAGCGGTCGAAGTGTCGACCATTGAACTTGAAATACGTCACGCAACATTGCAGCACATGCCTCAAGAGGCCAAGGGCGACTCCAAAATACGAAAAGCATGTCACACCATCTTAGTCGAGATGAAATCAACCCATTGACGACTGCTCACTCGGCTGCATCACTTGGCGTTTCACCAAAGACATCCACCTGAACAGAAGAAGCAAAACCACCTGGCCCCATGGCCTTTGCGGGAGCAGCTGACATGGACTGCGCATCGATGAGATGCTGTACACGTTCGGCGCGCGCATAGGCCTCAGGATTGGGCGTGTAGCCCATGCATGGCAGATTCATGGCTTCACATGCGGCCCAGGCGGCCCAGGCCATGTTTTCACTACCCGATAAGATTTGGACGCCTGGCCAACTTTGTGTTTTGGCCAATTTTATCATGGCCACCGCTGTGGCAAAAGCCTGCGCCGACGTGGTGCCTTGACCCTGAGCTGCATCATCTTTGCCACCAAACACGTGTTGACCGGTCGAACTGCTCATGGTGGTGGCATAGTCTGCATTGCCCACCCAATACTGAATGGGCCAACCAGAACCCTCAGCATGCAGCAAACAGGGCGAGGCTTGGTTGCCTTCAGGAATGGCCAAGGATTCAAGGGTGGGAGCATCGCCCTCATCGGTTGGCACCGCATCACGCCAACTGATGAGCTCCAAAAACGGCCATTGTGCCCGTAACATATCGATGTCTTCTTGCGACACAGGTCGCGTCAACGCCCCCTGCATGTCAGCTTGATCCCAAAAATTTTTGTGTTGAACTTTGGGCGGTTGGGCCATGACGATGCTCCTGCAATTGAATGTTCATAGTGTAAGTCAAGCCTCCTTCAACTGCAATGGCTTCACGTGACCATGGCAACACTGGCATCTTGATGACACAACATGTTATGCTTGAATTTCTGATCTTTTATGGATCATGCAACACCAATCATCTACAGCCATTGCTTTGATCATGACCAAGCGCCACAACATTCAACGTGCTTTCAGCAAACATGCCCATCACTATGATCGGCATGCCATCATACAACAGCATGTGAGTCAATCACTGGCAGACATGCTCGACCATGATCCCAAACCAGCACAGATCTTGGACCTGGGCGCAGGCACTGGCTGTATGACCCAGCACCTCACAACACATTTTCCAAATGCCCTGTGTGTGGCGCTTGACATTGCCCTGCCCATGGTCCAACGCGCCCAAGTGCATGCCCCCGCCCTACAAGCCGATGCACAACAATTGCCCTTTGCCGATCAAAGCATGGACATGATTTGTAGCAACCTGATGCTGCAATGGTTGCCGACCCCTACTCCACTGCTGGAAGAATGTTGGCGTGTGCTCAAACCTGGTGGGCGCCTCTATGTCTCCACCTTGGGCACCGACACCTTGCATGAAGCAAAAATGGCGTTGTCTGCCATCGATCGCGCGCACCACATCAATCGGTTTCACGACATACACCAGCTGGGTGATCAATTGCAACGCTTGGGCTGGCAACAACCGGTGCTGCAGCAAACATGGCTGCAGCAACACCACACATCCCCCCAACATGTGTTTTTGGATTTGAAAAACATTGGCGCCAGCACGGTACAATCCACACATCAAGCGCTTGGTTTGACCACCCCAAACATGTGGCAAAGATGTCTGAACGCTTATCCCAAAAACAGCGATGGCAAATATGTGGCCACCTATCATGCCATCTGTTTGCGGGCTCTACGTGGCACAGATCGCCCTCCCGAAACGATCTCGGTGCCCATTGACAGCATTCAACGACCCAAACGGAATACACCATGACACCCTCCACCCCATCAAACCTCTGGTGTATCGTCACCGTCGAAGGTGCACAACGCACGCGTTTTTTACAGGGTCAATTGACTGCCGACGTCCATCGCGTGACCGATACGGTTGCGGTGCCATTTTGTCACTGTAACAACAAAGGCAGGGTGATCACTATGGGCTGGGTGGCCAAATGGCAGGATGATCTGGTGTTGCTGATGCCCAAAGCTCATCATGATGCCTGGCAAACCGCCATGGCTTTGGTGGCAAAGTTGTCCCGCATCACATTAAGAAGCATGACATCATGTCATGTATGGGGCATGAAAACTCAAGCGCCCACCCCTCAAGCATGCACCGTCGGGCCAGAAGACACATTGGTTTTGTCTTTGTTTGACCACAGCGCTCTACAACTGATCTTAACCAAACACACCCAGCCCCCATCCCTGCCCCATGCCGATGCCATGTGGCTGAACGATCAAGCCTGGCAACTGCAGTGCATTCAACAAGGCATACCATGGCTGGATGCGAGTCAAATGCAAACATGGACGCCCCAAATGCTCAATGCCATCGAACTCAACATGGTTGATTTTAAAAAGGGATGTTTTTTGGGCCAAGAAATCGTTGCACGCACCCAACATCTGGGCAAACGCAAACGCGTGCTGTGTCATTTTAAAAGCACCTGCCCCATGGATGTCAGGCCTGGTGACAGCATCACTCAAGACGGCACACGTGTTGGTGACGTGGTGGCACACCAAAATGATGCCCACCACGGATGGACCCAGGCTGTGGTCCAACACGTGGCATGCAACGATCCTGATGCATCTTGGACCATAGGTGAGCACATGGTCGCGCTTCAGGCGTCACCGTACACGCTCAACGTTTGAGGGTTGGACCATCGATCGTGTCTACCGCATCACGCTGACGCTGGACGCATCATGGGGAATAAAATCACATCACGAATGGTATGCGTATTGGTCAACAACATCACCAATCGGTCGATGCCGATGCCCTGACCCGCGGTCGGCGGCATGCCGTATTCAAGTGCCGTGACAAAGTCGGCATCGTACAACATCGCTTCATCGTCACCCGCCTCATGCATGGCAACCTGCTGACGAAACCGTTCCGATTGATCTTCGGGATCATTGAGTTCAGAAAACCCATTGGCCAATTCACGCCCTGCAATGAACAGCTCAAATCGATCGGTCAGAAATGGATCATCATCTGAAGCACGCGCCAAAGGCGACACCTCCTGTGGATAATCGGTGATGAAAGTTGGCTGGATCAATGTTTTTTCAATGGTCTTTTCAAAAATTTCCAACTGGATTTTGCCCACACCCCAACTGGGCGCCACAACCAAATCGATTGTTTCAGCCACCGCCATCAATGCAGCACGATCACGAATGTTTTTGGCATCCAAGGCCGCATGGGTTTCGATGAGTATTTCGGCCAAACCGACACGTCTGAATGTTGAAAAATCAATCTCATCTGCACCATAAGTCAATGTTTTGGTTGCAAACAATGTGGTGAGCAACCTGTCAAACAATGCCTCGGTCAAATCCATCATATCATGGTACGTCGCATAGGCCTGATAGAATTCCACCATGGTGAACTCAGGATTGTGACGCGTTGACATGCCTTCATTGCGAAAGTTGCGGTTCAACTCAAACACACGGTGCATGCCACCAACCACCAATCGTTTGAGATACAATTCAGGCGCAATACGCAAATACATTGGCAGATCCAATGCGTTCAGATGGGTTGAAAAGGGTCGGGCACTGGCGCCACCTGGCATGCGCTGCATCATGGGCGTTTCAACTTCTGTGAAATCATGCTCATGAAAAAAAGCCCGCACCAAACGCACAATGTCGCTGCGCATTTTCATGATGGACAGCGTCTCAGGATTGCTCATCAGATCCAAATAACGTTGGCGGTAACGGGCTTCAACGTCTTGCAAACCATGGTATTTGTCGGGCAATGGGTGCAAAGCCTTGGTCAACAAAGTCACTTGCTGACACCAAACGCTCAACTCGCCCGTTTTGGTTCGAAAAAGATGACCTTCTGCATACACGATGTCGCCCAAATCCCATTGTTTGAAAACATCATACTGCGCTGCCCCCAATTCTTGCGTGCGCACATACAATTGAATGTGCGCATCACCGTCCTGCAATTGAACAAAACTCGCTTTGCCCATCATACGACGCATCATGATGCGCCCTGCAACACGCACCTGAACAGGCGTTGCTTCGAGATCTGCTTTGGTTGCCGATGCATACGTCGCATGCAAAGCAGCCGCTGTATGACTGGGCCGAACACCATTGGGGTATGCGGGCATGGCCGCACGCCACTCGGTCAATTTGTCTCGACGACGCTGCAATTGTTCTGCCAAAGATTCTGTAGAGGATGCTTCTGTCATAAAAGGCCCTTATCAAGTGATTTGCCACCCACCATGGCGTGGGCTACATCATGCCACAATTCAGGACGGATTTTCAACCCAACAACACCGAGATCATCAAACGCCTTCGCGCAAACTGGCCTCAATGAAATCATTGAGGTCCCCATCCAAAACAGCCTGGGTGTTGGTCTTTTCGACCCCTGTACGCAAATCTTTGATACGCGACGCATCCAAAACGTATGACCGAATTTGATTGCCCCAGGAAATGTCTGATTTGGTGGCTTCTCTCTCTTGCTGTGATGCCAAACGTTGTGACATTTCATGCTGATAAAGACGCGATCGCAATTGTTTCATGGCCTGTGCTTTATTTTTATGTTGTGAGCGATCGTTTTGACACTGGACCACAATGCCTGTTGGCACGTGGGTGATGCGTACCGCAGAATCTGTTGTGTTGACGTGCTGCCCACCTGCCCCACTGGCACGATAGGTGTCAATGCGTAAATCAGATGGGTTGATGTCGATCTCCACATCGTCCGAAATGATTGGGCTGACAAACACGGCTGCAAAGGAAGTGTGACGGCGATTGCCGCTGTCAAAAGGGGATTTGCGCACCAACCGATGCACACCAGTTTCGGTACGCAACCAACCGAATGCTTGAGGTCCAGCAACCTTGATGGTCACACTTTTGATGCCTGCCACTTCACCTGAAGACAACGCCATGATCTCTGTAGCAAAGCCCTCATGTTCAGCCCAACGCATGTACATGCGCATCAGCATGTTGGCCCAGTCTTGTGCCTCGGTGCCCCCTGAGCCAGCCTGTATGTCCAAATAGGCATCGTCGCCATCATGCTCACCTGTGAACATCTGTGCAAATTCAAAACGCGCCAAAGATTTTTGCAAAACACCCAAATCATCGACACACTGCGCAAAAAGCCCTTGGTCCTGTTCATCATCGGCCAATTCAAACATCATGGGCAAATCTTGCAATTGCTGTTGGATGGCAGTGGCTTGTTGCACCAATGCTTCAAGCGGTGTTTTCTCAACCGCCAGTTGTCGTGCGCGATCTGGGTTTTGCCAAAGTTCAGGGTCTTCAAGCTGTTGCAACAGGGCTGTCAATTTGACTTGAATGGCATCAAGGTCAAAGACATCTCCAGAGTTCATCGAAGCGTGCCTGCATGGTTTTGATCTCATTCAAATAAAAAGCCAAACTTTCCACGTGACGCTCCAAAAAGTGGTGGGCCGTGTGCGATTCGAACGCACGACCAGCGGGTTAAAAGCCCGATGCTCTACCGGCTGAGCTAACGGCCCACATCAGCTCGAGCACACATATTACTGTGTACACGCACGAAGATCAATGTTTTTTTTAACCCTTTCGCCCAAAAAGCGATGTGCGCAAAAATCACATTATTGTAGCGAAACTTCATCAAGCCTTAAGGCAGCCAAACAAAAAAAACATTATAAAAAACAAAACGGAGTACATCATGCCCACATTCACCCCTTTAGAAGTCCAGCCCACCGAGCCCGCTTTCAACATCATACGCTGTGCACGCCCTGTCTGCGACTCAGACGACGATACCAGCGACTCCGAATCAAGCAGCCATACCAGCGAGGAGGAAAAAACTTGGGACAAAACGCGCAAACCAAAGGGATACGCCGACCTAAATCAAGTCACACGACAACTCGCAGGACTGTTTCTGCCCATCAACTGTGCGCCTAAAACACAGTCACATGCTGCCACCCGAACCACTGTGACGCCACAAGAAACGAAGCCTTCAAAGCCCATTGCACAACGTTGTGCTCCTGGAGCATTGTTCAAAACAATTGTACCACCCACAAACTTGACAAAACATTTCATCGGCTCTGCTTTCTCGCAACGCAGCAGTCAAATCGCAGCCAACCCAACCACCTCTGGATCCATTGTTACTCCAGGCACGGCGGCCTTTGGTTCTGCTTTTTTAAAACATGACATGAAAGCGTCATCACCCGCATCAAAAAACCGATCCAACAAATTGATCACACCGACCAGCCCCTTGAAACCAGCCTTCCTAAAGACATTCAGCAACATAATAGAAAACTTTGTTTCAAAACCAAAAACACGCCACGCAGGCCATAAACGTCGTTTGAATGGCGACATACCCTCCGCCAAAAGATCCAGACACGCGGCTCAAGACGCCAAAATCAGCAGACCAACAAAACCTGGTGTTTGGCAACAACATCGACATCATCGCCCAAAAACATGACCGAGCATCGCATGCTGTGCCCTGATCGATGCAGGCATCATGCATCGGACAATCGCATGGCACGGCGCTCCAAGCACCACAACGCCAACAGACCCATCATGGCCATGGCGGTCCACTCTGGCAAACTGAGCATCAAGAAACGCCAAGTGATTTGACGGCAGCCTTCACCAGAACCTTGCAATGCCACAGAGATTGCCTGCAGCCAACTGGCATTGTGCGCATACGTCACCAAACCAGGCAAACACGCTTGCATGCCAGCGTCCGGACTGGAAAAATACAACAAAGACAGATGCCTTGCTGATAAGCAAAGTTCCATCAGAATCAACACCAAAGCCAAAAATTGTACGGTGCGGCGGCTTGACGAACATGGCTGCATCCAACACTGCATGGCAAACACCAAGGCCAGTGGCACCAAAAGGTAACGCTGAAGCTCACAAATCATACAAGGCAAAAGCCCCATGACCTGTTGCAGATAGACACTGACCACCAACATGATCAAAGTGACCAACAACATCATCTGCGCCCACTGCCTTGGCGCAATGTTTTGGCCCAAAAAAAACGACATAAACATCCTTGATTGCCATGTGCACCCATTTAACCAGAAAAACACTTCCGATGGCAATGCTTTTGCTGCCCTCACCCTTTCACAACGATTGTCAGATGCGCTAACATGTACGCATCGAGGCTGCCAGGAGATTCATATGCCAACCCACTTTGATGACCATGCTTTATCACAATGGCTTCAAGCCAATCCCAACGCCATCTACGGCAAAGATTATGTTTTGATCGACATACGCGAGCAAGAAGAGTACGACTGTCAGCACATCCCTGGCAGCCACCATGTGCCATGCAGCACCATGCCAACCGACATCGACATCCCCAAAAACACCACCGCTTTTGTCTATTGTGCTGCCGGGGGACGCAGCCGGCGGTTCAGCGACATGATCATGGCTTGGGGATTTGCCGAGACATATGGGCTGGATGGTGGCATGCACCAATGGTTACGCTGTCAAACAACGGCTTGCCAACATGACACCAACAAAACAAAAAATTAAGGCGCCCCCCTTTAAATTGTCAAAAGCACCCCAAACTGATGTTTGCGCCATCACATGATCGCCAAATGTTTAAAATTCAAATCAGGAGTCTATGACCATGTCTTCATCCTCACAATCTGGTATTTGCATCGGTATCGATTTGGGTACCACCAACTCTGCAGTGGCCTTCATGGAAGGCAAAAAGCTGAAAATCATTGAAAACACAAAAGGTCGACGCACCACCCCATCGTATGTGGCCGTCACCAAAGAAGATAAGATCATTGTGGGTGAGGCTGCCAAAAACCAAGCCATCACCAACCCCACCAACACTTTTTACGCCACCAAACGTTTCATGGGATTGCAAAAAAAAGAGCTGAACGATAAATCCCAAGACTGGGAAGCCAACTATGCGGTCACCAGTGCCAAAAATGGCGATGTCCGCTTTGTGGTCACCAAAGATGGTAAAGAAGAACAGTGGTCTCCAGAACAGTTTGGCGCCATCATCTTGAAAGAAATGAAAGCTTCTGCCGAAGCCTATCTGGGCCAACCGGTTACCAGCGCCGTCATCACTGTACCGGCGTACTTTAATGAAAAACAACGTCAAGCCACCAAAGATGCAGGCCGTATTGCAGGGTTAGAAGTCAAACGCATCATCAATGAGCCAACGGCTGCAGCCCTGTCCTATGGGATGGACAAAAACCACGGTGACAAAAAAATTGCTGTGTATGATTTGGGGGGCGGCACCTTCGACATCTCAATCATTGAAATTGCCAACATCGATGGCGATCAACAATTTGTGGTCTTGGCCACCAACGGCGACACCTTTTTGGGCGGTGAGGATTTTGACAAACGCCTACTGGACCATCTGGTCAGCGAATTCAAACAAGACAGCGGTGTGGACCTGTCACAAGACACTTTGGCCCTACAACGTTTGAAAGAAGCCGCTGAAAAAGCAAAAATCGAATTGTCTTCGACCGAGCAAACCGAAGTGAATTTGCCTTACATCACTGCCGATGCATCTGGCCCCAAACATTTGAATGTCAAAATCACGCGCAGCAAATTGGAGTCTTTGGTTGAAGATCTCATTCAACGCAGCATTGTGCCTTGTAAAACCGCATTGGACGATGCCGACCTCAGCCTTTCAGACATTGACGAAGTGTTGTTGGTGGGGGGCCAAACCCGAATGCCCAAAGTGCGTGAAGCCGTGAAAAACTTTTTCAACAAAGAACCACGTCATGATGTCAATCCAGATGAAGCCGTTGCCATGGGTGCAGCCGCACAAGGCGCTGTCTTGTCTGGCACGGCCAACAACATTTTATTGCTGGATGTGACACCCTTGTCTTTGGGCATTGAAACCCTCGGCGGCGTGATGACCAAACTCATCGAAAAAAACACCACCATTCCAACCCGTGCTCAGCAGGTTTTCTCAACCGCAGAAAACAATCAAACCACCGTCACCATTCATGTGTTGCAAGGTGAACGTGAGCGCGCCGGTGGCAACAAATCGCTCGGGCGCTTTGACTTGGCCGACATTCCGTCTGCACCACGCGGCATGCCACAAATCGAAGTCACCTTCGACATCGATGCCAACGGCATCTTGAATGTGTCTGCCAAAGACAAAAACACCAACAAAGAACAATCCATCGTCATCAAATCTGCTGGCGGATTGAGTGATGAAGACATTGAAAAAATGATCAAAGACAGCGAAAAACATGCTGAAGAAGATAAGCTTTTCAAAGAACTTGTTGAAGTGCGCAATCAGGCAGATGCCTTGATGCATGCCTCAGAAAAAGCGCTTTCTGAAGCTGGCGACCAAGTATCAGAGGATGAAAAAACTCAGATTCAGTCCGCCATAGATGCCCTCAAAGCTGCTGTTAAAACCGAAGACAAAGCAGACATTGAAGCCAAATCTGAGGCACTCTCTGCGCTGATGCAACCTTTGGCAGAAAAAGCCGCACAAGCTGGTGCCGCACAAGACGCCACGCAAGCACAAACCGACGCAAACACGCAAGACCAAAACACCATGGACGCAGAGTTTGAAGAAGTGGACGATGAGAAAAAATCCTAAGGGGGATGCGGCCTAATATTGCACACGGCCCAACAGCCGAGTGCAACCCAACGAAAAACGCCGGATGATGGGGATCATCCGGCTTTTTCAATCTTTTCAATCAGCATGGATCCATCATGACCACACAAAAAGATTATTATGAACTTCTTGGGGTGTCACGTAACGCCAACAAAGCAGACATCAAAAAAGCTTTCCGCAAGCTGGCCATGAAATATCACCCCGACCGCAATCCAGACAATCCCGAGGCTGAAGCCAAATTCAAAGAAATTCAAAGTGCCTATGAGGTCCTTTCTGACGATAAGAAACGTGGTGTTTACGATCAATATGGTCACGCTGGACTTGAAGGCGGCGGCTTTGGTGGCGGCGGTGCTGGCTTTGGTGATTTCTCTGATGCCTTTTCAGGCATTTTTGATCACATTTTTGGTGGCGATATGGGCGGGCGCACAGGCGGGCGGGCCCATGCACAGCAAGGCAATGATTTGTTGTATGCTTGTGAGCTAGACCTGGATGAAGCCATTTTTGGTGTCAAAAAAACCATTCGCATCCCCACACTTCAAACCTGTGATACCTGTCATGGCTCTGGCGCCAAACCAGGCACCCAACCCACAACCTGTCCAACCTGTCAGGGCTCAGGCCGTGTGCACATTCAACAAGGATTCATTGCCCTCCAGCAAACTTGTCCCAAGTGCAATGGCCAGGGCAAAATCATTGCCAGCCCATGCCAAAGCTGCAACGGTCGTGGCCGAGTCAAAAAGACCAATGCCATTGCCATCACCATCCCACCAGGCGTTGATCATGGGGACCGCATGCGTTTGTCTGGCAAAGGCGAAGCCGGCACCCATGGTGGTCCTGCAGGTGATTTGTATGTCGAAATCCAAGTCAAACCCCATCCTATTTTTTCGCGAGATCAACAAAATTTGATTTGCAAAGTGCCCTTGTCCATCACCACTGCCATCTTAGGAGGCGCCATTGAAGTGCCCACCATGGACGGCAAAGTAAAACTCAAAATTCCAGCCGAAACGCAAACCGGCAGTCTTTTTCGTCTACGAGGCAAAGGGGTGCCAGCAAACAGTCAGCGCGGCGCCGGTGATTTGATCTGTCAAGTGGCGCTTGAAACCCCAGTGAAATTGACCCGCGAACAAAAAGACCTGATGACAGATTTTGCAGCATCTCTGGAAAAAAATGGCGCCAAACATGCGCCACAGGCGAACTCTTGGTACACTGCGATCAAACAATTCTTCACCAGCGAGTGATCTTCCCAGGGGTGACTTCAGAGATGTGTGATCTGAAGACATACAGCATCATGCAGCGGTTGTGCTTGGTGATGATGTGATCTCAACTGCGCCACCCAGTCGTGCCCTCAAACATGAGTGGCCACATTGTTTGTGTGCAGGCGAGGCGTTGCATGCGCACACATCGTATGAAGCAGAAAGAATGTGGCTCACAAAAAAACATAGACTAAACAATCCCATGGTTGACAAAAATACCAAAAGCCATCATAATAATGTTTTATGAAATTGAGTAAACCATGACAAAACTTCAAATCGCTGTGCTTATTTGTGCACTTTCTCATACCTTGATGGCCACCAATGCATTGGATGCAAGCATTTGCCCAACCGTTGATGCACTGCGTCACCATCAAGTGTTGGGCAACAACCTAGAAATTCGTTGGGACAACACTCAAAATTTGCGAATGGCCAATGTCACAGAATATCATGTGGCACTCAAAGACAGCCACAATCAGACAGCATTCTGGTCACTCCTGGCATCGTTTTTCATTGAAAAAAACACATCCCTTGTGTCATTGGATGGCATCCAAAAACAAGCACAACAGACCTATGCTGAACTCAGGACCCAACCCTCTTTAGAGGTTGATGCTTACGGTGGCTTTCAACAATGCCTTTACCTTGTCAATGGCAACAAGCAATTCATTGTCGCAGAAAGGTCCTCATGAAGACGCATTGCATGGGCTCAAAACCATATCACACATCATAAGAAATTTTGATCTGTCATCTGTACGGTTTGAGCACAGCGATGTTTCGGGACGGTCAGCGTTTTGGACTTGATATGATCCAAGATCACTGCATGGGTGTTGCAATCAGTTTGGTTGCGGCATCCAATCGGTACACACATACTTTGCCGCTGACAGCAGCATCAGATGTTTCAATCGCAGCAGGTGCACGCACTTTTTGATAGAAATTTTGTACTTTTTCATAGAGCCCAACACTGAAAATAACATCCATCCAATCAGCGTTTAAATGCATTTGCAACGACCACTGTGATGGCACACCTTTTTGATTGGACAGCGACATGTTGTGTTCTACAAAAATCACACGACAAGTATCTTGATCGCATTGACTGTTCACTGAAGCGTCATGCTCGAAGACATGTATGCCATGAATCGATGATGCTGTCGGACAGTCCTCTGGCACAGTAACGGATGCATTGGCCTGTATTGAAGCGATGAGGATGGTGAACAAAAGAAGTTTTGACACATATTTTTCATAATTTTTATTCCATAATTTTTCTTTGATGTTACATCACTCTGGCTATTTTATCAAGCATGCCAGCACGACCCTTGTCAAGTTGCTCGTATGACTTTAGTGTGAGATGTACAAGGCGTGTTTGTTAAAATTGGGGGCGTTGCAATCTCTGACAGTTCCCATTTTTTCATTCAAAGGCTGGTACAGCCGACACAATACGGTTGATGTCAGCACCAATTCTTGACACCACATGGCCCAGAGGATACACTAAACCATGAAATTAAAATCGTCCAAATATTTTTGTACCGCACTCGTTTCTCTTATGTTGTGCTCAAGCGTCTTTGCATCGGTTTATTGGGCTTCTGATTGCCCAACACCCGACACCATCCGGGGCAACAATGTTGCGACGCACAATCCACTTTATGACATTCATTCTTACCCCATGCACACCATTGTGTCCTTGTATCAAGATTTTGTACCCTTGAAAAACCCAAAAGGCAAAGTATCCAATTGGGTCTTGGATTTGATTTTTACCATGCCCAAAGATCAGACGGAACATTGGGCGGCCATCAAGAAAAAAGCCCAATTGTTGTACAACACGCTTCATGCGCCAGCAGAAATAAAAACCTTGGACTCATGGGAGCATGTCTGTGTTTACCACATCAGCTCAGTAGCAGAAGTTGTGGCCTACCCTCAATCTTAATGTCTGACGCATGGCCTACACTGCATGGTCAGTGTGAGCTTCTCAGCACAAGAAAAACATGATATGGTGATGTTCTTTCCAATCCCATGAGGTCAAGCTGCATGCACACCATTCCGATGACACCATACGGCGCCAACCAATTGCGCACCGAACTGGACACATTGACCAAAGAAGCACGCCCAAAAGTCATACAAGCCATCGCCACCGCTCGGGAATTTGGTGATCTGAAAGAAAATGCAGAATACCATGCTGCCAAAGAGCAGCAGGGTCTGATTGAGGCACGCATCAAAGACATCAAGCACCGCCTCAGTCACGCCCAAATCATTGATGTCACCACCATGGAAAATGAAGGACGTGTCATTTTTGGTGCCACTGTGGACTTGTTGCACACCGACACCGACACCGACACCACCAAACGGTATCAGATTGTTGGCGAAGATGAAGCCAACATCAAAGATCAAAAAATCTCAGTGACCTCACCGATTGCACGGGGCCTCATTGGCAAACATGAAGGCGACGAAGCCATCATTCAAACCCCAGACGGCGAAGTGGTCTATGAAATTGAGCAGGTAGCATACATTTGAGATTCAATTCAGTGTTTGTGTTGTGCAAATCAAGAGGCCATAGGTTGTTGGCCCAAGCAATTGCAGACATCCGTTGATTTGTGCTAGGCACAGCATCGATGCCATTTAAAAACACCATTGAAGCATGAGGTCGGGGCTGAGGACACACCACCATCATTGGCTTCGCATTGTGATGACATCCACATCACGCGCTTTCACCGAACAGCATCTTGCCCAAACGCACCATGTTGGCACCCACAGTCAATGCCGCTTGATGATCGCCACTCATGCCCATGCTCAGAGTGTCCCAATGATTCTGTGCACGTTGTGCTTCAAAGGCCTGTGCCACCGCAACAAAAAAGTGTTTCCGCGCAATACCTTTGACTGTTGAGGGCGGCATGGCCATCCAACCACGCAAACGTAAGTTTGGGCATCCATCGATGGCATGCATCAAAGTATCGATGCGCCCCAGGGGTATGGCGTATTCGTGTGCAACGTCATCGGTGGTCACTTGCAACAATACATTCAAAGGTGGCAGATCCAAGGCACGATGTTTGGCCAACAATGCGATGACTTGCTGACTTTGGACGGTCTGCACCCAATCAAAATGGCGTGCCAAATGTTTGCATTTGTTGCTTTGAATACGACCAATGAAATGCCACACCACATCTGGCTGATGTGACCACTGGGCCATTTTCTGCAACGCTTCCTGACAATGGTTTTCACCAAAATGACGCTGACCCAGATCATAGAGGTGCTGCATCCGTTTGATGGTTTGCTTTTTACTGACAGCAACACAGGTTGCATGATGTCCAGCGAGCATCTCCTGAAGTGCCTCCCAAGACAATGTCATACGCTGCCCTCATCCGTTGAAAGACGCCATTTGATGTTGCATCCCATGCTGGGCTTTTGCTCTGTTGAAATCGGCAAACCGGCCAACAATGCATGCAAAGCCCCACCCAAATCACGACCGGAAGGCGCCAAACCGTTGCCAGGTGTGGCAGCGTCGTAACGGCCACGGTAGACCAGACGCCGCGCGCCATCAAAAAGATAAAAGTCTGGCGTGCATGCTGCCCCATACGCTCTGGCAACATCCTGACTGGCATCATGACAATAAGGAAAAGTGAACGCCATTTTGTGTGCCAAACGGGTCATCTCTTGCGGTGCATCGTCTGGATATTGTGCGGCATCGTTGGCACTGATGGCAACAAACACGACACCATGTTTTTGATGGGCACGCACAAACGGCACCAAATGTGGGGTCAACAGCTGCACATAAGGACAATGGTTGCACAAAAACATCACGACGGTGGCCACATCTGAACAAAGATCATCAAAATCAACGCAATGCCCCGGACGCGCCATGTCTGGCAAGACGAACGGCGGTGCGGGTGTGTTCAAAGGGCACATTGCTGAATAGACCAACATCGTTTTCTCCTGTTTTAACAACACATGTGGGCCTGACAGATCAAGCCTCGAGATGTGCCACACCGCGTTGCAAATCTGTCAAGTGACGATGCCATCCTTGCAATGTTGATGCAGCATGGGCATCATCGGCCAACACACCATCCAAAATATTGAGCACCTCAGCCAAGTCACGCTGGGGCTGCCCTCGATGGTCCAAACGGGGTTGTTCGGTCATGCCATAAGCCCGCCGACAGTGATGCAAAAAGATAGATTGTGCGTGGGCATCCAAATGTTCAAAACCAAAACGTCCCAAAATGCGCAATGCTTGAACGGCATCATCCCCATCCCAATTCGCCAACAATTGGGATTTCTCCGCCCAAGATGCCTGTATGAAATGTGCACATTGTTGCTGGGCAGTCTTGGATTTAAAACCCGATTGATACAATGCCCCATCGACATCACAGCCCTCAATGTCTGCATAGGTGGTGGCCAAATGATGCTCGCATATCGCTGCAATGACATCAGGGTTGGCCTGACACCAAGACAACTGTGTCTGAACCATGGCTTGACGTGTAGCACTCAAATGCCCCAGAAACCTTGATTTCATCGGTAAAAGTATACCACCCTCAGTGATTTTCTTACGTATGATGGTTGGCACTGTCGCCACGGTATCAAAATCGGTCGCCGACAAGTCACCCACATCCAAACGCAAACAAATCCATTGATTGCGATACACATGGTGTGGCCCCAAGATCAAAACTGGTGCCTGAAACGCTTGGCCATGACCCAATGCGCCATCAACGTACAAGGCTGTTTTGAAGGTCTGTGTGCCTATGGCGACATCGCTGCCCCACTGTACAAAACGACGCTGCATGGTGGCTTTGTCAAAATAACCCAAAGCATATTGCCACATGTCACGATCATGGGCCAATTGCTGTGCCAACGCCAAGGTGGCACGTACGTCATTCAATGCATCATGCGCCTCCCCAACTTCGATGTCATTGGCATGGGCCAAATCTTCCAACTTCAATGACAAACGGCCGTCTTTGGGTGTTGGCCATCGACACAAATCTGGACGATACAACCGATACAAAGGCATCATTGGATACAGATCGGCCCGGCCACAACCTTGGGCATATTGGTGCGTGTAAGGTGAACGCAGATGACGATGAAACCCAAAGCGTAAAAACCCATCGTCAAAGCCCAAGGTATTGTAACCCAAAGAGAGGGTGTCCGGCGTGTTGAACAGCGCATGGATTTGGGCCATGGCTTCATATTCCGTGCACCCTGCCAAGCATTGCTCGATGCCAATGCCGTGCACTTGCAATGCATGCGGGTCAGGCACCACATCGATGGTCGGATTGACATAAAAAGCGTGTGTTTCAATGGGCTGAAAATCCATGTCCGTACGGATGGCCGCAAATTGCAAAACCTGATCAAACGTTGGATTCAAACCACTGGTTTCAATATCATAAAATAAAAATGTTGTTGCCATCCTATGCGTCCATACCTGCTGTCAAAAAGTCACAAACCCAATGGCTTGCATCACGCGTGCCAACATGGGTGCCGCACGCGACTGTGCCGTGTGTTGACCTTTTTGTAGCAGTGTCATGAGTGTGGCTTGATCGGCCCAAAACTCTTGGTATCGAGTCTGGATGGGATCCAAGTGACTGATGATCAGATCAGCCAAATCTTGCTTGAAATCACCATAACCTCTGCCTTGATATTGCAAAGCAATGTCGTCAACAGACATGCCACTCAAACAATGATAAAGCGTCATCAAATTACAGATACCTGGGCGCGCTTCATCATAAGCCACACAGGCTTGTGAATCGGTGACAGCACGCCTTACCTTCTTGAGAATGACATTGGGCGCATCCAACAATGAAATGAACGCATTGGCATTGGGGTCGGATTTTGACATTTTTTTACTGGGATCTTGTAAGCTCATGATGCGCGCTCCCTGCTCTGCAATCAGGGGCTCTGGCACCACCAAGACCTCACCATAATGATGATTGAAACGCAACGCCAAATCACGCGCCAACTCCAAATGCTGTTTTTGGTCTTCACCGACAGGCACCAAATCGGCACCATACAGCAAGATGTCACTGGCCATCAAAACAGGATATGTATAGAGCCCAACATTGATGTTTTGGGCATGCTGCTGTGATTTGTCCTTAAACTGAGTCATGCGGCTCAGTTCGCCCATGCCGGTGAGACAAGTCAGGATCCATGCCAATTGCGTGTGCGCTGGCACATGAGATTGCACAAAAATCACAGATTGCTCTGGGTCCAAGCCACACGCCAAATACAACGCAAAATTTTCAAGCACCTGTTGACGCAACGCTTCTGGCTTTTGTGCCACCGTGATGGCATGCTGGTCCACCACACAAAACATGCCATCATGCTCAGCCTGCATGCGTAACCAATGCTGCATGGTGCCCACATAATGGCTGATGCCCAACTGACCGGATGGCTGAATGCCACTGAAAATGCGCCCCATGCTGTTACACCGTCTGAAACTGGCTTTCATCATAACGGATGAAGACCAAAGTTGGCAATCCTCAAAGTGTGTGTACATGGATTCAGGACCCAACATGGCCAAGGCAAGCCCCCCATGCCAAAGACCAGTCACCACAAGTGTCATCTGCCCACGGCATCCAAGCATGTGGTCAAACGGCATATCAACGCATTCACGCATGACGATAGACTGACAGTGCCCAAGCCCAACAAACAATACAATCCCATTAAAAAAACTGTTGTTTTCCTGACAAACACTTGGTATGATGAGGTTCAATTTTTTGGAGACAGTGTCATGGCAGTGTGCGCGATCACAAATCGTAAAAGAATGGTTGGCAACAACGTTTCCCATGCCAACAACAAAACCAAACGCACGTTCAAGCTCAACATGCAAACCAAGCGTTTTCAGCTTAAAAGTGGTCGCACCATCAAAGTCCGACTTTCTGCCCGTGCCATTCGCACCATCGACAAATTGGGCAGCATCGAAGCTGCACTGCTCAAACTCACGCGCAAAGACATTGAGGAGGTCTGATCATGGCCAGCAAATCCAAGAAAGACAAAGCCATCTTATTGGTGTCCACTGCCGGCACTGGCACCACTTACATCACCACCCGAACCGGTGAAGAAAAATTGGCACTCAAAAAGTACGACAAGAAAATTCGTAAGCACGTGCTGTTCAAAGAAAAGAAAAAATCATAATTCATGAACCATTTGGGGCAACAGGACGGCATACCGACGCAGGATGCCATGCACCAAAATCTCTGCCTTCAGCCACGCAACACCATGGCTTTGCCAAGCAAAGCCCGGTTCTTTTGCAGCATTGCCACCCAAATGTCATGGCAGTCTTGTCACCAGCACCCCATGTGGTCTACCCTACCTCATTACATCATCGGTGCTGGCAGCAATGTGCTGCCACCGCCTTTCATTCCTGGCTGGGTCATACAATCTGGCCACACCGGTATCACGATTACAGAAGAAGATCAAGATCATGTGTATCTGACGGTTGGTGCTGCTGAGAACTGGCACGACCTTGTCCTATACACCCTGGCGCATGGTTGGTCGGGCCTTGAAAATCTGGCATTGATTCCAGGCACGGTAGGTGCGGCACCTGTACAAAACATTGGCGCCTACGGTGTTGAAGTTTCTGAACGCATGACACAATTGACCACACTGGACCTGACCACCGGTGCCACCCAAACTTGGCTGCCCACACAATGTGGCTTTGGCTATCGTGATAGCTGCTTCAAACATGCACCACATCGCCACAATACCCTGATCACCACAGTCACCTTTCGGCTTGATCAAACATTCACACCCGTGCTTCATTATCGGGGACTTCAAGCGGCACTGAACGACACCCCCATCACTGCCCAAGCTGTGGCCCACGCTGTGATGCAGATACGCTGTCAAAAGCTCCCTGATCCCAGCACACTGCCAAACAGTGGCAGTTTTTTTAAAAATCCTGTTGTGAAGCGCGAAACATGGCAACACCTGGCCAAACAATTCCCACACATGCCACACCACACGCTTGAAGAGCCATCTTTGGTCAAATTGTCTGCAGCCTGGATGATTGAACAATGCGGTTTACGTGGCACATGCCATGGGCCTGTTGGCACACACGTTGATCATGCACTGGTGCTGGTCAATCATGGTGACGCCACCTTATCACATGTGCGACAATTTTCAGAACATGTGACGCATCGGGTGTGGCAAACATTTGGCGTCCAATTGGAGCCCGAAGTGCTGCCACTCTGCCAATAGCTTTTGCACAGCGGCATGATGTGCCAACCAAGACAATCTTGGCACATGCAAACCATGCAGTAGAAAAGCATCACCCAGCAGTCTGGCCAATCTCCACAAAATCTTTATGACTGCGATGCACCAAAAAATGCCAAAATGGTCTCAGGCACAAAGGCCGCAACATCACCACCACTGGCCATGACTTGGCGCACCAAGGTGCCTGAAATATGAGACACTTCTGGAGATGAAGCCAAAAAAATGGTCTCAATGTCTTGGTTGAGCACACGATTGCTATGCGCCATGCGCCATTCCACAGACATGTCCACGCTGTCACGGATGCCTCGAACAATGCAATCGGCACCTTGAGCCTTCACCCAATCCACCAACAAACCAGAAAATGGCAACACCGTGATGCTTGCATGGGACGCACACACCATGCGCATGGCTTGCAAACGTTTCTCCAATGACCAAAACGATGATTTGCCTGCATCCTCAGACACGGCAACCACCACTTGACCGAACAAGCGATTGGCACGCAAGATGAGGTCCAAATGACCACGTGTGGTTGGATCAAAACGTCCTGGATACACGGCTGTTTTATGTTGCATGGCATTTCTCTCATCAGACTCACCCACTCTAATAGAACACACCCCGGTTGTCCAGCCAACCGCACACCGCCCACGGTGTTTTATCGTCCCTCGACTGCACCCCATAACTTCACATTTACAATGACGTGCAAGACCACAGGCATCACCTGTGTGCACGGGAATGACCGATCCCACCTGGGCACATGAATCAAAGTGAGGCAAAATTCAGGATTGGGGGGAGGACGATTGCATGATGGTGTGTCTGCAGCATTTTTTCATGCGTTCGCCCTGAGGCCGCCAGCGGGCGTATGACAACGCCCAAAAACACTGGCATGACAGTATCGCTGGACTGTACAAACGGCATTGCCAAGTTGTGCCAATAAGGATGCATTGGCGTTGAGCATGCCAGGGGCTTTGGCCATGGGCAACACATCCACCAAAGGTTTCAGCACAAAAGCACGCTGATGAAATCGGGGGTGTGGCAATTGCAAGTGCGATGTCACGTGCTGCTGTTGCCTTTGCCAAATGATGTCAATGTCAATCACACGGCTGCCCCATCGGGGCTGCAGCAGCGCATCAAATCGACCCAAGCGACCTTCAATCCTTTTGATGGCATGCAACAAGTCCTCTGGAGACAAAGTATCCTGCCCAACCAAAACCATGTTCAAATAATCATGCTGTTGCCCCGACAGAGGCCCCCATGGCTTGGTTTGATAACAGTGACTCCACCCCAACAACTCAAAGTTTGGCATGGCTGCACAGGCCTGGATGGCCGAACACAAATGATGCAAACGGGGCCCCATGTTGCTGCCCAAAGCCAACACCGTGACATCTTGTGCATGCAGATCATGCAAGTGTGGCATCATGTTATTTCCGGCAAAGGCAGCACAAGCTTTTCTTCAGACGATGCCTCAAGGTAAGCTTGCCACCATGTCGACCAAGGCAATAACTCTGGTTCAAAATGCGCACGCAAGAGATAAAAATCGTAGGCAGCACGAAACAATCCATGCTCACTCAAATGCGCTGCTGCACTGTGAGACCGTACTGCGAACATGGCTTGCATACGCCAAATTTGCACGATGCCAAACCAAACACGTTTCGGCAAAGCCGTCACACGGTGCTGCCGCTGCAACAGCGCTTTGGATTTTTGATCAAAACGGTTTCTCCTGGCGCCCTTACCAGACTTCCGAAGGGCCTTTTGCAAAGGGTGCCATAAAAAGAGTGCATACAAAAAAGATGCACTCAAAGGCAAGTTGTTGGCCACACGTTCATCGGCATTGTGCAAACAATGTCGCACAAATTGCATGGCCTTGGGACTCAAATCAATGTTGGGCATCAAAATGCGCAACATTTGAACTTTGTTGAGCGCATCAAAAGCAGCGACTGCAAAGCCACCATGAAACGTACGAACCAATTCGCCATACATCCGATTGGGCGACACCGTCAGCAACAAATCTCGGCAAGGTCGGATATGCTGCCATGTCGCAGTCTCGATGTGAAAACCAAGCTTGGCTTGCAAACGCACCACACGCAGCAATCGCACAGGGTCTTCTTGAAACCGAGTTGCAGGGTCACCAATCATGCGCACCTGGCGACGCTGAATGTCATCAAAACCACCCACATGATCCATGATGTGGCCATCGGGATACGACATGTACAAAGCATTGATGGTGGCATCACGACGCCATACATCGCTGTCCATGTTGCCATAAATCCACCATTTTGACAGCCACTTACCCACTTTGTTGCGCACCACACGGTCTGCATGCTTGCCACGAAAAGTGGCCACTTCAACGATACGATGCCACCCCAAGCGCACATGCACCAAGGCAAAGCGCCGGCCAATGATCATGCTTTTTTTGGGAAACACTTTACGAATTTGCTCAGGACGCGCATTGGTCACCACATCAAAATCTTTGGGTTTATGGCCTGCCAACAAATCCCGGATACATCCCCCAACAAGGTACGCATCGTAACCCGCATCACGCAAATCAGATAAAATCCCTAAAACACCCTCGTCCAGTGAATGGATATCGATGCCATGGACATGTGGCTCTATGATTTGAGATGGCAAGAGGCGTTCCTTCGTCACAACAGACAATACAAAAAATAAAATTATCATAAAAAACACAAACTGTCATGAACATTTTGTTGCCATTCATAGGGTTGTCACGTTATGTCACGCACTGGACAAACCACACCAAGAAGATTGCATTTTGAACAGGGCATCGTAATATATGGACAACGTCACGGATGGAGCAAGGCACATGACTGTTGAAATTTTTGGCTACCAATTTGGGCGAGCGGGCAGCGATGGCAGCACAGCTTATGGCCCTGCAGTGATTCAAAGCTCAATGTATTTAGAGCATTTACAGTCTGTTTTTGAATGGCGTGCCATGATTGACGTACAAGGTCATGCCTCTCAGCATGCTGCTTTGGCAGATGCCAAACACTGTTGTGATGCCTTGGCACAACTCATCCATCAATGCCAAAACCCTTTTGTGGTTCTGGGTGGCGATCATTCGTCTGCCATTGGCACCATTCAAGGTGCCCAGAAAAAATCCAAAAATCCACTGAAATTGTTGTGGGTCGATGCGCACATGGATGCACACACCTTTGAAACCTCTGAATCCCAAAACATTCATGGCATGCCCATTGCCGTGGCATTGGGTGAAGCCTCAGCCCCTTTATCCACCCTATACGACCCATCCTTATATTTACAGCCTGAAAACATCTGCATGGTCGGCATCCGCGCTTATGAACCCGCTGAAAAAAAACGACTAGAAAAACTTGGTGTGAGAATCTTTTACATAGATGAGGTTGAGCAGCTTGGCATTGAAGCATGCCTACAACAGGCACTGCAATACCTCAACCCCACCCAAAAAAATCAACTGCTGGTTTCCATTGATCTGGATGCTTTTTGTCCTGAAGATGCACCAGGTGTCACGGTCCCAGAGCCTCATGGCATCACCGCCAATCATTTTCTGCAAGCTGTTGATGCGCTACGACCCACCCTGTTGCCATACTTGACCGGCATAGAAGTTGTTGAATTCTCTCCAAAAAATGACCTTCAAAACCGAACTGAACGCTTGATTTTACAATTGATTGATCGGTTTTTTGCACCCCACTCTCAGCAAGCGCTGTGACGATGCATCATCAAGCACCGTGAACCCATAAAAAAAGCCGCTGGGGAAAGCGGCCTTAGGGGAACGGAGCATGTTGTTTTACTTACTGCCAGTTTAAATCACCAGGCTTAAGCCCATATGAAGATCTGAAAGCTCATAAAAAAAAGCC
>CBFIDA010000004.1:64157-94263 GCA_965661085.1 Candidatus Comchoanobacterales bacterium | reverse complement strand
TTGGACATGAAATGTGCCCCTGAAATGTTCACCGCTGATATTTGATTGATATACGCACCACCACCGCCATTTTGAGCACTGTTGTTTTGAATGATGCTCTTGTTCATAGAAAATGCCGCGATGTTCTCTACCTTGATGGCTCCGCCATAGCCATTAGTCCTGCCTTTTTTGATGATCAAGTCATGCATCTCGACCTTTAAGTTTTCTTCATGATGGGCACCGAATCCACGAATGTTCTCATGACCATTGATGGTGAGATTTTGAATGATCAGCGTACGTGATTCATGGGTACCATTTCTTTTTTGAATCACACCAATTTCTTCATCAAAGGGATTGGTGTACGAACCCGTGTGGATTTCGGTAAGGTCTTTGCCTTTACCTTTAATTATCATGTCATGATCAAGGTAGCCGACCATAATTGGGCCAAACACTTGATCCGATTGTAGGTCTAAGGTTTTCGTTGTGACATTAAAAAAATCTTGGCCTTCAAGGTGCTTCCATTCTACGTGATGATTGCTGCCTGTTTGCAATTTTAAATTTAAATGTTTGCCTTGGATGTTGCCGCCTATTTCAATATTGCTCACAGCATTCAAAGTCAAATTGCGGCCTGAAGGCCCATCGTAGGTGAAATCATTGACCAACTTGATGTCACCATCATTCGTGGTGGTGATGGCGACATTACCACCATCAAGCTGTGTTTTTAAATCTGAAATCAGGTAGTAGCTTGCCTCATTGTCCGGCACTTGGGGTATTTGATCAACAATATAAATGGTTTGAGGGTCCAATAAAAGATGGCCCACGTTGCCGTTTGGGGCACGCATATCCGCAAAACCAGTGTAGAATAATTTTTTGTGGCCTGAAACTTCTGCAAAACCGCCATTGCCACCCGAATGACCACCTTTTGCTGAAATTTGTCCGTAAAACTGGGTATCGTCTTCGCTCCATACAATGATTTCACCACCATTGCCATTCAATAGCGCATCTGCTTTCAGTTGTGCTGAACTTTCAACCTGAATGGTTTTGGCTTTGGGCATACTGCCCTGCCCCTGTTGTGATCCTCCAATCCAAATTTTACCTCCTACATTCTCTCCGGATGCATCAATAAGGCTGTCATCTTGTATATGAATGTCCCGGCCGGCAATTTGAACATGACCACCTTCAATGGCTTGAGCACCCATTGTTCCGGATACGTTCGATTGACCATGATTCCCGGATGTCAGAACGATTGAGCCACCTTGTCTGTAGGCATTGGAGGCACGTTGATCATCACTCAAATTGACCACAGATGTGGTGATGTGTTGTGCTTGCCCTGACGTCAGTACAATGGGCTGATGCCCAACTTCGGTTTGACCCGTGTGTGACACATTATGGATGCCATCCGTGGATTCAAAATGAATCAAATCATCTCCTATCAGATCCAAAGTGAAAGCCTGACCAGCGCCGATCAGAACTTTACCAGCCCTAGATACGATGATCCCCTTTTGCTCAACATTTGGGGCAACCAATGCAGCAACACCACCATCTCGAACGTTTATAAGCCCTTTTTGAATCACACTGGCTTCATTGAAATTGGCATCATGAGCAAACACCCAGTTCTGATCTGAAAAGTTTTGATTTGATATTTGGCCTGTTGTGGCAATCAAACCATGCACATCGATGACCGCTTCTGGTGTGAAATACAGACCTGCAGCATTGGATATCAGCACTTGGCCGTTGGCTGTCAGCACACCCGCAATGGTGGACACGCCACCGAAACTGTTGACCTTATGGTGTATCCACGCAGACGTCGATGGCTGCTGGATATCAACCCGTGATCCCAACGCAATGTTGAAGGTGTCCCATGATACAACCGCATTTGAAGTGGATTGGTGCATGGTCATGTGGTTATTTTGTGTTGTAATGCCAACAGCACCTGACTCCACTTGTGCTCCTGTTGGCAACCCCCCCAATAAAACTGGACAAAGCGCAACCAACAACGGTATCCAATAATGACGCAACATGATGTCTCCTCCAAGAAATTTTATTCAGTTTAGTCCTTTTTTTTTTTTTTTTGTTGTTGGCTTTTCATTTTCTGATAAAACGTTATAATAGCGAGTAGTTGGATCAAGGATGAATGATGCTTAAACGAACCTTAATGACGATGCTCATCGCAATGACTGCTGCAGGATATGCCAGCACCCACCATGGCGCGTCACAAGACTTGCAAAACCGGCCACCGCAGCAACAACACACTGCGCAGTCACATTTTACGAGCGGCAAGCACATTGATTTTAGGCTTAAAGATATTCAGATTTCTGGTGCCAAAGCAATTGAGAAAAACAAGATGTTGCGTCTTTTCAGCCCCATTTTGCATCGAAAGATATCCCTTGAGACGTTGCAAACTTATGTTCTTAAAATCACGCATTTATACCTTGAGCATGGCTATCTTTTGTCCCATGCTTATCTGCCACCGCAAACCATTGATGGTGGTCACGTCAAGATCACAGTTGTAGAGGGCTTTGTTGGCAAAATTGACATCCAAGGCCACATCACAGCACAACAGAGACACTTGATCCATGCAATGAGTCATCATCTCATGCATCAAACCCCACTTAAGAATACCGAGCTCGAACAAGCTTTGCTGCAAATCAATGCAGTGCCAGGCATACAAGCACGCGCAATCCTAGGCAAGCATCGATCACTCAAGCGGGCTTCTCAATTAACCCTACTGATCAAACCATTGAAGGATACTTATCATGTGCAATGGTACAACGGTGGTAACACACTCAACCATCATGATCTTTTTAATATGGCCTATACCATGCAACTGCCAGCTTGGTCAGGAAAATTAGACCTACAAACCACCTTGGCCAAAAACATTAAAGATCATAAAGCATTTGTGGTACAACCTACGTTTGCCACTGGGCATCGTGCCAACATTTTTAAAGTCACACTTTCAGAGTTGCGCAACAAGCCGAATTACACCAGCATTGGGTTACCATCCAATGGGGAACAGGGCAAAACCAAACACTCTGGTATGTCTTGGCAACATATGTTCCATCGCACACGCTCGAAAGCCATTGGTATGACTCTGGCCTTAGACCATACCGACACAAGCTTCAGTAATGCGGTTGCCAATGCCTTTCATGATGTGACGACTGATTTTTCTGCTGCACTACAATTCAAGTGGCCAATTCGACTCTGGAAACCCTCAACGATGACCGGTGCGATCAAATGGGTAAAAGGGTTAAATGTACTGGGTGCACAAGCCGACAATCCCTCACGTATTGGAGGGCGCGTCAATTACTCAAAAATTGATGTCAATCTTCTACGGCACACACAATTGGGCAAACATTTCACCCTCATCAATCATTTTCATGGTCAATTCAGTCGTGATGTTTTATTGTCATCCTCAGAATTTTCTGCGGGCGGATTTGTGTGTGGACGCGGCTATGATGGTGGCGAGTTGATGGGAGACAATGGCTTCTGCCGGCGACATCAACTTGAAATGTCTCAGCAAAACCAATCTGGACAACCTATTGTGATGTATATGTTTTATGACAAGGCAAAAATTTGGAACAATGCACATGCCTCATCGAATCAAATTCACACCAGTCACATGTCATCGAATGGTTTTGGCTTGAGATTCTGGGCAATGCCACACGTCACAGTCAATGTATTTGTCGCGCACCCGTTGAATCATGACGTGACACTTGAAAACAACCGATCTTCTCGTTACTTCTTTAGTCTCACCTACATGGATTCACTCAAATAATCAACGTGCGTCAACACCCCACACGAATCATCTCAACCTTTTTGGGTTGGCGTTGCATCACCTTATCCAAATGATAAATTTGATGCTTAAGGGCTTGAAATTTTTCAGAAAGCTTGCCTAAAGCACCAAGTGTTTGATGAATCTTAAAAAACCACAATAAAAAACATGGTGTATTGAAACGAATGATGGCATGCTCTACAATCAATCGATCGTAAACCGATCGGTAGTACTGTTGCATCTTTGCAAGATCATGGATGGTTTTTTGTTGTTGACTCAACCACTCTATTGATACAGTGTTTGACCTACTGTGCTCTTGAAACGATGCAATCGACTGTTCTAATGCGTCCAAGGTCGCCAAACAATTTTGAACCAAGTCATTGTGTTCACGATGAATCAAGTATGCTTCAACCAGATTTAAATAATTTTGAACCAGGGTTCCATGAACACGCATGAGAAAGCATAACGGGGAAAATTCCATTGGCGGCAGACTCCTTGCACTACAAATCACTCCATAACAAGTAAGCATTATGCCATCTTTGATGGTTTTGTGGATATGCAAATGCGCTCAAAATACTCACTTTTAACTAGGGCGCAGCATTTCCTGGAGTCTTGAGTGTGTGCGCTGATAAATATGGTGATATTGCCCATGTTGGTAGATCTGATCCAATCGCACCATACCAGACAAATGCAATGTGATTTGTCTGTCGTAGAAAAGGTCGATGCATCGAATCCATGATATGGCCAGACCATTCTGAGAAGCTTTGATCGCACGGACATTGACAACAATGATCAAGGTGAAATGCTTTGCCAGCCATGCAAAGTCATGAGCACTTCGGGGGGGACAACACAATTGGTCAAAATCAATCATCAAAACATTTTTGTGGGCACCAAGGGCTTCGATCTTTCTGTCTACAACATATAACGTTGTTGGACTGGCATCTTGACCTGACCATGCCCTGAAACATGATGCGGCATGCTTCATGTTTGCATCATGGCTGTTTTGATGATAATTGGGGGGCACATCCATGATACGGTAATCCTTGGTGTCAAGCTTGAGAACCTTTAAATTTCTTGACATCTCATCGGCTGTTTGTAATACCAATTTACGATTTATGCCATTGGGATAAAGGTCCTCTGGAGCCCGATTGGATGTGATGAGCCATGATACTTTAAACCGTGCTGATGCCTGCCAAATTTTATGCAGCAATGCAACACCAGCAACATCTGTAAGGTGTATGTCATCCAAATAAATCACATCATATTTTTGGCTCCATGATTTCATCATGATCTGGATGGGATTTTTTTTCTTTTGAATGGTCAAACGGTTGAGTGTTTGCTGTACAATCCCGTTGAAGTCATGTTGATGCACACGCAACACACGTACCCTTTTTTGCTGCAGCCGATCACACATCATACGCACAATCGTAGACTTTCCCGATCCAGGGGGGCCCCACAGAAACACCCCACTCTGTTTTTGACTTGGCCAAAAACGCCTAAACGGCATGTTGGACTTCAAGACACAAATATTTTCAAAACTTTGGAGCGCCTTTACAATCTCCAACTGAATAGAGTCTGGATGATGATCATGCAAACGGCACCACCGCTGATAGCAATCTGACAAAGACATACCAGTCAACCCATTGAGGGTACGCTGATCATCATGTCCGCTGCTTTTGAATGTTGGGCGCATGAATCAAGGATGCCATGGTTGATTTGGATTGGGACGTTGTAGGAATATGGAAATTGGGATCAGCAGGGATGGCACTGTAAACGGGTGTGTAATGTTGTGCATCATCCAAAGTGATGGCTGTGATGGGGTGCCGACCTGTTTGGCAACCCACTGCAAGAAAAGCAGCCATCATGCATAAATAAATGTCTTTTTTCATCTTTAATCTCCATCAGTGTGTGACTGTATTCTCTAGATTTTCAGCACGCAACGTTGCCAAAGTTTTGTGGTAAACGTCCTCAATCTTCTGATGAGTTGCTTCAGAAATCAAAGGCAATCTGACGGTGTTCTCAATGCATACGTGCTGTAAAGAAAGCACTTGTTTGCAAGGGATTGGATTGGTGCTGGAGGCAAGCACTTGATAAAAGGGCCGCAAACTTGCGTCCAGCTGCATGGCCTGTTGCCATCGGTCACCATGTGCATCATGACAGATCCTTGCTATGGTTTGAGGAAATACATTTGCAGCAACCGAAATCACACCATCGCCCCCCAATTTCATGTAGGGCAAAAATGTGGCGTCATCACCACTCAACAGTAACATGTTGGGAAATCGTTGTCGATATTGCCAAACCCGCCTTAAATCGCCAGTTGCATCCTTCAATCCCAAAAAGTTTGGGTACACGCTTAAGGCATTCAGGACTTCTACATCCATATCACAGCCTGTCCTTGATGGTACATTGTATGCAAGGATGGGGCGTTTGGTGCGCGACAAGCAATGTTCATAGAATGCAATCAAACCCGAGGTGGTGGGTTTATTATAGAATGGCGTTGTAACCATGTAGCCATCTACAGGTTGTGTCTCACACTGTGCCATCCATGCATCCACATCATGCAAATTGTTACAGCCGATGCCGACCAGGATCGGTAGACGCTGATTCAAGACGCAACAAGCATGCATCAGTAAACTTGTTTTTTCTTCGAGGGTTAAAGTCGGTGACTCAGCCGTTGTGCCAAGCAAGACGATGCCGGTGACACCGGCTTCAACATGCTGTTCAATCAACAATGATACGGCATCAAAATCGATGGATTGATCTTGATGCATGGGTGTGACCAATGCCACCCAAACGCCCCCTTTTTGCATGTTAATTCTCCAGCAACGTATGATTTTCGATAAAAATGGCATCCAGTGACGACAAGACATTGCTCACTTGTGCCATGATGCGTTTACATTGTATGCCATCGTAGGATTGTACATCAAGATATATGTAAACGTGACAATGACGATCTTTGTTCGCGCAAATATGAATCTGAATGGATCGATTGTTGAACACTGCCATCAGTTCATCATGCAAAACAGATTCAGCAAGATCCTGGACATGCCATTGAAGATGATGATGTTGTTTGGGCCTATGGTGCAAAACAAAATGCGGCCAGACCTCATCCAAAAACATGGGCTGCAATTCCTGTGGTGGCCCAGGCAATGCATAAATCCAGCATTGGTTTGTGCACTGAGATTGATCCATACATGCGAACCCCCAGGCGGTTCCACAGCTATTCTCAAAAAGGACAGCATGCTTGGGAAAACTAAATTGACGCAAATATAAATTCGATTTAGGCGCATCAGAGCTGAAACAGCAACCTTGAGATCGATCATAAACACTTTGATGATAGACCAGTGGTGTTTTTAAATGGTTCGCAATGACTTCTCTTGTGACATCGTCCGACGTTGGGCCCAAGCCACCGGTCATGATGACAACATCATGATGTTGGCACAAGGTTTGTAAATGGGCGCCAATGTCATCGCGGTCATCACCACAAATGACATGCGTCTTGACGTGATGATGTCGATCATGCAGCAACTTGGCCAGCCAATGAAGATTGAGATCGGCAACATGCCCCAAAACCAATTCATCACCCGTTGCCAACAATGCAATGTGTGTCATGCAGACCTCATTTCATCATGTTGCATGAATGCCAATTTGTATAGATCGGCCAAAATATGCAAGGCGGTCAGCATTGGAATGGCAAAAAACAACCCCCAAAACCCAAACAATGCACCAAACAGAAGCGTGGCGACTAAAATGGCAAGTGGGTGTAGATTCAATTTGTCCGAAAACAAATAAGGGACCAAAAGATTGTTGTCAATCAAAAGAATCATGCCATGTGCGATCAACAAATACATAAAATGGGAGGGTGTACTGAGAAACTGCCAAAATGCAATACATGCCACACCGATGCTGACCAGTGCAGGACCAATGATTGGGATCAAAACCCCCAGTCCCATCAAACACCCCATCAGCAATGCGAACTGCATCCCCATAAATGCATACACACACATACTCAAAATGCCCACGACCACCATTTCCATACATTTGCCTTGCAGATAACGCCCCAATTGCTGGTCCAAACGCTGCCAAAACATCACAAGCATGGTTTGGCGGCTTGGCATGAACTCATGAAAATAGGCAAAGATTTTTTGATAGTCCTTCAGTAAAAAAAACAGCATGGTCGGCACCAATATCAGATAAAGCAAAACCTCAAAAGTTAAAGGAATCAAATTGATCAAATACAAAACACCATGGCTACTGGTTTGCGTCAAAAACAGCTTGACTTGCTCTGTTACACGTAGGATTTGATCCGGAGACAAATAGTTGGGTAAATGTGTTGCCAAATGGTTCAGCAGTGCTTGGAAAACCCCCATGATATTGGGCAATGCATCAAGAAAACCATGGACCTGGTTCAGCATGGGTGGAATGATGCCCAACAACACCGTCAAAATGAAAAGAAAAAAACAAAGCACACAACAAACAGTAGCCATGATGTGTGTGACACCTGCTCGCTCAAGACGCTTAACAGGACGCAATAAAAGGTAGGCAAAGACGATGCTTAAAAGAAAAGAAACCAAAGGACGAGCAAGAAAATGCAGCGTTAAGCCCATACCACACAACCACGCAATCAAGGCAAACCACTGGCGCTTTAAAACGTTTGATGCAATGCCTTTCATACACATGCTCCCTATGCAATGATGTTTTTTCTGGCATCAAACGGTGCTGCCAAAATTTGCTGGTTTCATTTTATCGGAATCGAGACCACAAACCAACTCATTCTTCTCGCATGTGTCAAAACCATTGCTTAGATTCATGCAATCTGTGTTGCAATGCATGCATTTAAAATTGATGCGCAATCATTCTTTACGTGTTGGAAGAAAACAATAAATCATATATACTTCGATTTTTATTGTGTATTTAAATCATGAAGCAATCTTCCATAACTGGCGTTGTATTGGCCCTTTGCTTGAGTCTGATGTGTTGCATGCGACATCAGGTGCAAGGATTGCACGCACCACCCGAACGACTGATTCATATGGCAGAAAAGGGTTGGCAACGTGCGCTTCAAAAACATCAAATCAGAAGTGCTGTCGTTGTGCTGGTTGATTTTACCGCCCCTTCAAACATCAAACGCTTATGGGTGTATGACTTGAACACACATGCCACACTGATACACACCTATGTTGCACACGGACAAGGCAGTGGCAACACGCTTGCAAAGCATTTTTCAAATGCACCAAAATCGCATGCTTCATCCATTGGATTTTATAAAACTGGCAGTTCTTATGTGGGCAGACATGGCTATTCACTTCATCTGAACGGATTAGAACCGCGTTTTAATGGGCACGCGCAATCAAGAAGTGTCGTCATGCACCCTGCATATTATGCCAGCGCAGCATTCATTGCCGAACATCATCGTGCCGGTCGAAGCTGGGGTTGTTTCGCACTGGATCCTGAAGACAGTGAAAAAATCATTCATACGATCCAAAACGGCCATCTCCTGCTGGCTTATGGTGATGACCAGATCTGGCGCCATCATTCCACTTATTTGAACAGGTGATCCTGCTGTTAAAGTTCGACCCAGTACTGGCCCTGTCTCATGATGGTGAATGGATGTTCTGTACAATCAACAATCGTTGACAAATCAACAGGGCATGGTCGCCCCACATCCAAAACCAGGGCCTGATCACCCACCATGTTTTCAACTTCATCTGCTGTCAAAGCGATGGAGGTGGCCGCATGCTGTTCCAAACTGACCGATAAAAGAGGCGCATCAAAGGACTTTAAAAGCGACATCAAAATGGGTTCTTTTGGCACACGTATGCCGATGGTGCGCCTTTTTGGATGAAGGATTTCTTTCGATATTGATTTCGAGGCACGCAATATGAATGTGCACGGGCTGGGTATGTGTTTTTTCATAAGTTTGTAACAACGATCGTCTAATATGGCCTTCTTTGAAATGACAGACAAATCTTCACAAATAAGAGTAAACAAATGATGCTTGTCTAGCTGACGTAAACGTCTGACACGCTCCAGTGCGCGACGATCTGTGGTTTGGATCAACAAACAATACCCTGTCGATGATGGTGCGGCAACAATCCCGCCTGCATTGAGATGTGCACAAATTTGTTTCATATGTCGCGAATTGGGTGATGATTCATGGATGAACATGATTGCTGCCTCTGGTGCTTTGGATGTTCATAAAGTTAGCGCAGCCTCACTGACAAAGCAAACGTATGTCATACAATAACACGGTCATCATCCCCTACCATCCATACAGGCGATCAAGAACATCATCACTGCCATGCAATTCAGAGCATGGCAAACACAGATGATACAATGTCTTACAAAAGGATACTTTTTGTAGACGCGGTATGCTACACTCATTGTGTTTGTACTTGGAGCCTTCATGTCGCAACTCCTCATTGATCTCATCCCAATCTTGATCTTTTTTTTGGCTTATAAGTTCTATAATATTTTTGTCGCCACCGGCTGCTTAATGGCCGGCACCATGCTCCAATTGCTTTACATGAAATGGGCAAAGCGACGCATTGAGAACATGCACTGGTTTACATTGGCATTGGTCATGGTCATGGGTTCACTGACTTTGTTTTTTCATGACGAAGCCTTCATAAAATGGAAGCCAACGATCATTTATTGGGCATTTATGTTGGCTTTTATGGTGACACCAATGTTTGGCAAGCAAAATCTGGTGCAACACATGCTCGGCTCAAAACTGTCACTTGAAACGCCTGCATGGTCCATTCTCAATCGATGCTTTATTGCTTTTTTCTCTATCATGGGTGCGCTCAATCTTTGGGTTTTCAAAACATACAGCACCAACATATGGGTCAACTATAAGCTCTTTGGCACGTTTGGGTTGACTGTGCTGTTTACCCTCATCATCAGCATTGTCATCATGAAACATCGAGAGGAAAATCATGTCAAAACACCATGACGCCATTCAGGCACTGCGTCAGAAACTCATGGGTGCGCTTGAAAGCCAGGACGTAACACTGACGGATGAATCTCATCTTCATGTTGGCCATGCCAGCTATCATGCTCAAAAGGTCCATTTGGCTCTGACAGCCTCTTCAAAACACTTCAATGCATTGTCTGAAGTTGATAAGCAGAGAATGATTTATCACATACTCAAAGATGACATGACAGTCTTCATTCATGCATTGCGGTTTGAAAAGCTGTCCTCTTTATGATGGTGAGTGGTTTCATGGCATGGCTTGGAGATATGCCGCCATGTCAGCTGCAGCATACGTCAAAATGTGACTTGCCCCTGCCCGCTTCATCGCCACCAACGCTTCATAAAACAGATCCATGCGAGGAACATTGCTTTGCGCTGCCAACGCACAAAGCATGGCATATTCACCACTGACCTGATAAACCGATACAGGTACCTGAAAGGTCTGACGTGCTCGATAGACAACATCGAGATATGGCATGCCTGGCTTAATCATGATCCAATCCGCACCTTCTTGTATATCCAAGGCAATTTCTTGCATGGCTTCATCGCTGTTCCGGAAATCTTGTTGATACGTCTTTTTGTCTGCATGGCCCAAGCTGGTTGCTGAGCCCACCGCCGACCGAAAAGGCCCATAAAATGAAGATGCATATTTTGCACTGTAAGCAAGCATCATGGTATTTGTATGACCAGCTGTATCCAATGCACCACGTATTCGCCCAACCCGTCCATCCATCATGTCTGACGGCGCCACAACATCTGCGCCCGCTGCAGCCAACACCAGTGACTGTTGACACAACACCTCAAGGGTTGCATCATTCAAGATCCGACCATGGTCATCGATGATGCCATCATGGCCATGACTTGTGTATGGATCGAGGGCAACATCGGCAATGACGCCCAAATCTGGCGTTGTTTTCTTAATGATTTTGATGGCACGACACATCAAATTATCCCAATGGCATGCTTCCGACCCATTCTCATCTTTCAAATTCGTTGAAACAACAGGGAAAAGCGCTACGGCTTGAATGCCAAGCGATTTGATTTTCAGCACATGCTCGGCCAACACATTGATATTGTGGCGCTGTATACCTGGCAACGCACTGATGTCAGAAGTGGGTGATTCGGTCACAAAAATAGGCTGTATAAGATCATGAAGCGTCAATTGATGCTCTGCAACCAAGCTTCGTATCCAGGGCATTTGTCGCATGCGTCGAGGACGCGCTTGTGGAAATGATTTATAAAATGACATACACCGCGACCCCTAGCATTTGGTGAAATTTTGATGCTGAAATGTATAGCTGATGATTGCGCCAGTTGCACACTCTACGCCATCAATTTCATCAGGCGCCAACTTTTCTAATTTCATCATCAAGGAACGAATCGTATTGCCATGTGCCACCAATAAAACATGCTTTCCCTGCATCAACAAAGGCAAAATTTGCGCGTCAAATGCCGCATGCGTGCGTTGACACACATCCTCAAGACTTTCTCCTTCAGGTGGACGAGTTGCAAAACTACGCCGCCATGCCTTCACTTGTGCTGCCCCATGTTTGACAATGGTTTCCTGCTTATTTAGACCTTGCAACAGCCCATAATGTCGTTCATTGAACCGGGCGTCCACCAACAATGGTATCATGCTGGCATCGTGACATGCGTCCCAACTTCTCACACGCTGTGGCGAAAGGGTTGATGCATGGGCTCGCATGACAATCATGGCGGTTTCTTGTGCACGCAGAAGGTCAGAACAACAGACATGATCAAGCTGCATGGTACGCAGAACTGTGCCTGCATGCTCGGCTTCTTGCATGCCCTTTTCAGTCAGAGGCACATCAACCCATCCGGTGAAACGGTTTTGAACATTCCAAATGGACTCGCCGTGTCTCAATAAATGTATCATGGCCATGATAGACTCCAGTCATTATCGTACATAACAGCCCACAATCACGCCTTGGTGATGTCATTTTGAAGGCTTTGGTATTTTTTCATCAACGCATCATGTGTTTCAACATGCTGGTCATCATGCGGAATACAATCAACCGGACAATACAGTTGACATTGTGGCGTTTCATAATGGCCCACGCATTCTGTGCAAAGCTTGGGGTCTATGTGAAAGATCTCTGGACCTTGATATATGGCTTCGTTTGGGCAAACTGGCTCACAAACATCGCAGTTGATGCATGCATCTGTTATCTTTAAGGCCATATTCTTCAGCATCTTAGAAAAGAAACATCATAGTATAACTTCTCAAATGTTGCAACAACTTATGACGCATCATGCACTGGCTTGGCATGTGTTTCTTGCATGCCAAAAATCAAAAACAATGCCAATACGAATGCAGCAGGCAGCAACCACAAAGCCAAATCAAAATCGGAAGCCGTGTAGATGATGGCATGTTTGAGCACATGATGATCGCCCTTAAAGCCCAACAGCCAACCAAAAAATGGCTGAACATAGCCGCCCGACATGATCAAAATTGATGCCAGCGCACCTGATGCAGCTGTATGCTCAGGTTTGTTGTGCTCGGTTACATATGGGTACCCTATGACCTGACCACCTGAAAGAAAGCCAAGTAAAAAAAACAAGGCCATCAGAGTGTGGTAAACAAGCATGCCAGCCATCTCAAAATAGACACTGCATGCAATGGCACCCAGGGTACACCATACTAAGAGCTGAGTGCGTGATCCCTGAGATTTGAGGTGCATTCGACTGCCCTGAAAATGAACGCTGTAACGATCTGACAACCAACCCAACAGGGGACTGCCAAAAATCATGCCCACAAACATCATCGATGTCACGAGTGATGCTTGTATGTCTGTCAAATGGTGGTATTGCACCAAATATGTGATGCCCCATGCGCCACCAAAGATGAATATTGGTAAATTTAGCAAACTGATGACAATGCCTCCCAACCATGTATGGCGGTTGTTTGCGACCGACTTAAAGCTTTGCCAAATTGCTTTAAAGCTGATGGGCTGGACTGTGTCTGGTTTGACCCCTGGTGGAAAGTCCTTGACCAGGAAAAAGATCAAGACAGCCGTTGCCAGCCCAAAACACCCATCCAAATACATCGATGCGCGCCATCCAATATGGCTCTTGAGCATGACAAAAGGTGTTTGGACCAGTAAACCACCCAGCATACCCAATGTCACAATCACGCCCAAAACCAAAGCCATTTGGTCTGACTCAAACCAACGAGAAGCCAATTTTAAGGCAGACAACACGGTAAAAGCCCCGCCCAATCCAACCACAAATCGCGCCAAGCTTGCAGCCCAAAGATGCTCAGACATACCAAGAAAAAAACTTGCCAGTGCACACATGATGCTGACAATCAGTAAAATGGTGCGTGTTGAATAACGATCCAACAACATACCAGCAGGAAACAACATCAACACATTGCCAGTAAAATAATAAGCGGACAATTGGCCATAGGATGCGGCTGAAATATCAAAAACACGCATGAGATCAGGCCGAAGTGCATTGAACATGTTGATGCGCATGAATTCATTCATGAAAAACAATGATGCCACCAAACAGACAAGCCATGCCTGTTTGCGATGATGTGCGCGTGTTGCATTTGTAGGTATCATGAAGGCTCCTCTTGTGATAAGTCATACCCAATTTCATGTTCGGGATGGTGGTTTAAAACTTCACTGGGGATACGATCCAGCTCAGAAAAGTGCTGCCGACAAACGGCAATGTATTTGTCATTGCCACCAATATCGACTTGCGCTCCATGACGCAAAATCAGGCCTGTTTCATTGATGCGCAAATTCATGGTGGCTTTCTTCCCGCAAAAGCAGATGGTTTTGATCTCAATGATTTGATCTGCAAGCGCCAGCAAATAGCGACTGCCCTCAAAAGGCTCTGCCTTAAAATCAGTGCGCAAACCATACGTGAGGACCGGTATATTCAAAAGGGTGGTGACCTGACCAAGCTGCAGGACCTGTTCACGCGTCAAGAACTGTGCTTCATCGACCAGCACACATTTGAGATTGGGTTTTGAATCAGAACGACATTGTGTGGTCAGAGCGTATAAATCGCATGTTTTTTTGAAAGCCACAGCCTGCGCGCGTAAACCGATGCGAGATTGAACCATGCCGATGCCTGCACGCGTGTCCAACTCTGGCGTATAAATCAAGGTTTCCATGCCGCGCTCTTGATAATTGTAGCTGGCCTGTAAAAGTGTGGTACTTTTCCCCGCATTCATTGCAGAATAATAAAAATGCAACTTGGCCATAGTGCGATCCGGCAATCAACTGTTTCTATCATTGCTGGTTTCTGAACAAAATACAAGTTTCCATGAGAAAATACTGTACTCTTTGCCTTTAAAAAGGCATGCACACAGCATTTGGGCTTTCATACAGACAAACAGCCCCAAAGGACTATTTAGAAAAGCCTTTTTTCACAATGATTTTTGTGCCTGGCGTCACAAACTCATGATTCAACCATTTGGCATCTTCGGTGAACATGCGCACACAACCATGACTGGCATGGTGACCTGGCAACACAGCCCCATGCATGGCATAGCCTCGATGAAAAAACATACAATACGGCATTGGCGCATTGTCATATTTTCTTGACACACAACCTGCACCACCCTCACGTGTCACCCGAAATGTGCCTGTAACGGTCTTGCATGACCGACCAACATCCGCACACCACGCTTTACCTCCTGAGATGGGACCCCATTTGATTTTTTTGCCGTTACGGTCATAAGCGCCAAAAGCCTGTTGAGACAAATCGACCACGATGGCCTTTTCGTTGAGTGTGTCAATGTGCGTCGGCATTGGTGACAAACGCATGCTGTGTGGATCATTTGGTATGACAATATAAGGCCGATTGAAATGGTGCAAATTGACACGATTGAGACGCTTGATTGTGTCACGTTCGTGCACATCTGGAAAATGCGCTTTCCATGTATGTCGCGGGTTGACCTTTTTGCATGTAAAATCTTTTTTATTGCACAAATGATGTCCATAATATTTTTTTGAATACTGCCCATAAATACCCATAGATGTGACACTCATGATCAAAAGCACCAAGATTGACTTTTTCATATTTTTGCCTTTTTTCAACATTATAGCTTATATATTTTTTTATTGTGTTACTTAAATGTTAGAAGCACCCTGCAAAATCACCGCTGCATGCACGATCATTGCTGGAAAAAAAAATGTATCATGATTATGATGAACATGATTGTTTTGCATGGAGCACGTCTATGAAGGATACCTTTTGCCTTCTCATTGGATTGTCCGTCACGGCATCTGGTGCTGTGTTTGACATACGAAATGACAGTGATATTGTCGGAGAAATGACCACTGTGTTGGCCATCAAGGGAGATGACTTGGGCGCCATTGCACGTGATCATGAGATTGGCGTCAATGAAATCAAGCGCGCCAACCCTTCCCTTTCAATCAATAGAAAATTAAAGCCTGGCACAGCCGTTATGATACCAGGACAATATGTTTTGCCCCCAAAGTCATTCAGAAATGGCATTGTCATCAACATGCCAGAATTACGCTTGTATCATTTTCCCAAGGATGAGAAACGCGTTTACACTTTTCCTGTTGCCATGGGCAGACGTGGATGGCGAACGCCCATCAAAACGACATTTGTCAAGTCAAAAACCCAAGATCCAACGTGGTATGTACCCAACTCAATTCGTGCTCACACCCTCGACAAACATGGTAAAATTTTACCTGAAAAAATAGGACCAGGCCCCAAAAACCCGCTCGGGCATTATGCCATCTATCTCAAAGAACCTGGCATTTTGATTCATGGCACCAATCAACCCTCCAGCATTGGTAAACTTGTCAGCTCTGGGTGCATTCGCATGTTCAATCGCCATGTCCAAACACTTTATGGCTTGGTAAAGAAAGGAACACCTGTACACATCGTGCACCATGCAAATAAATTGGGACGCAATCAATATGGTCATGTTTTCTTAGAAAGTCACCCTTCTGTAAAAGATGTGGATCGATCCAGTCCGCACCAGCATATGGATTTACAAAAGGAGATTCTATGGCTTCAGACGCTTTATGATGCCCAAATCAATCGAAATGCCATTTTCATATCGAAGCGCCATCAACAGGGTATCCCCTACCCGATTGGCCATGCAAAGTGAAGCACTTCAACGCGGTGTACGCTTATAAAATTGATAAGCGAACAAAGGGGGAACAGTGAAGATCAAAACCGTTACCAACACCAGCATCGCAAATTGTAGTTTTGAGCCTATGTGTATGGCGTCTGGCTCAATCAAACCCACCACCAATGTGATGACGCAACCCACAATGCCCAGCGCAGAGATGCATATGGCGCCCACACGACTTTGAATCAAACCATCCTGGTCAAGCAAACTGCTTTTTTTCCAGTGCAACCAAAGATGGGCAAAAAACATTAAAACATACATCAACATATACAACTCTGCGGCGACAGCAGTCAACAACCAGTATACGTCACTGACACTGGGATAGACCATATAACCCACACACAATGCTGTGACAATGCCACCTTGAAACCACAGCAAACCAACGGGCGCATTTTTTTGATTGGTTTTTTTCATAAACTTAGGGAAATAGCCGTCGCATGCAGCTTGATACAAACCACGTGTCGGCGCGATGATCCAATTGCTGACACTACCAAGGACTCCCAAAAGAATCATGCAGGCAAAGAAAAACAGCAAACCTTTCAGATGATAGGCCGATAAAAAATGATTGACGGTTTGCATGATGCCCGAAACCAAACTCAACTGCTGGTGTGGCACAACCAGCGCGATGGACAAGGAACCTAAGATCAAGGTTAAAACAATCACAAATGTCGACAACAAGAGCGCCTTAGGGAATGTTTTGGTTGGATGCTCAACATCCTCGGCATGCACCGTTGCAACCTCAATACCGCACAATGACAGCATGATGCTGGTCAATGAGACCCACGTGTTGCTGCTTAAATGTGGCATCCAAGCATTCATGTCTATTTGAACTGGTTTGCCTGAGGCATACCACACATAGCCCAACAGGATGATGCCCGACATGGGGAAAATCAACCCCAACACAGCACAAACATTGCTGAAACGCGCAGAGATGTTCATGCCTTGTGCATTCAAAAACGTCAGGATCCAAAACACAGCCAAAGTGGACACACCCATGTAAGTTGGATTTTTGGCCAAGCCTGGCGCAAACAAATAAATGATCGAGGCACTTGCAAAAGACAGGATGGCCGGATACCACACCACATTTTCTATCCATTGTAACCATATGGCAAGCAAACCCATGCGCTGACCAAGGACAGAGCGGACCCAGACGTAAACGCCACTTTTGTCCTCAAACCGCGTGGCCAAATCTGCCGAAACAAGCCCGGCCGGAATAAAAAAAACACAAGCAGCAAGGATGTAATAAAAAATCAATGATGCACCAAACAAGGCACCAGCAGGTAAATTTCTGATACTGTCTACCGATACAATGGTCATCATGACCAACGACATCATTGTGAGGGATTTATTTTTTGACATTGACTGCCCTTCATAGATAAGTGGATGCGATTGAATATGCTAAGCATGTATGGTGTTGAGTGCAGTCAAAACAGCTTGAGCATGACCCTTGACCTTCACTTTAGACCATATTTTTTGCACAACACCTTGGGCATCAACCAACAGTGTGGCACGCATCATGCCCATGTACTTTTTACCAAACATCGATTTTTCAACCCAAAAACCACAGGCGTCTGCAAACGTCGCTTCAGTATCAACCAAAAGATCAAAGTTGAGCTCATATTTCTCGATGAACTTTAGATGCGAAGCCGCTGAATCTTTGGAAACCCCAAGAATCCGAACATCTTGTGCAGCAAACACATCTTTTAAATCCCTAAAGTCACAGGATTCCATCGTGCAACCTGGTGTCATATCCTTGGGATAGAAGTAAATCACACATGGATGACCCTGCAACATTTTGTCACTTATGGTCTCGCCATGTTGATTGATCAACGCGAAATTTGGTAACGCATCACCCACACTCAACATCTTCTCACTCCTGCTTTTGTGTTTTCAGTAATATTAAAGCCCCCATCACTCCTGAGAGCAATGAGCCAGCCATGACCCCTATTTTGATCCATGCTTCTGCTTGTTCAGAGGCAAAGGCCAACTCGCCAATGAAAAGGCTCATGGTGAAACCAACACCGCACAGGCATGCAACAGCCAGCACGTGCATCCATTTTGTTTTGTCAGGCATCGTTGCCCATCTCATTTTCATGGCAAACCATACCGCAGCCATGATACCAAGTGGCTTACCAACACACAAACCCAACAGAATACCGAGCGTCACGGCATGGTAAAGGTGCGCTGTAGTGATTGCATCGAATGATATGCCACAATTGAAAAATGCAAAAAGTGGCAGCACACCAAAAGCCACCCATGCATGTAGGTGAGATTCCAGACTTGGACCCTTAGAAGGACAGGTTACATCTAGTGGTATCAGGACCGCCACCAAAAAACCTGCCAGCGTGGCATGCACACCAGAATGCACAACAGCAACCCACAGCGCAATGCCAACACATAGATAAGGCCACAGCTTGGATAGGCGTAGACGTGAAAACAACACCAGCAAACTCAAGAACCCAGCCGCACAAACCAAAGCCGTCAATGACAATTGATTTGTATAAAACATTGCGATGATGGCAATGGCGGCAATGTCATCAAAGATGGCAATTGCCATCAAGAAGAGTTTCAAGGAAAGTGGTGTTTGACGTCCAAATAACGAAAGCAGACCAAGACTGAATGCGATGTCCGTGGCGGTTGGAATCGCCCATCCTGCCACATGCCCTCCCTGCGTTATGATTGAATACACCACAGCAGGCATGACAACGCCACCCATCGCTGCAAAAGCTGGCAACATTCTGCTTTGTCGGGTTTTAAGCGCTCCCACCATCATTTCTTTTTTAATTTCGAGTCCGATCAAGAAAAAGAAGATGGTCATCAGACCCTCGTTGACCCATAGTATCAAGGGCTTGTGCCATGCCCACTGACCAATGTGAAGCCCGAGGGGATAAAATTTGACTTCAAGGTAACTGGGCCACATGAATGAATTGCTGAACACCAGAGCCAATATGGCGGCCACAAAAAGCACAATGCCACCAGTGGATTCTGTTGCGATAAAATCGGCCAGGGCTTTTTTCATGAGAGGCTCAAGGGAAACACACTGTCATCATTTTACTGTGAGATGCTTTTATTGCAAGATCAAAATCGTTCCATCTGACGATGGTTTGCCCTTGTGGTCGTCGATTTCAGTGACTGTCCAACTCTGCTTGACATTCAAGCGTCATGGTTTATGTTTGCAATGTAAGACCCTCACGTTATTCTCGGATGGAGCTGACATGCACGTCATCACACAAGCATATTGCTTAACAGGCATCGCCATTGTTATCACATATCTCAACCATCGCACTGCCAGACTACAACCCACGATCGGTGTGATGTTGGCTGCCGTTTTGACATCTCTTGGGTTGATTGGCATTGGAAAGATTTTTGGTTCTGGTTCTACTGCATCATGGATCAAAAACATTGCGGCCATTGACTTCAACGCCATCCTGATGAATGGTCTGCTGAGTTTCCTATTGTTCGCAGGCGCGCTTTCTATGGACATTGATGCATTGAAAAAGGTGAAAATCGAAGTTTCCACTCTGGCCACTGCGGGCACATTGCTTTCCACTGTGTTGATGGGCTACTTGACCTACTTCGCACTCAATACGTTGATTGCATGGCGACACTTGGCACCAAGTCATCCCATACCCTTAGCACCTTGTTTGTTGTTTGGTGCCTTGATCTCACCCACAGATCCCATTGCTGTGATTGCAACACTCAAACAAATGCAAGTGCCCAAACGCATTGAAACAGTGCTTGCTGGAGAAAGTTTATTCAATGATGGTGTTGGCATTGTCACATTCTTGACACTTTATCAGGCCATTCTGACCAGCAGCCACACAACGATGCCACACATTGTCCACCTGTTTTTTCAACAAAGTTTGGGAGGTCTGTGTTATGGCATCTCCCTCGGGATCGTCTGTGTCTCGGCCATTCGAAAAAGCGTACATAATCCCACCTTGCCAACTTTACTGACTGTTGGTGTTGTCACAGGGGGCTATGCTTTCAGTCAATGGCTTGATGTGTCTGGACCTTTGGCCATGGTTGCGTCGGGCATATACATCGCACACCACTGCCCAGAAAAGGCGCATCGCACGCTTTACCTATTTTGGACGCTGCTTGACGAATTGCTGAACATTGTTTTATTTTTTCTTGTAGGTTTTGAAATGATGATCATTCAATGGGATGCCATCTTATTGTATGCCATGCCCATGGCCATTGTGTTGGCTTTGATGGTGCGGTCTGCATCGGTGATACTGCCCATGGCTTGCATTCACCATTTTAAAAAACAACCCAAAAACATTTCTAAAATCTTAATCTGGGGTGGTCTGAGAGGCGGCCTTGCTTTGGCTTTGGCGCTGAGCATACCCAGGCAATATGCCTATCAAAACTTTATTTTGGCCATGACATTTTCTGTGGTCTTGTTTTCCATCCTTGTGCAAGGCACAACCATCGGGGACTGGATGTCACGCTGGAAAAAACATGCGTGACACAATGATGGTCATAAAAAAAGGGCCAACACAGCATTAAAATGGTGTTGACCCTTTGGTTTCACGCAAGGCAGATGCCTTACCAGCTGTTGTCCTCGCCTTCTTCCCAGTCTAGGGCACCACCAGTTTGATACTCGGTGACACGGGTTTCAAAGAAGTTCTTTTCCTTTTTCAGGTCAATGATTTCACTCATCCAAGGGAATGGATTTTTGGTGCCTGGGAACTCTTCCTCAAGACCAATTTGAACCAGACGTCGATTGGCAATGTAGTGCAAATATTGTTCAAACATACCAACATTCAAGCCCAATACGCCTTGCTGCAAGGTGTCCACAGCGTATTGATACTCAAGCTGCATCCCTTTCAAGATCATTTCACGAATTTCTTGCTGAAATTCTGTGCCCCACAAATCAGGATTTTCTGCTTTGATTTGATTGATGACATCGATGCCAAAATTCAAATGCATGGACTCATCTCTGAGAATGTATTGGATTTGCTCAGAGGTTGCGGCCATTTTGTTGCGGCGCCCAAAAGACAACAGCTGCACAAACCCTACGTAAAAGAAAATGCCCTCAAACACAACGTAAAAAGCAATCAAGTTACGCAAAAGACGTTGATCATCTTCATGGGTGCCAGTGTGAAATTCGGGATCGGCCAAGCTTTCAATGTAACTCAGCGCCCATTCTGCTTTGGTCGCAATTGATGGGATTTCACGGTACATGTTGAACAGCTCAGCTTCATCCATCCCCAAACTCTGAATGATGTGCTGGTATGAATGGGTGTGCAAAGCCTCTTCAAAGGCCTGACGCAGCAAGTACTGCCTGCACTCAGGGTTGGTGATGTGACGATAGATCGCCAATACCAAGTTGTTTGCAACCAAGGAATCTGCCGTGGCAAAAAAGCCCAGTGATCGCTTCAGAATGGTGCGCTCTTCTTCTGATAATGCTTCAGGATCTTTCCACATGGCCACATCTCGGTCCATTGGAATCTCAGTTGGCATCCAATGGTTGGCACAACCTTGCAGATATTTGTCCCAGGCCCATTTGTATTTGAAAGGGACCAACTGGTTCAAATCTGCTTTGCAGTTGATCATTTTTTTATCGGACACTTTGATGCGTCCGGCACCCATTTCAAGATCACCGAGACCGGTGTTGGTTTGTCGTGTATCTGATGTCATGGTTACTCCTCCGTTATTGACATGCTTCACAATCTGGATCATTGATGTTACAGACTGCAGGTTTTTGAGGTTGTTGTACTGCGTTAAGCTTTGAGCCCTCAACCGTTGATTTTTCAACACTTGTTGCGCCCATGGTTCGTAAATAGTAAGTGCTTTTCAAGCCGTACATCCAAGTTTGTTTATAGAGCTGATCCAGCTTTTTACCCGATGGTTCGGCCAAATACAGATTCAACGACTGCGCTTGGTCTATCCACTTCTGACGTCGTGATGCAGACTGCACAATATACTGAATCGGTATTTCAAAGGCCGTTCGATATTTCAATTTAAGTGCTGGTGGAATTCGATCAATCAATTGTATGCTACCATCATAGTATTTCAGGTCGTTGATCATGATTTCATCCCATAGATCCAGTGCTTTCAAATCCGACACCAAGTACTGGTTGACCACTGTAAATTCACCAGACATGTTCGATTTCACAAACAGGTTCTGATACGTTGGCTCGATCGATTGTGATACCCCACAGATGTTTGAAATCGTCGCAGTGGGTGCAATGGCCAACACATTAGAATTTCGCATGCCATGCTTCTGAACGTCTGCCCTCAGAGACGCCCAATCGAGTGTGCTACTGGCATCTTGTTTGAAGTGCGCTCCACGCTGCTCTGAAAGCATCTTTACTGAATCAATCGGCAAGATGCCTTGATCCCACAAGGATCCCTTAAAGGAAGCATAAGCGCCACGAGTCTTTGCCAATGCGTTGGATGCACGTATCGCTGCGTAGCTGATGTGTTCCATGCTTGTGTCTGCAAAATTCACAGCTTCATCTGAGGCGTAGCATAGACCCATTTTGAACAATGCATCTTGGAAACCCATGATGCCCAGACCTATGGGACGGTGTTTGGCATTTGCGTTTTTCGCTTCATCAATGGCGTAATAATTGATGTCAATGACATTATCAAGCATTCGAATGGCCACTTCAACTGTCTGGTACAAGCGCTCAACGTTCAAAGCCCCATTTTCAATGTGTGCTGGTAGGTTGATGCTGCCTAAGTTGCACACAGCAACCTCATCATGTGACGTATTGAGAGTGATTTCAGTACAAAGGTTTGAGCTGTGGACCACACCAACATGTTGCTGTGGACTTCGAATGTTGCATGGATCCTTATACACCAGCCAAGGGTGGCCTGTTTCAAAAACCATGCTTAACATTTTTCGCCACAATACTGTGGCTTTGATCTTCCTGCTCCGAATTTCGCCGCGTTCAGCCATTTTCTCGTATCTTTGATACTCTGTCTTGAACGCATCGCCGTACAAATCGTGTAAGGACGATGCTTCGTCTGGAGAGAACAAAGTCCAATCACCGTTTTCCATGACACGCTGCATGAACAAATCAGGGATCCAATTGGCCGTATGCATGTCATGCGTACGACGCCTCTCATCGCCTGTGTTTTTCCGAAGGTCAAGGAATTCAAAGATGTCAATATGCCATGACTCAAGATAAGCCACCACTGCCCCTTTGCGTTTACCCCCCTGATTGACAGCCCCGGCTGAAGCATTGAATGCGAAAAGGAAAGGCACAATGCCTTGAGACTGACCGTTGGTGCCTTTGATGTGAGAGCCCAAGCCACGCACCGGTGTCCAATCGTTGCCCAATCCACCTGCAAACTTTGAGAGCAAAGCATTGTCTGACATGGACTTGTAGATCCCTTTCAAACTGTCTGGGATGGTGGTGAGAAAGCAGCTTGAAAGTTGCGAATGGGTTGTCCCTGAGTTAAAAAGTGTCGGTGTCGAAGACATGAACTCAAAGGTCGAAAGCTTGTCGTAGAAATCGATGGCCGCCTGATTTTTATCTTTTTCTTGGAGTGCCAAGCCCATGGCCACCCGCATGAAGAAAACCTGTGGCAGCTCAATACGTGTACCTCGATGATGGATAAAATACCGATCATACAGCGTCTGGAGGCCAAGATAAGAAAATTGGAGGTCTCGCTCAGGCCTCATATGATTGGCCAGGCGCTCCAGGTCAAACTGGAGCATGGCTGGGTCAATGATGTCTATCTCAACACCTCGCCCAAGAAAAGCAGCAAAAGCCTCGCGGTATGCGGCATCGTGAGTTTGTTTTTCATACATATCAAAAGCAATGCCACAAGCTTCGGTGACCTCAACCATCAACTCAAGACGCAACAAACGGGCTGCGAGTTGTGAGTAATCGGTATTTTGTTCGATTTTAGAACGTGCTGACAATGTTAATGCTTTGTTCAATTCCTGCTGCGATGCGCCCTCGTACAAATCACAAAAGGCTTGTTCGGCCAATTGATGGGCATCAATATCTTTTAGATCATCGGACGCAAATGAGACCAAAGAAGCAATGCTGTCTTTAGAAACATGAATCAAATGACCATCTTGTTTTTTGATGTGCACAATGTCTTTATTTTGATCCACACGCTTTGCCGCTTTCATGGCACGGTGGAGAATGTACTCTTTGGCAATGTTTGGATAATTGGATCGCATCAAGGCAACTTCGACCTGATCTTGAATTGCTTCAAGGTGGACCACGCCACCAGCAGGCCACCGCCGTTTAAAAGTATTGGTGATCGTGATGGTGAGTTGTGCAATGATTTCTTGAAAACGCGATGACTTTTCGGCACCTTCAAATTCATTTTTGAATGCTGCCAAAATCGCATTGGCTATCTTGATGGGTTTGAAGTCAACGACTTCATCGTTGCGTTTCCGGACCTTCAGACCATCAAGAGGTACATCCAGCGATGCCCAAAAACTGGACTGAACACTGGTATTGGTTTCAGTGGCTTGATGAAGCGGCGCTTCGGTCAAGGTTTCTATCGTCATACAATGCCTCCTTAGCACAACATGTCGTGTTTGGTGAACTCTATAACCACAACATATTCCACTACCTGCATGTTGTCAACCGACTCAGGTCAAGAAAAAAACATAAACACTGGGGCAACCATATTTTTTTAATAATCGCAGCAACTTATAAAAAAAAAATTTAACACTTGAACCAAGGTTAGGCTGTGATATAATTACGGATCTTATTGTCAAACGCCTAGCGTTGTTAAATCAAAGAGGATTATGCATGCCATCAGTTTCGGTAGATAAATTTAAAGACTTATCGTCTGCACTGCGAAAACTAAAAAGGAAAATGGAGAAAGACGGCTCCCTTCGCAAGGCGAAAGAAGATCGGTACCATGAAAAAAGGTGCGATAAGCTTCGCAAAGCTGCAGCTGCTGCACGCAGACGCACCATCAAAAAGAGCATGAGAGAAGCCATGAGCCTCATGCGCACCTCACGCAAAAAGAAAAGACGACGCACTTAATGCATTCATAAGGCGCTGCATCCATGCTATATGACCACATTCACTCAGATATGATTTTGGCCATGAAGGAGAAAGATAAAACAAAGCTTTCTGCTCTGCGGTTGATACTGAACACGGCAAAAAATCAAAAGATACAAACACAACAGGACAACACCGATCAGGTTATGATCAAATTGATCCAAAAACAGATCAAACAATCCGAAGAAACCATTGCAGATTATCAGAAAGCCGGCCGATCTGAGCAGGCTCAACTTGAAAAAGATCAAATTGCCATCTTGCAGGCCTACCTACCTGAAGCACCCAGCGAAGAAGCAATTCTTGCCATCATTGAAACTTACTTATCTGAGCTTGAAGATGCCAACGATTTGCCATTTGGTCAGTTGGTTCAAGGGATGAAGGCCCTTTTGCCTGAGCATACTGATATGGGCATGGCCACCAAAATGCTTCGATCTAGTCTTGATTCGAACCGTGCATGAATGATCAAAATGGCACCAATGGTGGTGGACTCATTCCTCAAGACTTCATACAAAAACTTCTTGAGAGCTCGGACATTGTTGCCTATGCAACCGAGAAACTCAGCCTAAAAAAAGCAGCCTCCAAGCGGTACAAAGCACTATGTCCTTTTCATAACGAAAAAACACCCTCCTTTCACATCCACCAAGATAAGCAATATTATCACTGCTACGGATGCGGTGCCAACGGTAACATCATCAATCTCATGATGCATATTGAGCGCACAACTTTTCCAGAAACCATTGCGGCACTTGCAAGACGTGCAAATCTGCAAATGCCAAAACAACAAGATCAGCATGATCCATCTGCGCAATTCAATGCGCTGGCCAAACCACTACTGGCGCAAGCATCTGAATTTTTTATTCAGCAACTTAAACAAAACATGGCTTCTATCACTTACATGAAGAAGAGAGGGCTGAGCGATCACATCATGGAAGCATTTTCAATTGGCTATGCACCCTCCTGTTTTCCGCAACAATTTTTCTCAAGCACGGCATTGGCCACCGCCAAAACCGTTGGCCTTGTACATGGCCAAGCGACAACTAAAAATCCATTGTGTTATTTCAGAAACAGGATCATTTTTCCCATTCATGACCCGAAAGGTCATGTTGTTGGTTTTGGCGGCCGAGCACTTGGCGACGCTCAACCCAAATATCTCAACTCTAAAGAATCAATGACTTTCCACAAAAGTCACATTTTATACGGCCTGCATCATGCTCGCAAACACCGCTTTGATTTCTTAATGGTCGTTGAAGGGTACATGGATGTGCTGATGCTCGCTGAACATGGCATCCTCAATGCTGTGGCAACGCTTGGCACAGCAATCTCAACACAACATTTCAAACACATGCTGAAATACACTCAAAAAATTGCTTTCTGCTTTGATGGAGATCAAGCAGGTCAACGTGCGGCGTGGAAAGCATTGACACAAGCACTGCCCCTTCTTACAGATGGCATTGAATTGAAATTTGTTTTCATGCCAGACCAAGAAGACCCTGACTCCTATATTCAAAAATTTGGCAAAACCGCATTTAAAGAACGCTTTGCCGACGGCATGGACTTATGCACTTTCTTTTTTCATGCACTTCACCAACAATACCCAACAGATACGATGTCTAAAAAAGCCATCTTTGGCAAACAAGCCATGACATGGATCGATACCATGCAAAACTCTGTACTCAAACAATTGATGAAGCAAAGCCTAGAAAAAAAATTAGAATTAACCCTAGAAGAAACACAAGCACCACAGCCAAAATCTTATGACCGCAAGAAATCTGTGGTCTCAACGACACCTTTTGAAATGGCTGTCAAAATCATGACGCATTATCCAAAACTTTGTACACCTGAAAACGTGCCAGAGGCCCTCCGACAACAAGACTTTTTGCTTTGCAAAATAATGGATCACATGCTAGAATTGGTGGCTTCATTTGGCTGCAGCACCAGTGCAGCTTTGATAGAGGCAAGCAAGCAAGGGCCCTACCATGAGAACATTCAATCCCTGGCGCATCAGGATCTTTTCATATCATCTGAAAACGCAGAGCAAACCTTGCATCTTTTGATGAAAAAATCTGAGCTGCGGTGGATTGAACATCGTATTGATCAGCTTTTAGCCAAACATAAATCGATCTCAATGACCGAAGAAACCAAATTAAATTTACAAAACATGCTCAAAAGAAAAGCGCATTTGAATACATTGCTTACTGAATTGACCTGAGGTTTACAACATGACTCTTCAATCGCCATCAAAGCCATCGACCAATCCAAGCCCTTACAAAAATAAAAACAGCGATGCCAATTTACAATTTTTAATTCAGTTGGGTCGTAAGCAAAAAAACATCTTGTCCTACGCACAAGTCATTGATCATCTGCCTAAGCAAATCATGGATGCGCAGCATATTGAAAACATCATCAATATTCTTGGTGAGGTCAACATTGAGGTGTTTGATGAATTGCCCAACATCAGCGAGCAAGACGATAATATTGTAGAAGCCGAATTGGATGAAGATGATCTTGAATCGGTTGCATCCAACAACGACATAGGCGCCAAGGATCCAACCCGCGCTTATATGAGTGAAATGGGGCTCATTCCGCTCTTAAACCGAGAACGAGAAATCCAACTGGCACAAAGAATTGAAGAAGGCATGAAAAGCACCCTTTCTGCTGTGGCCATGTATCCAGGAGCAATTGTATCATTGATACAAATCTATGAAATGCACCTTGATGAAGCGCTTAAGTTTTCTGACGCCCTCATTGGATTTTATGACCAAAAAACCTTTATACGTGTGGATAAGTCTGATGATGCTGATGACAACTCATCCGCTGCTGACACCAACAATGACGAAACCACCGTCAGAGAAAATGAAGCCAACGTCGAAGTTGACGATGCAAAATCAGAAAATGAAGCACAAGATTTGCCAGATGAAGACGATCACATCGATTCTGCCAACAAACATCAAGATGTGATCCTATCAGAAGAGCCCGAACCAGATTATCAAAGTGACAGTGAAGATGAAGATATCACCACAGAATCTGACAAAAACACAAATGAAGACACTCACACCAAACAAACACCGCCTGTAGTAAAAGAAAACGCATTCTCTGAAATGCTTGGTGAACCCACAAAAGAAGAGATTCATGAGCGCATGCATGAAATTGAACAATTGTTGGACAAATATCAGAGCGCTAGAACAGAGCACGGTCGACATCATGCCAGCACCCTCGAAATTCAAAAGACATTGTCGAAACGGTTTTCAAATTTCAAACTGACCACACGTCAATATGCAGCGCAAATCGCTATGATTCGTGACATGCTTGAAACTGCAAAAAAACATGAGCGCCATATTTTATCACTTTGTGTTGACCAAATTGGGCTTGATCGTCGTGCAGTCATTCAAACCTTTCCAACCCATGAATCCGATCCATTCTGGATAGAAACATTGATTGAAAAAAATCCCGATTTCAGCGAACAGATCAATGCCCATAGAAATAAGATTCTACGAATCCAGAAAAAAATTCTTCTCCTAGAGCAACAGTCCGGTATATCTGTCACCGAAATCAAGGAAATCAACCGCCGGATCACCATCGGTGAGGCCAAAACAAAACAAGCCAAACGCGAAATGATTGAAGCGAACCTGCGTTTGGTCATCTCTATTGCTAAAAAATACACCAACCGAGGCCTGCAATTTCTTGATTTGATTCAAGAAGGTAACATTGGGCTGATGAAGGCCGTCGACAAATTTGAATACCGTCGAGGCTATAAATTTTCGACGTATGCCACTTGGTGGATTCGCCAAGCCATCACACGATCCATTGCTGATCAAGCGCGAACCATCCGTATCCCTGTGCATATGATTGAAACCATCAACAAGCTCAACCGCATCATGCGGCAGGTACAACAGGAAACTGGCAAGGATCCCACACCTGAAGAACTCAGCGCCATGATGGATCTTCCCCTAGAAAAAGTTCAAAAAGTGCTCAAAATCGCCAAGGAACCTGTCTCCACTGAAACCCCTATTGGTGACGATGATGAAGGCTCTACCCTTGGTGAATTCATCACAGATCATAATTCAATTTCTCCAGACGACTCAGCATTGCATGAAGGGCTTTCAGAAACAATCAAGCAGCTGCTTGAAACCCTGACGCCTCGTGAAGCCAAAGTGCTGTGTATGCGTTTTGGAATCACCATGAATACCGATCATACACTTGAAGAAGTTGGCAAACAATTTGCAGTCACACGCGAAAGA
>CBFIDA010000004.1:0-64147 GCA_965661085.1 Candidatus Comchoanobacterales bacterium | reverse complement strand
CAAATTGAAGCCAAGGCACTCAGGAAATTGCGCCATCCAAGTCGTTCCGAGAAACTGATGAGCTTTTTGGATGAATTGGACATTCAGGATTACTGATAAGCAAATGCGTGCAGCGTTATGGCTGCACAATCGATGCATCAGAATATGCCCAGAAACGTCACGATCCAGTCATGCTTTCTTTTTCAACAATCGTGATAACTTTAACTGCCAAATGCCTGCACTTATCTCGGTAAACTGACCTGCAGGCAAACCCTCTGGCAGCTCAAATGGGCCATGAGCGATACGCTTCAGGCGGTTGACTTTCAGACCCTTTGATTCAAACATCTTACGCACAATGCGATTGCGACCCTGTGTAATGGAAACAACATACTTGCCATTGACGCCCTTGCAACTCAAACATTCGATATGTGAAAATCGTGCTGTTTTGCCATCGATCTCAACCCCACTCTTGAAAGATGCCAATGATGCTTCGTCCAGCGCGCCCAATGCCCGCACCTGATAAATGCGTTTCAGATTGGCACTGGGATGCATCAGCATCTGTGCCAATGTACCATCGTTGGTCAACAACAATAAACCACTGCTGTTCAAATCCAAACGTCCCACAGAAATCCACCGCCCTTTCTTCAGTTTGGGCAGACCTTCATAAATGGTGGGTTGATCGCCTTGACGAACATGTGAGCATAACCAGCCAGTTGGTTTGTGCATCATGAGCACTCTTGGAATATGATGATTGGGCATGCTGTAATTCACCTTCTTACCTTGAATTTGAACTTGCTCAGTGCCATCAATTTGCTGACCGGGTTGCGCAACAAGACCATTGACCAAAACATCGCCTTGCGCAATCATCCGATCGATCTCTCGACGCGAACCATATCCAGAGTGCGCCAATACTTTTTGTAATCTCATGTGCTATCCTTGATGATTAAATGGGGGGCTGGTTGCTGAGGGCTGGTTGCTGAGAGTTGATTGGTTGGGAACCCATTTTACAGCCGGCATGTATGGCCGGACACTTGTTTTTATATCACGGTGGTAGACCGAAAAATCGGTACAACCCGCAGCGATCACGTTGATGCAAGTGACATAAGCAGAGAACCCCATCAGATTTGAAAACAACAACGCACCCAAAACACCTGTGAGCAAGCACGTACAACCTGTGATCATATTTACAAGACAGGATGACACCATTGATGCGTAGGAAACCTTTGGAGAGAACCAAACAAAGATCATTAATGGCATCGCAATACAAACAGCCCAGATGGGATAAAGAATGGCCAAGATCAAGAGCAAAACACACACCAAGGAGAAAATCCGGCCATAAACCATATCGTCTCCGAACTGCGCACCATCTTGTTGGACTTTTGAGTCAGCATCATGCTGGGGTCCCATCAAATTTTGGTACACAAAACATGCGGCGCCAAAGCCCCCCAAAGACAAACATGCACAAACCACAGCATAGCCCATCATGCCCAATCCTGAAACTGAAAGCGCAACAGGCAAGACATGACACACATGGCCAATCAATTGCATCATCTGAGGCCACAAATACACAGCCAACAACACAACACAAACCCCATAAGACAGAGATGCACAAAAAACAACAAACTTTTTCATGCCATGAACCTGTTCTGAATTAGAATAAGTGGTATTGGCTTGAGAGAGCGATGAAACGTCGATGACAAATTCGCAAAAAGCCGCCACAGCCCAAACCATAAAAGCATAAAAAAAAGAGCGTGTTTGCGAAAACAAACCCTGGGCTGTGATGCCACCTTCGGCTGCCACATGAACCAGTAGCAAAAGTACCTGATAATATTGACAAACCATGAAAAGCCCTGGCAGACATAAAACAGCAAAGCACCATGAAGGCAAATGAAATAACATGAAATACTGCCCAACACATGCCATCACAATGATCAAGAAACCAAATATGATCTGGCCATCACACTTTTTGGAGATGTCCTCAACCTTGATTTGACTCAAAACAACGTACAGCTCATCCTTTTTTGTCAGACTCAAACACAACCACCCACACATGGCAAGCATGCCCACACACAACATCACAGTCTGAAGCCAACCAGAAAAAATCAGTGAAAGGATGGCGGTGCGCCATTCAAAAAATGCACCCAGCGCCACCCAAATGAAAGCAACTGCCACAAATAAAGTAATCCACAGTTTGGTTTCATTTGAGTCATTGACCATCTCATGCGCACAGTAGACATTCCAACACACCGCAATGAGACCAAGTACAACCGTCAGGCCAATAGAATGAATGGAAAATTTAAATTGCCAATAAACCAGTAGATTCAAAGCCGACAAGAACACACTCACCAGAGCTGTTTTCAAATTGTTATTCAAGAAAGACTCCCTCATATATGTCGATAATGATAATCATTATCAATAGCGAAGTCAATATGTAGATTTCACGGTTTTGATCTTGCCATGTTATTTACATTGATCCAGGATGTCCACTGTGCATTCTGATTTGATCATCTGATTTGCTGAGTTCTGTGGCCTCAATTTGCGCCCAATGCGCATGTGCCTCATGGATGTCTAGATGCCCGCACATGGTCTCTGCCATTTTAAAGTAAAGCAAATAATGTCGGCGCTCTGCCTGAGCCAGTTTGGCGTAAAACCTTGCCAGCTCTTCATCAACCTGTAGCAGTGCCGGATGCAACAAATCAAACCGCTCACAAGACCTGGCTTCAATCAATGCCGCAATCATCAAATGGTCCAACAGTCGATGGGGCTCCGACTGATCCATTTGATTTCGCATTGTTCGAGCATAATTGGAAGGCTTCAATGGTCCGTATGCATGCCCCCGTTGCGTCAGCATACGCAGAACAAGCTCAAAATGACGCATCTCCTCACGCGCCAATTTTGACAAGGCCACGGCAAATGGATTTTGCTCTGCATATCTTTGCAACAAACCCAGCGCAAAGGCAGCGGCTTTTCGCTCACAGTGCGCATGATCATTCAGAAGCGTCGGAATATCTTTCAGCACATGCCGAACCCAGATCACCGGGGTGCCCGACAAAAGTGGTCGTTCACGTGTCACCGGACATCCATATAGAATGGCGTCATCGTTTTTTGACAAAAGGACCATAGGCGTTAAATTTTCGCAAAAATTCTGAATTTGGATCCAACAAAACGATATCATGTGCATTGAAACTCATGGCATAGGAATGAAGGCTGGTGTACAAGCGATAAAAGGATGGATTGGCACCATATGCACGGTTGTATATTTCTGCAGCTTCTTCCTGCCCTTTTGCACGAATTGCTGCAGCCTCTTGCCGTGCTTTTGCAATGGTAAGTGTGACATTGGCATCGGCTTGTGCTTTGATTTTTTCAGACTCAGATTTACCCTGTGATCGATGTTTGGTTGCCACACGTTCTCGATCGGTACTCATTCTCGAATAAACAGACTCCTGAACCTCTTGAGGCAAATCGATCTTTTTGATGCGCACATCAACAACTGCAATACCAAGTGCGTTGGCGCCATCATCCGCTTTAGACTTTAAAAGTTTCATCACGGCTGAGCGCTCACCTGAAACCACCTCATTGATGGTGCGTTCACCAAAAGCAGCACGCAATGTATCATTGACACGTTGCATCAATAAGTACTCTGCCTTTGAAACATCACCGCTGGTGCTTTTGTAGAATTGTGCCAAATCGACGATGCGCCATTTGACATAATAATCCACAATCAATCTTTTCTGCTCAGCAGTAAGCACTTTCTGGTGATTGCCTGGACTCAGGGTCTGAAGACGTTTATCGTAGTACAGAACATGATCCACCAATGGTATCTTGACATGTATGCCTGGTTGAAAATTTTTCGGCACCATGCCCTGGTCAACCTTAATGATTTTACCAAGCCTCAAGACAAGGGCATTTTGACCTTCTTGTACAACAAACAGTGAAGAAAGCACAATGAATCCAATAACTACAATACTAAGGACTTTTTTCATGATGATGCTCCATGCTGATTGCTTGATGGGGGCGCAATGAACGCGTAATTAGAACGTGACTCTGCTGCGCCATATTTGGTTGTCTGGTGGGTACGGTTGCCTGGCACTACGGTATTTGTATGTTCAGGATAAGCCGTCGCAATACGCACAGGTTGACGGGACGCGCTCATGGGAGACAGTGCGGCCATTTTTGCCAGTTCTTGCGGTCTTTGTCCTTGCGGCGTCAAAAACAGGTTGGTATTGCTGCCATGATTGGTGATGATTTTTCGCACATGAGAAAGAATGCTTGCCATGGTTGTGAAATACAAACGCGTATTGGTCAACTCGGGCTGTGCTTTTTCTGCTGGCAAAAGTGCTACAAATGGTGCCACATCGGCGTCGGCTTTCAAAACAATCTGCTTGGCATCTGCTTTGGCTTGACGTACAATTCGGCTGGCCTGTCCAACGGCGATGGGCTCAACTTTTTCAGCATACGCTTTGGCCTGGTTAATGAAGCGTTGCTCATCTTCACGAGCCTTGATGGCATCATCAAATGCGGCAGTCACAGCTTCTGGCGGTTTTGCAGGCAATAGGTTTAAAGCGGTAACCTCAATACCCGTTTGATAGCGGTCTAAAATATCAAGCAATTGTTGCTTGGTATCTTCCATCACTCTGTTCCGACCTTTCGTCAGGATTTGATCGAGTTCCGTATGGCCAATGACCTGGCGTAAAGCACTTGCTGTGGCCTCTCTAAGGCTCAAGCCAGGGTTGGCGACGTTGAATAAGAACTTTTTGGGTTCTCGGATGCGGTACCACACAGCAACCGACACATCGACGATGTTTTCATCTTTGGTCAGCATTTCAGAAGTATGTTTGAATGAGTGAATTTTATTCACATCCAAGACAAATACACTGCTTATGATGGGTGGCACCCAATGCAAGCCCCGTTCAAGTGTGGCACTGTATTTACCAAATGTCAGTACCGTTGCTTTTTCTGCTGGTTTGACAACAATGATCCCAGAAATAAACCAAACCACGGCAAGCAGGCCCAGCACCAATTTCATATTGATGTTGAAATCAGGCGTGCTGGTCTGACCAGGCTTTCTAAATGCCTGCTTGGCTTTTTGGTTGCCGCCGATGAATTGTTTTAGAATTTCGTCTAAATTGGGTGGTCCATCCTGAAACACCAATCCTTTTAGACGCTTTACTTGAAGAAATGACACAACTGCTCCCTGTTTCGATCACATTCATCATAATCAACGACCAGAGACGCATCAAGTAAAAAATGATACGAGCATGTTGCAATGATGCTTCAAGTACAGCAACACTGCGTGCACAAAAGATTGACGCATTCAACACATCAAGCAACATGCATTTTTGGGTCATGAATGAGAATACAGTGTGTATGTGATCTTCGTGCGTTTGACATACAAAAAAGCCATGCGACGCATGGCTTTTTAAGCAGTTTACAAACCTTTAAAATAAACTTTAAAAGGCTTCCATGGTGTCCTCTTCTTGCTCAGTTGCAAATTCATCGTCATCGTTGAGAATGACATTGCGAGAAGGCACAATGGTAGCAATGGCGTGCTTAAACACCATTTGTTTGCTGTTGTTTTTTAAAAGCACAACGTACTGATCAAAGGCAGCAACGTGACCTTGAAGCTTGATGCCATTGGTGAGATAAATGGCCACTGGTACACGCTGTCGACGCAATGCATTGAGAAATGGATCTTGCAGTGTTGTGGTTGGTTTGAGTTGATTCATGCCGATTCCTTTTATTTGTTGTTGTTTCCCGTCAACTTAGACGGTAGAAACATTATACTATGTTGCCATTTTAAAAGCAACGCATCTCATTCATCTATAAGCCAAATGATGCAATGGGTCGATGCGATTCGAAATCTCTTTAAACATGGATGCCAGGTCCATATCCGAGTTGATTTCACAGCGCGATACGTCCTGCCACCGATTGAGCCATGTCAACTGACGCTTTGCCAATCTGCGCGTTGCAGTTTTTGCGTTGTTTGCCGCACACACCAAGTCACATTGACCCACAATGTGTTGAGACAGTTGCCTATAACCAACAGCGCGAAATGCTGGCAATTCTGCCAACACACCATATGTATCAATCAGATTTCTTGTTTCCTCCAACAAACCTTCGGCCATCATTGCATCAAAGCGATCGTTGAGCCGCTGATACAGTGCTGTACGGCTGTACGGCTTTAAAACAACTGTCAGTGTTTGGTATCCATCCAGCACAGAGACTTCTCTACTACCATCCAACCACTCAGATGGCAAGGTGTGCCCATGAAGAAGCATCTCATGCCCTCTTAAAATTCTTTGGGTGTCTGTCGGCATGACGCCAGACGCAAACTTGGGATCAAGCTCGTCAAGCATCTCCCAAAGCTTTTTAAGACCATGTGTTTGCAGCATCTGCTTTACTTTTTTCCTGGCTTGCATCGTTGATGGCGGCGATCGATGCATGCCAAATTGAATTGCATGATGATACATCATGGTGCCGCCCACCAACACGGGCATGGCATCATTTTTCTGTGCAATTGCAATTTCTTTGGCAACATCAGTCACACATTGATGCACTGAATAGCGCTCGGTTGGGTCCAAGATGTCTACAAGTGCGTGTGGATATTTTAGCCGTGTTGCGCGGTCAGGTTTTGCCGCACCAATGTCCATGCCTCGATATATCATCACGGCATCAATGCTGATCAAATGGCAAGGGCAGTGGTCTGCCAACATCATCGCCAACTGGGTCTTGCCTGTGCCAGTTGGGCCCATCAGCGATACAATCGGGTATTTTGGTGCATGCATAATGAATCGCTTCTATAGTGACGATGAATCTTAACACAACATTGAAAAAGCACAACGACATTTTGAATGTTTTCAACACAAAACTTATGATATCATCATGATTTTTGGATTGCACATCATGACATCTCACCATCCGTTGCTTTCACTTTCACCGCTTGATGGCCGTTACCACAAGCAATGCGGTGCCCTTGCAGAGCATTTTTGCGAAAAATCACTGATATGGCATCGTTTGTTTGTTGAAATTTCTTGGCTGAAGACACTTGCGGACATGCCGCATATACCGGAATGTCCGGCACTGCCCAAAGCCTTATCCGATGCCTTAACGTATTTGCTACACAATTTTCATACCGATGATGCAACCCGTATAAAAATGATTGAGAAAGAAGTGTCTCATGATGTCAAAGCCATAGAGATTTTTCTATCACAACAGGCATTCGAGGGATGGGCCACTTATGTTCCATGGCTACATTTTGCCTGTACGTCTGAAGACATCAATAACCTGGCGTATGCATTGATGACACAATCTGCCATTCAAAAAACAATACGCCCAAGACTGATGACACTGCTTGATACACTGTGTGAACTCGCGAAACAACACATCGACACGCCAATGTTGGCACGCACCCATGGTCAACCTGCAACTCCTACAACGGTGGGCAGAGAGCTGGCTGTCTTTGTAAGAAGATTGGCCATGGCGATCCAACATTTGGATGCGGTCAACATTGAAGGCAAATTCAATGGCGCCACAGGTGGGTTCAATGCGCATATAATTGCATATCCCAACGTCGATTGGTTGGCTTGCTCTGAAGCATTTGTAAAAGGTCTGGGGCTGATGTGGAATCCTGTAACGACTCAGATTGAACCCCACGACCACATTGGTCAGCTTATGCATCGGTGTATTGAAATCAATACCATTTTGATGGATCTGAGCACCGACATATGGCAATACATCTCACACAATCATTTCAAGCTTGCAAAAAACAGTACAAAACAAGTGGGCTCCTCGACCATGCCCCATAAAGTCAATCCCATTCAATTTGAAAATGCTGAGGGCAATCTTGGGATCAGCATCGCTTTGCAACAACATTTGGCGGTCAAACTGAGCCAATCTCGCCTGCAACGTGATCTCAGTGATTCAACCGTCATGCGTAACATTGGCGTTGCCTTGGCATATGCGGACATGGCCCATCAACAACTGCATGATGGGTTGCATAAAATTACGCCAAACGAAGACAGCCTCAAAAAAGAACTTGATGCGCACTGGGAAATATTGGGTGAAGCCATACAAACCATATTGCGGAAACACGGTCATGTTGACGCATACAATACAATACGAGAGCTCACGCAGGGCCAAAAACTCAATGCGAATTTATATAAGAAGCTTATTGAGGATCTTTTCCTGCCCGATGACGATGCATCCGTATTGCGAAATCTCACACCATCAAGCTATGCTGGTGCAGACACTGAAATACTGAATGAAGCACTCAGCATGGTCAATTTATGCCAACGTGATTGACCCCACAATTCATCGAAGCTTTTAAATCAGCCGAGATAAGGCGAGGCCAATGATTGCGAATCGCTCAATGAGACCCAAGTGCTGACATGATTTTTTGCGATGATTGCTCTCGACAATGCGTTTCTTTGAGCACCAAGCACAATAAGAATGAAACAAACAATGCTGCAGGTATGACATACAATGCAGTGTTGTAGGCATGCGCCGAGTATATCGCGCTGCCAGCAACATGCGTTGGACCATCTGCCCAATCCATTAAAAATCCTGAAATGGGCTGAATGATGCCAGACACCATGGTCAGCAGATTGGTCAGTGCTGCTGCAGTGCCTGCAGAGATGGCAGTGGTGTTTTCACGACTGACTGCAAAAACAATGACTTGGGTGCTGTTGAACAACCCGCACAGAAACAATAGCGGGGCATAAGCCCACAATGGTAATGGCACCATCATGATGGCAACAAAACAGAGACAAGCACCAAGTGAGCCAACGGCCATGGGCAGTACCCTTTTACGGATGCGATCAGATAAAAATCCAACGACTGGGCCACCGACAGCCCAACCCCAAAAGACAAATGCATTGATGTGTGCCGCGGTGGCACGATCTATATGATGCACCTGACTCAGGTAATTGACCCCCCATGTCTCGGCATAAATCGAAATTGGCAACCACATCAAACAACCAATGAAGCCATTCAACCATATTTGACGATTACAGAGCAAAACGTACAAGTTTTTGAAAGCCTCTTTGTAGGAATCTGCCAGTTTAAAGTCCCTTGGGGAATGCTTTGCGCCATCACGCAGCACAAACATCAACAAGGCAACCAAAAGAAGCCCAAAGACAGCCGAGTGATGCAATGCAACGCGCCAGCCTTCGGTACGAATCAAAGTAGGCATGAACAAATCGCAAAGCACACCACCCACCATGCCCAGTGCCATGGTCGTGCCGGAAACGATGGCAAAGCGCTCAGGTGGCAACCATATGGTGGCCAATTTCAGCACGCCCACAAAAGCGAAGGCAGAACCAAAGCCAACCATAAAGCGGCCAAGCTCGGCAATGTGCAGATCATGAGTAGAAGAAAACAAATAAGTGCCCAGCGCACACATCAGCGCAGCCAAACTTAGCAGTTTTCTTGGCCCATAACGATCCATCAAGATACCAACTGCAAACTGCATGGGCGCATAAATGTAATAATAAAAGGCGGTCAAATGTGACAACTGTGTGGCACTGATACTGAAATTTTCCATAAGCTCGAGGCTCATGACACTGGGTGATACGCGCAACATAGATTCGTATGCATAAAAAAGCAACCCCAATCCAACCATGCACCAGGGTAGGCATTTCTTCGAATCAAACCGCATCAACATGCTTTCCTCACAATCTTAAAGAACTCAATATTAGGGGATCAGTGTGGTGAAAACAAGCGCCAATCCAATCAAACGGTGCACCGATCGTGTTTTTTGCCATCAAAACATTCACATAAGAGCATCAACAAATCTCTGGCATACAACATCTCTGGCCCGAGCGCCATTAGAAAACGGAAACAGTTCGCCCTTCTCGCTGAAGCCTACATGGCAATCGTTGAAAACCAGCGTACATTTGTTGACATAAGGTCGTACATACGTTATTTTATTCGGGTTCATGATTCAACGGAGCCATTGCGATGAAACCAGCCATTCACCCTAAAAGACAAGTGATCTCTGTTCAGTGCAGTGGTTGTAACAATCAATTTTCTTTGCTGATGGCCTTTGAAAAAGACACCATGCATGTTGAATATTGCAACAAGTGCCACCCTGCCTACACCGGTATTCGAAAAATTGCCACCACGGGCGCCATTGAAAAATTTGCCAACAAATACAAAAAGCACAGCAAGCTTACTGACATTCAAGGCAACAACAAAAATCAATGATCACACCAGCCAGAAAGCATTGTTTCAAAGGAATTGAATTTGCCTGAAAGCCTTACGATACCTCAGCTCAGAATTGAAGCATTGGCAACAATGGAGAAGGCCTATGCGCCTTTCTCTAACTTCAAAGTCGGCGCAGCACTCCTTTCCAGCAATGGCAACATCTATACAGGCTGCAATGTTGAGAATGCAAGTTATGGTTTGACCGTATGTGCTGAGTGCAATGCCATCAGCGCCATGGTTGCTGCAGGAGACCGACACATCAATGAGATCATGGTGCTTTCATCACAGCACATTTTAACCACCCCGTGTGGTGCTTGCCGGCAGAGAATCGCTGAGTTTTCCACCGCAACCTGTCAAGTGCATCTTGCCCACGGCAATGATTACTTGGGCACCAAAACCTTTACAATTTCTGAACTTCTTCCGTATGGTTTTGAGTTCTCACTGGACACCTGATGCACAAACAGGATCATCGATTACTGGCATCAAAACAAGATAAAAAGCACAATCATAGCCCCACCATCATGCGCGTTAAAATTGTGACATCGACAAAAAATATCGCGCCTGACTGAGCACCGCCCACATGATGGCAGCCACCAAATGAATTAAAACGCCGCAATGCCAACTTGCTCATTCACCTCATGTTTTTCAACATGCAGAATGATCAACTGAAGGGCTTTTGATCCACGGTATTCTGTTACATCCAGTCGATATACCGCTCGTACGGACTGACAATTATGGTCTGGCCACATGTCTTGTGCAACATTGAAGTGGATTGCATTGATGATCTCATATCCATTTCTGGGCTGAATGGCCAATTTCAAATGCCGCTGACCCACAATCCTCTGCTCCATGATGTTAAAAACACCAACAAACGTTGGCTCAGGAAAACCCATACCCCAGGGGCCTGCGTGTCGAACCAATGATGCGGTATCAATGTTCAGTTCATCCGTTCGAAGCTCGCCATCTACCAATAATGTTTCATAGCAATCTTCTTCTGAAAGTTCTTTGGCAATTTCTTGTTGGAAAGCATCGGAAAATGTTTTGAAATCTGCATGCCGTATGGTCAATCCCGCCGCACCTTTATGTCCACCGAACTTTAGAATCAGCTCTGGGTGTGCAGCATTAATATTCGCCAGGACTTGACGTATATCTAGCCCCTTAATAGATCGCGCAGAGCCTTTGATTTCTTGATCATCGGGCAACGCTTGACCCCCTTCATCTTCAGAAAGCTGCGCATTTGCAAAAACAATGATCGGACGCTTGAAAGCATCTTTGAGGCGCGAAGCAATGATGCCTGAGACCCCCTGATGCCAAGCAGCGTCATAAAGACAAACACCAACTGGCAATGTTGCATTGAGACTCTGTGCCACAATATCGTTGATGATTTTTTGAGCACTGGCTTGCATGTCCATCTCAATTTCACGACGCTCTAGATTGAGATCATGAAGCTTTTCCGCAAGAATGTCTGCACGCTCAAAATTGGTGGTCAACAAGCACTCGACACCAATGGACATTTTTGAGATGCGACCGGCAGCATTGAGCCTTGGTGCAACAGCATAACCAAAATCTGAAGACGTGATCATGGTTGCGTCCTTTTGACTGACAGCCAATAACGCACTGATGCCTGGACGACAACAACCATTTTTCACACGCATCAAACCCTGGTGCACCATCAATCTATTGTTGTGATCCAAAACCACCATGTCTGCAACAGTACCCAAGGCCACCAAATCTAAATACTGTGCAAGGTTGATGTCTGCCAAGGCATTATTCTTGAAATAATCCACAGAACGCAATGCAGCACGTACAGCAATGGTCAAATAAAATGCCACGCCCACTCCTGCCAAGTGTTTCAACCCTTCCGGATGATTGGGCAAGTTGGGGTTGATGACATGATCCGCCACTGGCACACCATGTTCACTTGGCATGTGGTGATCCGTGATGATAACGGCAATGCCTTTGGACTTGATGTACGCCACTTCCTCAATCGCAGTGATGCCATGGTCAACTGTGATGATCAGCTCTGGTGCTTTATCTGAAATGATTTGATCAATCAGGGCCTTAGACAAACCATAACCTGTTTCAAATCGATTCGGAATGACATAATCGACATTTGAATGCCCAATGTCCCTTAAGAAAGCAACAAGCAACGCTGTGCTGGTTGCACCATCGGCATCAAAATCCCCAACGACAACGATCTTTTGTTGTTGCTCAATGTGTTTTCTGATCAAGTCGGCAGCATCTTCGATGTTCAGAAGATCGGTGTATTCATGAAGAGACTTCAAGCTTCGAACCAAATCCGTTGAATCAGATACACCTCGTGCAGCATAAATCCTAGACAACAGCGCACCATGACTGTCAGATCTAAAATCTGTTTCTGTTGCGCGTTCAATAACCTTTACATTGTTTTTATGCATCACATTCCCCATCGATCCATGATATAAAAAAAATTAAAAATTCCGTTGTTTGTGTCATTTTGATCACATTTGAAAAGTTTAACACAAAATTCATATCGATCCAAGCGACTCTATGACAAAACGCCATGATGAAGCGCACCAAACGATGGACAACCGGTGTATACACCAAAACTTTGTGTGCAAAAACGCTTGATAGAATCATGATGTCAATTTGAATTTGCGGACCATTGCACAAACAGCTATAATCAAATTTTACTCAAGGATGGGACGTGAAAGTAATCTCCACAGTCATCGTGGCAGGGCTAATGTCGTGCGTTTTTGCTGGCCACCAAACCAGTCATGCACCGTTTGACACCCAACATGTGCATCTTCATCAAAGTGGACATATGTTCACCCAAAGCATTGAACAAAAAGACATTGACCAATTTGCCACGGTCATGGCTCAGATTCAACATTACTACATAGAACCCGTTGATTATCATACATTGTTCACACACGCCATTCATGGCATGGTCAATAAGCTAGACCCACACTCCATGTACTTGCCACCTGCTGAACTTCATGATCTTTTTGATAACACGCAAGGCGAGTTTGCGGGCATTGGCATCTCTTTGACCGTCGAGGATGGCTTGCTGCGTGTCATCACGCCAATAGATGATTCGCCTGCAGCCAAAGCAGACATTCAATCCAATGACATCATTTTTAAAGTGAACGACCAACTCATTTCTCAAATTGGCCCTGAAAAAGCCTTGGTGGCCATCAAAGGCAAGAAGGGTACGACGGTCCGGGTGACAACATATCGCCCATCCACTAAAGACGTGAAAGAGCACACATTAATCAGAGACAATGTTTCTGTACAGTCTGTACATTATAAGCGCTTGAATAACTTGGCACGCATACGCATCTCTAGTTTTGGCGAAAAAACCACCCAAGAGCTTCGTACCATATTGAAAAAAACCCAACGTGACAAGACCATACAGGGGTACATCATTGATCTTAGAAACAATCCTGGTGGCTTGCTTCATACGGCAGTTGAAACCACAGATCTCTTTTTAGACGCCAAGCGTCTTAAAGATAAAACCATTGTTTCAACAAAAGGGCGCATCGAGGCAATGGACACCATCGCCAATGCAACGGCAGGTGATGTGATCAATAATGCCCCCTTGGTGGTCCTCATCAATCATGGTTCTGCCTCAGCGGCAGAAATCATGTCTGCTGCCATATCTGAACATCATCGAGGCATCACGCTTGGCACACAAACCTTTGGCAAAGGTTCTGTCCAAACCATTCTTCCAACCAGCAACGATTCAGCGATCAAATTGACCACTGCGCTTTATTACACGCCGAGTGGCAAATCCATTCAGGCAACTGGCGTGAGACCAGATATTGTTGTCAAACAAGTGGGCATTCAAAATGAGCATACCGAAAAGAGTATCCATGATGTCATCACGGAAGCTTCTCTGAGCAATCACATCTCCGCTCAGAAAGAAGGAACCATCACCGCTGAAACAGCCCTCAACTCAAAAGCACTGGATGAGATCATTCATAAAGATTTTCAGATGTATCAAGCTGCAAAAATTCTTGAAACGATCATCATTGCCAAACAGGTGCACACCTGATGTCATCGACCCTCACTCGCCCGCTTGCTTTGTGGGTTACTGCTATGGCGCTCTCGACCACAACTGTTGCTGTTAGAGCTGACGCTCCCATACAGGTTGACGATGCACAGATGAAACAATGGGCCAAATTCTATGCCCTACAACTGTATGATTGGCAGCCGGATTTGATCCAAAATCATTTGGCAAAACTGGCGCATTATTTCACACCTCAAGCCTGGGACGCCTATACCAGCGCCCTAAAAGACTCGAAGTTTATCGATCAAATTCGGCACTTTAACCTTCGCATCTCTGCCTCAACATCCGGACCCATGCGTATGACGCCATCTGAGATTGCCGTGCCCGTTACCGTAAGATATGAAAATCGCACACACCAGTACCAACAAGACATTCTGATCAACATGAAAATCACGCCAACGCATCCACTCCCATACTCAATCAGCGCACTACAAATCAAATTGATGAAACAATACGCCTCTGAAAATAAAACCAAGCGATGCCCAAATAAGATGCATGACCTCACGATAAAAACGCGCACATGAGCCATCATGCATCAGACTGATGCATGCGCATTGTCGCAAGCACATAGGTTATACGGCAATGGGGGCACGGATCGATGGATGACACTGATAATTCTCCAATTCAAACATCTCATAGGTGTAAGAAAATATGTCCTTGGGGCAATCATGAATGATCAATTTAGGAAATGGTAAAGGAGAGCGAGAGAGTTGTATGTCTATCTGCTCCAAATGGTTCTTGTAAGCATGCACATCTCCTCCAGACCAAATCAACTCGCCAGGTTTATAACCACATTGTTGTGCCACCATGTAAACAAGCAGTGCATAGGAGGCAATGTTGAAGGGCACACCCAGAAAAATGTCTGCAGATCTTTGTGTCAACTTACATGACAGTCTCTGATTCGCAACATAAAACTGAAACAATAAGTGGCATGGTGGCAAAGCCATCTTCTTGAGATCTGCGACATTCCATGCTGAAACAATATGACGCCTCGAATCTGGCTGGTGCTTTAAACCCTCAATCAATGCTGAAATTTGATCGATGGGGCCGTCTTCAGAAGGCCATTGTCGCCACTGGCTACCGTACACTGGGCCCAAATTCAATTGATCATCGGCCCATTCATCCCAAATTTTTATACCATGCTCACGCAAATAGCCAATGTTGGTGTCACCACTCAAAAACCATAGCAACTCATGCACAATGCCCTTAAAGAAAACTTTTTTTGTGGTAAGGAGCGGAAATGAAGTTGTCAAGTCAAATCGCATCTCAGCGCCAAAAATACTTTGAGTGCCAACACCAGTACGATCTTGTTTCTCAACACCGTCATCTCTGATTTTTTTTAACAATTTTAAATACAACTCTTCCATATTTTACCCTCGTTGATTAACATATTGTGGTTCATCACTGCCAACTGCATTGTTATGTCTTGCACACCTTTCTTTGACCAGGCCGAATACCTACCACTCAATAAAGTGCAATTGGTACAACACGCCGCATTCATCCAACATGCCGAGTTTTTTGATGATTTCGAATTGGCGATTGCATTTCTAACATGTTATCAGGGATCGCCTGACACATTCAATGCGTATCGTCGTGAAATAGAGCGCTTGTTTCAGTGGATCGTACACGTTCATGGACAACCACTGCATTCGATAGATCGTTCTGCCATCATGACATACATCCAATTTGTACAGAGCCCACCTGCCTCATGGATCGCCACACAACACCATCCTCGATTTTTAGCCAAAGATGGTATGCGTGTCCCACACATAAAATGGCGCCCCTTTGTGGTGAGAACACCCAAAGCCATGAAAAAAAACACCCTTCAACGAAAAACTTCAACATTTGAAATGAGTCAATCGGCACTGAAATCCACACTGGCCATTCTTAGCACATTTTATACTTTTCTACAACAAGAACAGTATCTGGACACCAACCCGATTCGTTTGATTCGGCAAAAAAACGCCCTCATACAAAAAACACAGAACACACGCATATCGAGAAAGCTGAGTCATGATCAATGGCGTGTTGTCATCATCGCCACTCAAGCGCAGGCCGACCTAGACGCCAAACATGAGCGGCATTTGTTTGTACTCAGCTGTTTGTATTTGATGGGATTGCGCATTTCAGAATTGGCACCCAATCATTTACATACCCCCACAATGGGCGATTTTTCTCCTGATGATGAAGAAAGATGGTGGTTTACCGCAATTGGCAAGGGCAACAAAATACGTGAAATTGCTGTACCTGATGACATGCTTTTCGCTTTAAAACGATATCGTAAGACACTTGGTTTGACACCTCTGCCCATGCGAAAAGAAACCACGCCCCTCATTCCAAAACACAAAGGGCGCGGTGGTCTTGGTATTCGACAAATCCGGCACATTGTCCAAGCGTGTTTCGATCTTGGCATCGACACACTTTACCGAGAAGGTAAAGATGCCTCCGCTCAAGATTTATGCGCTGCAACTGTACATTGGCTGAGGCATACGGCCATCACAGCTGACATCAAACATCGTCCAAGAGAACATGTACGTGACGATGCTGGTCATGAAAATGCAGCCACAACAGATCGATACATCGACAGCGATCGCAGTGCACGTCATGAATCGGCACAGAAGAAACCATTGGTTCCTGTTTCGCAGACGTGATGCTTGCTCCCTTACATGAAATGGCCAGCGCTCTTAAATGACAGCGAAGATTCGCCAGTCACCTTCATATGCTCAGTGATGCATATAAAGCTGGCTTGACCATCGCTCAGATTGAAGTCGTTTTATTCCTATATATCAATACTGTATTTAAAAAATACTAAACCATCACTTTACTTTATCCTTCATAACTAAAATTTTATTTTTTGAATATCAAATCCAATAAAAATTTCGATGAACCATGGGCATTCACTGTATCTTTAAAATCTTTGATGACCACTTGAATGAATTGCGTCCGAGATCACTTTCACATACTATTGTTTTATGCGCTTAACATGGAGTCATGATTGATGATGCAACAGCCCATTCGGACCAAATCTAAATTGTGTATCGCAATTTCATCTCGTGCATTGTTTGATCTTGAGGAAAGTCACCATGTATTTCTTACACAAGGTGCTGAAGCTTATATGCAATATCAACGTGACCATGAGCATCGCCCACTTGAGAAGGGTACAGCATTTCGCTTGGTTGAAAAATGCTTGAGTCTCAATCAGCATGCACATGACAATGTCGAAGTCATTTTGGTGTCCAGAAACAGCTCTGACACAGGTGTTCGCATCTTTAACAGCATAGAACATTATCAGCTACCAATTGCGCGCGCATGCTTCAGCAACGGCGCCTCACCCTTTTTATATTTGAAGGCTTTTCAGGCTGACTTGTTTTTGTCCTCACATCAAGAGGATGTTCAATTGGCGCTACAGGCACAGCATGCCGCAGCATTGCTTTTGCCATCAAAAGCCAACGTTTCTTCTGATGATGTGCTGCGCATCGCTTTTGATGGCGATGCTGTACTCTTTTCAGACGAATCAGAAAAAATTTATCAAGAAGGCGGCTTTGAATCTTTTGCACGTAATGAGCTTGAAAAAGCCAATCAACCACTACCCAAAGGCCCGTTTGCCAATTTTCTCAAAGCCCTCTACAAGCTTCAGCAAGAACTTCCTGTTGATGATTGTCCCATACGAACAGCACTGGTTACAGCACGATCTGCACCCGCTCATGAACGTGTCATTCGAACACTGCGTGCGTGGAAAATTCGTTTGGACGAAGCATTGTTTCTGGGGGGATTAGAAAAAGGGGCTTTCTTATCTGCATTTGGCGCCGACATTTTTTTCGACGATCAGCATCATCAGTGTCTTTCAGCAAGCCGCCATGTTCCAACCGGCCATGTTTCTCATGGTGTCATGAATGCTGATGGATGCAATCAAAATCTACAAGAAATACCGAGCGCCATCGATGAGATCTTATGACATACTTTATGTTACAAGTGTATCCGTCCAGTTGTACAACGCATCGGCAAATCGGTCGGGACAACTTTCTTGCGCGCAATGCAATGCCTCCCCAAGATCTGCCATATAGAGATTTGGCAGACTGGACTTTGCCCAAGCAACGGTGTCCATGGTCGTCATGACACCAGGCAGTGCGTACAGCAGGCATTTAGGAATGTTGGTCGACATTAAAAACTCAGAGTATTGCTCTATGCAGCGCACAATGGAAGTTCTTTGATGGCCAAACGGCACTTCATACAAGTATTTCAGCAGCACTTTCCGATCGGAAGGCTGGATGAATGGCGACCGATACAATGCCATGATTTCCTCAGACAATGTTGGGATCATCAACTTCGGCAGCCATTGCTCTATCATAAAATTTTCTTCAAGAATCACTTGCGCCATATCATCGTGATGCTGCAGCAAATGAAGAAGCTCTTGCATGGGCAATGACAGCATCTCAGGGCTGTGCGTTGGACGCAAATAAGATTCTGCATAAGCCAAACCGCGCACACGATCGGGATGCCGTTTGGCAATGTCAGAACCAATGATGGAGCCCCACCCATGCATCACAAATGTCCATGTTGCCTTTGGCCACGCACTCAAGAATTGCTCGATGAATGCAATGTGGTTGAACACACTGAAATCATCAAGAGCAAGATCAGCTTTTGGCTTAGACTGACCCATGCCGAGCAAATCTGGCGCCACACACAACCATGTTGGATCAATTTTATCGATGATGTTGCGCCATAACCATGCATTGGTGGGTATGCCATGAAGAAAGATCATCACGTGTTTGGCATCTTTTGGCCCATGACTCAAATAATGGCAATCACCATAACTTGACGAACGCAAATGTGAGAAATTTTTCATCCAAGCATACTCCGGCTTTAAGACTTTGGTGTCAATTCATCCATCAATTTGTATTTGAACTTTTCTAACTCTGCAACCAACACAAACAATACCTCAAATTCCAAATTGGCGTCAGGCTGTAAAATGATCGATGCACTTTGCCAATTTTGATACGCTTTCGGGGCCTTTTGTTGAAGCTGCTCAAGAATGCCCTGTTCACAAACGGGTTTGCTTTGCTGCACCATGGCGTTGAAAAGTATGACGACAATTTCTGATTGCAAGGCATCGATCATACCTTTCAATTTAAAGCGAGAAATGACAGACCATCTGCTTGCAAAATTATTATAATTGAGAGAAGAACGCAACTGCTCAAATCGGAGCGCATCGCCACACAATGCGTGTAATTCGGCCAGTTGATGGATGTCTCCCCTGCACATGATCGAGGTGTCGATGATGCACAATGCCGCATGCATCAAAAAGATCTGAGCAATCATTTTTGACGTATCAACGGCAAGGTCTGTGTCAGACAATTGCAACATCATGCGCTCGTAATCAACTTTCTGATTGCCTTGTACAACATCAGGCAGTATCGGCACTAGTTGTGCGCGCTTTTGAATGAATTCTGACAAGATCTGGGGATCACCACTCAACAATGTTTGATGGCGTAGTAACCAACGCGTACTCCTTCTCAATATGATTCTCAGCCTGACCCTTGTACGCAACATGATTTCATGCGATACAAATGCTTCTGCTTCATCCAAGGCAGCATACAATGCATCCAAATCATAGAATTTTTTGATAAAGAGATAGGCCATCATGATTTCTTCGATGGTGATGTCAACCTCATCTTTGATTTCGGGAATGAAGGTCAAACCAAGCGTTTGAATGAATTCACCACTGAGCTGCGTCGCAATCATCTCATGGCGCAAAGGGTGATCCACCATGGCGGACTCAAACTTGACCCGCAAACATGCTGGCAAACTCTTCCAGGCATAGTGCGCAACACCATCATGCTTACAAAATCCTGTTTGAATGATTTGCTTCTGTAAGATGATCTTGCTGTATGTCAGCAGAATGGACAGTTCTGGCCGCGTCAAGGTCTTACCCAATGCAGCACGTTCTTTGAGATGTTTGGGGGATGGCAAGAATTCGATTTCTTTGTTTAAATAATCTTGAGAAACTGCCCAATCCATGAATCGTTCATACAAATACAAATGTTCAGGCAAAACAGCTGCGGCCAGGCTCAATGCCATATTTTGGTTTCGATTGTTTTTTAAAACCAGTTTTGAAACCTCATCACTCATATCTGCCAGCCATTGATCTCGTGTCTTTGCTGACATTTTCTGTTTAGCCATCAAGCCGTTGAGAAATATTTTGATATTGACTTCATGATCAGAACAATCCACACCGGCAGAATTGTCAATGAAATCTGTGTTGATCTTCACACCACACAACTCAGCTTCAATACGACCAAGCTGAGTAATACCAAGGTTACCGCCCTCAGCAAACACTTTACAACGAAGATCCGTCGCGTCAATGCGGAGACGGTCGTTACCGTGGTCACCAACATCATGATGCGATTGATTGGATGATTTGACATAAGTACCAATGCCACCGTTCCATATCAAGTCAACCGGTGCAGCAAGGATCGCCTGAATCAAGACAGCTGGGCTCATTTTAGTTTGGCCAACCAACCCCAAGGCCTTGGCGACTGGTTTTGAAATCGGAATCTCTTTTTCTTGTCTACTGAAAACACCCCCACCTTTTGAAATCAACTTTGGGTCATAATCCGACCACATACTGTTGGGCAATTCAAAAAGGCGTTTACGCTCTGAATGACTGATGGCAGGTTTGGGGGTTGGATCCAAAAAAATAAATTGATGATTGAACGCTGCAACCAACCTAATTTGATCTGAGAGGAGCATCCCGTTGCCAAAGACATCACCAGCCATTCCACCAATTCCAATAACTGTAAAGGGCTGTGAGGCAACATCGTGCCCAAATTCCTGAAAATGCCATTTGACTGCTTCCCATGCACCTTTGGCTGTGATGCCCATTTTCTTGTGGTCGTATCCATTAGAACCACCCGATGCAAAGGCATCTTTCAACCAAAATTGGTAGTCAAGCGCAATGGCATTGGCCACATCAGAGAAACTCGCAGTCCCTTTGTCAGCTGCCACCACAAGATAACTGTCGTCACCATCATGACAAACCACCTGTTTTGGTTTGACCAACTCACCATCAACAATGTTATCCGTCAACATCAATAAAGACTTGATAAACATCTGATAACATTCAATGCCCTTTTGATGAATGGCTTCCCTAGTCCAGCCAGACATATTTTTCTTGATCAAAAACCCACCCTTGGCACCATTGGGAACAATGAGTGCATTTTTGACCTGCTGGGCTTTCATCAAGTCGAGAATTTCTTTTCTAAAATCCTCTCGATCAGACCATCTGAGCCCACCACGGGCAACTTTATCAGCGCGTAAATGCACACCTGAAAACTGATGGGAAAACGTAAACGTTTCGAACATGGGTGCTGGTTGGGGTATGTCCTTGACATGTGTGGATTGGATCTTAAATGAAACAAAAGGCAAAGTTTGACCGGCATCATCTTTGAGATAGGCGTTGGTACGCACAATGGCTTCAATCAAATTAAGTAGAGATCGAAAAACCTTATCTTCATCGACCGTATTGATCTGTTCAAACAATTGTACCAACTGACGACGACGGGCGGCATACATTTTTTGACGTTGCTCAGTGGGTATCTCTGGATTAAAACGGGCATCAAAACATGCCATCAAGGTGGTCGTGATCTGGCCATAATGCATCAATGTTGTCGCAACAAATTGCTCTGACAGCATGCTGCCAATTTGTTTCAGATAATGATACAGTGCACGAATGATCCTGACTTTTTGCCAGGGCATGCCTGCCACAGGCGTCAACCCATTGAATGAATCATTGGCTGTTTCTCCCTGATAAATATGATGAAATGAGTCCAGTATCTGTTGCGTGACACCGGCGTCAAATTGGGCAATGGGATGTGCGGGAGACGTATTGAATTCTGAAACCCAGCAACGATGATTGTGTCCAGCGCTCCATATACCGGCACCAATTTCATTCTTAAGATGCAATCCCAAATTTTCTAAAATGGGCAACACATCCGACAACGACAGTGTTGGTGTGTATTGATAGGCACGAATTTTAAAGATTTTTTGATCCGCATACCATATGGCACCCAATCTCAGTGCATCATGCTCATTCAATTGATCCACGTGACTGAGATCCTTGAGCGCATCATGCGCGCCAAATGTCTCTCGATACTGCGCTGGAAAGCGGTGTCGTACTTTTTTGAACAAGCATACGCCCTTTTCTTCTCCAAACACATCAATGGAAGCATCGTGCAATCGATCGTGCCAAGAGCGACACATTTCAGCAATTTTTGAAGTGACCAGATCATCAGCCTTCGTGGGTTGCATGTTGGCATCCACTCGCATGACAAAATACAAACACACATGCTCATGATCGGTAGACTGAGTGCTGATGGTGATGTCTTTGGCCTGATACACATCTTTAAGGTACTTACGCAATTGTTCAGTGAGGTCATGTGTGTGGTTGGCTTCTGGCAAATACAGCACACATGAAACAAAGCGTTTGAACTTATCATGACGGATGAAGACCCGGGTGGCCCTGCTGTCTTGCAGCGCAAGCACACCTCTGATCATCGGAATGAGATCCGCCACATCGGCCTGAAAGAGTTCATCACGCGGGAATGTTCTTAGGATATGCCCAAGTCTTTTTCGAGTATACCCAACAGCTTGCGGCACATTTAAAGCACTTACAATTCTTTGCGTTTTGTTTCTCAGGAATGGCGCGACCATGGGATCACTTTCGTAAGCATTGGACGTGAATAGACCCACAAAGCGCATTTCACCAAAAAACTGCCCTTGATCGTTATGCAGTCGCACAACAATGACGTCTGTATACGGTGGGCGATGCATGGTGGATCTGTTTTTTGATTTGCCCACCACCACAAATTTTTCAATGGAGTCGGGATCAAAAATGGTTCTGGGTGAATGTGAATCAACTTCATCATGATTGAAGTGATTGGAGCGCAACACACCCAATGGGCTTTCCGTGTCAAACTGAAGCATCTTTTTACGCCCATCTACAGTGTACTCGCGGTAACCGATAAATGTGAAGAATTTCAGCAACCATTTCATAAAATCAATGGCTTCGTCTCGATGTTTCAACACACCAGGTTGCGACAATGCTGTTAAATTCAATATTGCCACAGACATTCGAGCCTGCATACGCTGCCAATCAGATACCGCGTATTGCACATCTTGTAGCGCAAAACGAATCTGTTCCAGTAAAAGCTCAATGTCTTTTTGATCGGTAATGCGATTGATTTCAACAATCAGAAACGCTTCTGTGGATGCTTCATCTATTTTGGTTGGCCCAACGGACTTGATGTCACCTTTGGTATGACGTCTCACGGGCATGTCAGCCGCATTGATGAAGCCATAAAGATCGTGATCCTGCCTTGAGAGAACCAAGCGCACAGTATCCACCACAAAAGGGGTGTCTTTCACATTGATCAATAAAGTGGTGTGCGCTTGGGCACCGGACGCATTGGGTTCTGCTTGATATGCGGCCACATAAATCGCACTGGACAAACGCTTTGAACAACCCAGCCAAAAAAACTCCAACATGGCTGCCAGATCATTTGGAGCTTGATGGATGAACGCATTGGACAAATTGAATGAAAGCAGTTGTGTGGCCCACTTTTTGAACCGTTGCTTATCAGTCAGTTTGATGTTTTTAAACTTGGACTTCAGTACAGCATCAATGAGTTTGGTTTGCATGATTTGGAAACACCTCCAGCTTCAACAGAACACCCGAATGTTCATAGAGTAATGACAATGGATACTGACAATCAAGCTATTTTTAATTCATAACGCGCTTTTCATATGCTTTACATGCTTGACAAAACCATCTTACCACGCGCCAAGTTTGGCATGGCTCAAGATTCACCGAATGGCCCACAAATATTATCGCACAATCACACGACCCATGCGCTGAAAGCACAAGTTGGCATTGACGCATGAAACAGACCTGCAAATTGATTTACAAAAAATAACCAAATTGCGTATAATTGGTAGAAGATTTTATTTGGAGCCTGTGGCATGCGTATATTATTGGTCGAAGATAACGAACTTCTCGGTGAAGGCACATGTAGCGGCCTACAGCAATATGGGTATACCGTTGATTGGGTCAAGGATGGTCTGGCGGGGCAGACAGCTGCATTGACACAAACAGAGCACTTTGATGCCATCATTCTTGATTTGGGCCTGCCAAAAAAATCTGGTCAGGAAGTGCTCGTATCCATCAGAAAGCACAACATACAAACCCCCATCATCTTATTGACTGCGGCCTCTGATCTGTTCACAAAGGTGCAATGTCTGGATGCTGGCGCAAACGATTTCATCACCAAACCCTTCAAGCTCGCTGAACTTGCTGCGCGTATTCGTGCCCAGATACGTGGTGGTGCTGGCCGTGCAGATCCTAAGATTATTGTGGGTGAAGTCACATTGGATCCTGCTGCACACAAGGTCTTTGTGCTGGATCAAGAAATCAATTTTTCTCGGAGAGAATTTGCACTGCTGCACAAACTTATGGAGCAAAGCGGCAAAGTACAAACGCGTGATGCCTTGACGCAGACACTCTATGGCTGGGGCGAAGATGTCGACAGCAACACCATTGAGGTTTACATTCACAACCTCAGAAAAAAACTCAAAGATCACCTGAACCTTCGCACCATTCGTGGCGTGGGGTACATTGTTGAATTGCCTAAGAACTGATGCATGACTTCTTCGATTCGTACTTTTTTATTGGTCAACTTATTGCTGAGCGTGACGTTGGTGACCTCATTGGCCATCATTGGCAACTTGTTTTTTGAACATCGTGGTTTTCAGCACCACATGGATGCATCACTGCAACTCTCGGCACAGAAAATACGCGCATTGCTGATCGATGAAAACACCACCGATTTCAAACGCATTCAGCACGCCATTGATCAAGTGCCACACAACATTCTTGCCTCATCTGCAAAACCGAGCAAAAGAGACAACGTACAAGTGATGCTGCAAAGCACTCAATTTCAAATATGGGATGAAGCAAATACTTTGCTGCTACACTCTTTTGCAGCTCCCGCCATGGATCCACCACATCTCATCAAAAATGGCTTTCAAAATATTTGGTTCAACAACCAAGCATGGCGCATCTATCATCTATATGTGCCATCCAAACAGTACACGATTTCGGTGTTCCAAAAGCAAAACTTCAGAATGGGCATTGAAAATCAAATCACCGAGGACTCGATCATCGTGATGGTGATCACCTACCCTTTTTTGGGCTTGTTGATATGGATCATCGTGGGCAAAGGCCTAAACAGCATACGCATCACCACACAAGCCATCAGAAAGAGAAAACTCAGCAATCTGACTGCCATACAAATGGCCAATATACCAACCGAAATTCATCCACTCATCGATGAGCTGAATCTTCTTTTCGTTCGATTGCATGATGCCTTTGAGCGTGAGCAACGTTTTGCAGGTGATGCAGCACATGAATTGCGCACACCCTTGGCTGCATTGAGCACGCACGTTCAAGTTGCATTGAATTCAAATAACATCGAAGACATGAAACAAGCACTCCAAAAAGTTGTTTATGGTGTGGATCGAAGCACGCATGTTGTTGAACAACTGCTGACGCTGAGCAGAATGATGCCCAATGCTGAGATCAATGAGCCCATACCCCTAGATCTTCAAATACTCGCTTCAGACATGATCATTGAATTGTTGCCCCATGCCGATGCTCGATCCATCACGCTGGCTTTAGAATCAGACATTCAGCACGCCATGATTCTAGGCAATAAAGCCGCATTGCTCATTTTATTGCGTAATCTCATTGATAACGCCATAAGATACAGTCCAAGCGATACAGAGGTCCGCATCAAAATCTGTGAAAACAGTGGTTTTGTGAGACTTTCCATCATTGACAATGGGCCCGGCATCAAGCCATCGCTGCATGACCGTGTGTTTGAACGTTTTTATCGAGTCTTGGGCAACAACACATCTGGCAGTGGCCTAGGGTTGGGCATTGTCAAACAAATTGTGGAATTACATCGTGCTAAAATTCAACTTTCCAAACCAGAACATCAATCAGGTCTTCAAGTTGACATCGACTTCAAGCCCTATGATCAAAACTAATTCACATTGTTTTGGTTTTATTTCCATAAAAATAACCTATAATAAACAGAGACGATTCGGAGCATTCAGATGACATCGACCACAGAGTACATGATCTTCTCAGACACACGTGCGCTGCTTCGTGAAGCGCGACAATCCCATAAGGGTTTTGAAGCCACCAAACTGGGCATCAATCCAATATTGCAGGCAACATCGAGCCTCATCGAACGAAAATCACAACTTAAAAGAACGCTTCAGAAAAACATCGAACTTTCTGACCTCACATCAACCAATCTCATTGCTGCTGAGAAAATAGGCCTACAAAAAGACTTTAAATTGCTCAACAAAAAAAAACAACAAGCAATACAGGACAGCATCGAATTGCGCAGTGCTGTCAAAAATCAGATAGAGCGCCTGACGTTTTTACAGGAAAAAATCATTGAGGCTGCAGAACATGCTGCTCAAAATATCACCAAGAACCTTTCTGACTGCGTTAAGGAGAAACTCAAACTCTCACAAGCACAGCTTGATCCCATTTTCATGTGTCAAGACATTGAAGATCTTGAATGTTATCTGCAACAGCAAGGATTAACCATTCAGTCTTTCTGCGAAGTCACCAAAATCCCAAAATCTGCTTTACTGACAATTGAAGAGAGTGGCGAATCTTTTTGTAAAGCCCTCATTATGGCTGCAGTGATTGCAAAAACTGGACCCCTTGAGCACTATGACCTCGACAAAACACGTGCCACCAAAAATAAAATCAAAAAAGACAGTGACCCAATTCTACCGTGTATGAAACATTATGATACGGCCATGGCCACTTTTAACGCTCAGTTGTCTGAAATCACTCAAGAACTACAGCATCAATCGATCAAAAAAGCACAACAGACTTTGCAGGCCCTAAACCAAAACTTGGTATCCATCAATGAGCAAGTGGCACAACAGGTTCAAAACCACGATCTCGAAACATCATTTGAAGCGCGTGCCAAAGGGCTGGACAAAAGTTTCAATGCAACTGCTGCTACCTCAAGTCAACCCTCCAATGCCAATACACAACACGCTTATGCCTCATCCAAAAGCCTCAAACCAAATTAATGCCCAACACCACGCCAGGAAAACAACATGATAAACATTGAATTGATTGAAAAGAAATCCATTGAGGTTTTTTCTCAATCGCAAGTAGAACAGGCCATCTGTCAATTGGGCACCACCATCTCAAAGGACTATGCAGACCTGAATCCCATATGTCTTTGTGTGGTTGTTGGCGGCATCTATTTGACTGGTCAATTGATGCCACACATCACATGCCATATGAGGATGAACTATATCCATGCTTCAAGGTATCAAGGCGGCACACAGGGGCATACGCTATCTTGGAAAGCAAAACCAACCGTAGACATCGAGGGTGAACACATTTTATTGATTGATGATGTGTTGGATGAAGGCATCACGTTGGCGCAGATCAAGGCCTATTGTCTTGATCAAGGCGCAGTATCTGTGAAATCGGTGGTACTCATTGACAAACAACCATGTCGACACCCAGAAGGGTTGAAACGTGCAGAATATACTGGCTTGTATACGGGTGACCAATACCTCTATGGATGCGGGTTGGATTGCCACGAGTTGTTGCGCAACGTGCCTGCCATTCATGCAATTCCTGCGGATGTTCTACAGAACCTCCAACAAAATCAAACCACAGAGAACATCAGTTAGTCCCGCCATTTCTGGCAAATCAGATCCGAGCAAATGACTGAACCACTGCATCACAAAGGTTGATCAGTGATCAGTTGTCTTGTTGGGTACGCACACTGCGCACCATGTTTCGTAACAATTTCTAAAATCTTCAAAAACACGTCTTGTTGGACAGCTTGAAACTTTACCCAGTTGACGGTCTTCGTAAACGTATAAACCAATATGTCCAAACTGGAATCGCCAAAATGAATCAAATTGACCATCAGTGTTTGGGTGGCATCGATCTCAACATGATGCCGGAGCATGGACTCAACATCCTTCAATATCATATTGACTTTGGCAGCATCGTCATACCGCAAACCAAATTGTGCCTTGATTCGCCTATTTTTCATGCGGGAAGGATTGTCCAACACGATTGATAAGAAAATATTATTGGGCACATAACGTGGACGCTTATCAAATGTGCGTATTTGTGTGACACGCCAGCCAATATATTCAACGGTACCCTCTATTTCTTTATCTGGTGATCGTATCCAATCGCCAACTTCAAATGGACGATCAAAAAATATCATAAAACCACCGAAAAAGTTGGCCAATAAATCCTTGGCAGCAAAAGCCAAACCAACACCCCCTATACCCCCGAAAGTCAAGAGTGCAGTGATGTCAACATTGAACTGTCTCATGATCGACAATGCCGCGGTAATGAGCACAGAGATCTTCATCAACTGTGCAATGGCATGGGTGCTGGTGACATCAAGCTTGGTTTGTTGCTTTTCACTCTTGTGGACATAGTGACATTGGAAGCCTTTGATCGCACGATTGGCAAACCAAACAAGGATCATGATGATGGCCACGTTTTTAATCACCGGTACAACAGTCCAGATGACATTGCCTGTGGCATAATCTTTGATCATCCAAAATGCCAAGAACAATCCAACAATCCATATCATCGCCAAGAAGGGTTTATAAGCCGACTTGATCACAATCAATTGAAATGGATCTATGGGGTCAATGTGGTCATGCTTGACATGCTTTGAAAAAGCTTTCTTGGCGACATAGGTCAACAATGCCGTTGCGAAGACCACAAGAAAAAGGCTGACCAACCAATACTCCTGATCCAAAAATATCAACATGGCATCCTGAATGCGTTGAAGCGTGTCCATAAAAACTCCTGATTGATGTCACATTGCAAACCGCGTGCAACATCACTCAATTGTAATGCATGGCCAGATTCGATACAATATGACTTTTTAGAGCTTTTGCAATATGGCCAAACATCTTTTTCTTGAGCAGGTTTCTGAACAACTGGCTGAAATGAAAAATGCGTCTCTGTTTAAGGACGAAACAATCTTGGATTCACCCCAAGACATCAACGTTATCACTTCTGAAAACAAACGCATGATCAACTTTTGTGCCAACAACTATCTTGGACTTTCCAATCACCCTGCCCTCATTACAGCAGCGAAAAAAGCATTGGATGATTATGGCCTCGGCATGTCATCCGTCCGTTTTATTTGTGGCACTCAAACGCCTCACAAAGCCCTTGAACAAGCCATGGCAGACTTTTCAGGCACTGAAGACTGTATTCTTTACAGTTCGTGCTTCGATGCCAATGGGGGGCTTTTTGAAACACTTCTGACAGCACAAGATGCCATCATCAGTGATACACTCAATCATGCCAGCATCATCGATGGCATTCGACTTTGCAAGGCCAAACGTTACAGATTCAAACACCAAGACATAGAGGACTTGTCCCAACAATGTGCACAAGCCCGTGCCGATGGTGCTCGGCATATACTGATTGCTACGGATGGGGTTTTCTCAATGGACGGCGTGATTGCTGACCTGGCAACCATGCACCGTATTGCAGAAAAGCACGGTGCGCTCCTCATGGTGGATGATTGCCACGCAACTGGTTTTGTTGGCAGTCAAGGTCGAGGCACTGCGGAATATTGCAATGTCTTTGGAAAAATTGACATCATTACTGGGACATTTGGCAAAGCTTTGGGAGGCGCATCAGGGGGATACGTGTGTGCTTCCAAACCCATTGTTGAAATGTTACGCCAACGTTCTCGCCCCTATCTCTTTTCAAATGCCATGGCACCCAGCATCACTGCAGCCTCATTGGCCGCAGTGCGTTACGTACAAGCACACCCTGAATGCATTCAACAATTGCAACACAATACAAATGTGATGCGTGATGGCCTAAAAAATATTGGATATCGATTGATACCCGGCACTCATCCCATCATTCCAATCATGCTGGGTGATGCAGTATTGGCGAAGAAACTCAGCCAAGCCCTACTTTCTCGAGGCATCCTGGCGATTGACTTCAGTTATCCTGTTGTCCCAAAAAATCAAGCACGCATTCGGCTTCAAATGTCAGCTGCCCATACAGAAGCGCAGATGGCAGCGAGCCTTAGCGTTTTTTCTGAACTCGCCACAACGTTCAACATCCATCCTGATAACATTGAGGTCTAATTATGAAAGCGCTTGTCAAAGCCGAACGCGCCAAAGGTCTTAAATTACAAACCGTAGATCGGCCCACCATCAAAGACCCAAGGGATGTTTTGATCCAAATCAAACATACCGCAATCTGTGGTACCGATTTACACATTTACGATTGGGACAAGTGGGCACAGAATACCATTCCAACCCCTATGCATATTGGACATGAGTTTTCTGGTGTGATCGTTGACATGGGCCCCCTTGCTTCATCTAGACTTAAAATTGGACAACGCGTGAGTGCTGAAGGACATATCGCATGTCATCAGTGCAGAAATTGTCATGCAGGTAGAGAGCATATTTGTCCTTACACCAAAGGTATTGGTGTCAACATTCCTGGAGCATTTGCAGAATACATTGTCATGCCCAGTCAAAACATTGTACCACTTGATGACACTTTCTGTGGTTCAATCGGGGCCATCATGGACCCTTTTGGTAATGCACTGCACACAGCACTGGCATTCAACACCATTGCTGAAGACGTACTGATTACGGGTGCAGGCCCCATTGGCATCATGGCTGCAATGATTTGCCAGATGACAGGTGCTAGAAATGTTGTCATTTCTGATCCGAATCCTTACAGACGTAAGCTTGCTTCCAATTGTGGTATCCAACATGTTTTTGACCCGGCACATGATCACCTGAATGATTTGATGGCATCACTGCGCATGGAGGAGGGTTTTGATGTGGGACTTGAAATCTCTGGCCATAAAGATGCCTTACAAACCTTGATTCATTACAGCGTCAATGGTGGCAAAATCGCACTTCTGGGCTTGTTTCCTGATGTCATCGACATCGATTTGAACGATCTCATTTTTAAAGGCATCAGGGTCAAAGGCATTTATGGCAGAGAAATGATGGAAACATGGTATAAAATGAAAGCCCTCATTGACTCGGGATTGAATCTCAGCCAAATCATCACGCATGAATTTTCTTATGAAGATTTTGAGCAAGCCTTTGAACTTGGTTTGACTGGGCAATCTGGCAAAATCATTCTACACTGGTAGATGCATCCTGCCCACATTCATGGCTTCAATTCAAATGAATGGTGTGCTTGAATTTCAACACATGTGCCCAACTGAACCCATTGATGGAGCTTGATGGCAACCTCAGGCGCGACACGCACACACCCGAGTGAGCAAGCCGTGCCAAGTGCCTCAACTTCGGTTGTGCCATGGATGTAAATGCGCCGCACTTTCGTATCCACATCACCACCTCGGTTTGTACCATACTCAGAACCGGCCAACCAGAAAACACGTGAAGTGATTGGATCACTGTGAATGAGTTGTTCGGCAGCCTTTGTTAAAGGAATTCTTGCCTTAAACTGGGTCGCCATTGGCGCATTGATCCCTGCGATGGCCACAATATGATGTTTGCCCACTGGCGTACAATGGCTGCCAAACAGTTGGCCTAAACCATTTTTTGCTGTAGAGCAGCTTGCTTCGAAGATGAGTTGTCGTTCGGCATTCATCACCATGATTTTTTGTGATGCCACACACACAAGCACCAGATGCTCAGGTTTATGTTGCATCGTGAAGCATGGTGTATTTCATGGTGAAATCATCGAGCCACCGGGCCCCAGCCGGCTGAACGTTTTTGTCTTTCTGTGGTTGCATCAGATGAATGGCCTTTAATTTCACCACCAAAAAACGATGCGCATCAACCTGCATCATGCCGATACCATGATCATGCTTAAAATCCAAACCAAAAACCAGTGTCTTTTTTTGATGATCAGCCGAGCTGTCGCTGAATTGTGGCAAGCCAGACATGGTTTTATTTTCAGAAAATTTGAGGCCATGTCTTATGGACAATGCTGACGCGTTCATCAAAGCATGTTTGACATCCATGGCAATCTTCTTGGCTGCAGCACCCCATTTTTCAGTCACCAAGCGATGTCGAATCTGATCACTCACCTGAGACAACGCCTGCAAACGTTTGGGGTGTTTTTCAATCACTTGCAACACGACAACACGATTGCCTTTCAATTCAAAAACTGGACTGTTTGTTTTTTTTCTTGTTTTTGGGCTGAAGAGAAAAGATTGAATGGTCGGATCAGACAACCATGATGGAGAGGTGGTTTCATTTTGAACCACTGTGATAGACTGCACTTTTGTATTTAAAAAGTTTGCCAATGGTGTCAATGCATTCGGGGCATTGTAGGCCTTATCCTTCAACTGATTAACCAAATCAAAATATTGTTGCTGGACAATGTGATGAATATAATCGGATCGCACGCGTTTTAAAATCGTGTGGTAAGGTGCAATCGATTCTGGTTGGCGTTTTGACACCAACAACAACTTGACTGAACCAGAGGATGTTTGATATCGCACCCATTGTCCAAGGGGTGCCTGGTCAACGACTTGGCGCAAATTGGTGGCCAATCCCCGCTTCGCATACTGTTTGTTTGCAACCACACGATCCACCTGATAATCCTTCAGCAATGCTGACTTGGCCTCATCCTTCATGGTTGATGTCTTGAGATGTTTCGCAAGCATCGCATCCATCGGTGCATGATGTGATTTACGCACCAACAATAACTTTTTCATGTGTACAGATGCGGGCAATTGATACCATTGTTCGTTCGTGTGGTAGAACACCTTCAGTGCTTCGGGGGTGGGATTGGCGCGACGGACCATGTCGTCTGCAGACAAAAGAACATAACGAATGCTCACGGATGGTGGTAGCCTGAATGACTCTGAGTGTTGCACATAATAAGCTTTGATTTCATTTTCAGACAAAACGGTAGGTTTATGAGGCTCAATGGTGTATTGATCATACACACGTTGCTGACCAAGAAAAGATAAAAGATGTTTTTGTCGTTGCCTGAGGGTTGGCTTGGATGCAGACAAATAATGCCGCAGCATCCCTTCGACCATGATTCTTTTTTGATCATCTGCAAAAAATGATTGGGAGATACGGTGTTGCTTCAAATATGATTTGAACCGCTGGGGTGAAAATTGTTCATCGATTACAAAACGTGGATCTGATGCAATCTGTTGCTGCAGTAAGGTGGTGCCAACGTGGTAATTGTTGGCCTGCATGAATTGGCCAAGTTGGTATTCTGTAACCATGGCATTCAAAAGTTGCCGTTCGACCACTTTTTGTAAACGAGGAGAGCCTTTCAGTTGCAAACGTTCTGCAGGACTGAGTTGCGAGAAGGCATCGAGGAATTTTTTTTGCAGCAACCCCACTGAAATGGGTGTTTTATTGTAGTAAATAAGATCAGAGTCGGTACTTTTGCCAGATCCCGGGCCTGAGAGCCCCCAGATGGCAAAAGATAAAATGAGCATGCCAATGATGACAAAGACAATGCTTTTGGACAATCTATTTCTAAGAAGATCAAGCACTGCCGATGCTCCTTTCAAAAGTGGCGGAGTGGACGGGATTCGAACCCGCGACCCCCGGCGTGACAGGCCGGTATTCTAACCAGCTGAACTACCACTCCGCGTAACTTTGAATGGGTACTGAGGGGATCGAACCCCCGACATTCGCCTTGTAAGGGCGACGCTCTACCAGCTGAGCTAAGTACCCAAAAATCAACGTCAGTCGTTAAGACGTTCTTTGAGTGCTTTACCAATTTTCACTCGAACTGTTTTACTTGCAGCGATCTTGATGACTTCACCAGTTTGTGGGTTTCTACCATCTCTGGCAGCTCTTTCTTGAACTTTGAAAGTACCAAATCCAACCAATGAGATGTCATACCCATCACACAAACAATCTGCAATAGAATCTAAGACAGCGGCCAAAGATTCAGAGCCTTGCTGAAGCGTGCCATTCATGCTTTCGGCAACTTTTCTTGCCAATTCAGTTTTATTGATTGTTGGTGATGACATAGTTTACCCCTATATTTGAACCATTGGAACCACACAATGTGGACCCTGCATTTATAGCAATTTTAATATTAGACTGTCAAGCATGTGGGCGTGCCTTTTTCTAAAAAAAATGTCAAATACGGAAAAACACACCCATCATACGCCACTGGATTTTGTCAAAGGCCAATGTGAAACTGCCATCATTGCTTGACTTCATACTTCTGTGCCTCCCACACCCAAGGCGCCAATCAAAACCGATGGCTGCCCAACTGTCACTGGCACACTTTGTCCAGCTTTACCACAAATGGCCACACCTGGATCCATGGCCAAATCTTGCCCAACCATTCTGATACTTTGCAATGTTTCAAAGCCGTTGCCACACAATGTCACACCTTTCAGAGGACGTGTGACTTTACCATGCTCAATGGCATAACACTCTGTGGCAGAAAAGACAAATTGACCTGTTACGATGTCAACTTGACCGCCGCCAAATTGAAGCGCGAGAATGCCCTCTGACAACGATGCCACCATTTCTTCTTGGTGGTACGAACCAGGCCTCATATATGTATTGGTCATGCGTGGCAAAACTGGATGTGCGTAGGATTCTCTTCTGCCATTGCCTGTCGTGGCAGTGGACATCAATCGAGCATTGTGCTTGTCAAACATAAAGCCAGCAACACGCCCATCCACAATGAGATCTGTACATTGCGTTGATGTGCCTTCATCATCAACATTCAATGATCCACGCGCATCTTTTAAATTGCCTTGATCAACGATATGACAACCACTGGCAGCCACTTTTTCTCCCATCAGTGCCGTAAAACACGAAGACCCTTTACGTATGAAGTCGGCTTCAAGACCATGACCAATCGCTTCGTGAAGCAACACGCCAGTAAAACCAGAGCCCAACACCACAGGCATTTGCCCTGCAGGTGCATGGTCTGCCTCAAAATTCAACAAAGCCAAACGGACTGATTCTTTTAAAGCATCAGTGGCTTTTCCGCTTTTTTTGAATGCATCAAGTGTCATACGACCACCTGCACCCGCATGCCCTACTTCAGATCGATTGTTTTTTTTCAATACCACATGGACATCAAATCTTACCATGGGCCGAATGTCCATGGCACAATGCCCCTCATGATCCATAACCCATATGCAGGCATCCTCTAAACTCAACCTGAGAGATGACTGGCACAGGTGTGGGGCCATACACACCAATTCATCGTAGAGCGTCAACAAGAATGTCTTTTTTTCATCCAATGTCCAGGCATCGATCAATGGTACAGAAGCATATACCTGCTGCGTGATGCTTTCATCATTGGCAGCATGAACATGACACATACCATTTTGATTTTGCACAACAGCACAAATTTGTTGTAAAGAACGTTCGAGACCAGCGCGTGTCATCATTTGTGTCGATGTGTGCAAATGACTCAAACCAGAAAACACCTGAAATCCAGCACCACAGTCGATGTCAAACAAACACTTTTTGATGCTGCCATTCTCCACAAGCCATTGTTCTTTAGTAAGATGCTGTAAATACAAATCCATTGCATCCATCCCCTGGTGCCAATGTGCCTGCAACATTGGCTGCAAACAATCTACCGAAAAGTCTGAATGGGCAAACAATGTTTGGTGCACTAAATCTTCAGTTGTCATGATGCCTCCTTTTCTAAATCCTTTGTGGCGTCACATTGATGGCGACATCACAACAAATATCCCAATGAAATACGTCAACAACCATTGCACCACACCAGGCAATGGCAACAAATTGCTTGCCCACATACCGATGGCTGAACGCAGCAATGTTGCAAAAATGAACATCAGGGTGCACTCAAACCATAGATGGCTGACATCTTTGGCCAAATGACTGCTCCTTACTTCCATCAACATGGCCATGGCACAATAAATCCACGCTTGAGGGCCAAGAAAGGGTGAGGTCCAAAAATCCACAGACAACCCAAAAAACCAAGCAGCAAACCAATGAGGATGTTTGCCATGCTGGCGATCATGTACAAGCCATAGACACCAGGTCAAAAAAAACATATCTGGCATCGATTCTTGCCAACCATAAGGCAATGTCAATTGACTAAAAAACACGGCAAAAAGATAGACCATACAAAACGTTTTGAAATGCATGATCTTTGATGTTGTCCTGATGGCGCGCATGTGGTGCTCACTTCACAATCATTGCCCCTGAAGATGTTGTGTAAGATTTGGATGGCCAGTATAACAGCATTGCATGCAATCGATCAATGTGCGCAGTTGGTTTGAGCCATATGTCCGATGAACGTTCAGCTGTATGAGGCACAATACGCGCGACAGATCCAACAGGATACCCTATGGGGAACACGAGCCCCAAACCAGATGCTCGGATGACATCACCAAGATGCAAATGCGCGTCATCAGAAAGCTGGTGTAACCGCATCATGCGTCCCTCCCCCACTGCAACGGCACGTTGACCTTGCGGCATGACAACAGGAATGGCAATTTTGTGATCAGTCACCAACGTCAAGTGGCTTGTTTCTGCCCCAACATCGGTGATTTGACCAATGATACCATGGGCATCAACTGCTGGTTGCCCTTTGTAAACACCGCTCTTTTTGCCACGATCAATCAGCCAAACACGATGATGCGCAGTATTAGGGATTGCAATCAAATTCACCATGATGAATGCGCCATGCAGTTGAGGTGAAGAACTGAGCAACGCTCTGAGTGTTGCATTTTCTTTTCCTTTTTCTGCAAGCGCATGAAGCTTGGCTTGCAGCATCATTTTCTCTGCCTGAAGTTGCACAACATGTGCACTCAATGCTCTGGTTGACTGCAGGTGCGTTTGCCAAATGCCGTACCATTGACGTGGTGTGTTTGCAAAACGTGCAACAGCAACTTTCATGCTGCGCAAAAAAGAGCGATTGGTGTTCAACAAATCCATCGAACACATGACCATCAACATCATGCTGACACAAATCAATGCAACAGCGCGCAAACTTAAGCGTTTTGGTGCAAAAATAACTTGTCTGTATCTATTCCTCTGCAACCAGCGCACCATCAATTTCATTCAACATGGTCAACACGCGACCACCACCGCGCGCAACGCATCCCAATGGGTCATCGGCAACCACCACAGGCAATCCCGTTTCTTCCATCAACAACCGATCCAAATCTTTCAACAGAGCACCACCGCCCGTCAGGACCATACCACGCTCAGCAATGTCGGCAGACAATTCTGGTGGCGCCTGCTCCAATGCCAATTTCACAGCACCCACGATGCCTGTGACCGGCTCTTGGATGGCTTCAAGGATATCATTGCTCGAGATGGACAAGCTTCTTGGCACACCTTCAGCAACATTGCGCCCACTGATTTCGGCATGTGTGACCTCTCGGGCAGGATACGCAGTGCCAATTGTCTTTTTTACACGCTCAGCAGTGGCCTCACCAATGAGTGTGCCGTAGTTCCGTCGGATGTAATTGACGATGGCCTCATCAAAACGATCCCCACCAATGCGTACAGATTGTGCATACACCACACCACTCAATGAAATGATGGCCACTTCCGTGGTGCCGCCACCGATGTCGACAATCATCGAGCCACTTGCCTCAGCCACTGGTAAGTTTGCCCCCATGGCCGCCGCCATAGGTTCCTCAATCAAATAAGCTTCTTTGGCACCCGCACCCAAAATGGATTCACGAATGGCCCGACGCTCGACCTGAGTTGAACCACAAGGCACACACACCAACACACGTGGACTTGGTCTGAAGAGTTTATTTTCATGAACCTTTTGAATGAAATACTGGAGCATTTTTTCAGTGATGTGAAAATCTGCGATGACCCCATCCTTCAACGGCCTGATGGCCGTAATGTTGCCTGGCGTCTTGCCCAACATGGATTTGGCATCCACACCAACTGCAACGACAGTATCTCCCAGTTTGGCACAACGTCGTACAGCAACCACAGAGGGTTCGTCCAAAATGATGCCAGCATTCGGCTCACACACCAGCGTATTTGCTGTGCCAAGATCAATCATATAGCAACTGGGACTCGTCAATGACTTGAGCCACGCATGACGCTGACTTGGGCCTCGATCTCTGATTTTCTGGATGATGCGCATGATGACCTCACATAAAAGCAAATAAGTCAATCATAATCGCCATTCCCACCAGATGCAAATCCAATGACATGGTGCCCATCATCTATCATTTGACAGTCGAAGAACGCTCAGCTTGGCTGCTTACACGAAGCTTTGTTTGTGCATGAGGCCAGACATGCTGACCCAACACCCCAGGCCAATTCGATAAAGCCAAACCCGTTGACAAATGAGCTGGGCCAGCTTCCAAGAATACACTTACAATGTAAAGGCCCCGTAAAGTTGGCTACTGACGTACCGTCCATCCTATGATTCGTGCATGAGGCCAGCGCACATGGCCACCTCACCCCATTTCTGACAGGGGTGGCTTGGGCGTAACTCTTTCATTCGGGAAGAATGGTTCTTCTAATTTAAAATCCATGACATGTGCATCTCGGTACAGATAATTTTGCTCAAGATCCATGTAACCAAGCATCACATCCTCAACAGATGCTGACAACCGACTTACATCATTTCTGACATAACGGTCCACAATCTTTCTGACCAAGGCATCATACACCCTATGCCGAAGCACTTTGAAGAGTCTTGCATGATGAAATGTGGGCAGTTGATTTCTGACCACATTCACGGCTTGTCTCACCTCATCCCATACATAAAGGCCTGGCCTACTGTAAAGGGCCCCCAGACGCCTGATTTGACGCATGAGCACTCTCTGTGGAGCATTACCATGAGATTTGAGCGCGCTTGCACATTGCGAGAACCGACTCAAGCGCTGACCTTCTGACATCATGAATGACAAAATTGGCAGCATACAATCATTGTTTGTTTTCAGAGCAAGATCCAGGTTTGTTATCCTAGCCAGATCCCTTGGCGTAGAAGTATCTTTCACCGGCTCAACCAATAAATCAGAGCCCAATTGCTGCAGCAAAAAAAATTGTTGCAGAGCTTGCATCTGATACTGCAACAGCCAGTGCTAATTTACAGCTTTGATATACAAAATTTATATTTTCTTGACCATCAATCAGCAGTTTTAAAACATCTATGTGCCCATATCTGGCAGCCACTGTGCTGCCATCTGAAGCCTAGATCATGGCATATGCCGTCACATCGTACGAATACTGAAAATTTGGGTGGGCAACCAGATACCCAGGATCATCATAATGATCAACCAACATCAGCTTGTGGCAATGATGCGCCAAAGTGACCAAGTCATATGATTGACATGTTTGTGTGAAAAAGACAAAATGAGTGCGCCGAACACTTGGAGCAAATCATTGGTCATCAAACCAGAAGAAACAAAGCGCATTGCCAGACTTTCAAAATTGGACATCCGTGACGATGAATTGCCATCATTCACGCATGCATTGAGCAACATACTGGACCTGTTTGAACAACTTAAAACCGCCGACACTGGCAAAGTCGACCATCTTTCTATCATGCCCAACATCAACCTCATGCATTTGGACGATGACAATCCATGCCGGCCTGAAGACCATACTGACATCATTCAGACGTTTTCAAAGCATTACGACCCTGAGACTGGTGAATTTTTATCACCCAAAGTCATCGATGGCGACGCATCTTAAAATCATAAGGATTGTTCATGTCTATACATCACTCATCCATTGCCCAGTTAAGTGCCATGCTCAAAAAAAAGGAAATCTCCAGTGCTGAGTTGACGGCGTATTACTTGGCACGCATTGCCAGCCATAATCCTGATCTCAACGCCTTCATTGATGTGCACCAAAATGCTGCGATGATACAAGCCAATCTGGCTGACAAATCCCTGAAATCTGGTGAGCACACCACTGCTCTGACCGGTATTCCGATTGGTATGAAAGACATTTTTTGTATGCAGGGGATGAAAACAACATGCTGCTCTAAAATGCTGGAAAACTTTGTCTCTCCCTATGACGCAACCGTGGTTTCAAAATTGAAAGATGCTGGCGCCGTCATCCTTGGAAAACTGAACATGGATGAATTTGCCATGGGCTCTTCAAACGAAACGAGCCACTTTGGCAGTTGTGCCAACCCTTGGCACACTGATTACGTTCCTGGTGGATCTTCTGGTGGTTCAAGCTCTGCCATCGCTGCCAGGTTGGTTGCCGGCACAACCGGAACAGATACGGGCGGCTCAATCCGCCAGCCAGCCTCCTTGTGTGGCATCACTGGTCTCAAGCCAACATACGGTCGTGTTTCGCGTTATGGCATGATTGCCTACGCCTCCAGTCTTGATCAAGCTGGCCCCATGGCTGCCAGCGCTGAAGACTGTGCATTGTTGCTGCAACATATGGCAGGTCATGATCCACATCACGATGCCACAACACAAGATGTACACGTGCCTGATTATGCGGCCCAACTCAATGACACCATCGATGGTTTGACCATTGGCCTGCCCAAAGAGTTTTTTTCATCCGATCTCAATGCAGACGTGGCCAACAAAATGCAAGACATCATTGAGCTGTACAAATCCATGGGTGCCAAATTCAAAGAAATTTCACTGCCCAACAACCACCTTTCCATCCCTGTGTATTATGTTTTGGCGCCCAGCGAATGCTCGTCCAATCTTTCACGTTATGATGGCATACGGTATGGCCATCGTCATCATGATGTTCAGGATCTTGAATCACTGTATAGAGCTTCTCGCAGCGAGGGCTTTGGCGTGGAGGTCAAACGTCGGATTCTTGTAGGCACTTATGCACTTTCCAGTGGCTTCTATGGCGCTTATTATCAAAAAGCTCAAAAAATCAGAGCACTCATTCGTTATGACTATGAACAAGCTTTCAATGAAGTTGACCTGATTCTTGGCCCAACCACACCATCCACAGCGTTCAAAATTGGCGAAAAGTCCAATGACCCCATTCAAATGTATTTGTCAGACATTTACACCACCGCTGTCAACTTGGCCAGCCTGCCGGCCATTTCAGCACCAGCTGGCTTCATCAATCAAATGCCGATTGGCTTTCAACTCACTGGGCCAGCTTTTCGTGAAGCACTGTTGTTGCGCGCAGTTCACCAACTGCAACGCCAAACCGATTGGCACCATCAAATCCCACAAGCATACGCATAGGACACATTTATGAGCACGCCATGGATTCCCACCATTGGACTTGAAATCCACATACAATTGAACACCAATAGAAAACTGTTTTCATTTTCAGGCACAGCATTTGGCAAACCATCCAACACGCAGGCTTCCTTCATAGACATGGGTCTGCCTGGCACGCTACCGATACCCAATCGGGATGCCATTCGAATGGCCATCAAATTTGGTTTGGCGCTGCGTGGCCAAATTGCCACATTGACACGTTTTTCAAGAAAAAATTATTTTTATCCTGACTTGCCCAAAGGTTATCAAACCACTCAAGACGCCTTCCCAATCATTCAGGGCGGCACATTGGTCATTAAAGACCCAAGCTTTGGCGAAAAAACCATTGCGCTCACGCGCGCACACCTTGAAGAAGATGCAGGAAAATCAATCCATGACAGCCATGCAGCTGCAACAGGATTGGATTACAACCGTGCAGGTGTACCACTTCTTGAGATTGTGACAGAACCACAATTGGACAATGCCCATGAAGCCATTTTGTTTCTGAAAAAAATCCATGCATTGGTTGTGTGTCTGGGCATCTGTACCGGCAACATGCAAGAAGGTGCATTTCGATGTGATGCCAATGTTTCAGTACGTCAGGGACATGATGCCCCGCTGGGTAATAGAGTCGAAATAAAAAATCTCAATTCTTTTAAATTCATTGAGAAAGCAATCAACCATGAAATTGAAAGACAAATAGAGACCCTTGAGGATGGTGGCCAAATCTCACAAGAAACACGCTTGTTTGATACTGCACAAGGCATCACCAAAACCATGCGTTCAAAAGAAAACGCAGACGACTATCGCTATTTCCCTGATCCTGACCTGCCCTCCATCTCCATTCCAAACACATTCATTGCTGAGGTTCAATCGACACTGCCAGAATTGCCATGGGAAAAAGAGGCGCGTTTTCAAAAAGATTACCTGCTATCGGCGTACGACAGTCAAATTCTGACCTCTGATATGGCATTGGCCGACTATTTTGAAACCATCTTCAAGCACCAACCGGTTTCACCCAAAACGGCTGCCAACTGGGTGATTTCTGAACTGCTTTCGTTGGTGAATAAAAACAATGTGGCACTCAAAGACGCCCCCATTCAACCCAACCACATGGCACAGCTCATTGCTTATACTGATGACAACACCATTTCAGGCTCTGCAGGCAAAACCATCATGGCACATCTCTGGACAGGACCAGAAAGTAACATTGATGCCATCATTGATCACCATCAACTCAGACAAAACAACAATGCCGAAGAACTTGTGGTCATGATTGAAGCCATTCTTGAGGCACATCCCAATCAGCTCAATGCTTATTTGAATGGCAAAGACAAATTGTTTGGTTTCTTTGTCGGACAAGTGATGAAGCAATCCAAAGGTCAAGCCAACCCAAAATTACTCAGTGAGATCTTGAAACAAAAGCTTGGTGAAGCAAAGCCCTCAACGTGAGATCACGAATATGCCATATGGTGCTCACAACACATCCATCATTTCGGAATGGCCTGCTGCATCAATCGATAGGCGGGTCTAAAAAATGACCGCTTGCATATTTGTGTTGTTCAACTATGATATGAGATTATAAAATGCGAGCCATGCTTGATGAAATCAGTCACACATTCATCCGCGCCAACCCTCATATGGGCTGTGGCCGCTTTCTTTTACTTTTATGAAAACAGTCTTCAGGTGTCTCAATCTGTAATGATTGATTTGTTGCTGAGGGATTTGCATACCCATGCTGCTGCATTGGGTGTTTTATCGTCATTTTATTTCATTGGCTATGCGCTCATTCAGATCCCTGTTGGACTGATCATTGATCGTTATGGCATTCGTCGGCCTTTATTGTATGCTGTTTTATGCTGTGGTTTTGGCGCCGTGCTCTTTGCACACGCACATGATGTTTATGTCGCTGGTTTTTGCCGTTTTGTGATTGGCATTGGTTCAGCTTTTGCCGCATTGAGTGCCTTGCAAATTGCGGCACTTTATTTTTCAAAAGAACGTTTTGCATTGCTAACAGGTTTGTTGCTGACCATTGGCATGTCTGGACAAATCTTTGGTGAAGCGCCACTGCACTATCTTGTCCATCATTTTGGCTGGCGGCATACCATGCTCAGTCTGGGTCTTTTTGGTTTGGTCGTGACGGGTACGGTGTATGCATACGTCCCTGATCGTAAACCTTCTATTTCAAACACGCAGTGTATTGGCCATCAACTCAAAGCAGTCGCAAAGAAAGCTCAGCCATGGCTGATTGCATCCTACGGCATGTTCATGTTCACACCTTTCTTGCTGCTTGTTGGCTTTTGGGGCATCCCATTTTTGGTGCATGGTTGCCACTACTCTGGCCAAGAGGCTGCCAATCTCACTGCGCTTTTGCCACTCGGCTTTGCCATAGGTGCGCCCATCATCGGCCATGTGTCGGATACATGCCAAACAAGGAAAAAGCCCATGATGGTCAGCAGCCTGGCTCAAACCATCTTGCTGGCATTGTTTGTATGCCTTCCCCATGTGTCTTGGATGACACATGCTGCCATCATGTTGCTTCTTGGCGTCACCTGCAGTGGTTTTTTACCCTCATTTTCAATGATGAAAGAAATCACACTGCCAGAGGTGCGTGGTGCCTCTATGGGATTTATGAACACACTCAACAGCGCAGGTGTGATCCTATTTTTGCCACTCATGAGCATGCTGATAGGACGAACCGCCACACATTCGCCCACCACTTATGATTATCAACTGGCCTTGTGTGTCCTCCCTCTCCTGTCTGCCATGGCATTCATGCTGACCCACATCATTCGAGAAAGCTTCAATTTGGATAGAACATGACCGTTAAAAACTACCAAAAGATTCACCCAACATTGGCATGGGGCATGTGTCTCATTGGCGCAATGTTTTACAGCTATGAGTACCTGCTTAGGGTCGCTCCCAGTGTCATGTTGCCTTACCTGATGAATCTGTACCAGATCAATGCCAAAGAAGTGGGTGTGCTATCCGCTTATTATTTTTACATGTACACACCTCTCCAAATTGTTGTTGGCACACTTTTTGATCGATTTGGCGTGCGGTTGTTGCTCATCATTGCAACCCTGGGATGCGCCTTAGGGTCATGGTTTTTTGGGTTTTATGATGCATTTGGCATGGCCAAGCTTGGCCGTGCCTGCATTGGATTTGGTTCGGCGTTTGCATTTGTGGGGGTGTTGAAAATTGCTGCAGATTGGCTCCCCAAAAAATGGTTTGGCTTGATTGCAGGTATGACAACAGCATTGGGGATGTTGGGTGCCATCGGTGGTGAAATGGTCTTGTCCGATCTCATTCAATGGATTGGTGTGCGGGATACCATGTCGATATGCATTGGCATTGGCGCCATCCTGACTGTGTTGACATGGCTGGTCATCAGAGATCCTGACACCCCCTTGGATCAAGAAAAAGCCACCTTTGAAGATTTATGGGATGATCTCACCATTGTCATGCGACAAAGAAAGCTCTGGATTACAGCCACTTATGGCTTGTGTCTGTTCATGCCCACCACGGTTTTTGCTGGGCTATGGTGTGTCAAATTCCTGCAAGAAGTCTACCATATGGGTGCGCATGCAGGGCTTTTCAGCTCGATCATTTTTATGGGATGGGCCATTGGTGGTCCTGCAGTTGGATTGCTAGAGAGCCATCTTGGTCGTCGTCGACCCATCATGGCCATTGGCAGCTTCGGTGCCTTGTGTGTTGCCATCTCTATCATTTACATGCCCAATCATTCATTGCATGTTTTAGCAACACTTTTGTTTGCATTTGGTTTATTCAGCAGTGTTCAGATCTTGGCCTTTTCAATCAATCACGATGCCACACCTCAAAGACTTTCTGGCACGGCAACTGCTTTGACCAACATGGTCGTCATGTTTGGTGGGTTTGTGCAACCTGTGATTGGTATGATGCTTGAGCATCACCATGGCATACAACAAATGCAATTGCATCAATTTGATGCCAGCGACTATCAATATGCACTGTTCATCATTCCCTTTTCATTTTTTATCGCTTTCATCATCGGCATCACTCATACCGAGTGACCCAATGCATCCAACATCAATGTAACCTCTGAGATCCACATGCGCGTTTACATCAAAACATATGGCTGTCAAATGAACGTTTATGACAGCGAGAAAATTTTGGCCATTTTGGGCCAAAGCCATCAAGCCCAAAAAGCAGACAAACCCGAAGATGCCGATTTGTTACTGCTGAACACTTGCTCAATCCGAGAGAAAGCCGAAGACAAAGTCTATTCTGAGCTGGGACGGCTCGTAAAACTCAAGGAAAAAAACAAAGACATCATGATCGGTGTGGGCGGATGTGTGGCCTCACAGGAAGGAGAAAATCTCTTAAAAAGAGCGCCCTATGTGGATTTGGTTTTTGGCCCCCAGAGCATTCACAAACTGCCAGACATGATTGAGGCGGTACAAAAACAACAAAAACCCCAACTCAACATTGCATTCACACCCATTGCAAAATTTGACGAACTGCCCCCTTCCAAAGCCGAAGGCCCCTGCGCATACATTTCAATCATGGAAGGATGCAGCAAATGGTGCAGTTATTGCATTGTGCCTTACACACGTGGTGAAGAAGTGAGTCGACCACTCGATGATGTGCTCCAAGAAGTGCTCTCGTTGACACGACAAGGCGTCAAAGAAATTCATTTGTTGGGTCAGAATGTGAATGACTATCAAGGCAGCATGGCCGATGGCAACACTGCGAGCTTGGCCCTATTGATTCACTATATTGCAGCCATCGATGCCGTTAAAAGAATTCGTTTCACCACATCGCATCCTACGGCTTTTTCTGATGATTTGATTGATGCCTTCCGAGATGTGCCCAAGTTGGTCAACCATTTACACTTGCCCATTCAAAGTGGCTCTGACCGCATCCTCAACCTGATGAAACGTGGCTACACTGCACTTGAGTTCAAAGCCAAAATCCAAAAGCTGCGTGCAGTACGCCCCAACATCAGCTTATCCTCTGATTTCATTGTTGGCTTTCCTGGTGAGACCGATGCAGACTTCCAGCAAACCATGAAATTGATTCATGATGTGGGCTTTGACCACTCATTCAGTTTCATTTATTCCAAAAGACCAGGCACACCTGCTGCATTGCTTGATGATCCCATTGATACCGCCACAAAAAAGCAGCGCTTACACATTTTACAAGCACGACTGTTGGGTCAGGCCAATACCATTTCTGAAGCGATGCTGGATACAGTTGTGCCTGTGCTCATCACAGGACCAAGTAAAAAAGATCCAACCACTGTGTCAGGACGTACAGAAAACAATCGCGTTGTGCATATGGCAGGGGCATTATCGGATATCGGTAAGATTGTGAATGTTGAGATCAAAGAGGTTTTGCCCAATGCACTGCGTGGAGCAATTGTTTGAGGACATTTTTTATGATTTTGGTGTATCATGTTAAAAACAGTTGAAGGATGATGATGCAGCCATTGTCAACCGAAATGCCACAAAGGCTGATGCCAATTTCGATGGTGTGCCAGGTCGAACGTGCCCTTGCTCATCGAATACCATATTCATCGATGGAGCATGCATGCTATGTTTTATGATCGAATGTGTAAATGGCGTGCATGGTTCACCAAAGGTAAAGCCAAAGACCAACTTTCAGCACTGCTCAACCAAGCCAGAAAGGAACATACATTGGACCCGGAAGTGGCGATGATGATGGAATCGGTCCTGAAACTCTCTCAGAAAAAAGTGCGCGATGTGATGATTCCGCGTGCCAATATGAAAGTCATACTGCATACCGACAGCCATCAAAAAGCACTGACCAAAGTTTTAAACGCCAAGCACTCACGTTATCCCGTGATTTGTGACACCAAAGATGAAGTCATTGGCTTGTTGTTGGCCAAAAGCTTATTGTTGTATCAACAGTCGGAGCAGACACCACCTCAGGATATGGCTGCACTGTGTATGCCTGCAACATTTGTACCTGAGAGCCAGAGATTGGATAGCTTATTGAAGGAATTCAAAAAAAACCATACCCATATGGCCATTGTCATGGATGAGTATGGTGGGGTTTCGGGATTGATCACGCTTGAAGATGTCATTGAGGAAATCACAGGTGAGATTGAAGATGAAGATTTTCATGAAGATCAGCAACAAACCATCAAACAACTCAGTCAACGTGAATACTTGATTTCAGGTCTGGCAACACTCTCTGAAGTCAATGAGGCGCTAGAAACAACATTGAGCTCTGAAGTGGTCGACACTTTTGGCGGGTACATTGCCCAACAATTGGGCACCTTCCCAAAGCCAAAACAAACCATTGAAATAAATGAACTATCCTGTAAGATAGAACATGCCGACGCTCGTCGTATTCGTTATGTGAAAGTCTCTCTCAATGCAACCACTGAAAACACACCAGATACCACTTAAAACAGCAATGGCATGCCTCTTTGGCATACTTGCAGCCACAGGTTTTGCACCATATGCCTATTGGCTCACAGCATGGTTGGGTTACTTCGGTCTGATGATGTTGCTTGATGAAAAACAACCTTGGTGCCTTTGGGGGTTTTTTTTCTGTTATTTTATAGTGGGCACATCATGGCTTACTCACAGCATCCATGCTTATGGTCATTTCAATGTCATGGCATCTTGGGGCTTGACCATACTTGCAATCCATTTGATGGCCATGATACCAATAGGATTGTATCTTTTTTGTGATCGAGTTGGCTGTCGCGAACTCACAAAACCATGGATGGGGTTACCTTTACTGCTGGTGTTATCGGAATGGTTACGTGCGCACTTACTTTTTTCAGGTTTTCCATGGCTGTTGGTGGGGCTGAGTCAATGGCATGGGCCATTCTCTGTAATGTTGCCTGTGATCGGACCCTATGGGCTTGGGTGGCTGTTGATGCAGTGCACAGGGTGTACAGTTGGTTATGTGCTCCACAAACATCTTCCTGCTCAAAGGTGGCTCATGATCATCGTGCCGTTACTTATAGTCGCCTGTTTTGTTTTTGACAGAAACTGGACCCACCCTATTGGGAGGCCTGTCCAGGTGGCCGCTGTCAAAAAACCACACATACTGTATGCATCACACCCTAAGGGTGTACAAGCCATGCTGGCACAATCGCATGAACTTTGGCAAAAATCAGATTTGGTGGTCTGGCCAGAAGGCAGCGTCCCGAAAGTCACCCAACCAAAAGATAGGTGGCTTCAACGCTTGAATGCTTTCATTCAATCCCACCAAAGCACTTTACTTTTTGGTACATTCACACATTCAAATGGCAGGTTTTACAACACCATCATCGGCCTGGGCAACCATACCCCATACCTCGACCACAAACATCATCTTGTTGCATTTGGCGAATACTTTCCATTGCCCATATGGCTTTGTCGGTGGCTTGCCAGTCATGATGTGCCCATCAGTCAATTGACCATTGAACAACGCCCTCCCCAGCTCTTTCATATGGGTGACCACATCCATGTTTTGCCGCTCATTTGCTACGAACTGGCTTTTCCAAATTGGGTCGCAAAATACAGTCAGCAAGCCAATTTTCTGGTCAGCATGCATGATCTGCGTTGGTTTCAAAGCACACAAGCCTCCATGCAACACTTACACATGGCACAAGCCCGGTCGTTAGAAAATGGTAAACCACAATTGTTCATCAGTGAAGGGGGGGCCATGGCATGGATTGACCATAAGGGTCGATTGTTGCATACCATCAAACAACATTCGGGGACACAGGGCATCCATGCATTGCAGCCTCGCAGTGGCCATACCCCTTATGGCCATGGATCTGAATGGACCTGGCTGTGGTTCGCATTGATGAGCATCCTATGTTTGATCTCCCAAAAAAAGGACGGCACATCATAGCATCCTAGCGCATACAAACATACAAAACTTGTAACTCAAAGCATTTATTGTTAGGCTCAAATTTTGTATTTGGATGCTTATGTCTGGCCGCTATCAACCGCAGAAAATTGAATCAGAAATACAACTGAACTGGCAAAAAAATGCAACATTTTCTGTCAAAGAGAGCTTGGGTAAAAAACCTTTCTATTGCCTCTCTATGTTGCCCTATCCCAGTGGCCAGCTTCATATGGGACATGTGCGCAACTATGTGTTGGGCGACGCCATTTCGCGCCATCAAAGCATGCAAGGTCGCCATGTACTGCAACCCATTGGTTGGGATGCATTTGGATTGCCTGCAGAAAATGCGGCCATACAGCATGATGTCACCCCTGCAGAATGGACACAAAAAAACATTGCCAACATGCGCCAACAACTGGAACGCTTGGGTCTTGCTTACGACTGGCATCGCGAAATCACAACATGCAAATCTGATTATTACCGGTGGAATCAGTGGCTGTTCTTACAAATGTACAAACGTGGACTGGCCTATCAAAAAGAAAGTGTCGTCAACTGGGATCCGGTGGATCAGACTGTGCTTGCCAATGAACAAGTTGTGGACGGAAGAGGATGGCGCTCTGGCGCTTTGGTTGAAAAGAAAAAAATCAATCAATGGTTCTTTAAAATCACCGATTATGCGGATGCGCTGCTCAACGATTTGGAGACGCTTCAAAATTGGCCTGAGCAAGTCAAACGCATGCAACAAAACTGGATCGGCAAATCATCTGGCACGCTGTTGACCTTTAAAATTCAAAATTCCAATCAAACACTTGATGTTTTTACCACGAGAATTGATACTTTGTATGGTGTGACCTACCTCGCCATTGCACCAGATCATCCTCTTATTGCAGACATGCCCAGTGATGCGACACTGGATGCGTTTGTCCAAGCCTGTCAACAAACTTCAACCGCCGAAGCTGATATGGCCACCATGCCAAAAAAAGGACATCTTCTGCCGATTCAAGCCGTACATCCGCTTACTCAAAAGCTTCTGCCCATCTTTGTGGGCAACTACGTGATGATGTCCTATGGCACAGGTGCTGTCATGGCAGTTCCTGCCCACGACCAGCGTGATCATGCTTTTGCCAAAAAATACGATCTGCGCATTCAACCTGTCATTGAAACCAACAGCGCTGAAAACTGGGATTATGATGCACAGGCCATGACGGATGAAGGGAAATTGATACACAGTGATGCATGTGATGGTATGACATCTGAACAAGCAACCCTCTGGTTACAAAAAACACTGTCCCGTCTTGGTGCTGGCCAAGCCAAGCAAACCTATCGTTTACGCGATTGGGGCATTTCACGTCAGCGTTATTGGGGCACGCCCATACCAATCGTTTATTGTGAAAAATGTGGTGTACAACCTGTGCCTGAAGATGCTTTGCCTGTGGCGCTGCCTGTAGACCTGTCACCTGAAACATTGACCAACACCTTGCAGCAGTGTGAATCGTTTTATCATACCACCTGCCCCACCTGCCAAGGCCCAGCTGTACGTGAAACAGACACCATGGACACTTTTGTAGATTCTTCATGGTATTACGCACGGTATACCTGTCCTGATCAGCAACATGCCATGCTGGATGATCGGGCCAAATTTTGGACACCAGTTGATCAATACATCGGTGGAGTTGAACATGCCACCATGCATTTGCTCTATGCACGATTCATTCATAAGGTGCTTCGTGATTTGGATCTTGTCAATTCAAATGAACCATTCACAGCGTTGCTGACACAAGGCATGGTGCTGAAAGATGGCACAAAAATGTCAAAATCCAAAGGCAATACCGTGGCACCTATGCCTCTGATTGAACATTACGGTGCCGACACTGTTCGGCTTTTTGCCATGTTTGCTGCACCACCGGAGCAATCTTTGGAATGGCAAGATACCGGTGTTGAAGGTGCCTATAAGTTCCTAAAAAAACTGTGGTCATTTTGTGATACACATCAAGCAACCGTGATTGCACACCAAAAAACATTTGTGAATGAAGCGCAGCGAAAGGCCTATGCAGTCGATTATCAAAAGCCCCGTCACGATCTACATCAAGTCATTCAACAAATTCATTTTGACTACAAGCGACTACAAATGAACACTGTGGTGTCTGGCGTGATGAAGCTCTCTAACATCATGATGGATCATGTGGTTGCAGACGGTGACCCTGTGGTCAATGCCATGTGGCTGCATGAATCACTCCAGGCCATTTTAACGCTCCTCAACCCGATCTGCCCTCACATTTGTGAGCAACTTTGGCAGTCTTTGCAAATGGGTCCATCGCTTGTTCATACAGCCATGATTGACACAGATCCGAGTGCCTTCGCCTTGGATGAAGTCACTTTGACAGTGCAGGTGAATGGCAAAGTGCGCGGACAAATTGTGTGTGCAGCCGATGCTGAGCAAAATGATGTGCTTCATAAATGTCAAGAAAACCCCAACATTGCCAAACACATTACCGAGGACCGTATCAAAAAAGTCATTTATATTCCCAGAAAAATCATCAATGTTGTGGTTGCTCATGCATAAATATCTTGGCCTGATCGCAATGTGTATGGCCAACATGGCGTGTGTGCCACTTGACCAACCTGACACTGCTTTGATTTCTGGTCCTTATCTTGCCAAGCATACCATTGCACCTTGGCTGAATTTTAATGCACATGCAAAACAACCACTGATCACGCGTATCGTACTGCATGAGAGAAAAGAAAACATATTGAACACTTTTTCCATGTACGATGTACCCGACGATTTTTCCTATACGATCTCAGCCGAACTTTTTCATCACCAAAAAAGATTGACATGCATCACCATGCACAACCATATTGTGTTGAATCGGCAAGACTCCGTCTTCATCACGCCAAAAACATCTCAAATGAAACGCGTGATGTACCAGGAAATGGCCATGCGCATCAATGATTATGCGGCCACGCATGCCAGAACGCACCACGTCATCAAAAAATGAATCATGTAGGTCAATCATTTCAAAAATTTGGCAACAATGCTGTGCCAATTCTAGCAAGATTGATCATTGTCCCCTTGAGAACCATGCGTCCATTGTTTTGATACTGAATGCCTTGTATGTGGGGCGCCCATGATTGCACGAATCATGAAACTGTGTTTGCTCCATTTGCCGTAACAATGCATTCATTTCTTCCAATGACAATTTCCTGTGTGCACGTACAGCTTGATGGCAACTCATGGTGGCCAGCAGGCTGTGTACTTGTTTGTCTACACTGTGGCTTGGGTCATGATGCACAAGCTCATTCAGAACACGCCCAATCAGTGCAGCAGGATCTGAGTCGGACAACAATGATGGCACGGCACGAATCCGAATTTTGTCGGCACCACATGGTTCACAATCTAAACCCAGCTGTTTGAGCACCATCGTTTGCGTCTCAACAATCTCCAACTCTGCTTCATTGACATCCAAAACAACAGGCATGAGCAATGTCTGCATCACCAGTCCTTGTTTTGCATATTGTTGCTTCATGGATTCATATAAAATCCGTTCATGTGCAGCATGCATGTCGACCATGATCATCCCTGCATCGTTTTGTGCCACAATATAGATTTGATGAATTTGGCCCAATGCATATCCAAGTGGCGGCATATTGATGTGCCCAGACGTGTGAGTGCCTTCTTTTTCTGAGTGATTTTGAATTTCCAACTGAGGTGCTGGCATAACATCTTGAGGCCGATCTGCGATCACACCCTGCAGTACTGGCATCACAGGCTGATGAGGCATCGAAGACACACTTGCTTTTGTGTTGATATGTCGATCAATCAATGCACGCCCAATGCGTTGGCTTTGCCCAGATGGCGGAGATTGAAATGGTGTGCTCCTTTGAACAATGCCAGTGTCCATCATCTGTACTGTTGCATGATCTTGAGATAGGCCTGCTGCCCCATGACCTTTCGTTGCCAATGCGGTCTGAATGGTACGATAGATGGCCTTATAGACTTCTTGAGCATATTGAAACTTGATGGCTTGTTTTTGTGGATGAATGTTGACGTCAATCTCACCAGTTGGACAGCTCAAAAACAAAATAAAAGCGGGAAATCGACCTGGAGGCATCACATCTTGATAAGCACGGCGCATGGCCTGAGAGACGCCTGTGTCTTTCACAACTCTTTGGTTGATAAAGAGATACTGTTGATCTCGACTGCTGCGACTGTACATGGGTTTGGCCAACCAAGCTTCAACGGTGACATGTGGAGCTTCCGTATGATGATGAAAAGCCTGATCCGAAAATGGGGCACCAAAACATTTTCTCAGACGATCTTTTGCATGCTTAAGATCTGGACATGCAGGTAAATCTCGGATCACTTTTTGATTGTGTCGCAACATGAAGCGGACATCAGGACGCACCATTGCAAACTGTTTGATGATCAAATCAATGTGCCCAAATTCAGCACGCTCAGATTTTAAGAATTTTCTGCGCGCCGGTGTGTTGTAAAACAAGTCATACACCTCAATGGTCGTGCCCACCGCGTGGTTTGCCTGTTTGATGTCTGCTTGTGCGGTCACATCGATGGTCTGGATTTGCCATGCTGCATCCGCATCTTGAGCACGAGAGGTCAACACCAAGCGTGATACGGAGGCAATGCTCGCCAATGCCTCACCTCTAAAACCAAACGACGCCACACATGATAAATCATCGATGGCCGTGATTTTACTGGTTGCGTGCCGTGATAAGGCAAGTATCAACTGGTCTTTTTGCATCCCATGGCCATCATCTGTGATTTTGATGCATTGCCCACCACCTTTGGCAATGTCAACAATCACTTGCGTTGCGCCCGCATCCAAAGCATTTTCAACAAGCTCCTTCACCACAGATCCTGGGCGGTCAACCACTTCACCCGCAGCAATCTGACTGGCCATCAAGGCTGAAAGTTGTTTGATTTGAGGCAACATACCACAAGCTTCCCGGTTAAAGTCACAATATAACGCATTTGCTTGATTTGGGCAAAACACATAGAAAAAAACAATATTTTCAAACACACCATGATTTTAATGCATCATTCAAATGCTAAAAGGATGCACAGAAAACAGACACATCCAGACAGAACAAAGCAAATGATCTTTAGACATTTCACCATCAAACAAGCGCATTGGATCTCACTGATGACTGAGCATGTGAGCCTGCATACTTTTTTGTGCCAGCCCCCAACGTTCATCACATGAAACATATCAAGCATTTCAGTGAGCACATCTTTCTGAGGGATTTGAAATCCACAACATCAGACGAGATGCGAGATGTCACCTTCGCACCGAAATGTATCCATTTTTTGTATGGACTTATGATGTGGCATGACGCTTTTTGTGCTGCGGCAATCTTGGATGAGATGTGCTGTGTTTCTTAATATGTTTCAAAGCATGATGCTGATTTTTGTTTTTTTTGGCAGTGTGAAGATGCAAATGCGCATGCAAGTGTTTTGCAACATGTTTGTGTGTGTTTTCATGCGATTTGGGATGTTGCTTGATCAAAGGATGTTTTGGTTTCATCCACAAGTGCAAAACGCGGGCGATGCCAAGCGCCATGCCTTTTGCCAATTGCCTTTGATAAGGTGGTTGGGTCATTCTATGCCGTTCAGCGAAATTGGAAATGAATCCTGTTTCAACAAGCAATGATGGAATGTCTGGGGATTTCAATACAACAAAAGCTGCCTGCTCGACATGATGATGATGCAATTGAATTTCATGAGGCATCGATGACAAAATGGCTTGTCCGATTTTAATGCCTTGATCGATGGTTGATTGTTGCTGCATGGCAATGATGACAGATTTAACTGAGGAGGATTGCTGCACCAATGATGCCCCACCCATCAGTTCAGAAATGTTTTCTTTATGCGCCAACCATCGGGCAGCCTCACTGGTTGCACCACGATCAGACAACGTGAATACGGAGAGACCATGGGCCCCCCTGTTATAATGTGCATCGGCATGGATGGCGACAAACAGATCCGCATGATGATGTCGCGCAATGGCCAACCTTTGACGCAAGCCGATGTACCGATCATGGTTTCGGGTCATGATGACCTTTACGTTTTGGTAGGCCAAAAGGGATTTTTGAACTTGTTTGGCAATCGCCAAAACAATGTCTTTTTCTTTCACACCATGTGCCGTGGCACCTGGGTCATGACCACCATGACCCGCATCCAGAACAATCACAGTGGCGTGTTTGGTTTGATGGTGCTTTGAGGTCACACGTAAAGACAACGTATGCCGAGCTTGTATAAAATGTGGCACCATCTGATGCATTGTGCCCAAATCCACAACCAAACGCATGAACTGAGCATGACGTGCAATGCGCAGAGAAGTACCACAAAACGTCGATAAACCCGGTTTGATTTTGGACCAGGGCTGCTTGATGTCGACAACAAACCGCCTAGGGTGCTGCAAATAAAAATGATGCGTTTGTGACTTTTTAAGAGGCGCCAGCGAGATGATGCAATCATGCTCGGACTGCTGCTTCATGTTGAGCACAACCGAAGCAGCACCGTACACCGTCGAGGTCAAACAGCAACAGATCAATGTGAAACTTGCACACACACCGCGGAATGATGGAAAGAAAAAATGCATTGAACGTACTACAATCTTATGCTTCTGTATGTGCATCCAAAAGCTTTCTGACCAATTCCAAATCCGCCTGTGTATTCACGTCGGTCGGTAAGGGCTCTTGCGCAACACTGCAATGTATACGCTGTCCGTTCCATAAGACACGCAATTGTTCCAATGACTCCATTTTACCCAATGGGCTTTGCTCCCATTCCAGGTATTGTTGGAGAAAATCTGCGCGATATGCATAAATGCCGATATGCTTATAATGATGTTCAGAAATCACTGCCTGATTCTGATTCGTAAAGGATTCGCGATCCCATGGAATTGGCGCACGACTGAAATACAAGGCAAATCCACGACGACTGAGTACAACCTTTACGGCATCTGGATTGAACAAATCGTCAACATTGACAATGGGTTCACACAATGTGGTCAGTTTAAGGTGGTCGTGACGTGCAAGATCTTGGGCCACCTGCTTGATCAATTGAGGTGGCATCAAAGGTTCATCGCCTTGTAAATTCACCACAATGTCACTTTCATCATAACCGAGCGCAACAACTGCTTCAGCAATACGATCGGTACCAGAAACATGATCACTTGAAGTCATACACACCTCAGCGCCAAAATCAGAAGCAACATTGGCAATTTCTTGACTGTCTGTGGCAATGACCACAGATTCTGCGCAACTTTCAATGGCGCGGCGATAAACGTGTTGGATCATTGGTTCACCATTGATGTCCAATAAAGCTTTTCTCGGCAGTCGTGTTGAATCAAGACGTACTGGTATGATGACTTTGAATGGAACGTGTATTTCAGACATTTTAATTCCTTATAAGACGAATGTGTGACTGGCGATGATGCACAGCAAAGTGGCGAGCAACACTGCCTTTGACACAAGTGTTAAACATAAAGATGACAGCATGATTTGCAAGATGTCGTGTGGTTTCAAAACATCGTACAATGTTCAAATTGCCATATTCATTTGAACCTCCTCGACAAGACATGAAGTCATGATGTGCGTCAGATAGACGTCTCAAGACGCAGACCAACAGGCGTGAAAACCTTTTCATGACTTATTCAGAAACATCTTAAGCATTGATGAATGGTTTTTCAAGCATATGACGCCAGAATAAAGACATAAGGTGGGTGCCTTTTCATAATCACAACATTAGATTTTAATTTCATTTGAAATTGGATTTTTAACGGCACTTGTATCATCACACCCAGGAATCCAGCGATCGACCAAATCTCGAGCTTCGTTCAATGCACCGGCAAAAGCACTTGATCCCAAAAATGCATGGCCACGCACAAAGGTTTGCGCGGTGATCGCTTGGACACAAACACGCACAAGACCCAAAAACATCACAAGCGTGTACTGAAAAAATTGGGGTACCTTTTGAAAGGCATTGAAACATCCCAGCAGCGATCGAGGATTTTTACTCGTGATCAAACGCACACTGAAATCAAAAATCCTATACAAAGAGCGCAACAACGTCAATCCAATGATGAAACAAATGCCATAGGCGAGCCAAGATGGCACCAAAGGCGCAACACTGAAGTTGGCAATGGCAACACAATACCTTTTAAAACCATAGATCAACAAACGGCTGGTGACATGACTGATGAAAAAAGCCACAAATATGACCAAAAGGTGACGCAAAAACTGAAACGCTTCATGTGAGTTGGGTGACTGAACAAAGATTGACGCAGCCTTATCTTGGCAATACTGCAACGCTCCGGGAAGACATTGAACGATTGTAAAACATATCATGAAAAACTCTTGGAACATCATGCCAAACAACATACAAGCGGAAGGCACTGCAAAAACATTGGCCGTAACGTATGCCATCCCTGAGTGAAAAGTAAAATTCGACAACAAGGTATTGTAAATGAAGACCGCCATACCGGCATAATTCAAAACCACAAATGCAAAGGCGCACACGCAAGCAAGCAATACAATCGCACCAGATATCCAAAGGAGTTGGTGAGATGGATAGTGATCTTCTAAGGAAACAAACAGCTTACCTTTGAGGTCACTGATGGACACTGGACTTTCGTTGTTGCCATCTGAGGCAACATCATGTGAAACTCTAACTTTTGTTGAATTTTTATCACAAGCTGAGCGCATACCCCAATGCTCTTTTGACAAGTGGTAAACCCCGTTGGTACACATCACGTCATCTTTCAGCAGATGACCAGGCACTGTGCAAAATGTCCAAAAAGTTTGCATATAAAAATGACACATGGTCTGCAAATCATACCAATAAAAGAACGTTGATAAAACCACAAAACTGAGCAACGCAATGCTGTAGGCCAAAAAACCGTGCGGAATGAGCGCAAAAGTAATGCACACTGCATCGGTGGAAGCCAACATAAAGGCCATCGTCGCATGCATGAAAGATTTGAGCGTTTCAAAAATTTTCATGGTCAAGACACACCCATGTCAAAAGTACCCTCGGGACGGCCGGATTTGAACCGGCGACCTCTTGCGCCCCATGCAAGCACGCTACCAAGCTGCGCCACGCCCCGAACTGATTGACTTATTCTATCAAAGATGCCAGCCAATCTCAACAATGTTGACGAAATAGACCGTCATCCATGCATCACGACTTTAAAAAATCCAGCGCACAAGACAAATTGGACAATGCATCCTCAAGTACGTGTTTGATTTTTTCAGGGCGCGGTGTTTTATTTGTGATCTGATTGGCAAGTTTATCTTTAGCACCTTCAATGGTGTAGCCTTGATCATAAAGCAATGATTTGATCTGCTGCACCAACATCATATCTTTTTTTGTGAAATAACGCCGCCCTTTTCGTTTGAGGGGAGACAGCATGGGAAATTGCTTTTCCCAATACCGGATCACATGATTTTGAACGGCACATTTTTCAGCAACCTCACTGATGCTGAAATACAAACGTGTTACATTTTTGATATCCACATCACCAATGACTTCTTCAGTAATGTCTGAAACCTCCTGTTTGATGTTCGCTCGAACCATAAAAACCTTCCTTGATTCATAAAATTATAAGACTGTAACAATCATGACGATTTGCATGCCATCACTGATCATCTTGGCGCAGATTTTTCTCAATACGCCTGATCAACTTACCACCAGCTTTGAATGATACCACACGTCTGGCAGAGATCACAGCTTCTTTTCTGGTGCGAGGATTCCGGCCAATACGCTCTTTTTTATTCAAAGTCAGCCATTTGCCAAAACCAGATAATTTGACATGCACCCCATGAATCAAGTGTTGAGAAATGGTTTCAAAAAACTGTTCAATGAAGGCTTGGCAGTCGGTACGCGGCAAGCCAATTTTTTCAGACAACTGGGTGGCCAATTCTGCTTTTGTAACGGTATCTTGACTCATAATTCCCCTCTTAATTGAATGTTTAAATCACACTGAAGACATCGAACAATGCCTTCAAAATCAGACATGACTTGTTCGTCGGTTAAAGTATGGTCACTTGCCTGGAAAGTCAAGGCCATGGTGAAACTTTTTTGCCCCTCCGGCACATTTGCACCATAAGTATCAAAAAGTGCCACATCTGAAAGGTAAGAAGACTTACAACGATTGATGACTTTAAGCATATCACCATAACGAACTGTATTGCAAACAAAAAAGGACAAGTCTTTGCGCGAACTCGGATATTTTGAAAATGGCACAAACTGTTTGGTGCCAAATGATGATTTGGAAGGCACGTCCAGCTCAAAGGCAAATGCTTTATTCAGGTTTTTAAACTGACGCTCAAATGCTGGATGCAACTGCCCAACATGACCAACACATTGTCCACAAACATGAACTTCAGCCGTCACGTTTGGATGCAGCAAAGCATGGGAGGCGTTTGCTTCAAAAACAATATCATTGGCGTCATAACATGCTTCGAGTAAGGCTTGGACCATGCCCTTCAGCCCATAAAAATCACATGCGCTGTCTTGCCTGTATGCTTCCTGCCAATGCATGGCATATTCATGCTTACCAAAAACCAGCCCACTGAGTGTGCATACTTCGTGATCGTAGTTTTGTTCTGCGTTGGCAACAAAACGTTTTCCAAACTCAAAGAATCGTCCGCCTTGAATCTGACGCTTTAAATTGAACAAAGCGGCTTCGCACAAGCCGTAGAGCAATGATGGCCGCATAAGACTCATCTTGGGAGACAATGGATTCTCAATTGCAACCATGGGATGCATTTCCGACTGCAAACCACGTTGATATTTTTCATCGATGAAACTGTAAGCAATGATCTCATGAAAACTCGAGGCCACAAGTGCCTGTGTCCATCTTTGTTGCAAATCCAACAAGTCCATGTTCGACGCAGAGGCGTCGACACTCGGTGGCACATAAGGCAGCGCATCAAATCCTTTGAGCCTGATCAGCTCTTCAATCAATTCGATCTCACACGTCAAGTCATTTCGATGACTTGGTGGCTCACATGCAATGCCATCACTGTCATCGACAGGGGTCACGTTACAACCCGCACGCACCATGAGCTCCGTCATATCCTCAACAGACATGGGCACACCCAGCACACGAGAAGCCCTGTGAGACCTCAAAACAATGGGCGCTTGCGCTTGCGCACTGCTGAAAACATGATACGCATCATAGACGACGTCACAGACATCGCTCAATGCAGCATGCAATGCGTGCCAAACATGGTTGATCTGCTCACCATCAATGCCACGCTCAAAGCGCTGGCTTGACTCTGTTGAAATTTTAAGTTTTTGACTGGCATAAGCAATTGCTTCAGGTTTGAAATGTGCCAATTCAAAAATCACACGGGTGGTTTTGGCGGTCACTGCCGTAGACGCGCCCCCCATGATGCCGGCCAATGCAATGGGACCTTGATCGTCAGCAATGACAAGCATGCGATCGTCTAACGTGATTTCGTTTTGGTCTAATAAAACCAATGTTTCCCCACACCTGGCGTGGCGTACATGCGGTAAACCTTGAACCAAATCTGCATCAAATGCATGCATCGGTGTGCCAAAAGCATGCATCATCACGTTGGTCAGATCAACAATGAATGAAATCGGACGATGCCCGGTTGCCCACAGTTTGGCTTGTTGCCACAACGGTGTCTCAGCATTGATGCCTGCAATGTTGGCGTACAACAAGCGGTATGCCATGAGCGCATCTGGGCACGAAGGACGATCTGCAATAGCCAGATCCTGCTTGACCTGCTCAATTTCTGCAGGACACGACTGACTTGCCTTCATGTTCAAAGCAAAGCCATGCACCCATAATTCTCGCGCCACCCCCACTTCACTCAGGCAATCGCCACGATCAGGTGTGATGTCAAGATCAATGTAACAATCCGGCCACCGCAATTGCTTTTGAACCGCAGTACCAATTGGCATTGGCGTGGAAAACATCAAGATTCCCTGGGATTCATCAACAAGACCGAGCTCTGAAGCAGAGCACAACATGCCATTTGAGGGCTCACCACGCAGCTTGGTCGGTTTGATGCACAATCCACACGGCAATTTGGCACCAACCTGTGCAACCACCACAAAACGCTGATCACACACGGTTGAGCAACCACAGACAATGTCTAAAACCACATCGTTCGCAACACGCACCTTGCAACAACGCAATCGGTCCGCATTGGGATGCGGTTGGACAGATTCAACGTATCCAATCACCACCAGTGGGTCGATTGTGTGTGTTTTGGAAACGCTATCGACTTCTAGCCCAGCTGCATTCAAGGTTGTAACGACTTGATCGATGCCTATGTCGGTTTGCAACCATGCTTGTAAACCATTTTGACTGACGCAAATACCCATATTAAAACTGACCCAAAAAGTTGACGTCGCTCTGGAACAACAATCGTAAGTCATCGATGCCGTATTTCAGCATGGAAAGCCGATCCAAACCCACCCCAAAAGCAAAGCCCATATACCGCTCAGAATCGATGTCTTGAGCTTCAAGAACGCGGGGATGCACCATGCCAAACCCAGCCACTTCAAGCCAGATCGGTGCGCCATCCTCGCGATGCCCCCATAAAATATCCAGTTCCCCACTCGGCTCTGTGAAAGGGAAATAAGATGGTCTGAATCGCATCTCTATGTCAGGCCCAAAAAAACGCTTAAACACGTATGTCAGCAATGATTTCAATTCAGCATAATGACATGACTCATCGACACGCAAGAGTTCCAATTGATGGAACATTGGGGTATGCGTTTGATCGGAATCTCTCCGATAAACACGACCTGCAGCGACCATCTTCAGAGGCAGTTTTTGTTGGCGCAATGCACGCACTTGCACCGAAGATGTTTGTGTGCGCAAAACAAGATCATCATGCATGTAAAATGTATCCTGCATTGCTCGCGCAGGGTGAAACTCTGGCATATTCAGTGCAGTAAAATTAAAGTATTCCGTTTCAATTTCAGGCCCATCGTCATAGGTGTATCCCAAATCACGCAGGATGGTCAGGAGCTCTTTTTTTGTTTTAGATACCACATGTTGGTGGCCAGTCGCCCATGTGCGACTGGGCAACGTCACATCAATGGCGTCGCGCTTCAATGCTGCACGTTCCGCTTCAGCAATGAGCGCATCATGCTTGGCCTTGAGCAGTTGCATTGCCTGACTTTTCAGGTCATGAAGCAATGGCCCTTTTTCCAGGCGCAACTCGGGTGATAACTTACCAAGCGCTTTCAGCTGTTGAGTGATGATGCCCTTTTTGCCTAAATAATGAACACGAACACCCTGCAAATCAGCAGGAGACGTTGCGGAATCAATGGCATGACGCAATGTATCAATCAAATTTGCGGGCAAGTCAAGCATGTGTTCGTCCATGATGGCAACGATCAAGCATTGTCATTGGTGCGTTGGGTTTTCACCACGTTGGCCAGCGCCTCAAAACCTTGTATGTCATGCATGGCAATGTAAGCCAGCATTTTGCGATCAATGGTGATGTTGGCCAAAGTCAAACCGTGCATGAATTGATTGTAGCTCAAATCAAACATCCGCGCAGCAGCATTGATACGCACAATCCATAAGCGTCTGAATTGGCGTTTGCGTTGACGGCGGTCACGGTAAGCATATTGACCTGCTTTGATCACAGCTTGTTTGGCCACCCGGTAGACACGTGAACGGGCACCGTAATAACCTTTTGCTTTTTTGAGAACTTTTTTGTGCTTTTGGTAAGCCAAACCACCTTTGGTTGCGCGTGGCATAAATCAACCCCTTATCAGTATTTAATCAATTGTCTGTGTAAATTTTTCTAAGCTTATCTTGCGCAGCCTTATTGGTGCAAGATGCCAAACGACGGCGACGTTTCATGTTGGCACTTTTATTGCCATCAAGATTGTGTCGACGGTTGGCGCTTTTGGTTTTAACACGACCTTTGGCGTTGACCTGAACTCTTTTTTTCAAGCCACTTCGCATTTTTTTCTTAGGCATAAAGGATCCTCTTGTTTTTTCATGTGATCATGCTGGCATTGAAGCACTTTGGGGAGCATGTCAAAGCGATAATATCTTATAATTTTTCAACATTGTCAAGCGCCTGACGCCTTACCAGAGATTTTTTTGGCCCCAAAGCAAGCCATGGCTGCAAAATGGCCACCACATCTCGAGCTGCGATGCCACACAAACATGCATGCGCATGCTCCGATTGTGCAGCACGACCACACACATCGCATGCCAAACCTGTCTCGCCACTGGCTTGGACAACATGGATACGGTCACTGAGTGGGCGCCAATGATTGGCATCACTTGGCCCAAAAAGCACCACCCCTTGCACATGATGTGCAGCCGCCAAATGCGCCCCAACTGAATCCACCCCCAAGTAACAATGTGCTTGCGCAACCCAAACCCCAAACTCTAAGAGGTTTGTTTTGCCTGCAATATTGATGACGTGACCATTGAGTTGGCAACAAAGTGTCTTCGCATGGGCCTGCTCATCGCCTGCCGGCCCTCCTGACACAACCACACACAAACCTTCATCCAAACAGTATTGCGCCACGTCAACCCAACGCGCCAATTGCCACATTTTTTCAGACTTGCGTGAAAAAGGATGGAGCAGCACATACTTTGACGGCACACCCAATGCACTTTGTAATCGAAGCACAGCTCTTACCACATGGTTTGGTGGCGGAGCATAAGACAATTTAGGAGACTGAAGCCTCTGCACATTCAACCCAAGCGCATGCAAAGCTCGATGATTGCGCATGACAATATGCTCTTTTACC
>CBFIDA010000003.1:0-101157 GCA_965661085.1 Candidatus Comchoanobacterales bacterium | reverse complement strand
TGGCACATATATTTGCCTATGCAAAAGGCATCAAAGATAGAGACTTTTTTGAAATTAATCATGAAAAATGCGTTTTCTTTCCACTTAATGCACTTACAGGAACAGGTGTTTACGGCAATATCGGCTTTGCCACCACACGTCCACGTATTTATCTCAACTTTCAGGGCACCAAACCAGCGTCGCTTGATACAATCATAGCAGACGCCCGATCAGGTGGGCCAGGCTTTAGGGCATTCAGAGTGAATCAGACAATGATTCTTGATCAAATTATTGGGTTAATTTCTCAGTATGGATACCCAGAGGGCGAAGAGAAAGAAAGTCAAAAAATAGACCTCATCATTTCTGGTCATAGCTTGGGTGCCTCACTTTCTCAACATTGCTTTTGTGCACTTTTAGAAGAAATGGATCAACCACAATCCGTAAAATACAAAATATTAAAGCACATTGGTCGCATCGAGATTAACATTGCAAATGATCCCGGTGTAAACGAAAAAGTTAAGAATGAGATCTATAGACTATCATGTGTTGTTACAAACAAGCTGGATATCAAGATAGAGGCCAATATTATCGTTGTTGATGGTGATGCCATCCAACAAGCCTATCCGACAGCCGTTGGGTATTTAGAGCCTAACATCGCAAATGTAGAGCTCATAAAAGTGAAACCCAATCCGTCCAGTTTCAAATGGGAAAGGACTGCCACCATAGCCGCATTCTTGTCGTTGCTACAAGTAGGCGTCTTACCCGCAGGAATCCTGGCTTTTCTCGGCCAACGTACATACCGAAAATTAAGCAAAAGTTTCTGTGCCCACACCGAGAAACCACTTCAAAACTTAGTGGGCAAGATCAATGCTATATGTTTCTCAAATCAACATCCAGCAGGGAGAGATGAAATCATCAAAAAATGTGCTCACCAATCCCAGATTTTACCAGTGCTGAGCAGCCTATCAGGACCAATGATAGAAGTGCTGCGTGGTTGGTTGTACCAACAACATGGCATGACACAACCTAATCGCACTTTAAAATCAATTACATTTGAATCTGAAGAAAAAGGGAAATGGACGCAAGTTAACATCGAAAGTGAATTTAAGAGGCAAGATCTCCCGGTACCGAACCCGCCACCTTTATCATTAGTCCAAGAGCCAAGCTCTGAACTTAAAAAAGAGGATGAAGGTTCGCTCTCACTGATATAACCAATAGCGCATGGACAAAACCATCAGCCTGTCTTACAATGATGGCTGTTAGATCGAATGCACACAAACCAAGCTTCAAGGTGATTTGTGTGTGACACGCATGCATCCACATCCGAGCGCTTTATGAAAACAGGTTTATTGCTGGTCAATCTTGGCACGCCAGCGCACCCAAGCACCAAGTCCGTGCGGCGTTATTTGCGCCAATTTCTTTCAGATGGCCGTGTGCTTGATTTGGCCTGGCCGCTGCGCATGCTCCTGTTGTATGGCATCATTTTACCCTTTAGGCCTAAAAAATCAGCCGAGGCCTATCAGGCCATTTGGACAAAAGCGGGCTCTCCCTTATTGCTCAACAGCGAGGCATTGTGCAACAAATTACAAGATCAACTTAACGACGACTGGGTGGTGGCATTGGGCATGCGTTATGGTGCACCGAGCATTGCAAGTGCCATCGATCATTTGCTGGCCACACCCGTGAAAAAGATTGTGGTTCTGCCGATGTTTCCACAATATGCATCGTCTTCTTATGGCAGTGCCGTCCAAGAAGTGTATGATCAAGTCCGCACCAGAACCAACGTTCCCGCCCTCGACATCATCCCACCGTTCTACGATCACCCCATGTACATCAATGCGCTGGTGCAACACACACAACCATTTTATGACCAGCATGCTTACGATCATCTGATCATGAGTTTTCATGGTTTGCCTGAACGGCATGTGATTGCCAGCGATCATGGCGCACCTGCATGTGACCTACGTGCACCATGCCCTGCCATCCATGCCAAAAACCATGCCTGTTATCGGGCACAAAGTTATGCCACAGCACGCCTGTTGGCACAAGGCTTGGGCTTAAAGGACCATGACTATACTGTTGGCTTTCAATCACGTCTTGGGAAAACACCCTGGATTCAGCCCTACACCGATGCCCTGCTCCCCGAGCTGTATGCCAAAGGCCATCGCAACATCGCCGTGGTATGCCCGTCATTCACCGCCGACTGTCTCGAAACACTCGAGGAAATTGGCATGGGCCTCCAAGAAGACTGGCAGGCCATGGGCGGCAAACGATTTGATCTCATCCCTTGCCTGAATGATGCCGATTTGTGGGCGACACCCCTTGCACAACATCTTTCTGAGCGTGCTTGATACCTGTTGCAACACTGTCACGCACTTGCTCTATTTTTATTTTGCCTGAAGGCGTCGCCACAACAGCCTTCAATCCCCCCACTGCCCATACGTGATGCGTGGCTGGCCACCCAAATCATGCTGTGTCTCAACAGATGTGAAACCATGCTGCATCATATGCGTTGCCACCCGATGAGCTTGTGTGTGACCATGCTCAAGACCCAACCACCCCCCTGGTGACAAATGCAGTGGTGCACATGTGATGAGATGTTGAATGGCATCAAGCCCCTCTGTCCCCGATGACAATGCCAAATCTGGTTCATGACGCACATCACCAGTCCGTAGATGCGAATCATGCTCAGCAATATAGGGTGGGTTGGCACAAATCAAATCAAACCGCTGTCCATGCAAATCCTCAAACCAATCACTTTGACACAACTGCACATTGGGCGCTTGCAGGCGTTTGCGATTGAGACGTGCCACGGCCAAGGCTTGGTGGCTGACATCCACCCCCACACAAGACCATGATGGTCGTGCTTTGGCCACACTGAGGATGACAGCACCTGAGCCCACCCCCAGTTCCAAAAAACGCTTGGCACCAGAATGTGAGAGCGCCCAAGTCACCAGCACCTCGGTATCAGGCCTGGGAATCAAGACATCGGCATTCACCCAAAATGCATGTGCCCAAAAATCTTGACGCTGGGTGATATAGGCAATGGGTTGGCCCTGTAATCGCAACATCAGGTCCATGGCCAGCTGTTGTTTGTTGGCCTGTGGTATGGGCAAGTCTTGTTGTGCATGAATGGTCATCATACCCATATCATGCCGGTCGGTCAGCAAACGCAACACGTCTTCTTTGGGTGTGTTTGAAACGCCATCCAAAAGCGCCATGCCCCAAGCCAAAGCCTCACCCCAAGTATCAATGTTTGGAGGCATCTCAAGCACACCCGCCACAGCTGGGTTGTCAGGCATCTGCGTCATCCAACATCACCATCAAACTGGCATTGTATTCTTCACGTAAGGGTTCGGTCAGATCGGCCAGCGTGCCTTCCAAAATTTCATTGAGGCGGTACAAGGTGAGGTTGATGCGATGGTCGGTGATTCGACCTTGAGGAAAATTGTAGGTACGAATGCGTTCGGAACGATCACCAGATCCCACCAAACTTTTACGCTTGGCCGCCATCTCCTGTTGCTGCTCAGCCACCTGTGCTTGCAACAAACGCGATTGCAGGAGCTTCATGGCACGCGCCTTGTTCTTATGCTGAGAGCGCTCATCTTGACATTCCACCACCACGCCTGTCGGCAAATGGGTGATGCGGACAGCAGAATCGGTGGTGTTGACATGCTGGCCACCGGCACCCGAAGCGCGAAAGGTATCGATGCGCAAATCGGACGATTGAATGTCGATGTCGTCAATTTCTTCCACTTCTGGCATGATCGCCACCGTACATGCAGAGGTGTGAATGCGCCCTTGCGATTCTGTGGTGGGGACACGCTGTACACGATGCGTGCCCGACTCAAATTTGAGTGTGCCATACACATCTTTGCCCTTCACCAACACAATGATTTCTTTGTAGCCCCCCTGTTCGCCTTCACTGATGCTGATGGTCTCAAACTGCCAACGTTTTTGCTCACCAAAACGACTGTACATGCGGTACAGGTCTCCGGCAAACAGTGCTGCCTCATGGCCGCCAGTGCCTGCACGTATTTCCAAATACGCACTGCGCGCATCGTTGGGATCTTTGGGCAACAACAGCACATGAATCGCATGCAACTGCGCTTCAAGCTTGGCTGCCAAATCTTTACGTTCAGCGAGCATCATTTGAGTCATTTCAGGGTCTTTTTCTTCAGCCTGCATGACTTGAAGCCCTTCGTATTGTGTTTGCAGTGCCAACCAATCATTGTAAGCGGAGACAACCGGTTCGAGCTCAGCAAAGGTTTTGGAGTGTTTCTGAAAGAGGTTTTGATCCTGAATGCACGCAGGTTGACTCAAAGCGGTTTGCACATCCAGCAAACGCGTTTTCATGATGTCGAGTTTTTTTTGTATGTTGGGCTTCATGCCGATGTTTCCTCTCTGTGTTTGCCTTCGAAGTCGAGCAAATAACTGGCCGCCTGCAAAACCTGGTGATCATGTTCCGATGCCGCTTGACGCAAACGCACCGTGGGGGTGTGCATGATCCGATTGGTCAAATGCATGAACGATTGACGCAACACCACTTCTGGTGCATGACCATGTGCCATGGCTTGCAATGCCTCTTCAATGGTCTGGTCGCGCAGACGATCGACTTGTTTACGAAAATGACGGATGGTTGTGACCGATTGCCTTGCTCGCTGCTCAGCAAAAAACTGTTGCGTGTAAGCCTCAATGATGGGCTGCGCGGCAGCAATGGCACGCTGACGTTTTTTTTGATTGACCTCGATCATTTGATGCAGCGCATCGATGTGATACAAATGCACATGATCCAAAGACGCCACTTCGGGTTCAATGTCTCTTGGCATGGCCAAATCTGCCAACAACAAAGGTTTGTGATCCCGTTGCAGCATGGTACGCTCCAACAAACCTTTGCCCAAGAGTGGCACTGGACTGGCGGTCGCAGACACAATGACATCGACCTGGGACAAGTAACGTGGCAGCTCAGAAATGACCGCAGCTTGCCCTGCAAACATGTCTGCCAAATACTGTGCTTTTTCCAGTGTGCGATTGACCATCCACCACGATCGCACACCATGAGCATGCAAGTGTGTGGCCGTCAGGGTCATCATTTCGCCAGCACCGATCATCATGACACGACACGCTTCAATGTTGCTGAACAGATCTTTCGCCAACCCCACAACGGCTGCCGCCAATGAAATGGAAGAAGCACCAATGGCCGTTTCTGTCCGAATCTTTTTGGCTGCAGCAAACACCACCGGAAACAGGCGATGCAAGACCGGGCCCAGTGCCAAGTACTCATGCGACAGTGCGAAGGCTTTTTTGATCTGACCTAAAATTTGAGTCTCACCGATGATGTAAGAGTCGATGCCAGCCGCCACTTCCATCAAATGCTGCACAGCAGACTTGCCCTGATGGTGATAGTGATGTGCCATCAGCTGAGACAATGCCACACCATGAAAAGCCGCAAACCAAGTGCGCACCGAATCGATGTGATCGGTGATGACCACACATTCCGTACGTGAGCAAGTTGAATACAGCACCACTTCTTCAACACCACATGTTTGTCGGATGTCATCATATGCGCGCTTCAACAAACTCGGCGAAAACATCATTTGCTCTCGAATCGCAAGTGAAGCTGTGTGATGATTGATGCCAATCACATGCAATGTATCTGACACGCTATCTGTCAAACCATGAACTCCCAACTCATGCTCTTACCATGGTCAAACAACACACTGACTTGTCACCCATGCAAATCTTCTGTTACATTGAGGACAAGTTGGCATGGTTGTTCAACCACTTTGCTCATGTCGCGTATCATACAAGAAAAACCTTGATTCGACAACAAATGGATGTAAAACCAATGGCTTTCTGTTGGTTTCATGTGAAACACCAACCCAAAATGTATCACGTCAATCATTGCTCACATGATGGAGAACATGCCCTATGCCCTTCACAGTCACGGTAAAAGGCGAATTTTGTGCGGCCATGCAATTGCCAAACATTGATGGCCCTTGTGCACAACTGCACGGCCACACGTATCAAGTAGGCCTCACTGTCTCCGCGACGCAGCTGGATGACAATGGCGTGGTGTGCGATTATTTTGCCCTCAAACAAGCCTTAGATGGCCATCTGGCGACCCTAGATTATCAGCATCTCAACACCATGCCAGTATTTGCAGGCCAAGCGCCCAGCGCAGAACGTCTTGCACAATTGATTTTTCAACACTTTAAGGCTAAAGTATGGCCGCAACCCTTGACGATTGCATCGGTGACCATTCAAGAGCGAGGCTTTTGTGAAATCAGCTACAGCGAAACAACTTGACGGCCTAAAGATCCATGAGATCTTTTACTCTCTGCAAGGTGAATCCACGTATGTGGGCTTGCCAACGGTGTTTGTGCGCCTGACGGGGTGTCCATTACGTTGCACCTACTGCGACACCGCCTATGCGTTTCATGGCGGGCAGCGCATGACGCTGGCTGCCATCATGACAGAAGTGGCCAAACACCCAACACGCCATGTCTGTATCACTGGCGGCGAACCCTTGGCGCAACCTGAAGTGTTGACCTTGATCACACAGCTCTGTGACCAACACTACCATGTTTCCATTGAGACCAGTGGGGCATTGTCGATTGCCGACGTCGATCCCCGTGCCAGCCGTGTGGTTGACTTCAAAACCCCTTCTTCAGGTGAGGTGGCCAAAAACCTCTACGACAACATCGTGCATTTGACCCCACATGATCAAGTCAAATGGGTCGTGGGCAACGAAGCAGATTACCAATGGGCCAAAGCCATGCTACAAGACCACCCCAAGTTACAACATGTTGCTTGTTTGATGTCGCCTGTGTACGACACCCTCTCACCCACCACCTTGGCCGAATGGATTTTACGCGACGGCCTGGCCGTGCGTATGCAGGTACAATTACACAAAATACTCTGGGGCGAAACACCCGGCAAATGACCCATACACTGCATGACAACATGCCTCAAACAACGCCTAAAGGATATACAACACGAGGCTTGTGCTTGACCGCACACTTGGCACCATGATACATCTAGAAGATCATTGACGGAATCCAACATGGCCCCAAAAGTCTTGATCATCAAACTGACATCGATGGGGGATCTGATGCATGCATTTCCCGCCCTGTCTGAAGCAGCCATGCACATGCCCGGCTTGACCTTTGATTGGGTGGTGGATCAACATTTTTCGGATGTGCCGAGCTGGCACCCCAATGTGGCCAACATCCATCACACCAACCATAGAATTTGGAAAAAGCAACCTTGGGCGCGATCAACACGTCAGGCCATACGCACTTTGGCCACCACCTTACGCCACCATGATTATGACTGCGTCATCGATTTACAAGGCAATTTAAAAAGTGCCTGGGTGGGTTGGCTGAGCCGTCATGACATCGTTGGCATGGATGGTGCCAGTGTGCGTGAACGGCCAGCACATTGGCTTTATCAAACCCAGGTGTCTGTGGCCAAAAACCAACATGCCATCCATCGGCAACGACAAATCATGGCCAAAGCATTGCATTACACACCTTCTGCAATGTCTATTTCTACTCAAATCAAACGTGATGTCTTTTTGACGCCGACGATCACATGCCCGAAGCATTATGTGGTGCTGATTCAAAATGCAAGCTGGCCCACCAAACGTTGGCCCATCGCACACTGGCAAGCATTGATTGCACATTTTGATCAACAGGGCATGGCCACCTATCTGACAGCAGGCAATGAAACAGAACAAAAACAAGCCCAATACATCGCTGGGCGCTCAAAGCATGCCAAGGCACTGCCATTGATGTCGCTCAATGAGATGGCACATGTCATCGATGGTGCGCAATGCTGCATTGGCTCTGATACGGGGCTGGCGCATCTTGCAGCCCTGGTTGACACGCCTGGCATCACTTTGTATGGTCCCACCAATCCAGCATGGATTGGGACACACGGCACACATCAACAACATCTGCAAGGTACTGAGGGATTGATGGCCAACATCACCCCCACACAAGTCATCGATGCTTTTGAAACCTTGATACTAACCAAACAAACACTGTGACAGGCAACCGATCCAAATACAAAACGGCGCACCATCCCGCTAAGGTTGGCGCGCCGTTCTGGCATATGCCACCCTGTGCAGACTTCAGCATGATGCTTCGGTCACACACTTGGTGTCAGATGGGGCATCAATCTTGCAGCTGAATTTGTGCAGCAAATGTTTTACCATTTTTGCTTTCAACTTCAAAAGAGACTCTTTGCCCCTCATTCAACTGTTGAACACCCGACTGCTCTAAAGCGCTGATATGTACAAAAATGTCATTTGAACCATCTTCAGGTGCAATGAAACCATAGCCCTTGGTGGTGTTGAAAAATTTTACTGTGCCATTTGCCATGATATATTCCTATGCAATTTGGTTTAGACTCATACGCTCAAGGCACATACCACACCATATGGATGGCCAACTCTCTCATCATCGAATGCATCAAGCCATCGATCAAGAGCGACACTTCAACAAAACCATCCAACATATTTTACAACATTGAACGTCATCATTTTAGCAAGCGCAACAAAGCATTGTTATAAGGCACAATCCACTGGAAAGCAAGGTTTGTTTTATGGGTTGCCCAATGCACCTTCGCCATGAGGTCACTGCATGATGCCCAAACACCCTTCAACACGGCAATCATACAGATCAATCATGGGGGAGCACACAGCGGTGACAAATCTGAGTTCAAAGGCATCAGCATGTTTTTTACCCCCTAAATCTCAGTGCCATCTTCCAATTTTCCCCGCATGTTTGCCGACAACGACGGGACATCCTGTTTGAGTTGTGCCAAAACGCCCTCGGGTTTGATCATCGACAAGCACGCCATATGTAGGTCATCTTTCAGTGGGCATAGGCGCTTGAAACAGGGCTGACACGGCAAATGCTGCTGCATGATTGTTGCATGTTTGGACAGTGGTGGCGTGAACTGCGGTGAGCTGGAACCATACAGTGCCACCACAGGCAAATCTGAGATGGCACACGCCATGTGCATCAAGCCTGAGTCGTTGGTCACGACCGCATCTGCCATGGCCAATAAGGATGCCACATCCAACAAAGACGTTTTCCCCGCCCAATCGACACACACATCTTTGGCTTGCTGCTGAATGGCTGCGGTGATGGCACACTCACTTGGCCCCCCCAGCAACCAGACTTGTGCGCCTGCATCATGCAACAACATTGCCAACGCTGCAAAAGACGCCGCTGGCCAGCGTTTGGCAGGCCCATAGGCCGCCCCCGGACACAGCACCACAATCGGGCGGCCATCGCTTGCATTGGGGGCATGTTCTGCGCATAGGGCAAGCGCCCGATCGCGCGTCACCTCAAAACGTGGTGGTGGCAAATCTGTAGGCAACGATGCACCAGGTTGATGTGCCAGAGCACAAAAACGCGCCACCATGGTTGGATACCGCCCATGTTCCAAGCAACGCCAATCGTTCAGCAACCCATAACGCTGCTCACCCAACCAACCAGTGCGTTGGGGTATTTTGGCAAACCAAGGCAACAATGCTGATTTTAGGGAATTGGGCAACACCAAACAACGCGTGTAGGCGTTTGCACGCAAATCATGCCCAAGCTGACGACGTGATTTCAAGTTCAACTGACCATGGCCAACATCAAGTACAAATCCCTGACGCACTTCAGGCATCAACTCAATCAGTGACAATGTGGTCGGCGGCGCCACCACATCAATGGTGCCATCAGGCATCTGTTGCTTCAATGTCTGAAATAACGCGTGGGCCATGACCATGTCACCAACCCACGCTGGTGCGATCACCAGACAACTTTCTCCCATCCCACTTCCTCAACATGATTGCTTGTCAGAATACCTGGCAAACAGATGATGGACCAGTGGTTTCTTCTTGAACATGTATGCCTCCCAGCCCCTCTAGACACATCCATGCTTTGTCATGTTTCATGATCAATACAACACTGCTCCATGACAATAGGCCTTGTCGTTCGGAATGGTGTAGTGCCCCCCTTTAGTCAAGCTTGCTAGGCGCTATGGCATTCATCCGAAGACTGTCGCCAAGTGGCGCAAACGAGACTCGGTTGAAGATGCGAACCATCACAAAGAGGGACTAAATGCCTATTGAATGAGTTGAAATGATAATGAGATGCTTTAAGTGTCTATCATTAAGAAAATTATGTTTAATTATTTTAGAGTAACAACACTTGAAAACGTTACCAATATGAGATATACTCCTCATTGGTAGTCTTTTGGGGGAGTGTGATCCGCTTGAGTAGAAGCAACAATCCGAAATTATACAATAGAATTATGAGCTTAGACCTACCAAAAGGTCAATCAGCCTTTATTTGGGGTGCCAGAGGTACAGGCAAATCAACATTTTTAAAACAACAATATCCAGATGCCATTTACTACGACCTACTAAGCACTGATGATTTAACCAGATTCAGATTAAGACCAGGGCTATTAAGAAGTGAGCTGGAAAGCTTAACAGAAGACGAACTAAGGCAACCAGTAATCATTGATGAAGTTCAAAAAATACCTGAGCTCTTAGATGAGGTGCACTGGCTTATTGAAAACAAAAATATTGGCTTTATTTTATGTGGATCCAGTGCTAGAAAACTAAAAAGAGGTGCTGCCAATTTGTTAGGGGGCCGGGCTTGGAAATTTACATTTTACCCTTTAGTATATAAAGAAGTTAATGATTTTGATTTACTTAAAGTACTAAACCAAGGCCTCGTTCCCATGCATTATAGAACGACAAATATTAAGCGTTCATTTATTTCTTATGTTAACCTATATTTTAAAGAAGAAATCCAAGAAGAAGGACTTGTTCGCAATTTGCCAGGTTTTGCTAGATTTTTAGATTTAGTAGGATTTAGTAATGCAGAATTATTAAATTATAAAAAAATTGCAACTGACTGCCATATTGACGCCAAAACTGTTAAAGAATACTATCAAATCTTGCTAGACACATTGCTCGGGTATTATGTAACACCCTTTAATAAGCAGGTAAAACGTCAACTTATTTCTTCTACTCCCAAATTTTATTTGTTTGATGTTGGCATTGGTACTTACCTTGCAAAAAAACAAATTTTAGCCCTGAAAGGAATGGATGCTGGCAAGGCATTTGAACACTATATTTTTATGGAGCTAAATGCATATATAGGCCTAAAAGAGCTTGATTGTAAAATCCAATATTGGAGAAGCAAAACAGGTTTAGAGGTTGATTTTGTCTTGGGAGATGGAGAAATTGCGATAGAGGTTAAAATATCAGAAAATCCTTCCAATAGAGACTTTAAGGGTCTGAATGCTTTCTGTGATGATTATGCACCTAAAAAGGCCATATTGGTTTGTTTGGCGCCGCGCAAAAGACTAATAAATAATAAAATTTTAGTCCTGCCTTGGCAAACATTTTTAGAGGATTTATGGGATGGGAAAATTTTGTCTGATACTACATATAGATAAAGTTTAATCTTCCATAAATATGGTCTTCCAGGGGTACCCTATTCACCCATCCAGTTATATCCGCATTTTTCAAAGGATTGAAGTGCCCCAGTAAAAACCTGCTCATGTTATAATCGCCCCCCTAACAGGAGAAAAAGTATGAGTGAAAACATTAAGCGCTGGACATCCAAATGAAAGTCATCATTGATCATTCAAATACTTAAATGCCAAGCAAGCATTTCAAAGGCCTCGCGGTAGTAGGATTTAACCCCATCAGAATTGAAGTGTTGGATTGATGATGCCGAGAAAGGGATGGAAAACGCCTTAAGATCAAAGCCCAAAGATATTCGTGAGCAATATGTGCATAAAATCACTGAGCTCACGGCGGCGTATGGTGAGGCAATGTTGGAGATCAATGCGCTAAAAAAGTTGCAAGCGCTGTTACACCAGGATGAGCGTTGATTGAATCCATGCATCAAAGCCTAGCTGATGAGGGAAATGTTGTTTTCCTCTCTCAGCTTTGCCGGTGGTTTAACATGCCAAGAAGAACATTTTATGATCATCCCATCAAAAAGGAACTTGCAATGAATAAAGCAATAGCGACTCGTATTAAACAGTTTATCGATAAGCACCCAGAGGCAAGCTTTCGCATTCGCTTTCGTTGACCCTTGTATCGTATTTTGGTGTGTGGCCATGGATTGCTGGCCCCAACATGTCATTTGCGTTATTGGCAATCACCATTTTTCTTGCTGTGCTTGCCTTGGGTTTTTTCAGCGGCCCTCCTCCGCGGCCTCGATTCGCATACGCCCTCAAGTGGTATTTGCGCACCCTGATTGACCGCATCACACTGGGGGCATATGACACACTGCCAGGCTTTGCCCCACATCACGTGTATCCGGCAATGCATCGACAATCAGAATCCCCCCATGATACAAAAGCAAATGACAGAAAAGAACAAACACATACTACAAAAGCAGCAGAAGAATGGCTGGAAACACAAGGCGAACAGATTAAAGAAAATTTTGCAAAACTGCGTGGCATCATTTCTTTTCAGCCGATTACAGGACAATTTTACCTTTTAACACCCAATGCAGAAAACAAACATCCAGTCAGACTTTCTGCCCTGAGAACGTGGCTGCAAACAACCCCCATAAACCCCATCACAATGACACCAATGACTCTCAATGAAACAACCCTGGATGACCACCAGGCGCAACACTCACGCGACTATGATGATTTCAAACAGCGAAAAAATGTTCTACCACAAGACCCAGGCTGTTTAACCTCGAACACTTGCTGCTGAGCGCGAAATGATCTGGTGCTTGCCAAGACACGATCCTAGGCCTAACATATTGTCACATCTCACTTGTAACGCCACCCATAAGGATGATCATGCCTACCACCCCTTTGCCCTGGCAATACCCATACCGTCAATTGCCCGAGGTGCTTTTTCAGAGCGTTCAGCCCACGCCCATGCCAGACCCTCAAATCGTCGCATGGAACAATGATTTGGCCAAGACATGGGGGGTTTCCCGTGAAACAGTGCTGACTTGGGTGCGTCAAAAAAATGCTGTGCCCCAAGCCTTCAGTCAAGCGTATGCTGGCCATCAATATGGCCATTTCACCATGTTGGGCGATGGCCGTGCTGTGGTGCTGGGTGAATGGGTGCATGCCGATGGTACACGTATGGATGTGCAGCTCAAAGGCAGTGGCCCCACCCCTTTTTCTCGGCAAGGCGATGGCCGTGCTGCATTGGGCCCAATGTTGCGCGAGTTTCTGATCAGTGAAGCGATGCATGCTTTGGGTATACCGACCACACGAAGTTTGGCGGTCATCCGTACAGGTGAAACCATCATGCGCCAGGATGCGATGCCCGGTGCCATATTGGTGCGTATGGCACGCAGCCACATTCGTGTTGGTACCTTACAATTTGCGGCATGTCAACAAGACCCTCGTGTCGTCAAATCTTTGCTTGATCACACCATGAAGCTCGAGCATCCAACACCTGCGACACTTGCAACATGGCTGGACACTTGCTGTGCGCGCATGACCACCCTGATAGGCCACTGGATGCGCGTGGGCTTTGTGCATGGGGTGATGAACACCGACAATGTGTCTCTGTCTCATGAAACGCTTGATTATGGGCCGTGTGCCTTCCTGGACACCTACCACCCTGACGCTGTCTTCAGTTCGATCGATCGACATGGCCGCTATGCTTATGGCCAACAACCGGTGATTGGACAATGGAACATGGCCAGGTTGCTGGAGGTGTTGCTGCCACAACTTCATGACGACCCTGCTGAGGCCCAAGCAATGGCACATCAATGTCTGCAACAATGGCAGACACAATACCAACACACATGGCACACCATGATGGCCAATAAATTGGGCATTGTCGATCCCAGGCCTGATGACAGCCCCCTCATCCAAGACCTGTTACAATGGATGCAAACGCAACAAGCCGATTTTACCGAAACTTTTTGTGACTTGATGTCGGAAAAATCATTGGCGATACGCCCCTGCTATGCCGATCCAGCCTTCCAAGACTGGCACGAACGGTGGCAACAACGCCTGCCCTGCATACAAACGGCAATGGCATGTATGCGACAACACAATCCACAAGTCATCCCGCGCAACCATCAAGTGGCCCACGCGCTGACGGCTGCAGACCAAGATGACTTTGGGCCATTCGATCGCTTATACCAAGCCCTAAGTCGGCCTTACACAACTGACCCCAGCAATGCCTGGCTTCAAAAACCACCCCAGCCTCATGAACGCATCACCCGGACCTTTTGTGGTACGTGATGATGCATCAATCAAAGACACATTGAGATCTTGGCCGTTGTGACCGAGACATGCCAGTCTCTTGTTCTTCAGGAATGATGCTTAAGGGCAGTTGCCAATTGGGCAAGCTGGCCCTGGGTCGTGTTTGAGCTGTGCGAGGCAATGTGAACTTACAATCTTGGGTCGGTGCAGTTGTGCTGGACGTGCATAGCTGCGTACGCAGCACCTCACCATAAAAAGACCGAGATTTTTGCAATCGGGCTTTCGGTGGCGGTACAAGAGGATTGCGGTGGCGGGATGGATGTTTTGGAGGCGCAGATCGTGGTCGTTTTGTGGTTGGGCCTGGTAGACCTTTTCGCACACCAGATTTGAACGGCTGAAACAACTGACCCAATTGGCGTCGCCTGACCAAAGACGCCCATGATCCAACATTGACACGTGACATTGAGTTGGATGGTTTACGATTTGGCATGACTGTTTTAAGCTCCTTTTTAAAGAGTTTATCATCCATATCCGCATTTGTCATACAAGAAACAACGTGTGCCATGGTCTCGATATGCTGGCCTGTGTGAAAAGCAACTCAGGTTGACTGAGGTGAAACCCCATCGATTGAGGTGTCAGCAAGCCCACGCTTGCTGCGACAACGCTTTGAGCAGTAACGCACCTGAGACCAAACACGTGCCCATTTTTTGCGCCATGTAAAGGGGCGCCCGCAGACTGGGCATATTTTTTGAGGCAAATCTCGTTTCTTTTTCATGTCAATGCAGCCAAAAATTGTTGCGTGTCTTGCAGGATGGCGGCCTTCTTGTCTTCAGACATGCGATCCAACGTACGGTACATCATGGCAATACGCGGATTGTTGGCCAGTTGGGCGCGATGACGCATCAAGAACCCCCAGTACAAATAATTGAACGGGCAAGCACCTGGGCCAACTTTGACTGAGACCTTGTAGCGACATGTTTGGCAATAATTTGACATTTTTTGGATGTAGCTGCCCCCTGCCGCGTAAGGTTTACTCGCCAGAATGCCACCATCGGCAAACAACACCATCCCGGTGACATTGGGCATCTCCACCCACTCATAAGCATCGGCATACACCACCAAATACCATGTGTTGACCGCTTTGGGGTCCAAACCCGCCAGCAAAGCAAAATTGCCCAACACCATGAGGCGCTGAATGTGATGGGCATAGGCATGCTGACGTGTGTCTTGCACACATTGACGCACACAGTTCATGTCGGTTTCGGCATCCCAGAAAAAACTCGGTAAGGGGCGTGTGGCACTGAAGTGGTTCATGTCGGCATAATCTGGCATGTGATGCCAATAAATCCCCCGCACAAATTCTCGCCAACCTAAAATTTGGCGAATGAAGCCCTCCACCGCATTCAAAGGTGCCTGCCCTTGGTGATACGCCGCTTCGGCAGCACGTATGCATGTCATGGGATCCAAAAGGCCACAATTGAGATACAAACCAATGTGCGCATGAAACATCCAAGGTTCATCGGTCAACATGGCATCCTGGTAATCACCAAATTGTGGCAAACGCTCGCGGATGAAATCATCCAATACTTTTTTGGCCTCGGCATGTGTCACCGCATAATGAAAGGGCAGCACGTCGCCAAAGTGATCGCCAAATCGTGCCGCCACCATCGTCAAAACCTCTGCTGTGATGGCATCGGGCGTGTGTTGTGTTGGTTTGGGGATCACCAAATCTTTAGGGGGCGATTTGCGGTTCTCTGCATCAAAATTCCATTGCCCACCGACAGGTTTGCCATGGTCCATCAACACATCGTGCTGTTGGCGCATGGTGCGATAAAAATATTCCATGCGCAGTTGTTTTCGGTCTTTGGCCCATTGTGCAAACGCTGCATGGGTGCATAAAAAACGATGGTCTTCAAGCACCGTCAAAGGCACGGGCAATACCGCATGCCACGATGCCACGAGAGCTGTCAAACGATATTCACTGGGGCTGGTCACCACGACTTCTGTGATGGCGGATGCCTTAAGCTGACGCTGCATCGCCTCCATAAACGATGCCGGCGTGTTCTCATCTTCCAGACGATGATGGCAAACATCGTAACCACGCTCTCTCAGGGCCTGGGCGAAATGGCGCATGGCCGCGCAAAGGAGAGCAATTTTTTTGGGATGATGGGGCACATGGGTCGCCTCGGTCATCAACTCACACAGCAATACCCGATCAGACGATGGATCAATGGCCTGTAAACTGGCCAAATCAAACGACAACTGATCGGCAAAAATCAAACACAGCTTCATGATGACTCCGGCTTTTTCAACGTGGCAAATGCATCCAAAGCCTGTTGTCTTGAGGCTTTCAAATCCACAATGGGATGTGGGTAATCCACGCCCAACGTGACACCTGCTGCCTGCAACACCAGGCCTGGTGCTTCCCAAGGATTGAAAAGAAAATCATTGGGCACATTTGCCAGTTCAGGCACATGGTGTCGGACATAGTCGCCATCTGGATCAAACTTTTGTCCTTGCGTCACAGGATTGAAAATTCTGAAGTAAGGGGCTGCATCGGCACCACATCCGGCAACCCACTGCCAACTGGCACTGTTGCTGGCCAAATCGGCATCGACCAGACAATCCCAAAACCATCGCTCGCCTAAACGCCAATCCAGCAATAAATTTTTGACCAAAAATGAGCCCACAATCATGCGAACACGATTGTGCATGTAACCCGTTTGCCAGAGCTCACGCATGCCGGCATCCACCATGGGAATGCCAGTTTGACCACGCTGCCAAGCACGCAACCGCTTGAGATCCTGGTGCCAAGGAAAAGCATCAAACTTGCTTTGAAGGTTATCCGTGGGCAAATTTGGATTGTGAAACAACAACTGGTAGGAAAACTCACGCCATCCCAGCTCGCTGCAATAGTGATCGACATTGGCATCATCACCCAGTGCACGCACTGCATGCCAGACTTGATTGGGTGACAATTGTCCCATGTGCAAATAAGGCGACAACCTCGACGTATACGGTTTGGCTGGCAAATTGCGACCCTGCTTGTAACATTGCAAGCCTTCTGCAAAAAAACGAGCCATTTGAGCATGTGCGCCTTGCTCAGAAATGTCCCAATGCGATGCAACCTGTGTGCCCCACGCTTTTTGCGGCAACAAGTTCAGGTCTTCAAGCTTTAAAGACTTAGGGTCATGCAAGCATGCTGAAACGTCAGGCGTAGGGATGGGTTCACGTGGAACATCGGCCTGCAAACACCCTTTGCGATAAAAAGGCGTGAATACTTTGAATGACGTGCCATCGTTTTTTTTGATGGTCCAAGGTGCCCAAAGCAACGATGCATCACTGCGGTGTACCGCAATGCCCAAATCGGTCAGATGTGCGTTGAGGGCCGTATCTCTGACGATGCGCCAAGGCTCGTAGCAACGATTCCAATACACCGACTGAATGTCAAAACGCGCCAACAAATCCTCAAAAATGGCCATGGCATCACCTCGATACAAGGATAAGTTGCCGCCCAACTGTTGAGACAAACTGTTTAAGGTGTGATGAAGCCAGACTCTGCTGGCTGCACCCATGGCATCCGCTTTGGCCTGTACATCATCAAGTATGTAGATGGGCAGCACACCAGGTTGCTGCAAAGCTGCACTCAAGGCAGGCTGATCGGCCAAACGGCAATCTTGCCGAAACCAAAGAATGGTATGAATTGTTGACATCAGAATAAAACTCCTTGCTCTGGTGGTGGCGATGATCGCCGTGTCTGTTTTTTTTTGCTTACACTGGACGCGCGGCGGCGACTGCCATGTTTTTGTACAATGTGCTTTGCTTGAGCACGGTGGGTGGTGTGCTTGCGGAGACCATAAATTCGGTCAGCAGCCTGTTTGCGTGCTGTTTTCTCATCGACAATGGGCATGGGGTAATCTTGCATCAAATGTGGCACTTCCCAAGGTGTATGCAACATGGCGTCTGGCACATCAGACAGCTCAGGCAACCAGCGCCTCAAGAACACACCGGTGGGATCTTGATCAACACTTTGTTTGATGGGGTTGTAAATGCGCACCGCATTGATGCCCGTTGTGCCCGATTGCATTTGCACCTGACTGTAATGAATGCCTGGCTCATAATCCACAAACATTGACGCCAAATGGAGCGCTGGCTGACGCCAATGCAACCAAAGATGATAACTGGCAAAACTCATCACCATGGCACGCATGCGGAAGTTCAACCAACCTGTGGCACTCAAGGTGCGCATACAAGCATCGATCATTGGAAAGCCAGTCTTGCCGTCACGCCATGCCTCAAAAAACGCAACATTGAAAGGCTCAGTACGCAATGTATCGTAAGCTGGATGTAGGTTTTCAAACTCAATACTGGGCTGATCTTCAAGTTTTTGCATGAAATGACAATGCCAACGCAATCGTCCAGAAAAAGAACGCATGGCGCTGGGCCAGGTGCCTTTTTCTGAAGGTGCGGCAGCACGCAATGCATGTTGTTTGGCCTGTACGGCATGTAAAATTTCTCTGATGGACAGCGTACCATAAGCAATGTGTGCCGAAAGCCGAGAACAGGCATCAAAGGCTGTGACAGGCGAAGACATCTCACGCGTATAGCCTTGGCCGCGTTCGTTGAGAAAACTGGCCAACAGCAGCAATCCCTGTTTTCTACCGCCGATCTGACGAGCCACACACCCATCTGGCACCAAACCCAATGCTTTCGGGGATGGCAAATTCTGCGTGACCACACTCAGTTTGACCAAATTTTTTGGTACAAAAACCACTGGCTGGTGCATATGGCATGCCCATTGTTTGGCCCAGCCATCACGATTTTTAAGCCCGCGCACGATGCCGTGTTGCGCAGGCTCATGCCAAGGGATCTTTTCACCTTGCAACCATTGTTTGATCGAACGGTCTCTGGCATACGTGAATGCATTACCTGTTTCTTGGTGCGACCATATGGCATCGATGCCATGCTGTGTATGCAGTGCCTGGAGCACGGCCAAAGCGTTACCAGTCCGAATCACCAAAGGCTGTCCCAATTGTGTCAAATGTGCATTCAAATCTTGAAGGCATTCGCACAAAAAACTGTAGTGGCGATGACTGGCATCTGCTTGTTGCCAAAAACCAGGTTCAACGATGTACAATGGTAAAACAGGCCCGTGCTGTGCCGCCTCCCACAATGGCTGATGATCCTGCCATCGCAAATCTCGCTTGAACCATACCACATGCATTAAGGTAAGATCTCCTCACCATCCCAAGCAAAACATTTGCCGCTGTCACCGGGCTGTAAACCTTCGAGAACGCGCCACAACGATGCAGCAGCAAAGTCAGGTGTGAAGAGCTTTTCAGGGGGAACACGCCCCTGAAAAGGTTCTGAAAGTGGGCTGGCCACCGTGCCAGGATGCAAACCCACCACCATCTGTTGTCGGTGAAACCGGGTGGTTTCTATGCTCGCATTTTTAATCAACATGTTCAATGCGGCTTTGGCAGCACGGTAGCTGTACCACCCTCCCAAGCGATTGTCTGAAATGCTGCCAACACGTGCTGACAGTACCGCAAAGATCGCTTTACGATCCGTGGCCAGCTTCGGAATAAAATGCTGCATCATCAGTGCTGGAAAAACGGCATTGGCATCATACAATACCTGCAATTTCGTTGCCGTGATGTCGCGCAATGATTTTTCTGGCATCATCCCTGCTTGATGCAGCATACCAGTGGTCACAAGCACCAAATCAAAGGTTTGATCTGACAACGCCTCTGCCAACACCTGACCCATGATTTCCAGTTTGGCCACATCGAGATACACATGTGGCACTGTATGCGCACTCGGCATTGGCCCGCGTGAAAAAGTCATCAGTTGCGCTGTCGGGTGTTGTGTTTGGATATGTTGGACAAAAGCCTGTCCAATGGCGCCTGTGGCACCAATGATGGCAATGCGTTCAAACATGTTCATGTCTCCCATGTTTCAAAAAGATGTTGGGCGCTGAGAAAAGCCGCCTCAATGCGCCCCTGAATGCACCAGTCCCCACATGCTGCCCATTGCAAATGGGGGTCGATGAAACTTCGGGGACCACTGGCTTTTGCCATGTTGGCATAACGCCAACCATGCAAGGCAATGTGATCATGATCCGGCAAGCAGCCTGCTGTCACACGGTGCAGCTCTGCCAACAAATGCGACTGCACCCAAGCGCGGTCGGCGTCAAAATGTTGGGCTGCCCAACGGTTCGTGGCATGCACCAACAAAGTTGGATGCGCAGACCGACCCGGTTTGCTGCTGTTGATAGAAATCCAGCTGATGTCAGCCTCTTTGACCAAGGCCGCTTCAAAATCTAGGGACAAAGGTTGGTGATGGCCCAACATCAAAGAAAAGCAAGGCAACATGGTGATGGCAGTCATGGCATCCCGATGGGCAAACGTTTTGGGCAACAAGGCCAAACTTTGGGGGGCAGGCGCTGTGGTGACCACCCAATCAAATGGGCCATAACGCCCTTGATTCTGATCATACAAGTACCATCCATGATCATAGGTGGCAGAGTCAATATGTGTTTGCGTACGAACCTGAAGGTGTTGCGCCAAGTGCTTGCCAATCGCATTCATACCAGGCACACCAACATAATGACAAGGGGCATCGTGCCACAGTCTGGATGCCGTTTGTTGCGCCCCAACAAATTCAGCAAAACGCCCCTGCCACGGTGCCACCACACCTGCAGAAATCAAAGGATCCAGAAATTTTTGGAAGCTTGAGCTGCGTACTTTAAAAAATTGGGCACCATGGTCAAATTGAAATGGCATGGCCCGCCTGGTTGCCATACGCCCACCAACACCACGCGACTTTTCAAACAGCAGCACCTCATGTTGCGTGTGCAATCGATGTGCCAACACCAACCCCGATAAACCCGCACCAATGATTGCAATCTTTGCCATATGAATCGCCTTACCCTGTTTGTCATCATGATACCGCTGATGCCAGGAAATGACACTCTATTTTAAGCCATCTCATACGCAACATGATCGGTGTGGCGCAGGATCACATGACACAACGCATCGATGCCCTCTGCCACCTCTTGGATGGATGACGCCAACATGTATGCAGGCACCGATGCCACACGCCAGTTGGCATCCCATACCACCTCATGCGCATCGGCCTCAATGTGACATCCACCCCAAGCATCGATGTGTTTGGATGCTTCACAGGCATGACCGACCGTCACTTGTACACCAGGCATCAGCTTGGCAAATATCACAGGTGCGATACACATACAGCCCATGACGATGCCTGAAGCATAAGCACGCATGATGACCATGGCAATGTCATCCGCAACCGTCATCTCAACACCATGGGTGGCATAATTGCACCAGTTCTTGGCGGCACCAAAACCACCAGGCATGATGATGCCATCCCACGCATGCACATCAAGTTCGGTCAATGGCTTGATGTTGCCACGCGCAATGCGCGCCGACTCTTGTAAAATATTGCGTTTTTGGCCTGCCATCACGGCACCTGTCACATGATGGACAACCTCTGCTTGTGGCCGATTGGGTGCAAAGCATTGTACCTTTGCACCCAATCGGTCTAAAAAATACAAGGTCAAAATGGCTTCATGAATCTCAGAGCCATCTTGTACCCCTGCCCCAGCCAAAATGACAGCAATGTTTGCCATATCAATATCCCCGATTGGATTTGGTCAAGGCCAACATGATTTCATTGCGTCTGAAAAATGGCAAAGTCCAGGGCGGGTTATAAAATGCGTACACAGGCATGCCGTGCACAGACAGATTGTGTGCTTCGACATATTGTGCCAGTTTGGCACGCTGATCTGCCATACGTTGATGCGACGCCAAACCAGAAAAACGGATGACCACATATTGCGCCTCCGGCACCACACGTACTTTGACGGCTTTATTGTTGGGCTGGGGCAACGTCGCCATGGTGTAGGCCGATGGCATGACAAAGCGCACCCACCATCCCGCTTGTGAGGCTTGCTGCTGGACAGGCGCTGTCATGGCAATGGTGGTGGATTGTTGCTGAACTGGAGCGGTCATGGCGACTTGCTTTTGCAAGTGGTTGTTGCCAAAAATAAAATCGGCCAACAACTTGAAGCCCTCACGAATGGCCCGCTGTCGGACGCCTTCGACCTGAACCTCAGCCACAATCATGGCAGGATACTGACGGACCTCAATGGTGCCTGCCTTGGCGATCACTGTGTACTTGGGTTGTTCAACTTGACTCATACGCACACCCCAAAAAAACCATAAACCGATCAGCACCGAGCATACCAATGTCGCATAAGCCCATGCTCTTGATGCCTGCATCTTCGTACTCCATGTGTGTCCATACCCATACAACATGTCTGGTCCATCTATGATATGGCATCTGTGTTGGCAAAACAATACGACTTTGCTTCATGCGCACATTTCAATCAGAAACTTGCCACATAAAGAAACGCCGCACATGTGCGGCGTTTGATCAGGCAGATTGATGTTGTTGTGTTGATGATTACACCTTAACCGTCAAGGCTTAAAGCAACCTTAAGGCTCAAATAAATTGCGTGAGCTTGGCTCACAGCTTGGCCAATATCGTTTCATAGCTTGGTGGCCGTGAGACATCTGAGACCATTTCAATGTGCTGCACATGATGTGTGGCATCCAAAAGGAAAACGGCACGCGCCAAAAATCCTCCCAGAGGCCCATCTACAATGGTCACACCATAATCTGTGTCAAAGTACCGATTGCGCATGTCCGAAAGCAATAGCACATCATGCCCCAAACTGGGTGCAATACGCTGTAAGGCAAATGGTGTGTCCATAGATACACCCATGACTGTAAGATTTGTGCCTGCTGTAATCTCACAAAAGCACTGCATGGGTTCAAAACAAATGTTTGTATCCAAGCTGGGGTAAACATTGATCCATCCCCAGTACAAAGCCCTGATACAAGAAACTGAGCATGGACGCATCACAAATATGACTGTGTCTCAATGCAAGTTGCGGGTGCTGAACCATTGTTCGATCAAAAGTTTGGCCACATAGCTGTCGACTTTTTCTTTGGCCAAACCACGCTGACCTTCCGCTTCAAACAAAACTTCACGTGCTGCCACCGATGAATAACGCTCATCCACCATCACCACAACCATGTTGTGCATGGTGTGCAAGGTGTGTGCAAAATGTTCGGCATGTTTGGTGATGGTTTGCTTTTGACCATCGAGCTTCAATGGCCACCCAACAACACACAAATGTGGCTGCCAACGTTCAATCAACTGTGTCACGGCATCCCAGCACGGTGTGTAGCGCTTCATGGTCAATGCTTGCAAGGGGGTGGCCGACTGGGTGATGCTTTGACCCACCGCCACACCCATGGCACTGAAGCCACAATCAAAGCCCAAACACACTTGTTCGTCTGGCAACGATGTCAAATCACCCCAAATTTTTTGCTGTAACATGCTTGACGTCATCCCTACACTGTGCACTCATCCATGGCCATCTTTGGTCATGTAAAAAGACATGTCGATGCCCAGTTTTTCAATCATGGCATCATGCCGAGCATCATGTTCCATGTGAAACAAAATCGATTGGTCGACATCGGCCAGCAACCAAAAACCCTTCACAATCTCTTGCTCAAGTATGCCACAATTCCACCCCGAGTAACCCAGCACAATCTCAAAGTCTGTTTGAGGTCCATGCAAAATCAAATCCTCCAACATGCCCTCGGTCAGACCCTCCAAATACTGGCCCACAATTTCTTTGGTGTTGCTACGATTGACCGTTTCGCGTTGTAGAATCAAAGCCTCTTCTCGTGACATGGGGCCACCGATCAGAATGGGCACTTCTTCCAGTGCGCTTTCTTGTTCAGGCAGCGATGTCACGCCCAAACGGTGAATCACATCCAACAGATTTAAGTTGGTGGGCTTGTTGACAATGACACCTGACGTGCCCTTTTCTGGCGTATGCTCATACACATAAACCACCGTATTGGCAAACAATGGGTCGTGGTCAAGCAAGGGTGTGGCGATGAGCATTTTGTGTTTCAATGACATCAAATCTAAATTTTCCATAGACATTCCTTGTGCATCAATTGCGATCCTTATTCGGTGTCTGTAGGCACCGCGCTTTGCATCTGTTGTTTTTTAAGATGCACCAGCAACAACGAGATTGCGGCAGGTGTTACCCCTGAAATGTGCCCCGCTTGCCGAATGGTTGAGGGCTGTACAGCATTCAATTTTTCAATGATCTCAGCTGGCAATCCCATTATGGTATGATAATCAAACGGTACAGGCAAAGCCTTTTCTTGCATCTTTTTCATCCGCTCGATGTCTTGCTTTTGTCTTTTGAGGTAGCCCTCATAACGACCGTCGTATGCCACCTGTCTCAGCACATCATCGGGGGCATGCAACGATAAAATGGGTGCCAGCGTGATCAAATCACATTCTGGCCTTTTCAAAAGCGCATCCGCATACAACGTACGTTGTATCTCACATCCCAAAGCCTGTTCGATGTTTTTGGCCAGTGCACTTTCTGGCTGAATCAAGCACTCTGAAAGTTGAGATTTCACCGCAGACAACTGCGTCATTTTACGCTCAAAAAATGCGGCACGCTCTGCACACACCAAACCCAAATCAATGCCCATGGGCGTCAAACGGCGATCGGCATTGTCCTCCCGCAACATCAAACGATATTCTGCCCGACTGGTGAACATGCGATAGGGTTCTTTTGTGCCCAATGTCACCAAATCATCGATCAACACGCCAATGTATGCGGCATCACGTGACAACGTCCATGCTGGCCGCCCTTGTGCCGCCAAAGCCGCGTTGGCACCGGCGACCAAGCCCTGTGCACCTGCTTCTTCGTAACCGGTGGTGCCATTGATTTGACCAGCAAAAAACAATCGTTTGCAGGCCTTGGTTTCCAAAGTATGATGCAAACCTGTGGGATCAAAATAATCGTATTCAATGGCATACCCGGGACGCGTGATGTGGGCATGCTCAAAACCCTGCATGCTGCGTATCATTTTTTGCTGTACCGCATAAGGTAAGCTTGTCGACAAGCCATTGAGGTACAGCTCGCACACATCAAGACCTTCCGGCTCAACAAACACTTGATGGGTCTCTTTGTCGGCAAAACGCACCACTTTGTCTTCAATGGAAGGGCAATAACGTGGCCCCACACCCTCTATATGACCGCCATACATCGAAGATTGGTGCAGATTGTCACGCACCACATCATGGAAGCTCGGGTTGGTTTTGGCAATGTGGCACAACGTTTGAGGTGGATGCTGAACATCATGGCCAAGGAGTGACATTTGACGATGGACTGCATCACCAGCTTGTGGCACCAAACAAGAAAAATCTACCGTCCTGCGATCCACTCGTGGTGGCGTGCCTGTTTTAAGACGCCCCACCTTCAAGTTCATGTCACGCAATGTATGGGCCAGTGCTTGTGCAGCAGGATCTCCAGCACGCCCACCTGAGGACTGTTGTGTGCCTACGTGCATGGTACCTGCCAAAAATGTTCCCACTGTCAGCACCACCGATTCTGCACGCACCTCCAAACCAAGCGCAGTACGCACACCCACCACTTGATCTTGTGCCATCACAAGATCGGTCACAGCTTGTTGAAACACAAAAAGGTTGGCCTGTGCCTCAATGCGCTGTCGTATGGCTCGACGATACAAGACACGATCGGCTTGAGCCCGTGTTGCCCTCACAGCAGGTCCCTTACTGGCATTCAGCACCCGGAAATGAATGCCGGCCGCATCGGTGGCCTGTGCCATGGCACCCCCCAAAGCGTCTATTTCACGCACCAAATGACTTTTCCCGATGCCACCGATGGCTGGATTGCATGACATTTGGCCCAAAGTGTCGATGTTGTGGGTCAACAGCAATGTCTTGGCGCCAAGTCTGGCAGCCGCCAGTGCGGCTTCCGTACCAGCGTGGCCACCACCCACCACAACAACATCGTAATGTGCTTCCATCAAATGCGCTTCCATATTAAATAAAGGCATTATAATTCAGACAAATATAAAAACAAGCTTTTCATGGCTGGCAACAACTCTCATCGGCCAGTCTGCATCCACACCATGCCGACATGCTTCTAAGGGCCCTCATCATGCACAATTGGGCTTTGCAAAATGCAACCACAGCAGATAAAATCAAATGAGATGAAGTGCTCGGAGCCCCCCCAATGAAAACTTTCTTGATGATGCCCATGTTGTTGGCAATCGTGGCCACTTTCAGTGGCTGCACAACTCAAGGCGATGATGAGTATGTGATTTTTCAAGACGTGCCCTCACCACGTGTGGCCATGCGCGAACAAACCATGCCCAATCACATCAATCTCGTCTTGGCCTCAGATCAAATCTTTAAGGTGCGTTCGGCCGTCTTCAGTCGCAACGGCATCCACCATCTTGATCAAGTGATTGATCGCATCCAGGCCCGGTATGAAGGCATGCCACACATCACCATCGATGCTTACTATAGCGAAGCTGGTGATGGTTTACAGTCACTGACTCAACAGCAAGCATCAAACGTTGCCGCTTATTTGTGGTCACATGGCCTGAAAAAAAACCACATTCGCTACCGTGGCCATGGCAGCAACAACGCCGTTTCTAGCAACGACATCCCCAGCGGTACGGCAGACAATCGCCGCATCGAAATCAACATTTATGCATAGGGGTTCCACATGAAACCATTGTATCAACACATCTCTCTGACCCTATTTGGGGTGTTTTATGGCTTACATGGCTGGGCAGCCTACGGCCATCATCATGCCAAGCATGCACATGTGCGTGCGCCCATTCTGGCCACCACCCAAACGCAAACATTGCCTGATTTCGAAAATGTTGTGGCCGGCTATAATGTAGATTTGAAAATACTCAAGCGCCCAAAACGCCTAAAAGCGCACAACACCATGCGCAGCCCCATCGGATCAACGCTTCGTCCACGCTGGGTCGGTCATACCCTGGTGCTTGAAAATGGGCTCACACGTACACCTGTGACACTTTTTGTCGATCATCTACATCACCTGACCGCCATCAGCAACGCAAACATTCATGTTGCTCAAGTGCCCACCAGACATTTGGTTGTACATCACAACACAACCGGCAACATTGTGCTGAAAGGCCACATTCAAATGCATGCTTTGCACCAACAAGGCTCTGGTCAAACAACCGCATATTGGATCGACAGCCCCGATTTGGACATCGATGGCACACAAGGTCATGTGAAACTTGCAGGCCACGTCAAGCATTTGTCTGTGGATGGCCGCAATGCGTTTGTGTTTCAAGGCAAAGATCTGCGCGCCAAACAAATCTGGGTGCGTTCAGATCAATATGCCCAAATTCACTTGATGCCGCTGCACTCCCTGTTTGCATCGGCCCATCAAAACAGCCGCATCACCTACCACCATTTTTTACCCACTGCACAGGTCGTGGCATTACAAAAAGGCCATGCACAAATTTTGTATTTACAGCCCAAAACATCTTCCACAACGATGGCAGATGTTCGAAAACATGGTGGTCGCAAGCATCACAAACGATGACGCATCACTCAGGGGTGATGCCCGCTTGAATTGATTTCAAATGACCAATCACATCCACCATCGCTTTGGCGCGGTGTGAAATCGCATTTTTGATCGCCATGGGCATTTCTGCTGCACTCTTTTGGTAGTGTGGGTCCCAAAAAATCGGGTCATAGCCAAAACCGCCATTGCCTCGCTTCTCAGTCAAAATACGGCCTTCCCAAGTGCCTTGAAAAATCATCGGCATGGCATCATTGGCATGATGCATCAACACCATCACACAACAAAATCTTGCTGAACGCCGACTTTCTTCAACCCCTTGCATCTTGAATAAAACTTTGTCCATGGCATGATCAAAGCCCTGATCACCACCATACCGAGCAGAATAAATGCCTGGTGCACCATCAAGGGCATCAATCTCAATGCCTGAGTCATCTGCCAAAGCTGGCAAACCTGTTTGTTCAGCCGCATGTCTGGCCTTGAGAATGGCATTTTCAACAAAAGACAAGCCCGTTTCGTCCACAGAGGCAACCTGATGATCGGTTTGCATGTCAACCTCTATGCCCTGGTGGCGCAACAAAATGGCAATCTCTTCAAATTTGCCTCGATTGCCTGAAGCAAATACGATTTTTTTAAACATTTTTGATGACCTCTTTCTGCTGCTTTGCCACCCATTCACCCAACTTGGGCCAATTTTGAATGTGTGCGACCTTACCACGATCGACCACCAATGTACCTGCTTTCACATCTCCTCTCAAACAGGTCGCCGCACCGACCATCACACCCTTCTCCACATGTATTGGTGCAACCATTTGGCACCCAGCACCCACAAAACAATAATCCTCAATGATGGTTTTGTGTTTTTCTGTACCATCATAATTGCAACTGATGAAACCCGCACCGATGTTGACGCCACGTCCAACTTCACAATCGCCCAAATAACTCAGGTGGTTGGCTTTTGAATGTGCACCCAACTTGGTGTTTTTAAGCTCTACAAAACAGCCAACTTTTGCACGATTTTCCAACACTGTACCGGGGCGAATGTAGGCAAAAGGTCCAACGGTCACATTGGCTTCAAGCACCGAATCTGAGATGACGCTGTTTGCTTTGATGTGACATCCATCCCCCACAACCACATTGCGCAATGTCACATTGGGGTCAATGCGAACATGATGACCGAGTCTGACATGCCCTTCCAGCACAGCATTGATATCCACAGAGACCCCTTGACCGACCTCAAGGTTCCCACGACAATCAAAGCGTTGTGGATCCACAATGCGTACCCCTTTCGCCATCCATTGTGCTGCTTGGTCGCACTGATATCGTCTCTCAAGAGCAGCCATCTCTGCCATGGTGTTGACCCCTTGTGCATGCCACCATGGTTGCATCATGACTGTGGCAACTGGTTGTTGTCTGACATCCAACCAATCCGCTAATAGGTCGGTCAAATAATATTCTTGTTGTTGATTGTTGGGCTGAAGCCGCAACAAGGCTTCTTGTAAAAAATCAGAGGGGGCCACCATCATGCCACTGAACACCTCGGAAATGGTACGCTGCTCCAATGTCGCATCGACATGCTCAACGATTTTCTGCAAAGTGCCATCTTCGGCACGCACAATCCGCCCCATATGATCTGGGTTGGGTGGCGTGGTGGTCACGACCCCAAAACCGGTACAGCCCACTTGATCGATCAAGCATTTGAGCTGCGTGGCGCATGCAAAAGGCACATCACCATACAAAACCAAAACAGGGTGAGCGGTGCTGGGCAGATGGGGCATGACATGTTTCACGGCGTCACCGGTACCACACGGCGCCGGTTGCACAATCCAGCGCACATCTGTGTCTGGACAAATGGCCTGCAAGGCAGATGCATCTGGACCAACCACCACAAAAATCTCACTGGGCTGAAAGGTCTTGGCAAGATCATGCACCCTTTTCAACATGGGTTGACCCGCAATCGGCTGTACCACCTTGGGTACGGTGCCTTGCATACGACTGCCATGACCGGCAGCCAAAATTACAACAGACAGCATGACGTGCTCACCATAATAGAATCCAATACAACATAAGACAAACACCACAAAAGGTCAAATATTTCAACACCCTTGCACAAAAACCCTGAGGGTCTGCATCGAAAAACATCCAGGTTACAGGGATATACAGCCACAACCAAACAACGATGTGTGCTGGGAAAAAACTATTGTCTTTGCACAAGCATCCGCTATGATGGGATTTTCATCAGTTGGAGTTGTCATGTGTGGCATCATCAGTGGTTGCAGCTATAAAAACATCATCCCAGACTTGCTGTCTGGCTTGAAGCGGCTTGAATATCGTGGCTACGACTCAGCAGGTGTTGCCGGCCTTCAAGACCTGTCATTGACCGTCACAAAGCGGGTGGGCAAAGTCCATGTGCTCGAAAAAGCCAGCAACGACCTCCACAGCCATGTTGGCATCGCGCACACACGCTGGGCCACCCACGGCAAACCCACAGAACGGAATGCACATCCACACGCATATGATCATTTGGCCTGGGTGCACAATGGCATCATTCACAACCATGCAGCTTTGCGGCGCTCTTTAGAGGCAGAGGGGCACACTTTTTCATCGGCCACCGACTCAGAAGTCATCGGGCATGTTTTTGCCCGTGCCCGCAAGCAACACAGCAACCATCTTGAAGCACTACACGCAACCTGCCATCAACTTCAGGGCAGCTATGCGTTGGTTTTGATGGACATGCATGTCCCTGATCGGTTGTTTTTTGCCTGTCATAAAAGCCCACTGGTGATTGGACTTGGACACCAAGAAATGTTCATGGCTTCAGACATGATGGCCCTGTTCAACATGGCGACATCGTTTGTGTATCTTCAAAACAATCATCTGGGTTATGTCACAGCAACCGACTACCATGTGCACGACTTGACCACCCTCAAACCTGTTGCGGTTGACCTGCAGCCTTTCAACGTGAGCTGCCCTGATCCACAAAACGCCCAACACAAACACCACATGCACAAAGAAATTTTTGAGCAACCTGACATCATCGAACGCTGTTTGGGCTATTACCTTCAAGATCAAGCCCCATCAGGACATTTACGGACGCTGCTTGACACACTCACCACATCGCAGCAAAAACCAGGACCACTGCACTTTGTGGGCTGTGGCTCAAGTCTGTATGCTGCCATGATTGGACAACGGTGGTTTGAGCAACATCAACATCGGCTGACGTATGCCGACATTTCAAGTGAGTTTCGTCATAAAACCTTTCAGGCACCAGACCATGCCTTACTGTTGGCTCTGTCACAATCTGGTGAAACCGCTGACACGCTTTATGCCATTGAACACGCCAAAACACTCGGCTATCAGCGCTTTGGAACCTTGTGCAATGTGCCACACAGCACCATGGTCCGAGAAACCCAAGTGTGTTTTCCGCTGTTGGCCGGCCAGGAAATTGGTGTGGCATCCACCAAAGCGTTTTTAACACAGTTGTTGGTTCTGAAGGTGCTGTCTTTGTTTTTGGATCCAACCACGCCCCCCTGTCAAGAAACCTGTGATGCTTTGCAACAGCTGCCCACATGGATTGCAGAAACATTGGCATTGGAGGCCACCATCGAAAACATGGCCAACAAACTTTCACATCAACAACAACTGTTGTTTTTGGGGCGTGGACTCGGTTATCCCACAGCACTGGAGGGTGCTTTGAAGCTGAAAGAGTTGTCATACATTCATGCCCATGCCTATCCTGCGGGTGAGCTCAAGCACGGTCCTCTGGCTTTGGTCGATCACCAATTGGTCACCATTGGCCTGTTGCCCAACGACCCATTGCGCGCAAAAAACTTGGCCAGCTTCAGAGAGGTCCAAGCACGCAACGGGCAATTAGTCGTGCTGTATCAAGGCTCGACACAAGACTTGTGTCATCTCAACCCACTGATGACACTTTGTCTGCCCGACACCCCTCCCACACTGAGCCCCTTTGTCTTTACCGTGGCATTACAGCTGTTGTCTTATCACATTGCAAAACAGCTGGGCTATGATGTGGATCAACCCCGAAACTTGGCGAAATCGGTCACGGTAGAATGATGTGGGGTGCATCTTCAGGCACCATGAGCCAGATCGTCTAGAATCTCTTGACAAGACGCTTGCACCAAGTTGAGCATTTTAAACAATGATGCAAACTGATCGACGAAGGGTTGTTTGTTTTGTTTTTTGACCAAAATACTGCAGGTGTGTGCCAAATCAGACACTGCCTTGATGTGCATCGATGCAGCCATGATTTGTATCTCATGACAATGGTTGGCAGCCGAGGTCCATGCTCGATTCAGAACCGACGTCACCACATTGTCTGCCGCATCAGTCATGGCTTCGACCATCTGTGTCAAACACGCTTCCAAGTCCCGCACTGGCAACTCTTCAACCAATGTGGCCAAAAAGGCTTCGTTTATCAACTTGATTTTTGCTTCCATGGTCTTACCTCGCTTGTTGACACCCGCCCTGAGTTGCAAGGGCTCGAGCTATTCAGTATAGTCAAACCCATGATTGACCACAATGTCGATCTGTCATTCACCGTCATCGGTTGTGCTCATGACCCAAAAAACACCCACGTCCCCCCCCCAGCATCCGCAAAGCTACGTTGCCATGCAGCTCTACCATGTGCTCAATCATACAGACCTGTCGCTTTCTGATTGGCTCACACGCCACCCACCTGCGCCAGCACATAAAAATTGGGCGTATCGATGCTTGATGGGTTGTCTACGTTGGCATGTGTTGCTGTCGGCATTGATCGAACTGCTGTGCACCAAAAAACCACCGCCACGTAGCAGTTTGGTGCATTGTCTCTTGGTTGTGGGGTTGTACCAATTGGTTTATATGTCGCAATCACCCTTTGCATCTTGCAACGAGACCATCAAAGCTTGTAAAAAATTACGCCAACACAAAGCCTCCGGCTGGATCAACGCCTGTTTGCGTCAGTTTTTGCGTCATCAAGCTGACTTTTATACCCAACTTTATCCACAGGCTGATGTCATGGCCAGCCACCCCGATTTTTTATTGAAAAACATTCGGAAAACTTGGCCAGAACATGCCAACAGCATCCTGGCTGCCAACAACAGCCGACCCGCATGCCACTTGCGTATTCGGCACAAAAGGTTGTCGCGCGAGCAATTCAAACGTCAGATTGCCCCAATACCCGCCCGTTACGGTGCTGCCGAAGACGCCATCATCTTGCCCGTTGGCACAAACGTACAAACGTTGAAAGGCTTTGAGGCAGGTACTTTTTATGTACAAAATACTGGCACGCAGTACCTGCCCCTGATGTTGACCGATTGGTCGGGCACACACCTTTTAGACGCTTGTAGTGGTGTGGGCGGCAAAACCTTTCATTTGCTGGATTGTTTGGGGCAGGATTGTGACATCGATGCCTTGGAGCCCAGTGCAGCCCAACGTGCTTTGTTTGAGGCCAATGCAGCACGCCTCCAACTTCATCCCAATAAAGTTTGGCCAGAAAAGCTCCAAGACTTTGCCCGTCGTCATCCCCAACCCATTTATGATGCCATTGTGCTCGATGCCCCCTGTTCCAGCTCTGGCGTGCTGGCCAAACACCCTGAAATCAAATACCGTTGCACCCCAAGGCGACTGCAGGCCATACGCCAGACCCAAAAAGCACTCTTGGATGCAGCTTGGCACCTGCTGCGCCCTGAAGGCATTTTGGTTTACATGTCCTGTTCCGTACTCGAACAGGAAAACGATGCGCAAATGCAGTCTTTTCTGGCACGACATTCAGACGCCAAGGTATCGACATGCGCAATGCTGCCCGGCGCCATCGCATGTCAATATGGCCAGCAATTGCTGCCTTGCGAAGGGCATCTGGGTTTTTATTATGCCAAAATACGCAAGACCCCATCCTAATTGCCACCATATCTACTGTTTTGATTGCCAACCGCCTTGACAAAATGGCCAGATTTTGACTAAAATCGCTGCTTAGGAAAGCAATTTTCGTCATTCCAGATACAGTTTAAGGTGAACACATTGACCAATCCAACCCTTGCCACCAAAAATGCTTACAGCTACGAAGACCTCATCGCATGCAGCGAAGGCAAACTGTTTGGACCAGGCAACGCCCAATTGCCCAAGCCCCCCATGCTGATGTTCGACCGCATCACACAGATCACACAAGAAGGTGGGCGCCACAACAAAGGCTGCATGACCGCAGAACTCGACATTCACCCAGATTTGTGGTTTTTCAAGTGTCACTTTAATGAAGATCCTGTGATGCCTGGTTGCTTGGGTGTCGACGCCATGTGGCAACTGGTTGGTTTTTACTTGGGCTGGCTCGGTGGCCCTGGACGTGGGCGTGCGCTTGGCTCAGACACCATCAAATTCACTGGACAAGTGTTGCCACACAACAAAAAAGTCACCTATCACATCGATTTTTCACGCGTCATCAGTCGACGCTTGTTCATGGGCATTGCCGATGCCACCATGGATGTCGATGGCAAAACCATCTATGAAGCCACCAATCTCAAGGTTGGCCTTTTCACCAACACGGATGAAATCTAATGAGTAAGCGCGTTGTCATCACCGGCATGGGCATTGTGTCCAGCCTGGGCCGCAACCAAAACGAAGTGTTGCAGTCCCTGAAGCAAGGTAAATCTGGCATTTCATTTTCTGAACAATACGCTGAGTTGGGCTTGCGTTCACATGTGCATGGTGCAGTGCCCGAACTTGAGTTTGGTGGCATCATTGATCGAAAAATGCAGCGCTTCATGGCCGATGCCGCTCTTTACAATGCCGTGGCACTTTATGAAGCCATTGCACAGGCAGGCTTGACCGATCAAGATGTTTCCAACCCACGCACGGGTTTGATCATGGGATCGGGTGGCGCCTCCAATTGTAATGTCATTGAAGCTGCAGACATCCTGCGTGATCGCGGCATCAAACGTGTTGGCCCCTATCGTGTGCCACGCACCATGGGCTCCACAACCTCCGCCTGCTTGTCCACCTTGTTCAAAATCAAAGGCCTGAACTATTCCATCAGCTCCGCATGCTCAACGTCTGCACACTGTATCGGTCATGCCATGGAACAAATCCAATTGGGTAAACAAGATGTCATGTTTGCCGGGGGCGGTGAGGAACTCAATTGGAGTCTCACCATGCTGTTTGATGCCATGGGGGCCCTCTCTTCTAAATACAACGCCACCCCCACCAAGGCCTCTCGTGCTTTTGATGCAGAACGTGATGGTTTTGTCATTGCTGGCGGAGGTGGTGCATTGGTACTTGAGTCACTGGAACACGCCCAAGCACGCGGCGCCAACATCATTGCCGAAATTGTGGGCTATGGCGCCAACTCTGATGGCCATGACATGGTCGCGCCAAGCGGAGAAGGTGCCGTACGCTGCATGAAGCTTGCCCTGGAAACCGTTTCTCAAAAAGTCGATTACATCAATGCCCACGGCACGTCAACGCCTGTCGGTGATGTCAAAGAGCTGGGGGCCATACAATCGGTGTTTGGTGCTGAAGCGCCCTGGATCGGTTCCACCAAGTCCCTTTCTGGTCATGCTTTGGGGGCTGCAGGGGTGCATGAAGCCATTTATGCCCTACTCATGCTCAAACACCAGTTCATGGCCGAATCGGTCAACATCGAGCAACTCACACCTGAGGCTGAAGGATTGCCCATTGTGCGGACTTACACCGAACAGCCCATGTCTTGTGTGATGTCCAACAGTTTCGGTTTTGGCGGCACCAATGCTGCCGTGGTGTTTGCCAAGCCTTGAGGCTGACCTTCGATCGTGTCAAGGAACCCGTATACGTTTGTGCTTCAGAACTCGTACATACATACGTAGGCCATAGGTGCTCTTTTAACTTCTCTCTTTCAGCCCTTTCTCGTGTCTGAAATGGTGCTTCTCCTTTGTGGTTTCGGAGAAATCAAATTTTATGATGGTAATTCCGCGGGCTCATGGTATAAACCATGTCATCGCAGACTTATGGGGCTGAGAGTCGGCCAATATGGTGCAATGGCGTATCCCCACTGACATCTTGATGGTTGCGACAATACGTTCCGCCTGTAGGGCCTAGGCGACCTAAGCGAACTACGTTCCCCGATGCGACAGCGAGATGCAGTGGTGTGACCGCTGAGACACAGCCAATCAAGGTACCTATTCAGTCTTCTCGCACCATCCCTGAAGGCTCCACGTTACACGGTCACAACAGCACAACAAATCAATTCCGTCCGTTGTGGTCAGACATGTGAGCCTCAAAGTGGTTGGCACCCGAGTGTGCTGCATTTGCTTCATCCGTATTCATTTCTTCGTGCCAAAAAATCAGCATAACGACATCTTTTCAACACCTTGGCAGCCATTGTCGTCTTTCATGTTCAACCAACCTTCTACAACTGGATATGGCTTTTAGGTTATCGACAATTTTAAACCCCTCACACGCATGCCTATACAGAAGTTATCCACAAAGTTATCCCAAATTGATGCCTTTGCGTTCTGGTGTTTGATTCACATCAAAACACCCTGTGGATAAAAATGTGGATGAATCCCGTATAAACCCGTGGATAAGGTTATGCACATTTTTGTCCTCAACTTATAAAATGTTTGTCACCCAGTTACACACATTTTTATACACAGGCAAGTCCCAGGTTGTATCAAGGGTTTTGCCCATGATATCCACATTTTCACCCCCCTACTATAAATAATAACTATAAATACTATATATCTATTATTGTTTTTATTGTTCGGCACCAAGCTTCAAAAATAATCCCCATCGGCACTCAGCACTTTGGCGGACTTTGATGTGTTGTTGGTAACAGTACACTGTTACATGCGTAAAGATGATAAAACACACGCAACGAGAAACAGCTTTCTTTGTGTATATGAAAGCACAGTTGTAAACAAATAAGGTTCATGTACCCTCCTCTCTTGTGTTTGATAAAAAGCTGCTTGATGCTTCTACGACATCTTGATGTGTGTAAGATGAAAGGCCTTGATGCCGCTTTCAGAATTGATTCTTTCAAAAACCAACACCCAATCCTCTTCGCTTCACAAGAGACCCGATGTTTGAAAAACTTCGCCAACGGTCATACAACGATTGGCTGATTTGGTGCACAATACAAACATCAGCACTCATTATTCGGTGTTTGTTGCGTTTTTTCGAAGCAACACCGATCGTACTCACCACCAGGATGGATTCAAGCGTCTATTTTTTATTTTTGTTGTGTTATCATGGTAACTTTCAGTTAAAGGTTCATATCAAATGAAAAAACAATTACCATTGACCAGCCTACCCGTAGGTGTGTTGTCGCATCTGGCAGGTTTTCTAGACCTCAAATATTTCGTGCGTTTGCATGGAACATGCAAGACGATCAGAGAGGCTTTACGATCCTGTTCCTATGTCAGTAAAGGTGTGGCTTTACGATCTCGTTCCATTGTCATTAAAGGTGTTGTACGTTTTTCGGGTGGGGATCATTTTGAGCGTTTCGTGCGTTTTTTGCGACGTCATCCTAAAATGGTAGTGCCAAGTTTAGATATGCCGATTCATAAAACATCACCTGTTTTAAACCAGTTGATGGATCATATATCCCCTACGCTTAAAACACTTTATATTTATATTGGTCAAGAGACAATTTTTACTGATGATACCGATGCAAAGGCTTTGGCGGTCTTACAAGGCAAGCGTTTTCCAAAACTGAAGACATTCTGGCTTGGGTGTTCAGAACTATTAAGACGCTCAGACCAATTTGCTTGCCTTCTGTCTGGCTATCTGGACCATCTATCAAAAACAAGCCCAAACCTGGAATATCTAGATATGCATGTCCGTACCAACCAAGACAGGGTGACCCTCATTGCCCAAAAATTCAAAAATCTTAAGCGCCTAGAACTGATGCGGCCTTCAGAAGAAACATGGTCTGCAGATGCGGCGCTGTTTGTTTTTGGAGCGCACAAACAATTGCAAGAAATTGATTTAGTACAGGCGACAATCACAAAAGAAGGGTTACAGGCATTGTCGCGGTGTCCCATGCAACGTTTAAATCTTTACAGGTGCCGAGGTTTTGATGATGAAGCATTGGCATCTTTCTTGGTCGAGGCCAATTATTTGGAATATTTAAATGCCAGAGATACCTCAATAGGCTCAAAGAGTCTTAAGGCGCTTGCCCAACACAAAAAATTAGAGGAATTGGTGATTTCTGAGTGCCAGCATATAGATGACAAGGCCGCCACCGAGATTGCCAAATTGCCATTGAAGCAACTCGACATGAGGTCCTCAAATGTCTCAAACCACATGATTTATAAATTGGTGGATAGGGGGGAGACGTCTTTGGCCTGCAACCTTGAAAAACTCATCCTTCATGACAACCGAGACGTGACCGATACCGGTGCGGAATGCATTGTATCTTCCTGCCGAAAGTTGAAATATCTTGGTGTATGTGAAACGGGCGTTGAGCATCTAGAGCCATATTGGGACATAAAACCGTATAGATAGTGTGCTGGCGATGCAAAGATGGCGCCGCGTATGCCATGCACACGATGAGGTCAGGTTGGCCATCCAGAAGACGTCATCTCAGGCTCGGATGTCTCCTCCCTTTTTAAGGTGCGTGCGTGGGATGTCGTATCATATTCTTTGATCATCATTCAGATGAACGGCGCCGTGAAGGCGCCATACAGCGAGCTGGCACGGCGCGTAGGGAGCGTGTTGTGCCCAAGGGCTACTTCGCCTTAGATCGTCAGGCTTGGCCCATTTTTGGCGTGAAGGCCAGCAGCCATTGTGGCAGCCAAAGTATTTTTTCATTGCGGAGAAGTTTGGGCATGACAAGAGGGCATGCCTGCCTCATTTTTACCTATACATTGGGTTGTGTCCCACCACGCATATTCAAGCGTCACGAAGTCTGGCCTTCGATCTTGCGTATGAAGCGCCAAAAACTTGAGAATGGTGGCCATACATTCAAACACAATACAGTCTGATCACGCCAATTGATGTCAACAGGCAAGACATTCAGCATGCGTCACTTCAGGGTGGTACATGGTTCGCTTTGGCATCAGGTGCGCAACGGTTTTCGCCGTGAAAGCATCATATAGAGCGTTGGCACGACGAACAGGGAGAGTATTGTGCCAAGGGTCATGCCTCCAAAGATCGTCCAGCCGAGCTGATTTCTGGCGTTATGGCCGGTGCCGGTGGCGATGGCCAGGGGCAGGGCGGCCAACAGCATGGCGACAGTGGTGATGACAATGGGTCGCAGTCTTACATATGCTGCGTGGACAATGGCATCATGGCGTGTCATGTTGTCTTCGGCAATGAGGTGGTTGGCGTAATCCAACATCAAAATACCATGTTTGGTGATCAAGCCCACCAGGGTGACCATGCCGATGTTGGTGTACATGTTGATGGCGCCTCCTGTTATCCATAGCATGAGTAGGGCACCAAACGTGGACAGTGGCACACAGGTCATGATGATGAGTGGATCCCTAAAGCTCTCGTATTGTGCGGCCAACACCAAATAGATGAACAAAATGGCGTAGACAAACAGCATCAAAGTATGGCCACGCGTGGTCATATAGGTCCGAGATTGACCGCTGTAATCATAAAGTGTGCCTTGCGGAAAGATCGATTCGGCTGTCTTTTGGATGTGCGCCAACGCTTCACCCATCGAGTACCCTGGCATCAAGGCTGCTGCAGCCAACGTGGCAGCCCGCATCTTTTGAAAATGATCGATGCCTGTTGCGCTGGTATGGTATTCGATGGTGAGCAGGTCGGTGAGTGGCACCAAATCGCCATGTTGCGTGCGCACATGGATTTGTTTGATGGCACTGGGGTTGTCTCGAAACTGTGCTGCCAACAAAGGCAATACATCGTAACGTTTATGACGTTTGATGAAATGGCCTTGCTCACGTTCATTGATGCTCAATGCCAAAGCTTGGCTTATGGTATCTGTCGAAATGCCCAGGTCATTCATGCGGGCATGGTTGAGGTGATATTGCACTGTGGGTTGATCGAGTTTGAAATCGGTGTTGGGATAGAAGATTTTCCACTGATGATAGGGTGAGGTGTTGTCTTTCAGCGCATTCAGCAGACGTTGCATGCCATCATTCAGGTCGGCCAACGAACCCAGTGTTTTGACCACAAAGCCCAGAGGCATGGTGCCATTGCCCCCTGGTACTCGAAAGGGGTTGACCACAAAAGCATTGATGCCTGTCACGGTGGCAAATTTCTTTTGCAGCTGTTGTGCCAGCGTCGCGGCATCAGATTGACGTTGGCTGAGTGGTTTCAGTAAGGCAATCGCCATGCCGGCATTTTCCGACTGCATGCCAGTGATCAGAGCATTGTCTTGTATGTCGGGTAGGGTTTTCATGTGCTGATTGACTTGTTGCATGTAAGGCCTCATGTAATGCAAGTTGGCACCAGTTGGGCCTTTGATGAAACTCATGAGTGCACCAGAATCTTCCATGGGCACCAAATTGGAGGGCAGAAACACAAAACCGGCCACGCATCCGATCATCATGATCAGCATGCCAGCGATGACAGATTTAGGCCACGCCATGATGCGTTTCAAGCGTGTGACGTAAGCTTGACTTGCTCGTTGAAAAAGGCCATGCACTGTGGTTGCCAGGCGCGTTTTGAGATTGATGCCATCGAGGATGTGGGCACACATCATTGGACTTAAGGTGAGGGCAATGATGCCCGATAAAATGACGGCTCCGGCCAAAGTGAAAGCAAACTCACGAAACAAAATGCCTGTGACACCACTCAAAAAGCCAATGGGCGCATACACAGCTGCCAAAGTCAGTGTCATGGCAATGACAGGAAATTGAATTTCTCTCGCACCTTGAAGGGCTGCTTGTCGAGCTGACATGCCAGCCTCAATATGACGATGAATGTTTTCCAACACGACAATGGCATCGTCCACCACCATGCCTATGGCCAACACCATGGCCAACAGTGTAAAGGTGTTGATGGAAAACCCCAATCCCAGCATGATGGCAAATGTCCCCACAAGCGATAGGGGGATGGCCACAGCAGGCACCCACACCATGCGCCCTGAACCCAAAAACAATAGCATGATGGCGATGACTGCCACAGCAGTTTCCCCGATGGCTTTGCCCACTTCGTTCAAGGAGTCTTTGATGAAGATGGCAGCATCCCAAAACTTACGCATCACCATATCAGATGGCAATTGACCTTTTAGGCGTTTCAACATCAGATCAATGTCATGTGACAGTTGTACAGGGTTCGAATCAGAGGTCGGGATGATGCCAAAGAACACAGCAGGTTGGTCGTCGACCGAGGCCATGGTTTTTTGTGGAGGTTCACCCAACGCCACCGTTGAGACATCGCCAGCACGAACCGGTCCATATAGACCTTGCATGATGGGTATGGCATCAAACGCAGAGGCATGTGCGGGTTGGTTGGTGATTTGAATGGGATACTGCATGGTCCGACCATGCACATCACCGATGGCAGGATAGACGTTGTTTTGACGCAATTGAGCCACAAAGTCTTGGATCGCCAGCCCATGTCCTGCCAATTGCATTGGATGAATCGCTACATTCATGGCATACCGATAATCCCCAAACATTTGAATGAGACCAACACCTGTGATGTTTTGCATGCTGGGCTTGATGGCACGATCAAAATAATCTGCAGTCGCCGCCAAGGATAGTTGATGGCTTAAAAGCCCGATATAAATTAAAGGTGATTTGTTGGGATCGACTTTTTGAATGATGGGGTCTCGAATGTCGGGCGGCAACTTACCACGGGCCGCCGCGACTTTGCTGTAAACATTGGCCAGTGTTGCATTGATGTCTGTGCCGAGTTTAAAAGTCAGGGTCACGGTGCTTTGGTTGCTTTGTGAGTTGGACGTGACGGTGTCAAGATGATCGATGCCTGCCAACTGATCTTCGAGTGGTGTGGTGACAAAGGTTTCGATGTCTTCTGCGCTGGCACCTGGATAGCCGGTGACAATTGAAATGACTGTGGCACTGACGTTGGGGTACTGTCGCAAATGCAGCTTGGTGGCACAAATCAATCCAATGAAGAACAAAAACAAGCTGATCACGATGGCCAGTACAGGTTGATGGATGAATCGGTCGGTAAAATTCATGAGCCGGATCGTGTTGAGGGGTTGTCGACCACAATTTTTGCATTGGGAAACAGTTTGTGGCGGCCTGCCGTGATGATGATGTCTTGGTCTTTCAACCCTTGTTTGATTTCAGCCATACCCTGTTGGCGCGTGCCAAGGACCACAGGTGTGGGCACAGCTTTATGGTGCACCCATCGGTATACAGAGGGTCCTTTTCTCGTGTAGGAAACAGCATACTGTGGTATGAAAATGCGTGTTTGATCGACATGTGTGTGCAATGCAACACGCACAAAAGCACCTGGCATAAAAAGGTGATGGGGGTTGTTCAGGTGGGCTCGAACATGCAGCTGACGTGTTTTGGGGTTGAGCATGCCATCATCGGCAACCCAGTGTGCGGTGACGCGCTGTTTTGAGACCTGAGACACCACATCGATGTTTTTGACCGTTTGGCGCAAAAAAACTTGGCTTTGTGGCAAGGCAAAGTCGACCCAAAGACTGCGGTCATCTGCCAGAGGTACAATCTCGGCGCCAGCAGTGATGACATCGCCTTCTTGTACATGCAGAATGCCCAATTGGCCTGAAAAGGGTGCCACGATTTTGGTTTGGTTGAGTTGGGCTTGCAGTGCCAGAGATTGAGCGCGTGCCTGCAGCAAGCTGTCCTGGGCATGATCCAAATCTTGACGTGCAATCATATGTGTTGCAAACAATTGTGTGGCGCGCTTGTGGTGTTTTTGTGCTTGACGCAGCGCAGAACGCGCACCATCGAGTTGACTTTGCAAGATTTCTGGGTTGATCTGGGCAATTGTTTGTCCCTGTGTCACATGTTGCCCACTTTGAACGGCCAAGTGGGTGATGCGCCCGCCAATTTCTGATTTGATCACAAGACCGTGTTCCGCAGAAAGACTGCCAATGAAATACAATGTTTCTGGCACGGATTTTGCATGCACCGTTAAGGTTTGCACATGTACAGGTGGAGGGGCAAAATCAGGCCGAGCATATGCCAAGCCCAAACATCCCCACAACATCACCAGATGGCACCAATACTTTGACATCCATACCTCATCGATCGCCTTCCAAAAAATGTATCACAATGCAACGGAACTGTCGAGACGATCTCGCCACCGCACTGCATTGTTCAAATGCTTTCATTGTCTAGACTCAAAACCCAATTTTTTCCATCCCAAGATTGGCTTTTAAAGTGCATCCCAAAGACACAAAAACTCGGGTTGCATGTCTCAACCATAAGATGACTTGACAGCGCAGGGTGGCATGGCTAAAGTGGTTTGGCATGGGCCCATAGCTCAGTTGGTTAGAGCAGGGGACTCATAATCCCTTGGTCCTAGGTTCGAGTCCTAGTGGGCCCAAAACATGTCACTGACCTGACTTTAAAATGATCACACCTTTCTGGCATCGTTGCTTTTTTGCACAAGCAAGTGTGGCCAAAAACGATCCTTCTTGTTGCTTGAGATCTGATGCGCGCCACCATGTGCAAGCGTTGAGGGTCGCGCTTACCTCAGCAACCAAGAGCTTGATGTCATGAATCGATGCATGAAAGGGAATGCGTACAGCTCGCCAACATCACTCAACCAAACGTTTTTTAGGCTTTTTCTTCTTTGGTAGTCGGTTGGCATCGATGCGCCCAAACATGCCACCATCGTCGGAACGTTGTGTATGTTTTTTCTTGGGTTTTTTGAACTTGGCTTGATCGTCACTGGATGCATGCCATGACTTCTTGCCCGATTTTTCTGACCGTTTTTTCTTGTCCCATTTGGGTTTTTGGGTGCCATCGGCATCACGGCACTGACCATCACGCCCTTTGAAGGGTGGTTTGCTGCCAAACTTTTTGCGAGGACGTGTGTTTGAGTTGGACTTCTCTCGGCGCTTCTTGCTGAGGGAGAAATCGATGTCTTGGTCACCCAAGGGATTGTTTTGCATCATCAAATAACACATGGCAGCCGCAATGTCATTGGGCTGAAGATTTTGGTCTGTGACCATGTCTGCAACCAGCTTGTGATAAGGCCCAAGCTTTTTACTTTTGGTGACAATGTTGACAATTTTCTCGCTGACTTCTTCCAAACGTTTTTGGTTCATTTGTTCGAGCGTGGGCGGTTGAATTTTTTCAATGGGCTGTTTGGTATGGCGCTCAATGTCTCGCAACAAACGGTATTCGCGTGGTGAGACAAACAAGATGGCCTTGCCGCTACGGCCAGCGCGGCCTGTGCGTCCAATTCGGTGAATGTAAGATTCAACATCGTGTGGAATGTCGTAATTGACAACATGGCTGATGCGCTCGACATCTATGCCTCGAGCGGCAACATCGGTTGCGACAATGATGTCTAGGGACCCAGATTTGATACGACCAATGACCTTTTCACGCAGAGATTGACTCATGTCGCCATTCAAAGCCGCAGCAGCATAGCCGCGTGCTTGAAGTTTTTCAGCAATTTCGCCTGAGATGGTTTTGGTCCGTACAAAAATGATGGCCGCACTCAGTTGCTCCATTTCCAAAAATCGGGTCAGCGCTTCCATCTTTTGCTCACGGCGTATTTCAACACACACTTGCTCAATGGCGTTTAAAGTCCGCTCTTTGGGTTTGATGTGCACATGTTTGGGTTGATTCAGATACGTTTTGGCAATGTTTTGAATGGAGGTGGGCATGGTGGCAGAAAACAGTGCTGTTTGACGCGTGGACGGGGTGTGTTCGAGGATCCATGTGATGTCGTCAATGAAACCCATTTTCAACATCTCGTCGGCCTCGTCGAGCACAACTGTTTTGATCTGACTGATGTCAAGCGTGCCACGATCGATGTGATCCATCAAGCGTCCTGGTGTGCCCACCACCACTTGGCAGCCGCGTTTCAAGGCGCGCAGTTGTATTTGATAGTCCTGGCCACCATAAATGGCTGTGGCCGTGACCCCTTTGATGCCTTTGCTGTAACTCTGGCAGGCCTCAGCAACTTGAATGGCCAATTCACGGGTGGGTGCAATGATCAGCGCTTGTGGTGTGCGATCCTGTACATCGAGTTGCGTCAAAATCGGCAAAGCAAATGCTGCGGTTTTTCCAGTTCCTGTTTGGGCTTGTGCAACCACATCGTGGCCTTCAATTAAGAGAGGCATGCTGGCGGCTTGGACAGGGGTGGGGTGCTCATAACCAAGCGCGGTCAGATTTTCAAGGATCGATTTGGACAGCTTGAGGTCAGAAAATGTGGTGGGGTTGGACGTGTCGGTCATAGAATGGCTCTTAAAAGGCGTGAATCAGGCCGTGATGGCCAATGAAAATGGGTGGTGAAAAAACTGGAGAATGGGGCACAAGGTCTTGTGATTCTTTGCGCGCGAGAGACCAATTCATCTGAATTTTAACAAGATCTTATACCATGCATGCGCCCCAAGCGCAAGGAAAAGATGTTGTTTCAAACCATGATGAGGCAAGGACGTATCGACACATGTTTGCCACAGCGGACCATTTGGACTTGTCAAATCGTGATGTGTTATGATGTGTGTACAATGTGTTTCATGTGAATCCTCTGGAGCGCGCCTGCAAAAACAAACTTGTAATCAATTGGTTTGTGCAGTATAATTGTTAGCAATATAGGTAAAAACCATGACAAAAATACGCACCGCAACACAACATTATCAGGCATCTGCCATCGAAGTATTGACTGGGCTTGATCCAGTTAAAAAGCGTCCTGGTATGTACACCGATACCACCAACCCCAATCATTTGGCACAAGAAGCGGTCGACAACAGTGTGGATGAGGCACTGGCGGGTCATGCCAAACACCTGTCGGTTGTGCTGCATGCCGATCATTCCATTTCGGTCACCGATGATGGTCGGGGCATGCCGGTTGACAACCATCCAGAGCATGGCATCAGTGGGGTTGAGATCATCATGACCAAGTTGCATGCTGGGGCCAAGTTTTCTGACAAAAGCTATGGTTTTTCTGGTGGGCTCCATGGCGTTGGCATTTCGGTGGCCAACGCGTTATCAACCAAAATGGAGGTTGAGGTTTACAAAAAAGGTCAGGTGCACCATATGACTTTTGAGGATGGCGTCAAAACATCCGAGTTGCACGTGATCGATACGGTGGCCAAATCCAAAACAGGCACGCGCGTGCGTTTTTGGCCCGATCCCAAATATTTTGATGTGCCAAGTTTTGATGTCAAGGCATTGCTGAAATTGTTGCAGGCAAAGGCAGTGTTGTGTTCGGGTTTACATGTTCATGTTGAGATCGAAGACAAAGCGCAAACGTTTGATTGGTGCTACGACCAGGGCTTGAAAGCTTATTTGGAAACGGCGTTGGTCGATGAAACTTATGTGCCCAATCCTGTGTTTCAAGGCAATCATGTGACCGACATGGCGACACTTGATTACGCTTGTACGTGGGTTTTGGATGGCGGTTTGCGCCCTTGTGAAAGTTATGTCAACTTGATTCCTACTGCCCATGGTGGTACCCATGTCAACGGTTTTAGGCAGGGATTGTTGGAGGCCATGCGTGAGTTTTGTGAGATGCGAGAACTGTTGCCCCGGGCTGTCAAACTGAAGGCAGAAGACGTTTGTGAGACGTGCGCTTTTGTGTTGTCGGTCAAAATCAAAGACCCACAGTTCTCAGGGCAAACCAAAGATCGTCTGACGTCGAGACAGTGTGCCAATTTTGTCGGCCATTTGGTCAAAGACGATTTCAGTTTATGGCTCAATCAACATGTTGAACAAGCTATGATTTTGGCCGAACAGAGCATCGGCCGTGCACAAAAACGCATGCGCCAAGCCAAAAAGGTTGTGCGAAAGAAAGTCACATCTGGCCCTGCTTTGCCAGGAAAACTGGCGGATTGCATCAGTCAAATACAACAAGAGTGTGAACTTTTTTTGGTCGAGGGTGACTCTGCAGGTGGCTCCGCCAAACAGGCGCGCCACAAACAGACACAAGCGGTGCTGCCTTTGCGTGGTAAAATCCTCAACACCTGGGAAGTTGATTCTGATCAAGTATTGGGTTCACAGACGGTCCATGACATTGCAGTGGCCATCGGGGTGGATCCGGGATCGAATGATGTGTCATCGTGTCGCTATGGCAAGATATGTCTTTTGGCCGACGCCGATTCAGATGGCAATCACATCAGTACCTTACTGTGCGCCTTGTTCTTGAAACATTTTTATGCTTTGGTTGAAGCAGGCTATTTGTATGTTGCCATGCCACCTCTTTACCGCATTGATGTTGGTCAACAGACTTTTTATGCGCTTGATGAATCAGAAAAACAGGCCATCTTGAAAAAACATCACACCAAAAAAACGACACTCCAGCGCTTCAAAGGGCTGGGTGAAATGAATCCTGAGCAACTGAAAGAGACCGCCATGGCCCCTGAAACACGCCGGTTGGTCAAGTTGACAGTGGATAAAATCAGAGCCAATGCCATGATGGACAAATTGTTGGCAAAGAAACGCAGTGACGATCGCAGGACGTGGTTGGAACACAAAGGCAACTTGGCCAGACTGGCTGAGTCAGAGCCCATGACTTGATTGGATACCCTAAGAATATGAAAAAAAACACCCCAAGCCGGATCCACCAATTTGTTAAATACCTTGCTGTTTTGCATGACGATGAAAATTGTAAAGATTTTAATGGTTTTTTGAGTAAAAAAAAACGAACATGGGTAAACACTTTAAATAGAATTTTAGAATCGGACCAAGAACATAAAGCAACAATAGAAAAAATCGACAGTATGAAGGTCACATCAGACAATGAAGAAGAGGCCCAGCGTGTATTTACAGTTTCCCATCGTACTGATACTAAGGGGACGGGGTATCCGAAGACGCTTACGTTTGAAGCGTCGAAGTGTAAGTCGTTCTTTGATAAGATGAAGGGTGATCAGACTATTCAGACGACAGACTTCAGTGGTATAATGGGCGGAATTACCATTCAGGCCACTGATAAAGATGAGAAAAAACACCCAGCACCATCTCCACGCCTTTCTGGCCGTAATAATCTTGACAAAAATCCAAACTCCTTTAGCTACGCGCGTACTCAAAGTTCATCCCGATCCGGACTTGAGGATGAAACAAAATCCAAGACAAAGGCCGCATCAGCGCAGAATCTTCAGCCTAAAAAGTCACATTGGCTTTGGACGGTTTTGTGTTGGGTGATGGGAGCGGTGGTTTTATCTACCCTCAACGTGGCTGCCATCATGTGGCGGTTTCCTTCTGAGCTCAGTATGGGATGGAGCATGACCATGTTCACAGCACCCATCCCCATGATACATATGCTGTCTACTGCAATCTTAGTGTTCATCGTATCCCATTTTATCTGGAGTTGTCTTTCAGGAGATACAAGACAGGCTGTTCAAAAAAACACAGGTCGCCTGATGTTTGCGGTTTTGATTGGATCTGCGCTGCTCATGGCATTGTTGCATCTGAGTCCGGTCACATTTGGCATGTTGCCGATGTATTGCACGTTATTGCCCAACCTTGTTTTGGTGGTTTTGGCTGGCAAAGCGTTTGAGCGCAATGGTGAAACACCGTCAACGACACCACGTGGCGATTCTGGTAGATTCGAAATCGATTCAAAAGTTTGCCAGAATCAGGATTTGACGCGAAGAGACCAGCGTTTCGTATCAACAAAGAGGAGGCAGACGAAAAATCAGAGATTCGAATGCAAGCCACTCCATGAGAAAAAAATGAGGCTCCCAATCAATGGGCGTTTGTCCAGATCTGAAAGCAGGCGTTCTTTGACTGGACCATGAACGTCGGTTTGGTGAGGTGGTTGTCGATACCACAATGTTGGCGTTTGTTGTTGGCGGGTTGCTTGACGACGATGCGTTTGGCGCGTTGAGAGGCCAGCTCCCAGGTATTGGCATCGATGGGTGGATGATCGAGTAAGGCTTGTAGAATTTGCATTTTTTTATTGGTTTTGGCATGGCCTTTTTGAGGGGGAAACATCATGTCAAAATAGATGACATCCCAAGACTGTGGATGATGCTTCAAATGATGGGCATGGTCTGCCCAGGTGCTTTGCCATACCAGGTGGGTATGGCGTTTGCAGTGTCGTTCTATGTTCTGTGCCAACATCAGGGCCACCAAAGGATGCTGTTCGAGCGCATGGACATGCGCGCCCAAGTGTGCCAAAACGAAACTGTCTTCGCCCCATCCCGCTGTCATATCGAGGATACGCAAAGGTGGCATGCCTCGTACCATGCCACATGCTTTGGCCAAGGGGTGTTTGGACTGATGCAAGGTTTTGATGCGATATCGATGATGGGCGTCATCAAAATGGTGCACCAAAGGCGTCAAATCAGGGCGATGGCGCAAGCTTAGAGTCAGATGATCGCAGTGACAACAGACCATGAGTGGTGCACCTGGCTGATGTCGAATGTGATGGGCATCAAAGCGTGTGGCCCAGATCTGTTGTGCGGCATGTGTGATGGTTGGGTGCCATGTGATGTCACACATGCATGCTTCATGCATGCAGCACCTGCCAACCGTGATCACAAAGCATCAAAAAGAAACTCAGCATCAGGTATTGGATGGAGTGGAGGAACAGTTTTTTGGGCAAATGCGGGCTGGAACTGTGCTGGCAGCGCCAAGACAACGACAGAAAGCGTGCATTCAAAAGCGTCATCCCCAGGCCATAGCCCATACCAAACATGCCAATCATGATTGGAAAATAAGACACCATAACGGTCAGGCAAGCATAGAGTGTGATGTGTTGTTTGGTGTATGCAATGCCATGGGTGATCGGCAGCATGGGCACATTTGCTTGACGATAATCTTCAATGCGATCAATGGCCAACGCCCAAAAATGTGGCGGTGTCCAAACAAAAATCAACAACACCAACAGTAAGGGTTCAGCCGACCATTGCGGTGTGATGCATGTCCAACCCAGCAAGGGGGGCAATGCGCCACTCAAACCCCCAATGACAATGTTTTGGGGTGTGGCGTGTTTGAGCCAATGGGTGTAAACCCAGGCATAACCCATCATGGTGCCAAGGGTCAACCATGCGGCCATGACATTGACCCACAAAATAAGCACCACCATGCTCTGGAGCAGCAGCAGGGCGCCAAAATACAAGGCTTGCTTAGGAGTGATCAAGTTCTGGGGCAGGGGACGACGATGTGTGCGTTGCATGGCTGCATCATAGCGCCGATCAATCAAGTGATTGACCACGGCACCAGAAGCTGAAGCAAGCGCAATGCCAAGCAAACCGCAAAGTATCTTTTGAGGGTGTTGCAATGCATGCGGCGCCAACAGCATGCCCACCAAAGCCGACAACAGCATCAAGGCAACGACCTTGGGTTTACACAGCGCCCAATAAGCACCTTTCTGAGATGCATGCAACATCATCGGTCATGCCCTGTTCATGAAAACCTTACCTTAACATAGGGTCTTGAGGACAACAATCTTTGTGCTCAAGCATCGTACACAGGCAAACACATTGATTTTTTCCGAAAGAGGTGCTTAAATGGGCCCAATGTGGAGAGGTGCCCGAGCGGTCGAAGGGGCACGCCTGGAAAGCGTGTGTGCGGCAACCCCGTACCGAGGGTTCGAATCCCTCTCTCTCCGCCACCCTACGTTCTTCGAACTTCGGGCTGTACGCCAGAAGTGAGGTAGAACTGGGCGTGTCTCACGAAGCCTTGGCGTAGTGAGACTGCAGAATTATGCATGACGTTTATTTTCTAGAATGATCACATGGCAATATTTATGTTGGCTTTAACCGTAATTTAAAAGGGCGTGTTAAGGCCCATAATGACGCTAAAGTGCCTGAAAATCCCAGGTTTTTGTCTGCTAAGCTAAAAAGCTATTCGCCTTAAAATTATGATGTTTTCATCTATACGGCCCAATTGTCGACACAACCCACTTTATCTATAAAGTTTTTAGTCATATCCACATCTTGAAGACTAGGGAAATATTCCATAACTTTTGGATCCTGGTTAATAGCAAACATCGGCTGCAAGTCATCATCATTCCAAGTTCTAAGTATTAAACGGTCAGTTTCTATGATTTTACTCATGATTCCCTCGCGTATTTTGGGGCAACAACTCCTTCAAATGACCTGATGGTAAAGGAGTTGATTTATCTCTTTGTATTGCTATGTAGAATTCATCCATTTTTACAGCAATCCCATGATGTCTAGACAGTAATTCTTTCACTTTCGTTGGTATTTGTGTGCCAAACTCATCGTTAGTAAATTTCGCCAAACTAACACCCCAATCGTCTTTTCCTAAGTAATTGGTCAATACAGTGTGCATTAAATTAGATGAGCCACTTGCGTAATCATAATCAGCATTGTCTTTTGCAAAGTGATGTTCAATATTAGATAACGTAAATTTATCAGATAATGCTAAACCAAAATCACTATAATATAGCTGTTTCCCATCAGTTAAAATGTTTTCAAAATGTGCATCCATGTGTAGAAACTTCTGGGAGGCCATAAAATAATTAGTTGTTTGCATTTGGCTTTCAACTAATCTAACAGCATCAATAGCAGTACTTTCATTGGTGGATAATTGTTTGTTTAACCACCCATAAAGGTGATTGGGAATAAACTCTACAAATAAATAAGTATGATGCGTTGCCAATGCTATTGCTTTTAATCGACTATTTATTGATGCATTATTCTCCCAATAAGTAGCGTCTTTATCTAAAGCAATTTGTTCTTCATCTGAAATGATTTTGCTGTCAGTGTCTTGCAGTATTCGCCAATGGTACATAATTGGAAAATTAGGACTTTGGCCAGTTATCACCCAATTGGTTGTCATGATATGTGCTGCTAATTCCCGCCAGGCTCCAAAGCCCGTTGAGCCAATACCGTATTGATAGGACATTGGTAAATTAAAAATATTGGCAGTAGACATATAATTTTCTGGCTGCAATTCTAAATCTGTGATCGGTACTTTCTTTACAAAAACAGGCGTGTGATCTATTTCTATCTGTAATGAAGTGCCGCCAATACCTTTGTGCATTGCTTTGCCATCAGCAAGGAGGTGTTCTAGCTGTTTATTGCTCATGTAGGCCAAGGTATTAGATATCTTGTTGTATGTTTGTTGTCTTGCAGTTAACTGATTCATGTTTGTGCTATGCCGATATTATGCTGATAAAATGCTATTAAATGGTTCATGTTAATCTTCCTCAACATCAGCATGAATTTTTGCTGGTTCTTCTAATATGGATAATATTTCTGTGGCGCAATAAACTTTATCACGCTTGCCATCATTGACTTGGCTGATAATATTCTCGCCTAACAGCTTGCGAACACCACGTTCAGCAGTGCTATAAGCAATCTCAAGCTCTTCAGCTATCTTTTTGATCGTTAGGTATGGATTCACTGCAAAATGATCAACAATGTCTACAGGAACGCTAGATGAACCGCTTGCAACTTGCAGCTTCCATTTATTAAGTAAGTTATTAATCCTTTCAGCACGTGATAAAGCATCTTCTGATTGAACAGCGACACCATTTAAAAAATAAATTAACCAGTCCTGCCAAGTGTTGTTGCTGCTAACGTTAAATAATTGCCTATAATATTCATCTCGTGTTGCCTCAAAAAATGCACTTAAATAAAGCAGTGGCGATGGCAACATCTTTTGCTCAATGAATAACAATGTAATTAGCAAACGCCCAACTCTACCATTGGCATCTAAAAATGGATGGATTGTTTCAAATTGATAATGGCACAGCGCTATATGAATTAGAGCTGGTAACCCGCGATCATGTAAAAATTTTTCTAGATCACCCAAACAATCTGCTAAGTTATCTGTTGGTGGTGGCACAAACTTGGCTGTATTTAATGTGCAACCAGGAAGGCCAATCCAGTTTTGTGTTTTTCTAAATTCACCAGGCGTGGCATGTGAACCTCTAACCCCTTGCATTAATTGCTCATGAATTTCTTTTATTAACCGTAAGGACAGCGGTAGATCATCAAGGCGCTTTAACCCAAAATCTAAAGCAGTAATGTAATTCTGCACTTCCTGCAAATCATCTGGATTCTGATTAACGGATACGCCTGCATTATGAGCTAAAATTTCACCGATTGTAGCGTGGGTGCCTTCTATTTTGCTGGACAATACAGCCTCACGGGTAATGAAGGGGCGCATGAGCAGATGTGGGTTTGGTAATTTGCTACCTTCTCGAGCCAGTTTGCCCAGCAAGTAATCAGCCCGCGATAGTGTGCTTACCAATTGGTTGGTCCATTCTATTGCCGGAGGTAGTGGATTAGGCACATAGGCATGATAGCCCTTGGGTGATTTAATCACTTTGCCTGATAATGATTGTTGTATATCCATGCTTTAAACCTCTTGATTTCTAGACTTAAGTATAGTATTTATTCTCGATAATATCAATATCCGATAATAAGTCAAGTTTTTAATTCCAAAGGTGAGAATAAGATTGAACCATGTTATCATGTTTTACGTAAATCGATCATAGTGCGTGTGTAGCATGTCCTAAAAGTAGCAAAATATGACACTTAAAGGACATGTTAGATCCAAAAGATCTATTTCAGCCCAAAACCAGTATAATTTTAACTGGGTTGATGACAAAACGTGTGGAGGCGTATATGAGCAAATCGAAAAGAATATTTATTGTCGGCCAATCAGGTGCTGGCAAAGGTGTAGTGGCAGAAGAAGTAGCGAAGCAATTGGGTTGGAAGTTTATGAATGCAGATGTTCTAGCTAGCGTTGCATCTATTGGTCGTAGCGTTACTGATGTATTTGGTGCTGGCAGTGAAGATAAATTCAATCAAACATTAACAGAAATTCTGCAACACCAGGTTACTCAGGAAAACATCGTGGTTACCACAGATGAGAATGTTGCTTGTGATCCAAAAGCTCGTGAAATATTAAAGTCAGAATTTACTGTATATATTGAGGTAAGCACCTCAGTTCAGGCTGAAAGAATGAGCAATTATAGGCCGCTACTGCCTGTTGCTGATTATTCAGTGCTATTGGATGGATTGCAAAAATAACGTAATCCTGGGTTCGCTGAGGTGGCTAGTTTTACTATAAATTCTGATAATGGTGACATTGAGCGTGACGCTAAGAGCGTTGTAGAGGCATACAATAAATAAACTTCTTTTATTATCAAAAATGCTTAAAATCAATAATAGCGCCGATCCTTATCACCGCCTTTGGAGGTTTGATGCTTGTTGTTATCGAAAATCGCTATAATCGATAACAGCATACTGTGTCCCGTGTCTTAAAAGTGGAAAAAATCGTCACCAATAGGGCATGGCATGTCCTTTAGGTTTCATTGTTCGTAACCTAGAGGATAAGATGGGCATGTAATGGATTGTGGTCACCATGTCCCTAAAGTTAGTAATATCCTAACTTTAAGGGCGCGATAAACATAAAACATAGTCAAAAATAAGACATCTGTGAGAGAAAACGAGTTTGGATTTTTTTATATTTAAGCACTGTCAGTGCCATGGTGTGATTAAATTCAAACCAGTCTAACAGCTTAATTTAGATACAGATTTTTGACCTCGAACAGTATAAATACCCAAATCAGGTGGGCGTGGATTTCATATTTCCCACCCAGTTTGGAGAGCTTTATATTGGTGGATGCCAACCTCCGCCAGTTTTTATGTCCGTAAAGTTTTTGCTGAAATATTGGCGCTTTTTGTCAACAAAACCACCACAATGTTGGATCAAGCAATCAGAATGTCTCAAAGTCAAATGGCGAGGCAATCCAGGCCCATAATCCTCATAAGCAAATGAATGCGTGGTGCTTAAAAATTATTTTGGATTATTTTGGTGATCGCTGCATCAATCCATTGATGACTTGCAGTACTGACACCGGCATTTTTTGCAAAAACAGACCATTTAGATACAGATGATTTTACTTCATCGATCATGCGAAGCGCATTGGATTTTTTAATGTTGCTGATTTTAGCCAGCTCTAGCAATTGATTGATGCCAGGATTTTTTCCTTCGCCCATGACCATTGAGCAATGCTCACCACCAGGCCCTGAAGAAAATGTTAAATCATAGCCAGGAGAAATCCGCCAGACACCTTTTGAATCCATGAGAAAAGAGAAGTTTTTAGAGTGATCATCCCGGTTATGACTTAAGATATTAAACACACAACCCCGATATTGTTTCTCCAATTCTTTCATATCTCTGGTTAAATGCATGGTTGCTTTCATGATCATTGCATAGTCAAGACTTGGCGTTCTGTGATCTGCATGCAGCAGCCCACTGATTGTATGCATATGAACCCTAGAATGATCTGTTTTATCAAACCGTTTGCTACCAAAAAAACCAAAACCATTGCGCGCTGGAAATAATTTGGCTTTTGGCAGATCAAGACCTGCATCCCCAGCCATCATATGATATGCATACTCAATTGCACCGATGTCTTTTGGGTCTAGGTGAGAGGGAAATTTAATCAACCAATGCGCATCATCAAGGTGCATTAAAACTTTTGGTCTGGCGCCTGCTGAAGAACCACCAAGATTGAGTAAGTCTTCCACAAACCTATCATTGTCATGCTCTTGAAATTCAGCTATTTCTTGAGCGATTTTGTCTAAAGATTCATGAGGAACATTTGGCGCATGGTTTGCCTCTGGTTCGAAAATCAAAGCGCCCATGCCATGAGATCCTACAAAACAAAGCCTATCGAGCACAGACAGACTACCAGGATTGATGTTGTGTTTGATGAGTGCGCGGTCTAGAAGTAATCTTCCCCAACCGTCCGGTAAAGCATCATTAAAAACACCAAACAAACCATCAAAAGTAAAATCATCTGCTGCTATGACACCGGATTTAAGGGGCAATTTGAATGGCGACAAATTGAGGCCCGTTGCTATAAATTTTGCATCATATTCAAAAAAAAGCTTGCGATGATTGAGGGCCAACCTGCCGACAAAAATTTTATGATCCATAGGCTTGTAGTAAACATGGACAACTTTCACAGGATCAAATTTCATTTACGGCCTCTTTTTCGCGGATGTTCATCTAAAAGTGCATCAAGAGATGCGGGTAATCGATCATCTGTTTGAGCAAAAAGATGTTCAAACTGAGCCATCTCACCAAGTGCCAAGGCAATCTTCAACAACGACTCTAAAGATATTTGTCCCTTTTGTTCAAATTTTTTCAATGTGCCGTAGCTGACGCCTGATTTTTCAGACAGCGTTTTTTGACTCAAATTGAGTTTCAAGCGCTTTTCTTGAGCCTTTTTAGCAATTTCTCCAGCCATCTCAAAAGGGGACTTTATTGATACCATAACGATCCTCGTGTGCAAATTTTCCCAATAATGGATATTATAATGTCCTGTCTGAATTAAGTCAACTCGGGTCTCACGATCACCCAGCGAACGCTTTATCACCAGATTCTGAATATCACCCCTAAGGGGCAGGGCATTTAGGCAAATTTAAGGGTATAGACAATGTACAAGGCTGAAAATTTATCACAAATTGGAAGCGCCAAAAATCACTCACTGGCGATAAATGTACCGTGAGAAATTTTTGCGGTATGCAGAGGGTGCTGCTTCAATGCGCCACATCAGGCTCATCATTGGCATGTCCCAAAGTCATATGACAAGGCAACGCATCGTGTTCGTTTTGTTATAAGTTATTCTCAAGGTATCTAGGGCATGTCGACAATTGTTCATTTAAGTCATAAACAGATTCCAGCAACCCATACAAAGCCAAGATAAGCCGAAGCTGTTTTGTCATAACGCGTTGCAACACGTCGAAAGTACTTGATCTTATTGAACATACGCGCAATAAGATTGCGCGCTTTATAAAGGTCTTTATCGAAAAGCCTGACTGCCTTGCGATGCGCCTTTGGTGGTATCACGGCCTCCGCGCCCATTGCGTTCGCTGCATCCACGATATCATACCCTCTGTCTGCCAGAATGGCTGTGGTCTTCATGCCATCCAAAAGCGCCAGTGCCTGGGTACTGTGGAAAACAACATTTGAGCTTTGCAATCTTGCAGATAAAAATAGCCCGGAGGCGTGCTTGCAGAAAAAGATCATTTTTGAGGATATAAATGAGTACAGGCAATTCAAAAAATTTGGGCAACAATGGCCCCAACCCCCATTCCAAAAAACCACTTGGTGATGATGTAGATCTGGTGTTTTTAAAAAACATCATTGTGTCTCCCAACATAGAAGTGGGTGATTATACCTACTATGATGACAGGCGATATGGCGCAAAGCATTTTGAAGAAAACAATGTATTGTACAATTACCAACCCGACAGGGTAAAGCTTGTGATTGGCAAGTTTTGTGCCATTGCCGCTGAAACCAAATTCATCATGACAGGCGATCACACACTTGATGCGATCAGCACTTATCCTTTTCCCATCTTCAAACATGGCTGGGAACGTTTGTATGATGTCAACCAATTGCCCATTAAGGGCGACATCATCGTCAAAAATGATGTTTGGTTTGGGTACAACAGTATGGTGAGAAATGGCGTAACCATTGGGCATGGTGCAATCATTGGTGCCAACAGTTTTGTGGTCAAGGATGTGCCTGATTATGCGGTTGTTGCAGGCAATCCAGCCAAGATTGTCAAAATGCGTTTTGATGAAAAAGACATTGCGCGCCTTTTGGCGATTGCCTGGTGGGGCTGGGACATCGCAACAATCAATGCCAAACTACCAGCCATTTGTAGTTTGGACATCGATGCGTTGGATGAAGGCTAGAGCGTGTCTTTATTTTTATTCCAACCATGCGATATCAAACATTGGATTGGAATTTTGAGTGAGCTTTTTAAATGGCATGCATGTTCCGCTCTCAAAGAGACAGAGATGACCATCATATCTATGATAAGAATGTATGTAATGAGACAAGGGTCGTTTGGTTTTTTTCATACCATGGCGTCTTAGGCATCCCAGTATGATTCATTTCAAACAATATGCTTGGCTTGGTCAGTGAAGGTGTCAAATTGTGTGTTGAGAATGTGACAACGGCACAGTGGTTGCACGATAGCACTTGGATGCTATGATCATGTCTCGGCCAGAAATGAGGGGTTGGCGTAAAACATACGATGCAACATTGTGTTGGTGCCAAGTGCGCAGCAGAGAAAATTTTATGAAGCACTGTCTACACATTATTTTGCTGAGGTTCACTCGGGATACTTGCTTGGTCAAGGCAGCATACCACACATTTCACTGTGTCAGTTCGAATATGCGGTTTCGGAAGTAGAGAAAATCTTTAAGCAATGGTGTTGTGAATTTAGGCAATGGCATTGTCATCCTGAGTTTTCAGGCCTAAGCATCATCAAACTCGAGGGACAATTTTCAGGGCTACAAGCAGCAGAATTGAGTGTTGTTAGGCATACACACATGAAGACATTGCATCGCAATGTGGTTGCCTTCATTCGTGAGCGTGGCATCCAGCCCCTCAATGCGGTTGAAGATCTTTATCGACCGCATTTAACATTGGTTTTTTTGATCCTGTTAAAGCATCTGAAACCAACATGCCATTGCGTTTGCCCAGCGGCATATTTGAGCACCAAAAATTTGACGTTGCCATGGGCTTTGCCGATTGCAATTGGCAACTCAATAAAATAATAAAAGCATAGAGACTGTTGTACAATCCGACCTCCGTCATGAAACGATACAAAATTTATTCTGCGGTTGGGCCACAATAAAACCAGGCAGTGTCTGCAAAGCCATCAACAGATTTCGGCAACCAACACAAAGCTCACCAGATCGCTCTAGATTTCAACAGGCCCATCAGTGTGCTCGGTGTTGGGGGAAAATTTATGCCTCAAAGGAACCCATGCTTCCTCTCATGAAGTCTCGTGTGGTGGCCAACATCTTTGTTGTTGGTGGATCAACGTGTGGCAATGCGTACAGTTTGGTGTCGATCAGTGTTGTGTGGCACGCATCTTGGCGAAGGTGCTTTTTTAGCTGAATGCGCACACATTTCTCAATTGTTGTCTATAATAAAAAAAACAACAAAATGTCATGAAAAATAACGATTTAAAACAGCAGCAACCCAATCCACTGTACATCATTGTGAAGCAGTTGTATCCAAGACTGCAAGAACATCAACGCTACAACGCTGGTCATTATGTGATGATTGAATTTGATGCCTTCGATGGCCATCGTTTGGATCATATATCTGTGGATCAATTTTTCACAAAAGGAGATTGGCGCTGGAGCCCTTGGCATGTCACGCCCCACGTTGAACGACAGTCACCACGCCTTATCATTTATAAAACGCACATTTATCTTGACCAACAGGGTAAGATACAACGCGGTCTCCTACCATTTAGAAACATTGACAATCCTCAATCTTTCATGTCGCTTGGATCAGATAGCGTGCGTCATCAACAACAGGTTATGACTGCGGTACGGCCGATTATCTCTAAGATACTCAGCGTGCATCAATCAGAGATAAGAAAAACGCACCAAGCTTTTGAACAGGCTAAGAAAGATTTGGAAAGTGTGCGGTCATCTGAGAAATTGGGTGAGCGCATGGTGATGGTGCTTCAGCGTTGTATCAGTCGTGCGGAACAATACAAAGCGTTGCTTTTCTCTGGGGCTGAAGGGCTTGCGACCTACATTCAATCGCTCAAAACGAATCAACAAGCCTTGAAAGCGGCATTGCGTGCAGCAGAGCAGAAAGCGAAAGAAGTACGAGCGCCATTGGATGATCTTCTGGCCAAGCTGAATACACCCAAAAGGTTTAGGGGCGCTACCGCCACCAAACGATATAAAAAAGCGCTGAACAAAAAACTCCTCGCGATCAAAGATCCTAAACCATTGGAGGGTTTTTTTAAGTCCATTTTACGTGCTTCACCCCAGATCAAGCAATGGATATCGGATCAAACGATTCGAGCATTGCGCACTTTGTCATCAAAGGTGGGCAAAGAAAACATCCCCCATTTTTTGGCATTTCTCAAAATGCTGCCAAAGCCAACCACGATGGCCTCTACATCTGAAAGCTTGGAACGCAAGCATAAAAGGCCCCCACGCCGAAACAAAAGGCATGCCAAGAAAAAAGAGGAGGGCAAAACAGGCGTCAGGCATATGCGCTGACGTTGTGTAAGACAACTCCTCCCGTAGGGTTTGGAAGGCATGGTGAGTGTTTTGGCATATGCGCCACATATTTTTAACAATCGCCAAAGATTGTGCTGTTTTTACTGTACCGCTTGCATCATTGGCAAGCATGCACCAGTGTATTTTGTTTTTGGGAAACAACGTGCCAAAACGTAAAAAACGTTCACAACCATGCGCATCTCGCACAAAAGAGCCACTTAGCCAGAGTGAACATAAAAAGATACTGAAGCAGGCTTATGCCTCTGTGGACAAACACTTGATTGGTTTGACACAGTTTTTACGTATACCCGAAAAACATCCGATAAGGAAAAAGAGTGGTGGCATCAATCGTACAATGCGCACCCTTAAAACGCATAAAGATCTTGTGACACTGCTTGACGCATGCAAAGATTGGTGCAAACGCCCTGCTGCATCTGGTCATGTAACATATATCAATCGTGTGACCCACATTAAGGTGTGCGCCATACCTCACGCTGGTGACATGAAACCAGGCGTTAAACAAAATCTTTTGCAACAGATACAAAAGCACATCAATATTCTTGGCAATGAAATCTTCGGTTATGGTGTTAACAATTGGGCCATCGAGCCTGATTACAAGCAAGCGGTGATGCAGGACCAAAAGCGGCGAGCTTCTTTGCGCAAAGAATCAAAACCACGCGCGTCCGACGTCCCTCCTGGTCCAAAGCCCAAACGCTTTCGTCGTTAGGCGGGAGAGCGCCATGATACATGCCCATCGGTGCTGACCCATTGCACCAGTGGCGAAGTGTTCTCACGCTCTTACAAAAACACAAACCATTGATCTTTGGGGACATGGCTTTGTCCCTGACCACAGTATTTAAATTGTCATTTGTTACAGCACCATGTGCCAGTCTATGGCTGAACTTTGATGGATAGGACTTTCACGAGACAACTTGTTTTTTAGCAAAGCTCTCGGATAGAATAGGAGGTTCTTTCAGTGATCAGAGGAGGTCAGCAATGCACACTTCAGTTAGCAAGTTGCCGGTGACCGTGTTGTCGGGTTTTTTGGGTGCGGGCAAGACGACCTTGCTCAATCACATCCTGAACAACCGCCAAGGCCATAAGGTTGCTGTCATTGTCAACGATATGAGTGAAGTCAACATCGATGCCGACTTGGTCAAGCAAGGTGGGGCCAACCTTTCACAAACCGAAGAAACATTGGTTGAAATGAGCAATGGCTGCATTTGTTGTACTTTGCGAGAAGATCTGCTCGTACAGGTCCAGGCATTGGCTGCTGAGGCCAAGTTTGATTACCTTTTGATTGAGAGCACCGGCATTTCTGAGCCCTTGCCGGTCGCCACCACATTTGATTTTAGGGATGAACAAGGTCACAGCTTGTCTGATGTGGCGCAACTGGACACCATGGTCACCGTCGTGGATGCGGCCAATTTGGTGCAAAATTACAGTTCAACCGATTTTTTGCGCGATCAAGGTGAAAGTTTGGGGCAAGACGATGAACGCACGCTGGTTGATTTGCTGGTGGAACAGATCGAATTCGCCAATGTCATTTTGTTGAACAAAATCGACTTGGTGTCCCAACAAGAACGCGACGTGGTGCATGCCATCATACGCAGCCTCAATGCCAAAGCCAAAGTCATTGAAACCGAACATGCTCAGGTTGCCATCGATGAAGTGATGCATACCGGTATGTTTGATTTGGAGGAAGCACAGTCTCATCCCTTATGGGCCCAAGCGCTCTATCATTTTGAAGACCATGTGCCGGAGACAGAAGCATACGGCATCACAAGTTTTGTGTATCGCGCACGTGCACCATTTGATCCAGAGAAAATCCATGCATTTTTCAATGAATCATGGCCAGGTGTGGTTCGGGCCAAGGGGTTTTTCTGGTTGGCCACGCGTCCTGATTTTGCTGGCGAAATGTCGCAAGCTGGTGCCTTTGTGCGGCATCAGGGCATGGGCCGATGGTGGGTGGCAGTGCCCAAAGAAGATTGGCCAGGTCGCGATGTCATGGATGGCATCATCAAGGATCACTGGCATCAAGGGTATGGCGATCGACGTCAAGAATTTGTCTTCATTGGTCTTAAAGACGATATGGACGAAGCAGGGTTACGTCAACGTTTGGATGCGTGCTTGGTGGAAGATTATCTCAATGATCCCAAGTCCTATCAGGCGATGCCTGATCCCTTTCCCCAGTGGTTTCAACTAGAAGAGAACGAGGCATGATCCGTGCCACTGTTGTGGATGGCTTGCTGTTTCCATTGCATCGCTTTGTCAGGGAGCGAGAGCCAAAATGACCGACATTGATCCGCATATTCATGACATCATTCAAATGGCTTGGTGCGACAAAACGTCTTTTGATGACATTCGGCGCATGACAGGCAAAACCGAAGCAGAGGTCATCGTCATCATGCGCACACATCTTAGGCCTCAATCATTCAAGCGATGGCGCCAACGCGTCACTGGGCGTCCTGCCAAGCATGATCGTCGTTGATGAGATACATCACCACCAAGACCCTTGCCAAGTATGATTGGCATAAACCTTGGGCAATGACTTAAGGCGCTGATGTTGGCACTGTCCGGTGTTGTCCCATAAGCATGGGTAAAATGTGCCTTGTTGTAAGATTTTAATGTCATGTGCAAAAACATAACGTGAAAATAGGGTGGGCCCAGCAATCGCAACTTTCAACTTTTTGATATGAGGTTGGCTTTTGACGTTGCGCCAAGCATGTTTGAAAGACTCATGAATGAAGGGCGCATGTTGAGGACTGGCAATGACAGCATTGCATGCTCGTACGCAGTGTGTTTCAAACAATTCAGATGGACTGCTTTGGGTTGGTTTGGGGGTTCCAGTGTCTTCACACACAGTAAAACCAGAATGGATGTCGAACAGTTTTGCTACAGGCTTGAGGGCTTCGATATCGGTATCTAAATACAGCCCACCGTATTGATCCAGTATTTTATAACGCATGACATCGGCAATCAGTGCAGGAGCATCAATTCTTTTGAATGTCGGTACGAGTTTTGGAAAGTATGTCCGAATGCTCTCATTGGTCCAGAGCATCACCCGCACATTTGGGTTGAGCTTGGCCCATCCCTGAATGTTTTCGACGACCCTTTTTGGCAAGTGCTCTGGAGCTTGGAGATTAGACGATACCCAAATGAAGTGGATGATGTGGGGCAAGTGCGACTTAGTAGAGTGCGTGTTGTGTCTGATGCGCGGCCGGTATTGCGCAAAAAATTGACGCTGTATGCTGGCAGATACATAGGTTTCATGATGGAGCTTTTTATGCAGTTTCAGATGATGGGCGCGACACAAGCCAACACCAACAATGATGCCGATGCTTAAAGTGATTGCTAATTTAATACGTGGGCGCATGGTGATTTCATACCAAATTTGAGATATGGCCAAATATACATGACATGTCTTTTAAAAACAAGTGCGCTGATGGCATGCATCTTATTACAACGCATTGTATGGGTTAAAGGTTGGATGTCTGCTGGTGAAGGTGTGCAGGGCCTGCCATTTTCCTGAAACGTCTGTGTGTTGATCGGTCTGTGATGCGCCTTTTCAGGTAAAAGATATTGTGGTAGCATTGTGGCCGATGCATTGATGGAGACTGATTTTGGTGATTGGACTCAATGATGGTGGTGTGGTTTGGCAGTTTTCTCGTTTGGCATTAAAATTGGCTTACGACCCGCTCTTGTGGGTTGTGTTGGTGATACAACTGCATCGAAAAGATAGAGATTTGTGGCAGCAGGTTCTGTGTTTTACGCTGTTGGTCATTGGTTTGAATGCATGTTTGAAACATGCATTTGCTTTGCCATTGTCGCCACCTATGGTCGGTTATGCGTTGCCCAGTGGTCATACCCAAAAAGTCTGTGCTTTTTGGGGATACGCCGGTTATCTCTACTTTAAGCGTACCGGTGACATGCGTTACTTGATTGGGGCGGCCGTCATTGTCGTGTTGGTGGCGTGGGCTTTGGTTTTCAACCATTATCATTCTGTTTTGGATGTGTCGGCAGGGGTGGTGGCCACTCTGATTGAGGGCATGTTGTTTGGCGCCATGCAGCAACGTTGGCAACACGTGGCTTTTGCGCAACAGCACGGATGGTCTTTCATTTGGTGTGTTGCATTGTTTTTGTCTGTGTTTTGGGGCTTGTACCCATCGACACGTGTGGTTCAATTCTCATTGTCAGGGTTGTTGGGCATGGGATTGGCGACCGTGCTGCCCCCCCACGACCTTAAGAAACCGAGTTGGCTCATGATGCCAATTGCGGCGGGCTTATGGCCTCTTTGGCACGTGGGTGTTTATGGTCAGACTGAGACCAGCATATGGGCCATGATGGGCACGGCCTTATTGTTTTTATGGTTGCTGAAGGGTGGTGATGGTCTCTGGCTATGCTGGCAAAAAGCGAGACGTTGGTGGGTGTGAGCATGCATCACACATGCTCACGATCGTTTTCATTCAAATGGTCGCTTGAGAAAATGCCTGCATGGTTTGGCTGTTGGCTTCAGCACGTATCATCAAAGCTTGTTGCGCTTGGGCCGATTCGGCTGTGTTTTGCGCCCATGCTGCCAGGCATGGCTCTTGCAGAGCGCGCGCATAAGAAAAGCTTAGACGCCATGGTTTTGCCGTGTCTGCAGCGTTCATGGCTGCCAAATGATCGGTGGCTTGTTCAGGTGTTTGCCCACCAGATAAGAAGTTGATGCTCGGCACTGCCGCTGGCACATGGCGCTGTAAGACTTGTAACGTTGCACGTGAAACCTCCGCCACCGATGCTTGCTGTTTGGCTTGTTTGCCGGCAATGACCATGCTGGGTTTTAAAATCATGGTTTCAAGCATGACTTGATGCTCAAACAAAGCCGAGAAAGTGGCATGCAGGACTTTTTCTGTGGCTTGGAAGCATGCGGCCAAACTGTGATCGCCATCAATCAACACTTCAGGTTCGACAATTGGTACCAACCCGTGGTTTTGGCATGTTTTGGCATAGATGGCCAAACGTTGTGCATTGATGCGTGTGGCAGAAGCAGAGAGGTGGGATACGTTGAACACAGCCCGCCATTTGCAGAATGTTGCGCCTTGTTGCGCATATTGCACCAAACGGGTGTCTAGGCCATCTAAGCCTTGGGTGATGTGTTCATGATCACCCCAAGGCGTGAGACCCATGTCGACTTTGATGCCAGGCATGATGCGCTTTGCAACACAGTAATCTGGAATAGGTGTTTGTGCAATGGCTTGATAGAGCGTTTCTTCATGAAGAATGACAGCAGCCACATGATCTGACAATGCAGGTGTGCTCAGTAAGAGTGTGCGATAGGCCAATCGTGTGTCTTCATCAGAGGTGAGGCCAACGGCCTCAAGTCGTTTGGTGATGGTGGGCACGCTTTCATCTGCTGCCAAAATACCGCATTGGTTTCGGGTCATGCCCGCAATGGTTTGCGCTAGTTGTGTTGAGGTCATCATGACATTCCTTGAAAAACAGCCTTCATCATACCGTTTTTTACAGGACGGAACAACATGGCGAATGGCCGGCCATCGACTGCGTGATGCAAGATGGCACATACAAAAAGACCAGCAATTGCTGGTCTTTTTGAGCAGAGTTTGGGTTTACTTGTCAATGCTGATCAATTGCACTTTGAACACCAAAACACTGTTGGGTGGGATCACGCCAGGAATGCCTTGGGCACCATAGGCCAAGCTTGGTGGAATGTACAACATCCAAGTGCTGCCTGTTTTCATTTTGCTCAATGCTTCTGTCCAGCCTTTGATCACTTGATCCAGGCGGAATGTGGCAGGTTGGCCGCGCTTGTATGAGCTGTCAAATTCTGTGCCATCGGTCAATTGACCCGAGTAATGTACGGTGACCGTTGATGTTTTGCTTGGGACGGTGCCTGTGCCAGCTTCAAGCACCTTGTATTGTAAGCCGTCGGCCAAAGTTTGAATGCCTGTTTTTTTTGCATTTTCAGCCAAGAAAGTTTGTGCGGTTTGTGTTTGTGGATCAGTCATGGTTGTTCCTGTTGTGGTTGGTGTCGTTGTGGTCTGGGCCGTTTGTGTGTCTGCAGTGGTCGAGGTGGTTGGATTGTTGGTTGGCAGGGTGGTGTTTGCCATGGCCACGGCAGATGCCAGTGTCAATGTGGTGAGTAGTAAACGTGTCATGAGAGCTCCCGATTATTTGGATGGTTGTGCGTATGATGGCACAGATGACCCCATGATTGTGCGCTGATTTGCACTGAATAGCCAGGAAAAAGTCACGATGTTGCCATCAGGCATGCGTGGGACGTATGGTGGCATTGTTGTTTGAAAGCTGTATGCGATGATAAGGCCGCCCCATCATCACTTCATCAACGTCATGGGCCAAAATGCCTGTCAGCACCACTTGGCTCTGTTGTGTGGTCAGGGCCTCAATGATCTGGCTGCGTTTGTTGTGATCCAATTCAGCACAAAAATCGTCCAGCAAGTACATGCAGTGCATGTCTGTGTCTTGATGAAAACATAGGCCGCAAGCCATGTTCAGGGCATACGTCAACATTTTTTGTTGACCCTGTGACAAATATTGATGCGCGGGCTTATCATCAACAAAGATTTTAAGGTCGGCACGGTGGGGGCCCACTTGTGTGAAACCCATCATTTGATCGCGTGTTTGATGGGCAGCCAGTGCCTCAGCCAAAGTTGATTTTTGTGACCACCCTGATTCATAACGCAGTGTGATCTGACCCATGCCACAGCAAGACTGCCAAAGCTGTGCAAGCGCTGTTTCCAAACGTTTGACATAGGCTTGCCGCATGGCATCAAGTTGCTCGCCGGTTTCCACGATCAATGTATCCCAGTAGGCATTCATGTGGTTGATTTTAAGTGCGGCATTACGTTGTGCCAGACCGCGCTTGTAACGGCGCCATAACGGATAAAACACTTCCGATTGACCGTAAAACAGACCCCAGTCGAGGAGTTGTCTACGGTATTTGGGTCCAGATGCCAGCAAGCGATGGCTGTTGGTGTCCAAAAACAAGGTGGGCAAATGGCGAGATATGGCCAAAATGTTGGCTTGGTTTTCACCACCTGTTTTGGCTTGTATCTTGCCCTGTTTGTCACGCTGGAGTGCCAACACATAAGGCTGAATCAAGGGATGATGTAAGTGCAATCGGATGACAAAATGATCTGCTTGGTCCAGGATCATCCTTTGCGGCTGTGCGGTGCGAAAAGATCGGCCACGGGCCATATAAAACATGGCCTCAAGCAGGGAGGACTTGCCACTGCCATTGTGGCCATGAATGACATTGAAGCCTGGTTCAAAAGCCACTTGAATTGACTCAAACAAACGAAATTGTGTCAACGTCAATTGCTCAATGTGCATGTTGGCCCTTGTGTGTCGGTGATCAAATGTTGAGAGACATCACCACATAAGTTTTGGTCAAACCATCCAAAGATTCTTCGATCATGGCATTGCCACGATTGTTCATAAAATGGATGGTGACGTCTTCACTGGCCAAAACAGACAGAACATCCTGTAAATAGTGAATGTTGAAGGCCATCTCAAAGGCAGGCCCTTGGTGTTCAATGCAAATGGCATCTTCGGTTTTTTCTTGTTCGGTGTTGTGAGCCAGAATTTTGATTTGACTGTCAGCAATGGTCAGTTTGGCACCACGAAATTTCTCGTGTGACAACACCGCAGCACGGCTGAGTGATTGCTTGAGTTGCAATTTGTCCACTTGAACGGCGGTGCCATCTTCAGCGTTTGGAATCAGCTGGCTGCATTCTAGATTGGAGCCTTCAAGCAAATTGGTGGTCAGTGCAAAACGACTGCTCTTGAAACAAATGTGTTGGTTGGTTTGTTGGATGGTGATGCTGTCTTGTAGGTTGGCCAATAGACGATTCAGTGTGAGGGCACTTTTACGTGGGATGATGCACTGTGTGTTCAGTGTGGTTGGTACATCGATGTTGGTTTCGGCCACTGCCAAACGATGCCCATCGGTGGCCACCATCTGTAGCGATTGCGCTTGGATGCGTAAATGTAAGCCATTCAAGAAGAAGCGCACATCTTGTTCGGCCATGGCAAATGCACTGCTGCTCATCAGCTTTTGTAAGATGCTTGCATCCATTGCCCAATGTGTTTGTTTGTCTTCGAGCTGCATGGTGGGAAAACTGTCGGCAGACAATGTGGCCAGTGTGAATTTGGATTGTTCGGCTGCAATGTGGAGCCAGCCTTTGCTGAGTGTGCATGAAATGGTGCTGCCAGAAGGCAGTGTTTTGCAGATCTCAACCATTTTGCGACAAGAAATGGCAATGGAAAACGGCTCGGAGACGGGTTCCACCAACGTGGTTGAGGCCACCAACTCAATTTCAGAGTCGCTGGCGGTGGCGATCAATTGTTGGCCTTGGAGCGTCAGTTTGACATGCGATAAAATCTGCATCACTTGTGAGTGCTCAATGATGCTGCCGACCATTTTCAGCACTTCTTGTAGAGGCTCCACATCGATCAAAAAGTGTTGGGATGATGCAACAGCTTGAGTGGATGGGTCTGTTGTTTGTGCTGTGGTACTCATGGGGTGTTCCTCAGTGGCATAATGGGGTTGGGTGAGACAAACATCAGCTCGACAAAATGCGTTGCAGCAGCATGTAGTCTTCTTTGATGCTCTCATTTTCTTTGATCAGAGATTTCATTTTGCGGCATGCATGCAGCACCGTGGTGTGATCGCGGCCACCAAAGGCATCGCCGATCTCAGGCAGGCTTTTTGCGGTCAATTCTTTGGCCAACAGCATGGCCAATTGTCTTGGTCTGGCAAATGAGCGAGATCGATTTTTGGACAACAAATCGGCCAACTTGATGTTGTAATATTTGGCAGTGGTGCGTTGAATGTTGTCGAGACTGACCGATTTGGCTTGAACAGCCAGCAAGTCTTTGAGGGCCTGATTGGCAAAGTCAAGCGTGATGGCTTGGCCTGTGAAGTGTGCGCTGGCTATGACGCGTTTCAGTGCACCTTCCAGTTCACGCACGTTCGAACGGATGCGTTTGGCAATGAAAAAGGCCACTTCTTGTGGGATTTGTGTTTGTGACATTTCGGCTTTGTTCATCAAAATGGCCACACGTGTTTCAAGGTCCGGGGGTTCAATTGCCACGGTCAATCCACCACTGAATCGAGAAATCAGTCGTGATTCAAAGCCTTCCAGTTCTTTGGGGTAGCGATCACAGGTCAAGACGATTTGGCTGCCCTGTGCATCCAGCAGCGCGTTGAAAGTATGGAAGAACTCAACTTGTGTGCGTGGTTTTTGCGCGATGAACTGTACGTCGTCAAACAAAAACACATCGACATCACGATTTTCAGATTTGAATTGTTCCATGGAGTTGTTTTGCAACGCTTTGACCATTGAGCTGACAAAACGCTCTGAGTGGACGCAGCGAATGCGTGCACTGGGGTTGCGTGCATGAATGGTGTTGGCGATGGCATGCATCAAATGGGTTTTACCCAACCCAGCACCGCCATAAATGAATAGAGGGTTGTAAACATCGCCCGGATTTTGGCTGACTTGATCGGCAGCAGCCTTGGCCAATTCGTTGCCAGGCCCCACCACAAAATTGTCAAAGGTGAACAACGTATTCAAGTTGGGCGTGGGCACCACGGGTGCCACCGTTTCTGGTGTGGACTCAGAATGGGGCGCACTGGCCTGTGTGGTGGGCACAATCGATTTTGGGGTCGATGCCCCGACGGCAAAATGGACTTTGACGTCTTGTTCCGGAAAGGATTGGCTCAAAACCGATTGGATCACTTCCATGTAGTGACGTGCCACCCAGTCATGGACAAAGCGATTGGGCGCCAGCACATAAAGCTGTCCTTGTCTGTGCTCACATTGCAGGGGTCGGACCCAAGTGTTGAAATCTTGTTCTTTGCCATCGGCGGCCATGCGACGGCCAATTTTTTCAAGACATTGCTGCCATTGTTCACGCGTCAATGGGGTGGTTTCAGAAGATGACAATACCTTGTTGGATTCAGACATAGAACAATTGGGTTGTGTGAAGTGTTGTATACGGATGCGATGGGTCGTCATGCCGACCAAATCGATGTTCCACATCATACTCTGCCCATTTGCACCTTGTAAAGAGAAAATGCTGGGTGGGCCGGGATTTTAGATCGATTGCCTGACACATCGCTTCATTCAATGCAGTCTGCGGTTGGGTGGGGGGTGGCCATGGGTCAATCGAGGGTGGATCGATAGGACTTGGTGGCGATCCACAACACCGCAATCAGAAATGCAATGATGGGCATCAGGGTCTGTCCCACCACGGTCAGTGCCATGTCTTTCAAAATGACACCGCGCGTGATTTGAATGAAGTGGGTCATGGGCAAAACATTGCCAATCATTTGTGCCCAATGGGGCATGCCCTGAAAAGGAAACATGAATCCGGTCAACAGCATCGAGGGCAAGAAGAAATACACCGATGTCACCATGGCTTGAATTTGAGTTTTGGCAAATGTTGAAAGCATGATGCCCACCGCCAAATTGCATGCGATGAAAGGCAGGGCGGCCAGGTATAAGTAGCCGACATGGCCCACCAAGGGAATGTGTAAAATGGACACCATCACCAATAAAATCACGGTCATCTGAAGGTATCCAACCAGCAAATAAGGCGTGATTTTGGCAATCAGCACTTCAAGCGGTCGTAGGGGGGTGGCCAGCAACATTTCCATGGTGCCTTTTTCATGTTCTTTGGCAATCTGGCCGGCTGTGACCATCACCAACGTCATGGTCAACGTGACACCCAGCAGGCCTGGCACAATGGTGAATCGAGTCAAATCAAGGGGGTTGTAGCGTTTGTGGACCACAAGTTGCATCGTCGGTGCCGGTGGTTGTAAAAAAGCCAGTGGGCCACGGGTGTTGTGGACAAACTGGGTCAGTAGGGCTTGCTGTATGGCTTGTGTGGCGGTGGCGGTTGCCATGGCGTCGGTGTTGTCGGCCACCAGCAACAGTTTGGGGTGTCTGTGTTGCATGACTTTTTGGGTGAAGTGTGGCGGGACTTCAAGAAAAAACTGAATTTTGTTTTGTGCCATCCATTGGTTGGCTTTGGTTTTGGACATTGCGCCAATGCATTGGAGGTAACCGGTTTTTTCAATGCGCTCGGTGATCTGTTCAATCAATTGTGTGTGTTCTGCAGTGACCAACGCCATGGGCAGATGCTTGGGGCGAGTGTTGATGGCATAACCAAACAGAATGAGTTGCATGATGGGCACACCAATGACCATGGCGGCTGTTGCAGGATCGCGCACCATGGTGGCAAATTCTTTGCACAACATGGCATGAAAACGTGGCCATACGAATCGATTGTGTTGCCAATTTTGCCATGTTTTGAACATTGGGGGCAAATCTCCATTGCCTGTCTGTGTATCCTACTGGAGATGTGGGTGCAACTCAAGGCGCAGCCAGCCCCCGTCCTCATGGTGGCGGTACTTTAGCGTATGGCATGATATTTGAGGTAAAGTTTGGTGTGGTAGAGAAAGCGCATCCAGGCTGTTTTCTGGGCAAAAAAGGCATGTTTGATGCCATGTTGCATTTCCTCAAAGACAATGTTTTTGGATGTGAGTCGATCGGATGTGCCCAAGGTTTGCTTGATCAATTCAGGTGCACTTTCTAAGGCAATGAAATGCATTTCCCAGTCACGACGATTGTACAGGTCCAACGGCATTTGAATGGGTAGACTGTGCTTGAGCAGTTGTGTGGCTGCGTGTCGGTTGATCAAATAGCCACCTGTGTTCTCATGCTTTTGCCAAGCCAATGTCAGCGCGACATTGGGCTCATGAAGCTTGATGTGCGTGAAGCCATCATGGCCAATCAAATGCGGTTGGCCGTTGTTGAAACTAATCAGATCCCATGGCATGGATTGTTTGGTCAAAGCGCGCACAGCACTGCGGAGTTTCTTCGGGTCGAAGCTGACATCGTCCTCCAAAATCAAAGCATAGGCTGCATGGCTGTTTAAGAATGCACGGTAAGCTTTAAAATGACTCAGGCTGCAGCCAATTGCCCCGGTATGCATCGTGCGCGCAAAAGCCTTTTTGCTGACCACGCGATCGATGGTGCGTTGGTTCAGGTTGTGTCCATCTACAGCATACACCCAATGGGTTGGCAGACCCAGTGCCTGCAGTTGGGGCCGCATGAATGCCAGTCGATCTTTGGCGCGATCCAAATGTATCACAAACACTGCTGTGCCGTGGTGGGATGCGGGTGCTGGATGCACCGGCGTACGTGCGTGCAGCACATGACCAGGCGCCAGCCAAACGCCGATGGCATAGACCAAGGCAAGCAGACCGATTACCGTTGTCATGATATGGCGCCAAGTCCATGGTTGTTGTCGGATATGCATGTTGAAGCCTTACAATTTGATGATGTATGAAGATGTTAGCCTTGAGATTTGAGGGGTGCAACCTTTTTTCAGCATGGATCATGCGGCCATGTTGGGCAGCGAGACCACAACCTTTTGGCCTGCATGCATTTTGCCCCACATGTCTGGCATGAGTTTGAGCGTGAGCTGAAAACGCAGTTGCTGTGCGTGTGCGGCATCGTAGTACAGATCCGGGGTGAAGCGGTTATGATCGGCAATACGCTGTAAAGTCGCGGTGTGGTAAGTATGCGCACAGGGTGCGATGCAATAGCGCATCTTTTGGCCCAAATGCAAATGTGCGATGACTGCGGGTTGCACATCGATGGCGATCAATTGTGTGGGCAAAAGCAAGGTGCAAATGGGTTGGAGTCGATGCACGCGATCGCCCTGTGCAGCATAAAGTTCACCCAAGTGGCCCAAGACTTTGGCGCGTTGTTCGGTTTGGGCCAACTGCCACTCAGTTTTGTGTGCATTGTGTCGTTTTGCCAGGGCCATTTGCTGTTGTGCTTGTTGTTGATCGGGTCGTTCAGGCAGTTTGGCAAAGGCGGCTTGACTTTGTCGGGTGGCATGATCGGCTTGGGCCATGGCCAAATCTGCACGTGCTTGGTCTTGTGCTGCAGGGGTTGTGGCGCCTTCAGATTCAAGCGTGTTTGTGCGTGTTGCTGTTTTTTGATGCCACTGTACAGCACTTTCTGCGCTTTGTGATTTGGCCATCAGGGCTGCCAGATAAGCAGGCCGTCTGCCATACCTTTGGTCTTGTGCTGTGGCTTGTGAGGCTTGATATTGATGCCAGGCACTTTTGGCTTGCCATGTGAACGGTGCAGAATTTTGCACAAACAACAATTGATGGGGTTGAATGGTTTGGCCAGGTTGTAGGTGCATATGGATGATGGTGCCATCGGTGTGTGCGACCACAACCATGACATGCGCGAGCACCCGGCCAATGGCTTCATGGGATTTGGGATGGCAACCCAACAGCGTCAGCATCCAACACCACGTCAGGCATCTTTTCGATACAGTGTTCAATCGTAGCCCCCTTGACGTTTCAGGTCTTTGACAAAATACAAGAAGGCATCCTCGGGGCTGGCGGGTACAGCCTCATAGGCAAAGCCCCCACGCTGATTTTGCAAGTGCTCGATGTGTGCCAGCATGGCCTCGTGGTCTTTACACGATACCAAGGTGCTGCCGCCAAGTGCATTGAGGCAGTATGTGAAAGGCAGGGCATCAAATGAGGCCAAATCTTGGTCGTTGAACACCACATTCAAACGCCAACTTTTGAGGCCGTCGACATTGGCCAAAGCCTCTGCGGCGCCAATGTCATACAGGGTGCCATATTGCAAATAAGCCAAATGGGTGCAGCGTTCTGCTTCGTCCATGTAGTGGGTGCTGACTAAGATCGTCAGGCCTTCTTGGGTCAGCGCATAAAGATGATTCCAGAACTTGCTGCGAGCATGCACGTCTAGGCCAGCAGTGGGTTCATCCAACAGCAACACTTTGGGTTGATGCAACATGGCCCCTGCAAAAGACATGAGTTGTTTCCAGCCACCTGAAAGCTGACCTGTTTCTCGATCCATGTAGGGGGTCAGTCCCAGCTTTTCTGTGATGGCATCGATACGATCCTCAGCGTGTGTCAGTTGGTGCAGGCGTGCCAAAAAACGAAGATTTTCTCGCACCGACAGTTCTTTGTAGTAACTGAAGAGTTGGGGCATGTAGCCAATGCGCTGTTTGATGGCATGGCTTTGAGTGCGAATGTCATGGCCCAAACATTGCCCTTGGCCAGCGTCAGGCTGGATGAGCCCGCACAGCATGCGCATGGTGGTCGTTTTGCCGCTGCCATTGGGCCCCAGAAAACCATACACTTGCCCCTCAGTGATACGCATGTTGAGGTGGTCGACGATGGTGCGATCGCCATAGCTTTTGCACAGGTTGTGTACTTCTATCATGGTTTTTTGTGAGGGCGTGGGCATGGGCAATCAACGTTTGATTTGAATGTCGACGGGTTGGCCAGCATGCCAATGAAAATGGGTTTTTTCTGGCAAGTGCACGACAATTTGTTGTGTCATGATGCCAGGCGGTTGGCCTGAAAACAAAAATTGTGGCATGTAAGCTTGCTGAGCGCCCACATATTTGAGTTTGGCTTTTTCCCATTTGGCACAGGCGGTGCAGTGCACCCAAGCGTGGCCTTGATGTCGGATGCGTGAGGCCTGCGCCGGTGTGCCATAAAAGACAATGTCTCGATCTTTGGGGCGCATGACTTCCAAAATGGGTGTGTTGGGCGCCACAAATTCATGCGGTTCATAGAATGACTTGATGATGGTGATGCGTGCTTTTGCGATCAGCGTTTGCTGGTGTGCCTGCCAAGATTGATGCGCGACGTTGGCCTGCATGGCCTTGATTTTGGCTTCTTGGGCTTTGAGTTGATAAGGGCGTGCCGGCAGTTTGGCATAGGCCAGGGCGTGGCGTGCTGCCAGCAGGGCTTGACGGCTTTGTTGGTAGGCACTTTCATCGGCATCCAGGGTCGCATCGCTGATGTCATGCGTGGGTTTGAGCTGATGGTGGCGTTCGCGCGTTTTTTTGGCCAACAAGAAGGCGTGTTGGGCGCGTGCCACCTCTGCTTTGCGTATGTTGAGATAGGTGTCACGTTTGCCATGTTGCATGTTGTGTAAAATGGCTTGTTCCGCTGACAAAGCGGCTTTTGCTGCTTTGTGCGCATAGCGCAGTGGGGTGGCATCAACGTTGGCAAGGAGCGTTTGGGCTGGTACGGTTTGTCCTTCTTCAACATGCAGCGCCAACAGCTCTCCAGCATTGGGCACACTCAAAAGCCGATTGTGCGCGCGAACATAGCCTGAAAGGGTGGGGACATGTTTGCACGCCATCAGTGTCATGCAGCAAATCATCAGTGTTTGTGTTCGAACCATGGTCCCTCAGGTTTTCAACTTAAAACAGTATACCGCAATCGGCAGTGTTGTAAATCTGTTGCGCGGGGTCGGTGGGCATGACGACTCAGTGCAGCAGTTGGAAGGCACTGAGATTGTAAGCACAAACGCAGGCGAGGATAACGCAGAGACGAAACCATTGCGATGCTCTCAGGGTGTGTGGGTCGACGAAGGATAACAAGCTGCCCGATGTCAACAACGTCAAAGTCGGCAAGGCCCAATGCGGCAGGTTTGAGAAGGCGGTGTGCATGTGGTTGAACAGGTAAAACAGTGTCAGTGTAAAAATACCACCACACAGGGCCAGATTGATGCCTTGGCTCTGTCTTTGTGAGTGCCAACGGTGATGATAAATGATGGTTGCTGGCAAGGCCAACAAAAGGGGCATCAATATGACCAACCAAATGGCGTAGATCAAGGTGGCGTGATGCATCATTAAAAATTGGCCATTGAGGTGTCTGATCAGATCAAAGCTGAGCGGGTGTAGGCCAATGCCGAGGACCAATGCCACCCAGATGATCCATTTGTGCGCTTGGATTTGAGGTTGCGCAGAAGTGCGATACCCCAAGTATACGCCACAGCAAATGGATAAGACAATCAATGCAAACAGTCCACGTTCATGTTGCGTGGAAAGATGAAAACACATTTGGGTTGAAAAGAAGGCCATCACAATGGCACATGCGGTGGTCAGCCCCATCAGGCCACAACGCAGAGAAAATGGGTTGCTGGGGATGGCGGCAGTGGACTGAACGTACTGTTGCTGATTGATGTGCATGGCGTCCATACTTTGCTCCAAACATTGATCAAGTCTTCATTGTGCGAGCATGTGTTGATTTTTGCAAGCCTTCGGTGATCTCGAATTGCCCGCAGTCATACACGGCCCCGTCCATTAAAATCATTCGTGCCAGATGGCATGTTGGGACATTGCGTGCTACGAGGCAGTCCAAGTTGTACACATGTCGCCACAGCAGCGACTGCTGGCTTTAATTTGATAAGGAGTGGCATGTTGGTTCGAACAATGATAAAATATATGACCATTTTGAGTATTCATTTTCGGCCCAATACTGAGGTTTTTATGACAGCGGACAAAAACAACACTTCATCCACACAAACCAGTGAGCAATACGATTCCAGTAAGATCAAAGTCCTCAAAGGCTTGGAGGCGGTGCGTAAGCGCCCTGGCATGTACATTGGTGACACCGAAGATGGCACAGGTTTGCACCATTTGGTGTGGGAAGTGGTCGACAATGCCATTGATGAAGCATTGGCTGGATTTTGTACGCACATCGAGGTTCGTGTGCATGCCGATGAATCGGTGACTGTCACAGACAATGGCCGTGGCATTCCTGTTGGCATGCACCCAGAGGAGGGGCGGTCGGCAGCAGAAGTCATCATGACGGTTTTGCACGCTGGTGGTAAATTTGATGACAATGCATACAAAGTGTCTGGCGGTCTGCATGGCGTCGGTGTCTCAGTGGTGAACGCATTGTCTTCCGAGCTGCAATTGACTGTGTTTAAAAACGGCCAGGTGCATCAGCAAACGTATCATCATGGTGAGCCTCAGGCCCCCATCGCGGCCGTGGGCACCACCGATAAAATAGGCACACAAATCCGTTTCAAGCCTTCGGAAGCCACCTTTAAAACTGTCGAATACGATTATAAAATTTTGAGTTCTCGGTTGCGTGAGTTGGCCTTCTTGAACTCAGGCATTCACATTCAATTGATCGATGAGCGAGACGACACCCAAGATACATTCTTCTATGAGGGGGGCATTGCCGCGTTTGTGGCGTACCTCAACCAAAGTCGTGCTGTGGTGCATCCGAGCGTTTGTCATTTCAACACCCATTGCGATAAAACGGGCATCACCGTTGAGGCGGCTTTACAATGGAACGACACCTATCAACCCCACATTCTGTGTTTTACCAACAACATTCCACAGCGTGATGGTGGGACACATTTGTCTGCCATGCGCAGTGCCTTGACGCGCACCATCAACAAATACATCAGCAAAGAAGGGCTGGATAAAAAATTCAAAGTTGCCATGGTCGGCGATGACAGTCGAGAAGGGTTGGCGGCCATCCTCTCTGTGAAAATGCCAGACCCCAAGTTTTCTTCTCAGACCAAAGACAAACTGGTGTCTTCTGAAGTCAAAGCCATCATCGAGACGGCTTTGTCCACCAAGCTGGAAGAATTTTTGCTCGAAAACCCCAAAGAAGCCCGTGCCATCGTTGAAAAAATTGTCGATGCTGCCCGTGCACGTGAAGCTGCACGCAAAGCGCGCGATTTGACACGTCGCAAGGGTGAGCTGGACGTTTTGGGCAGTGGATTGCCGGGCAAACTGGCCGATTGCCAGGAGCGTGATCCTGCCTTGTCTGAGGTCTTCATTGTTGAGGGTGATTCGGCAGGTGGTTCGGCCAAACAGGGCCGAGACCGTAAATTTCAGGCCATTTTGCCACTGCGGGGTAAAATTCTCAATGTTGAAAAAGCACGGTTTGATAAGATGCTGTCCTCCAATGAAATTGCTGTACTCATCACAGCTTTGGGTTGTGGTATCGGTACCGACAGTTACGATCCCGACAAAATTCGTTATCACCGTGTCATCATCATGACCGACGCCGATGTTGATGGTTCTCACATTCGGACGTTGTTGCTGACTTTCTTTTATCGGCAAATGCCAGAGTTGATTGAACGGGGCTACATTTACATCGCCCAGCCGCCTTTGTATCGGGTGAAAAAAGGCAAACATGAGCAGTACATCAAAGATGACGAGGCCATGGATGCTTTCATGTTGGGTCAAGCGTTTCAGGATGTGGCCATCACTGTTGGTGATGACGGCACCCCCATCCCATCTGCAAGTTTTGAAGCACTGGCACGTGAATTCCAGAAGGTTGAGCAACACATTCTCAAGCTTTCCAAACGTTTTCCTGAGCTCAGTTTGCGTGCTTTGGTCAATGTGGGGCAGCGCATCGGTGCGGATGATCTGGCGTGCAGCACGACCATGAAAGCATGGTGTGACGAGATCAATGCATGGTTGCAAGCGGCTGTGTCACAGCGTGCTGAGCCTGGCGCATCGATTCATTTTGCCATGCAGCATTTTGAGGATTTGGGCTTGTATTTGCCAGTGGTCGAGCGTTATCGACATGGCATCAAAAAACGCAGTGTGTTCAATCCAGAGTTTTTCAAATCGTCGACTTACCGAGATTTTTGTGCCATTGCAGATCAAATTCAAGATCTGTTTGGCGAAGGATTGCATCTGACTCGAGGCAGCAAAACCACTTCGGTGCACACCATGTCGGAGGCCCTGAGCTGGCTCATCCAAGAGGCCAAGCGTGGCTTGGCTATCCAGCGCTACAAAGGTTTGGGTGAGATGAACCCAGAGCAACTTTGGGAAACCACGCTTGACCCTGCAGTTCGGTCCTTAATCCAGGTGAAAATCGATGATGCGCTTGAGACCGATCAGTTGTTCAGTACTTTGATGGGAGACGAAGTCGATCCACGTCGTGCATTCATTGAGTCCAATGCAGAGTATGCAGAGAACATAGACACTTAAAGGATCACACAAGTGGTCTAAGTTGTTTTTGTGTTGCATTGCAACCGGGGGTCAAGTCAGGGCATTTGTTTTGGAATGCCCCTCACGATGACAGCGATCATCAGGCCATGTTGGCGGCTTTTTTGATCTCGGATTGTTGGTCGTGATGTGTGCCAACAGAGATGGGCAAGTTCAAGTGCATTGCGCCCGTGGCAACAGCCCCATCATGCAGGGAAAACAGGTGAAAGCGGGATGTTTTCGATGGTGGGCGGCGTGCCTTGCCATAGACTCAACACCAAACCACCGCCACCTGCACCAGTTGGTTTGGTGGCAAGTGCGCCGTGCTGCTGCAGCGCATGCATGTGATGGCGTAAGTTTTCGGTCAACAGCTGCCATCCATCAAAACACTCGGTGGCATGTGTCATGGCTTGCTGGATCTTGTTGAGCCCAGCGCTTTGTGTTGAGCGAAGGGCCGCCAAACAATCCTGTGTGGCTTGTTGCATCTGCTGATCGATGTCTGCCAGTTTGCTGGGCGCTTCATCTTGTAAGGCCTGTACTTGGGTCACACATGTGTTGGTGGCAGCATGTGTGCCACAGTGACTCAAGTAGAGATGGGGCTGCCATTGCAGGTCGAGGGGTGTCATGGGCCCATCCATTTGATACACAAATGGTGTGTTTTGTAACGCGCCCATGACGTCACAACCACTGCTTTGGCTGTGAAAGGGGTGTTCTAGCTTATGTGCACAACTGAAAACCGCTTGGGGTGCCAGGTACCCCAATGCTGCAAACCATTTGCTGACCAAGGCACACGCTGCAGCAGAAAAACCATAGCCAATGCCCATGGCAATGTCATTGTGGAGGACCACGGTGCCAGAGAGTGTCGTCGGATTGATGTGCAGCTGCTCACAACATGCATCCACCAGGCCTCTGAAAAACACAGCCAATGCAGGCGGCGCATGTGTTCCTTGACACGTGATGGACAAAGATGTGTTGGTGATCACATGTTCAAGGGTTAACGTTTGGTGTGTTAAGGGCAAAACAATGGCTGTGCCACCTCTCAATACCGTATGTTCACCACTGAGTATGGTTTTGGCATGGGTGGTGATTGTGTGTTTTTGGGCATGGGGGTTCATGCGGCGCTCCACGGCTCATGTTGGGGGTGTATCACGACATCAGGCATGGTTTTTTTTAGTGCTGCCAAGGTGATTTCTGCTTGGTCACGTTCACGAAACAAAAGATGAATATTGGGACCAGCATCCATCGTGACCCAAGGCCCATCACCTTCGCTGCGCCACAGTGCGCGCAACCACTGTTCGCAGCGTCGAGTTTGTGTGGATCGATAGACAAAGGGTGTGTCAGCCGATTCAAACAATTGATGCATGTCTTGATATTCTTCAGCGATGATTTCATAGGCGGTATGCCAGGCTGTTTGACGCATGGCGACAAGCAATGCATCCAGACGTTGTTTTGCACGGTTTGCGCGCCCTGGAAAATAACGGCTGGTGGTGATTCGTCGATGCGCATCACTTGAGCCAATGGATTTGGCGCGGCCATCGATCATCACCAGCGCATGTGTCAATTGGGTATAAGGCAAATCCATTGTGGTCACCTGATCTTGCTGCCACAGCGCCCAAGGGCCATAAAAAGAACGACACGATGAGCCGGAGCCCCAACGACTCCATTGGGCCCATTGTTGCCAAACAGCTTCTGTCATGGCAGCATTTTGATGTGCCCAGGCGGCCACCGATGCCGTCAAGGCTGCAAAGCTGGAAGCCGAACTGGCAAGGCCACAGCTTGCAGCAAAGTTGTTGGTCGACTGGACCAAAAATGGTTGTTGGATGCCACACCATGCCCGCACACGTCCAACATGGCTGAGACAACGTGCTTGTTCCTTTGGTGTCAGATTGAGGTGTGTGTCCAAAGGAGACCATTGATCTTTTTCGGCTGCCGAGAGCTGCACGGTGCTTTGGTAAGCATCTAGGGTGTATGAAAGCGAGGCATTCAAGGGTTGATTGGTGTTGTGGCAGGTCTTGCCCATGTATTTGATGAGGGCGATGTTGCTGGGTGCGGTTGTGCACAGATGTGTTTTGTCATCCGACCACTGGATGTGGATGCCGGCATGACCTGACCAAGGATTCATGTGAAACCTCTCATTGAGTGGGCCCTCATTATACGGTGCTGTTGGGGTGTTTTCCAGTTGGTTGCTGGCATGATCATGATTTTTAAGGTGTGGGGTATGCATGGCTCAGATTCTGCAACAAACCATGTGCCAACTGTTGGCCCACAAACAATGGCCGAAGCTTGCGTTTGGCAACATGTTGCAGGATATCGTCTTTGGCGTGCCAGTCGAACAGCGCCAGCACCACATCAGATCCCATGGCGCCACATCCTTTGCAGGCCAAGATGTTGGGATGCTTTTGGAGATGGTTGAGCAAAGGCTCGATGTGGTCTGCTTGGAGCCCTGCGGCATGCAGTGTCATTTGGTAGTCTTTGATGGTCTCGATGAATGCTGGCGCATGGTGTTGGCAGAAAGCTGACAGACTGGCTTTGGCAAGCACACCGAGCTCGTTCGGCACATCACGCAAGGTTTTTAAATGATCGTGTGTGGGTAATGTGATGCCGGTGTGCCATAGGCCAATGCCCACATCTTTAAAAGGCCAAGACATGGATTGAAACGTTTGACCATCAAAGAGGGTCACTTCGCCCAACAATTGTGTGGCGACATCCATGCCGCTGGGTCGGTAAGGTGTGCCATCAACAGAAGCATGAAATGCATCCATGATGGCATTGAAATCGCCATGCATGTTGGGATGGTGGTGGGCCAGCCATGCGGTCAAAAATGCCGCGCTTGATTGCCCCAATCCCCCCAATTGATGGGGGTTGAGGCACTGTGCAGCACATCTGGCAGGACATCTGGCCAGATAGCGGCCTGCAGGGCTTTGGGGGTGAAAATCGGCAGATGGGTTGACCTTGTTGGCATCCAACACACACGCAAACAATGGGGGTGTGGCAATGCCGATGGCGGGATGCTGTTGTAAGATGGCGTATTCACCCATCATAAATGTTTTGGCTGGAATGTTGAAGTTTGGCATGGTGTGTTGTGCAATTAAGTTTCTGTGGCGTCTCGCATGGTCTTTAGCGCCCATTGCGCATCAGACATGGTGATTTTTCGTTGTGTCGTCAATTGATGTTGCAGGCGCTTTTTCAGCATGTCAACTTCAAAATCCTCAGCACCAGCCGCCACAATCAAGTTGTTGATGTGGAGTTGCATGTGCCCTTGCACAATGCCCTGAGTGGTCAATGCTTTCAGTGCCGCAAGGTTTTGTAACAAGCCCACCGCTGCACAAACACCAGCGAGATCTTCTGCATCCTTCACTGCGAGCATTTTGATGCAATGTTGTACGGTTGGGTGCAAAGTGGTGACGCCGCCAACGGTGCCCACACAAATGGGGGCGGTCAGTATGCCGGTCAAGCGTTTGGTTTTGGCATGGTAATCCCATGATGACAGCGCACGGTATGCCCCATCTTTCTGTGTGGCATATGCATGCATGCCGGCTTCAACCGCACGCCAGTCGTTGCCTGTCGCAATCAGAATGGGATCGATGCCATTCATGATGCCTTTGTTGTGGGTGCAGGCTCGATAAGGATCCTGATTGGCAAAATGACTGGCCTCAGCAATGGCTTGACCTAAATCGGCATCCACATCATCCAGGGTCAATGTTGCTGTCGTCAGCTGCGTGTCGGTCAGGTTTGAGACAATACAGAGATCGACGGTGTGGCCCGTGCACGCTTCAATCAAAGGTTTCAGGTGTTCACAGGCTTGATTGATCAAGTTGGCCCCCATGGCTTCACAGGTGTTGCATGTCAGATGGATGACGGCCATGTTGCCTGAGTCGGCTCGGGGCACCACCCGCAAATGCAAGTGGGTGGCGCCACCACCCCGCTTGACAAGCGATGCCAGTACGTGTTGGTTGACGCTTTCTAACCATGTCTGACGGTGTCGCTCGAGTTGCTGATGCAATGTTTCTGGTGATCGGACATGACGCATTTGAATTTGACCGATGACTTCATGGCCATGGCGTTGGGTGTTGAGCGTGCCATGCTGCCGCACCCATTTGGCTGTTTTATTCAAGGCTGCGATGATGGAAGTTTCTTCGACAGCCATCGGTACCATCCGTGCTTGGCCATTGATCATCACATTGGGCACCACACCCAAAGGCATGGGCATACAGCCAACCACATTTTCAATGAAATGTTCTGACACATCCACAACTTCTGATTGCACAGCTTTGGCGAGATGATAAGCGCCTTCTGGTGTGAGGTGGCCAGTTTCTACCAGCAGATCAAGACGTTCTTGGCGGGTTTTTAGATGAAACCCTGAAAAAGAGGACGCATCGTGACGTGGGGGCATGACAAACTCTGATTGTGAGGCAATGCCATCATGTTAATACAAAACGCATGGCCCAGCAATCTTGAGCGCAAACGATGTTTTGACATCAGAGGTTTAGATGGCGTACGTCTACGAGATGTGTCGGCATGGTCAACAACGCCTCGGACGTTTGCGCGATGGCGCTTCAAGTTTTTGTTGTGATGCGTTGTGATCGCTTGGCCTTTCCTGGTTTTGTTTTGGCGCGTTATGATGTACGCCATTTTTTTTAGGCATGGGCACCATGCGCCACTCTGGGTCATTGTATGTGCGAGATATGAAGTATCGCTCAGGCGTGGTGGGGTCCTGGCTGGAATTGGTGACAATGTATTGGAAAATTCCAATGCGCCCGTCGCGCGTGACAAGGCGGGTTTCGGGGTTCAATGTGATGCCTTGTTTTTTTAAAAAGCGACACAGTGCGTCATACACTGGGTTCTTGGGTTTTCTATGTGAGTCAACAAATGCTCTGTGCCTACCCCTCGAGATTTTGAACGGTAATCGATTGTTGTTAAAATGGTTGCCAGTGACGTGTTCTGCCATCAGCCAGTCTCGATCTTGTTGGGATGTGTTTTTATTATTTTTGCCTGTGTGGGCACGATCGGCAGAGCAACGTCGACTGAGGGTTCTAAACGCTTCAACTTTTTTTTTGGATGCCAGTGTGCTTCCAATGCGTTGAAAAGCAGACGATGACGGTGTTGTGGAGGCAGGTTTGGGTGCATGAAATATGAGCTGAGGTGGTTTCAAGCTTTTTTCAGATGCATTGTTGGATGCGTTTGAATTTGATGGTATACGGATTTTCCCAAAAAAAGATAAAATGACACGAATCTCGGGGTCTATCTTTAAGATTTTATGAATTTTAGTGCGTACGTGTGCACACATTTGCGTGATGGTCATCCATGGGGTAGCATGCATGAAAGTAGAGGAGGCCGGGTTGTGTCGCAAACCATCATTTTGGTCAATGCTGGAGATCAAGCCATTGGCGTGGCCAATAAAATGGATGCGCATGTGCATGGGTGGTGTCATCGCGCGTTTTCCATACAGTTGTTTGCGCGAGAAAACGACCAAGTGTTTGCATTGCTGCAACAGCGCGCGCGTCACAAATACCATTGTGGTGGGTTGTGGAGCAACAGCTGCTGCAGTCATTTTGCACCACAGAAGCCTGTGGAAGCACAGTTGGCAGTCCGCTTGCAGCAAGAATTGGGCCTCCATGACGTGGTTTTGACCAAGCAAGCAGCCTTCCATTATCGCGCTGTGCTGCCCAATGGTTTGATTGAAGATGAGTACGATCATGTTTATGTCGGCTGGCTGGATCGACAAAACGTGCCTTTCAATACGTCTGAAGTCATGGCCTGCCGTTGGGTTGCATGTACAACACTAAAAACATGGCTTGCACAAAGCCCCAGTGATTTCACACCTTGGTGTGCGGCGGTGCTCCGACATGCCATGGCCCTCTAAGATACCCGTGTTGCATCATGCTGCGCATGGTGTATGGTGGGTGTGGTTGAGACAACGTATTTGTTTTGAGATGAAAAATCGGATAAATTAGAGCCAATTGATCATGCATCACCCGCAGGACAAAGTACCTGTGTGGCCATTGAACAGGGGACATCATGTCAACAGCCATCAAAACCCAACATGCTTCTCAAACAACACATTTTGATCAGCTTGCACTCGAGGCAGGCGAAGCGACACGATCCGCCAATGGCGCCATTTGTGTTGAAACAGGAGCACGCACTGGGCGTTCGCCCAAGGATCGATTCATCGTTCAAGATGCCATCACCCAAAACACTGTGGATTGGGGGCCCATCAACCAGCCGATGACGCCTGAAGTGTTTGCGGCATTGTGGCAAAAAGCCACAGATCATTTGGCACAGCATCCACATCACACACAAGATTTGCGTGTGGGCTGGGATGTCAAGCACACTTGCCCCGTGCATGTGGTGACCGAATATGCCTGGCATGCCATGTTCACACAGAACATGTTTGTACAACCCATGGTGGGGGCAGACGATGTCCGTGCTGCATGGACATTGTGGTCGTTGCCCAATTTAACACTGGCGGCCGAGGCAGATGGCGTGGCCAGCGATGCTGCGGTTGTGCTTGATTTCACTGGGCGCCGTGTTTTGATTTGTGGCATGCGTTACGCAGGTGAAATGAAAAAAGCCATGTTTTCGGTGATGAACTTTTTGTTGCCTGAGGAAGATGTCTTGCCCATGCATTGTTCTGCAAATGTTGGGCATGATGGTCGTTCTGCACTTTTTTTTGGTTTGTCCGGCACGGGTAAAACAACATTGTCGGCCGATCCAGATCGTTTGTTGGTAGGCGATGATGAACATGGTTGGAGCCGGGATGGCATTTTTAATTTTGAAGGCGGCTGTTACGCCAAATGCATTGGTTTGAGCCCGGTGCACGAACCCGTCATCCATCAGGCCATCCGTGCTGGTGCGGTCATGGAAAATGTGGTGCTTGATGCCATCACGCAAATGCCTGATTTTGCTGACACCAGCAAGACCAAGAACACGCGGGTGTCCTATCCGCTTGGGCACATTGCTGCACGTGTGGCCAACGGTCGTGCGCCATCGCCCAAGGCCGTCATCTTTTTGACCTGTGATTTGTATGGGGTGTTGCCACCGATGGCTTGTTTGACGCATGCTCAGGCAGCATATTACTTCCTCAGCGGTTACACAGCTTTGGTGGGCAGCACAGAAATGGGCAGCCGAACCGACGTGCAACCGACTTTCAGCACGTGTTTTGGTGCACCTTTTTTCCCAAGGCCACCTGAAGTGTATGCAGCGTTGCTGCAGAAGCGTTTGGCCGATTCTGATGCCCAAGTGTTTTTGGTCAATACCGGTTGGTATGGCGGTCAATATGGCTCAGAACACAGTGCGCGGTACCCCATTTCAGTAACCCGTCAAGTGGTCCATGCTGCCATAGATGGTGCGTTTGATCCGACAGATGTTGAAGTTTTGCCAGGGTTTGGGTTGCACATGCCACGAAAGGTTGATGGCGTCGATGCATCGTGGTTGGACCCACGCCAACGCTGGCAAGACCCCAAGGCTTATGATGAAGCAGCCAAGACCCTCATCAAAGCATTCTCAGCCAACATTGCTCAATTTTCATTGACCGATGATGTGCTGGCTGCGGGGCCAAGTGTGCACGCCTTATGACACAGCAACCGGCAACCATTGGCATTCTTGGATGTGGCCACATGGGGCAAGCCCTTTTGCAAGGGTTGTTGCGTTTGGGTCAGCATGATGTGCATGTTTTGGATCATCGCGTTGGCACGCCCGATTTCATTGAATACGATGCGGTACAGCATCATCGTCCCGATCAGATGACTGCATTCTTACAGGCCATCGATTGGCTGTTGCTGGTGGTGCGCCCAGGTCAGCACCATGACCTGATGCCTACATTGGTGGCGGCGCAAGCAGAGGGTGTGGCCATGCCGGTGTGCATCAGTTGTATGGCGGGTGTCACGTCTGCGCAATTGACCAAAGCCAGTGGCATGGTGTGGTGGCGCATGATGCCCAACTTGCCGGTGGCGTTGGGCCAAGGAACCTTGGCCATGTACGCACCAGAGGGTGTGGTGCAATCGGCACGCACATCTTTGGCAGCCGTTTTGCACGATTTGGGGCGCGTGTTTTGGGTGACCCAAGAGTCTCAGTTGCACATTGTCACCGCTGTGGCGGGCAGCGGTCCAGCCTTGATATGGCGGCATTTGCAGGCCATGATGGATGCCGCAGTCCAGCAAGGTATGCCGGAAGATCAGGCACGTACAATGGTGCTACAGACTGCAGCAGGTGCAGCAGCCATGGGACTTGATCAAGCGGGCGATCTGGAGGCCTGGTGTCAGCAGGTGGCTTCGCCCGGCGGCACCACAGCTGAAGGGCTCAAAGTGCTTGATGCTGGCCAACACAGTCACATCACGCAACAAGCTGTTTTGGCTGCTTGCAAACGCTCTGAAGCGTTGGAGCGCCAGGTTTCTTGAACCGACCAAGGCTGGGGTCCTCCTAAGTATGTTTGTCACGGGCATGGTGCTGTTGTGATGCGTACCACAGACATGGGCGTCAAGCATCGTGATAGGGTGTTGAATTTATTTTTTTTTTTTTTATGTTATTATGTAGATTCCTCAATATAATAGGTTCAACAGTATGTACGATCAAAAAAAGCAATGGGAAAAATGCTCCAAAGAAAACACAGTCAAATTACTCTGTTGGTTTTTGGAAGGCATGGACGACACAAATGTCAAAGAGCGCATTGAAATTGTTAAAAATATGGCGGTAAATTTTCCTGAATGCAAGCCTGCTTTCATGCGTCTGCTTCAGGTCAAGGCTCGTGATTTTTTCATCCAAGATGATAAAGGTTTTGGGGTGGGAAATATTAAATATTTTGTTGATTTTGTAGAGGTTTTTGGTGCAGATCATGCTGAAAGTTTCGCAGATGTTTTTCAAACGTGTTACAGGCAGTTGATTCAAGTTTCTGCCATCAATTCTCCAGCGCATGCTATAAAACAGATTGTCAAAGCGCTTCCCGGGCAAAAAGGCAAAATTTTTAACACCGTGCTTTCAAACCTAAGGGCCACATTCAATAAGATGTATCATGTTGATACAATCCACTTTGTTGATTAAGGCATACTGGTTAAAGCTTTTTCTGGCATGCCTGGTATTGACGTGAAAGCAAGTTTAGAGACAACAATGCCGTGACCTTCGGCAAAATGATGCCAAAGGCACTTCCTCAGCCCCCATTTGTATCGTTGACATGGCTGATGGTGATGCCAAAGCAGTGCCTCGATCGGATGATGCAAAATCAACAGAATGTGCTGTCATGTGATCATTTTGTGTTTTCATGCTCTCCAAAGATATGACAGCGTGCGAGCTTGATGCACATACGCACAATGCCAAAGTTGCTTTGGCGCAACAATGAGAACATCGTCGGCGCATGCGTGAGCCCGAAGACAAAGCGCTTGATTCAAGCCAGTATCTGGGCATTCAGGATGCAAAGGCACATGGCAGCACCCAACAGCCCGAACACGATGAAGGGCCGCGTGCCAATGTCTGAAGTATCATGTAGTGGCTTGTTGGCATGGCCGAGAACATTCTATTCAACGTCACGGTCGTGTGCTAAAATGATCATTTTAAATTTGAGGAAAGTTTATGAGCCAAATTTTAGAAGTGAACGATGCCAGCTTTGATTCAGAAGTTTTGCAGTCGGATGTGCCAGTTTTGGTTGATTTTTGGGCAGAGTGGTGTGGTCCATGCAAAATGATTGCACCAGCGCTTGAGGCGTTGTCGACCGAGCTTGCAGGTCGTGTCAAAATCGTCAAAGTGAATGTGGATGGCAATGATGTGCCGGCACAACAGCGTGTTCGCGGTATTCCGGCATTGTATTTGTTTGTCAAGGGTGCGTTGGTTGCCAAAACGCAAGGTGCATTGCCCAAAGAAAGCATTTTGTCTTTCATCGAGGAAAATTTGGCGTAAGCCAGTGGTGTGTGCATCTTCGAGCGCTCATGCTTGTTTGAAGTTTTGAGCGCTGGGGCGCACACCTTGCCATACAGCAAGTGCCACGATGTGACTTGTCATGGCATTATTTTTTGTGTAGGGTATAGGAGTCGCGAGGTGTTCCACCTTGCTCCAATGCCCAAAATAACCCAAACCTTGTGCGCCTTATTCACCTATTCTGTTGGAAATATTTATGAGTGGTTCTCTCAATCTGTCTGATCTGCGTTCAGCCAGCCCATCGCAATTGATGGAAATGGGTCAGAAATCTGGCCTTGAAAATCTCGGACGTGCACGCAAGCACGAAATCATGTTTGCCTTGTTGAAGGCTGCGGCCAAGAAGGGCGATGACATCTTTGGCGGCGGTGTGGTTGAGATTGGTTCAGATGGCTTTGGTTTTGCCCGGTCAAGTGAATCGTCATACATTCATGGGCCAGCAGATGTGTACATTTCACCAAGCACGATTCGTCGCTATGGTTTGAAGACCGGTGACACCATCCACGGAAAAATTCGCCCTCCCAAAGAAGGTGAGCGTTATTTTGCCATGATTCAAGTTGAGTCGATCAATTTCAACAAGCCTGAGCTCAGCAAAAGACGCTGTGATTTTGACAACTTGACCCCCATTTTTCCAGATCAACCGCTGCGTCTTGAGTGCGGCAATGGTTCCACGCAAGACATCACGGGCCGAATCATTGATTTGGTGGCCCCAATTGGTAAAGGTCAGCGTGGTATGATCGTGTCGCCCCCCAAAGCGGGTAAAACGATGATCTTGCAAAATCTCGCACATGCCATCACCTCCAACCATCCTGAATGCAAATTGATTGTGTTGTTGATCGACGAACGTCCTGAAGAAGTGACAGACATGGCTCGATCGGTCCGTGGTGAAGTTGTTGCCAGCACCTTTGACGAGGCGCCATCGCGACATGTGCAGGTGGCAGAAATGGTCATTGCCAAGGCCAAGCGCCTGGTGGAATACAAACATGACGTCGTGATTTTGCTTGACTCTATGACCCGTTTGGCACGTGCTTACAATTCTGTCACACCTTCCTCAGGCCGTATTTTGTCTGGGGGTGTGGAGGCAAATGCACTGCAGCGTCCCAAACGTTTCTTTGGTGCAGCCCGCAACATTGAAGAGGGTGGCAGCTTGACCATCATTTCAACCGCTTTGGTTGAAACAGGCTCCAAGATGGAAGAAGTCATCTATGAGGAATTTAAGGGCACAGGCAACATGGAAGCGCATTTGTCTCGCATGATTGCCCAAAAGCGCATTTATCCTGCCATCAACATCCCCATGTCTGGCACACGTCGTGATGATTTGTTCTTGAGCCAAGAAGACCTCAAGCGCATCGATATTTTAAGGCGTTACTTACAATCTCTTGACGATGTCAAAGCGATTGAGTTTTTGATTGATCGCTTGAAGAACACCAAAACCAACGATCAGTTTTTTGCTGCCATGCGAGGCGACAAAGCCAAATGATCCAAGCCAGCGTGGCATGTTTGGTCTGACAACAGGCAGGCATGCCATGTTGTGGCGTTTCATTGGCATGGGCCAGGTGTTTAGACCATGTCCCAATGCATCACTTACGACGCCTGCGCGCATGTTTTCTTTGCTTCGATCGTTGTTTTGAGCTTTGTTTTGAGAGTTGGTTCGCCTCTTTTTGATCCCATGTTTTGCCCTTGGTCCATTTTTCTTCAATGGTTTGGCGATGTCGCATCAAATTTTGTGCCAATTCGGCATAGGTCATGTTCAGCTGTATGGGTTTGTCGGATATTGCCACAACATTTTTTTTCTTTTGCTTATTTTTTTTGGGCATGTTGTGCTGTGTCATCTTGGCAAGTTTGGCTGCTCTGGCTTCTTTTTTTGTCATCTTGGGGTGGCAGTACCGCGCTTCTGCAAAGCAGCTTGAAATTGGGATCGTGCTTTGATTTTTGCCTTGTACGATTTGGTGGTATGCCGTTGTGAAGTTGGAAATGTTCAGCTGGCGTTTGGATGGAAAATTGTCTTGTAAAGTCCAGATGAAAGTATTCTTGACTTTACTTACATTGAGATCAAGGCGCAGCAACTTGTTTTGGCGCCAACCGTCGGTATCGCCACCATGCCAGTGGCTGTGTTGAATCAGAATGGGCTTGTTGTTGTTTAACAATGGTGCCATCAAATTGAGGAAAGCTTTTTTCAGCATGTCGGCAGTGACGGGTTGCCTCCCTTGCTTCGTTTGAACATGAAAATAGTTGTCAGGCTCCAGTGTTTTGACAATGGTGTCTTGTAACATTTTTGAGGCTGTCTTTTTGATGCGCAGCGACAAAGCCCATGGCATGCAAACATCGTATGCAGCCGGTACGCTGCCTAAGATCGCGTCGGGCTGCAATTGATATGGGTTGGTTGCAGAGCTGCCGGCGCGATATTGTGTCGTTTGGTCTTGTATTTCTCTCTCTAAGTTTGCAATGTCCTTAATCTGGTGCGCTGGGGCGATGGCGTGTTGCATGGTCGCAGTGGCAGTGAGCACATCACGTGCACGGCTGAGCTTTGCTTTGGGCCATGTGATGCGTTGATAAAGGTGCCGTAGATCTGGCATGATGTTGATGCCATAGAGCTTTCTGTGTTTGCCATCCACCCGGATCACCATGCCAACAATGCCAAAGATCCAAAGTGGCCGACCATGTCGGACTTCGACCACGGCTTCAAAAATGGGCAGGCCGGACATCCCAACTTGTGGGATGCAGGTGTTTGTGCGGAAATGTTGCCACTTTTTTTCAGTCAAGGGCGCTGTTGCGGTCAACAGGTGTAAATGGGGTTCTTGATTTGGCAAATGCATGAAATAATGCCTGGGCGCATGTTGGTTGGCACCACTTTGTGTTTGAAAGGGTGGGACGCAGTGCAGCGGTGAGGTGGGGGGCGTCTCTGCGTGATTGAAGGCGATGTCTGGTACCGTGGTGTTGTCATGCTGGTAATCTCTTTGAGGCAACTTTTTTGAGTCAACCCGAGGCGTGCCATGTGCGGTGGTCACACTGACAAGGTCGGTGACGTAGAAACCATATCGGCCAGAAAAAAGATGAATGATGCTGGCATGCTTTCTTTCGCGAAATTGCGCAAAACCTGTGGTTTGAAAGTCATTGAAGCAAGATTTTTTTAGCCCTGCAGTACGTTTTTCCAGCGCGTCACGTAAGGCAGAGAGGGATGGTTGCCGTTGTTGGCCGTTCATGCCTCGCCAGTGTCGCTACAAAATTCTTGATTGAGGGCGGTCGCCTCAATGGCAGATGCAGTATTGGACCAAGCCAACTGAGCTTTTTGGCCATCCAGCAATGCTGGCCATGTGACGCGTCCTGTGTCAATGTCTTCAAGCACGCAGCCCAGCTTTTCCAATTGTTTGATTTCTTTTTTCATGGCAGACAAGCTGATTTTGAGGGTAGACAGCAAATCAATGGCAGCCATGTCCGCATCGGGCGCCATCGATTTAAGCAAGTCGGGCTTGTAGGTTAGGCCCATTTCACTGAGTCGATCAAGCGTACGATTGATGAGTTGATGAATTTGAAGAATACAAAAGAGTTTGGGTTGTACTTTAGGGATGAGTCTTTCCGCTTGCTCAAGCGTAAAATAATCCTGAGCATCGTTCCGATTCATTGCGTCCATTTGTCACACCTTCCATGAAAACATAGCGATATCCCTTGTATCTCACAAAGAAGATGTGCTTGTCAATTCATCCATGTAAAAAAACTGAAATTTTTTATTTTTATGTGCTGGTTTGCTGGTGTGTGGGGTCTTGGGCTGGATCACCAGCCTGTTTGAGAAGGCACGCCTGGTTTCTTTGGTATGACAGGTTGGACAGTTTTGACCGTGACAACACATTGCAGGGGTTTATTTTTGCTTCAAATTCAGGCAACATGACGTGGTCGATCATGCAGGGAGAACACAGGTGATCAATGTGCAGAATCATCGTTTGGCAGCCAATGCAATTCGCATGTTGTCGGTGGACGCCATAGAGCGTGCACAATCTGGCCATCCGGGCATGCCCCTCGGCATGGCCGACATCGCTGCCACGTTGTGGTTGAACTTCATGCAGCATGCGCCACAAGCCCCTCAGTGGATCAACCGGGATCGTTTTGTGGTGTCCAATGGCCATGGCTCCATGCTGCTCTATGCTTTGTTGCATTTGTCGGGATACGATGTCACCACGGAAGATTTGCAGCAATTTCGACAATTGCACAGCCGCACACCAGGCCATCCTGAGTTTGGAGAAACACCAGGCGTCGACACCACCACAGGCCCCTTGGGGCAAGGTTTGGCGAATGCGGTGGGCATGGCCATTGCAGAAAAAACTTTGGCAGCACAGTACAACAAACCCGATCACACTTTGATCGATCATTTCACTTACGTCTTTGCAGGCGATGGGTGTTTGATGGAGGGGGTTTCACATGAATCCTGCTCTCTCGCTGGCACCTTGGGTTTGGGCAAGCTTCTGGTGTTTTGGGACGACAACGACATTTCAATCGATGGTTATGTACATGGATGGTGCAAAGATGATGTCCCCAAACGTTTCCGGAGTTATGGTTGGGATGTGGTCGAAGGCGTTGATGGACACGACCCACAAGCCATCCATCGTGCCATTGTACAAGCACGCGCCGACACCAGTCGCCCCACATTGATTGCATGCAAAACCATGATTGCTTATGGCGCGCCCACTTTGGCGGGATCGGCCAAAGCACATGGCGCCCCGCTGGGTGCTGCAGAAGTCGCAGCTTTGCGCCAAGCCCTCGATTGGCCACATGCACCGTTTGACGTGCCTGCATCGATCCGTACCCTTTGGGACGCACGTGATGCGGGTGAATCGCGCCATGCTGCATGGCAGGAACGGTGGCACGCTTATGAGACTGCACATGCAGAGGCGGCAGCCACGTTGTCAAGACGTCTGCATGGGCGCTTACCCCCAACCTTCAAAACACAATTGCATGCTGCGGTCATGACCGATCATCCGCATACAGCGGTGGCCACCCGAAAGGCTTCGGCACAATTTTTGGCGCAGTGGGCACCTACGTTGCCTGAGTTGCTGGGCGGTTCTGCCGATTTGACCTGTTCAAACCTGACGGCTTGGCCTGAGATGCAAGCCTTGCACGAATGTGCATCGGGCCAATACTTGTACTATGGTGTGCGCGAGTTTGGTATGTTTGCCATCATGAATGGTCTGGCGTTGTATGGCGGGTTCATTCCTTTTGGAGGGACTTTTTTAACCTTTGTCGATTATGGTCGCAATGCTGTGCGTATGGCTGCTTTGATGCGCCAGAAAGTCATTTTTGTGCTGACTCATGATTCTGTTGGGCTTGGCGAAGATGGCCCGACCCATCAGCCTGTTGAGCATCTGGCCATGTTGCGTGCCACGCCCCAAGTGGAGGTGTGGCGGCCCTGTGATGTGTTTGAAACACACATCATGTGGGGCGAGGCGTTGTCCCATCAAGGTCCAAGTTGTTTGGCATTGTCGCGGCAAACATTGCCTTCGATGGCGCATGATGTAACCCACATAGAGGGCATTGCGCGTGGCGGTTACATTTTATATGCACCAACACACACCGATGACATGCCACCCATGCCTGAGGCAATTCTCATTGCGACCGGCTCTGAAGTGGCGTTGGCCGTACAGGCAGCAGAAAAGCTCGCGCAATCTCAACATCATGTGCGGGTGGTGTCCATGCCTTGTTTGGATCGCTTTGCGGCACAAGATCAAGCCTACCAAGATCAAGTATTGCCACCCACAGTGACCAAACGTGTGGCGGTGGAAGCCGGTGCCACCATGGGGTGGTGGCGTTGGGTTGGCACACATGGTCGGGTCTTGGGCATCGATTGTTATGGGGTGTCGGCACCTGGTACTGAGGTCTTCGAACACTTGGGGATCACCGAGCAGGCGATCATTGACACATTGGAAACGTTGTTGGCGCCTTGTCAGCAACCTACAGAATAAGGATTCATCATGACCATCAACATTGCCATCAATGGCTTTGGCCGTATTGGACGCGCCATTGTACGAGCCCTGTCTCAACATCCAGGTGACCTGCGCTTGGTCGCCATCAATACGGGCGCACCTGATCCCAGCAAACTGATTGCCAACAGTGCCTATTTGCTGAAATATGATTCGGTACATGGTGTTTGGAATCAATCGGTTGAAGCCACCGATGCCGGCCTGAAGATTGGTGGAAACACGGTCACCATGACGCACCATATGAACCCGAAAGACTGCCCTTGGGGAGAGTTGGATGTGGATGTTGTGTTGGAGTGTTCAGGTGCTTTCACGCAAGGTGACCGTGCACGTGCACACTTGGATGCAGGCGCCAAGAAAGTCCTGATTTCTGCCCCAGGCTCAAATGTTGATGCCACCATTGTGTATGGCGTCAACCATGCCACGCTTGCGGCATCGCATCGTGTGGTGTCGAATGCATCATGCACGACCAACTGCCTTGCACCTGTGGTACAGGTGATTGATGCCGTGGCCGGTGTGGCGTCCGGATTGATGAACACCATCCATGCGGTCACAAGCGATCAAGCGCTGGCGGATGGTGAGCACAAAGATCCACGTCGTGGACGTGCGGCCATGTTGTCGATGATTCCAACACAAACAGGCGCCGCCAAAGCCATCGACTTGGTGTTGCCATCTTTGGCAGGGCGTTTGGATGGTTTTGCGGTGCGTGTCCCTACCGCCAATGTTTCCCTGGTGGATTTGACGGTGGTGACTGAGCGGCCCACGACCATTGATGCCATTCATGATGCCCTCAAAGCTGCGGCATCTGGCCCCATGCAAGGGGTGTTGGCCACCAACACAGCGCCTTTGGTGTCGATCGATTTCAATGGGCACACCGCATCGTCGATTGTCGATTTGACGCAAACCCGATTGCAAGGACAGCAACTGAAAGTGCTGGCGTGGTACGACAATGAAATTGGTTTTTCGAACCGCATGCTGGACACAGCATTGGCGATGAGCGCTGCACATGACTGAGGTGTTGTGGCCAAGTCATCTCATGCCCGATGTGCGTGGCAAAAGAGTATTGGTGCGTGTGGACTACAATGTGCCCATGGACAAGGGTGTGCCGACCTCCACGTGGCGCATCGACGCGACATTGCCGTGGATTCGACAGTTGTTGCAACATGGTGCAGCGGTCACCCTCATATCGCATTTGGGTCGGCCCACAGAAGGTGTTTTCTCACAGGCGCACTCACTGGCACCGTTGCGTGCCATTTTGTCTCAAAAGTTGGGGCAGCCTGTTGCGTGGCACGACGCATGGCCTCAAGACAAACCCGTGTTGGCACCTGGACACATTGCTTTGGCAGAAAATGTCCGGTTTTTATCAGGAGAAAAGGCGGCATCACCAGCATTGGCCGCAAAAATGGCCGAGGGTTACGATGTGCTGATTTTGGACGCCTTTGCAACCGCACATCGTTGTCATGCGTCCAACTTTGCATTGGTGGATGCGTTTGATGCCGTGTATTTGGGCCCATTGTTTCAACAGGAACTCCATGCCATTCGCAGCCGCACACAGACACCTGGGAAGCCTTCTGTTGCCTTGATTGGTGGCGCAAAAGTGACCACAAAGTTTGATCTGATGGCTCAATTGGCACAATCCTTTGATGTCATCCTTTTGGGGGGTGGTTTGGCCAACACGTTTCTTCAGGCCAAGGGGGTCGACATTGGTGCCTCTTTGTTTGAGCCAGCGTCTATGGCACAAGCGAAGCAATGGTTGTCATCTCAAACTTCAGCGTGTGCACAATGGATTTTGCCTGAAGACATGGTGGTGCAAGATGCGGAAGGCATCCGTGTGGCCAAGCATGGTGAAGTTGGTGCAGGCCGTATTTTGGACATTGGCCCTAAAACCATCGCACGATATCGCAGCATTTTACAGTCTGCACAAACCATCATATGGAATGGCCCTATGGGTCTTTTTGAAATGCCAGAGTTTGCGGTAGGATCCTTGGCCATGGCAGAAGCTGTGGCACAATGTCAGGCGCAAAAATTGCTGGGGGGGGGTGACACACTTGCAGTGATTGAGCAGAGCGGTTTGCCCAAAAATTGTTTTGGCCATCAGAGTACCGGTGGTGGTGCTTTTTTGGCGGCCTTGTTGCCAGACGGCATACCAGTGTTGGACAAGTTACCAAGAGATGTTTATGAACGTTGATACACGGACCAAAATTGTGGCCACCATGGGGCCATCGACCGACGATACAGCGCAGCTTGCGTCGATGCTGCGTGCTGGTGTCAATGTGGTGCGTCTGAATTTTTCTCATGGTGCTGCTGAGATGCACATCAAGCGTGCTGAAAAAGTACGTGCCATGGCTGCGGCATGCAACAAGCATGTTGCCATCATGGTTGACTTGCAAGGCCCAAAAATTCGCATTGGCGCTTTCGAGCATGCCAGTGTCGAGCTTAAAAAAGAACAGGCTTTTCGTTTGGTGCTCAACGATTCGGCATGCTTGGGTGATGCGACGCAGGTCTATCTCGATTGCCCAGACATTCAAAAAGATGTTGCGGTGGGCAGCATCATCGTGCTGGATGATGGGCGCATTCACATGATGGTGCAAGACATCTCAGCCGATGCGTTACATTGTAAAGTGCTCAATTGTGGCACTTTGACGGATCACAAAGGCATGAACATTTTGGGGGGTGGTTTGTCTGCCCCTTGTTTTACCAAAAAAGATGCCGAGGATTTGGTGCATGCCATCGCCATGGATGCCGATTTTGTGGCGCTGTCCTTTGTCAAGCACGCCCAAGATGTTTCAGATTTGCAGGCCCGTTTGCAGGCCGCAGGCGCCAACATTCAGGTCATTGCCAAAATTGAAACCACACAAGCCATTGCCAACATGGATGCGATTGCAGCACATGCAGATGGTTTGATGATTGCACGTGGTGATTTGGCCGTTGAGATGGGTGCAGAAAAAGTCCCTGCCATTCAAAAACAGTTGGTGGAGTGTGCACGTCAGCATGCCAAGCCGGTGATCGTGGCCACTCAAATGATGGAGTCGATGATCACTTCACCGACACCAACACGGGCTGAAGTCTCCGATGTTGCCAATGCCGTTCTGGATGGGGTTGATGCCGTCATGTTGTCGGCTGAAACGGCTGTGGGCGATCATCCCAGTGTGGTGATCGACACCATGCGACGGATTTGTTTGAGTGTTGAGCAGCATGTGGATTTGACACCCACCACACTTTTGGATCGAGACATTGGCCACATTCATGAAGGCATTGCTTTTGCTGCCATGTATACAGCCAATCAACTGGGAGCCAAATGTTTGGCGGCGCTGACGGAGTCTGGCACCACTGCTCGATGGATGTCACGCATCCGTTCCAACAAATTGATTTATGGTGTCAGTCGGCACCCCAAAACCTTGGCACGTATGGCCCTCTACAAAGGTGTGGTGCCGATGTTTTTTGATGTCATGCAATCCACCATCGATGCTGTTGCCCATGATGTCACAGCCATGTTGATGCGGACAAAATGTGTGGCACCTGGAGAACATCTGGTGATCACCAAAGGAGATCGCTTGGGGGTGCATGGTGGCACCAACAGCATGAAAGTGATTGTGGCGCCTGCCACAGAGGAGGCATGACATGTTTTGGACGGGTTTGACGGTTGCTTTGGTGGCTGCTTTTCTGATTTGGTCTTTGTACCAAAAAGTGCGCCATGATCGTGAGGCATTTTCAAAAGCCAACCTCAGTCGCAGTTTTTATGACATGGGTATTTTGGCATTGTTGCTGATCATCCTTGTCACGTTTTGTATCATGATGTTGAAATCATATTGAATGAAAAGGAGAGACCCATGGCTTACGATGGTTCTGTGATGGACATGGTGACGCAATCACCGACTGATATTTTATTGCAGCATATGGACAAAGTTCAAATCTGCGTGGCATTGTTGCCTCAGTTTTTGGCGGCGGTGTTGGGTGCAGATTGGCCGGATGCTGAACGCATCTACAAAGACATCAAAACGTTTGAGCATGAGGCCGACCAACTGAAAGCAAAAGCCCGTGGCATGTTGCGCAAAGATCTCTTTTTGCCCATGGCCAAAAGTGAGCTGCTGACGCTTTTGCGCCTGCAAGATGGCTTGGCCAACCAAACCCGTGACATTTGTGGCATCATGATTGGTCGCTGTATGTTGATTCCTGAGGCCATTGTCGATGATTTTGTTGCTTTTTGCCAGAAGGTTGTTGACACTTGTCAACAGGCCAGTGATACTTTGCTGGAGCTCAACAATATCTTTGAGGCGGTGTTCAGCAAGCAAGCGGTTGAGGTCATTGAGCAAAAATTCACGGTGCTTGAAACATTCGAGACACAAACCGACCAAATGCAAATCGACATTCGCCAAAAATTGTATCAAGTGGAACAAACGCTGGCTCCTGTCGAAGTGCTCTTTTTGTACAAAATCATCAACCGCTTTGGTCAGCTGGCCGATCAGGCCGAAAGTGTTGGGCAGCATTTGTTGCTGTGTGTTGCAGATTGAGGATCCATGCCATGCCAAGATCCAGCGTTTTTTGCGCCAACATTTTGCAATTGACATCACACAGAATTCAATTGTTAAATATAGCCAGATCACACGTGTGGAATGTATGCTGATGTGTATTGATTTCAGCATGTTCGCGCATGAGGGTGTGTTGCACAAACCAAGGGTGCCATCATGAAAACAGAATTTTCGTCCGTTCACACACAGTTGGGTGGCCTCAAGGCCAAAGTTGGACTGGTGTTGGGTTCAGGGCTCGGTGTGTTGAGCAGCCAATTGACGCAAAGCACGACACTCTCTTATCAAGACATTCCAGAGCTGGGCTTTGATTGTTCGGTCAAAGGCCATGATGGTACATTGACCGTTGGACTTTTTGGTCAAACGCCTGTGGCATGTTTGAGTGGCCGGGCGCATTGGTATGAATCACCGGAACCCAACATTTTTTTACGTTTGTTGGGGTTGTTGCGTGCTTTGGGTTGCGAATCTGTCATTCTGACCAACGCAGCAGGTGCGATCAATGACGCATACCAGGTTGGTGATGTGGTGTTGTTGAAAGATCACATCAACCTACAAGGTTGCAATCCATTGGTGGGTTTGAAGCCTGTGCCCTTCATCAGCATGGAAAATGCATACGATGCCAACATGCGCCAATCCATGCAACAGCATGCCAAGACTTTGGGCATTGACGTCCCAGAGGGGGTGTACTGCGGTGTCATGGGGCCAAGTTTTGAGACACCCGCTGAAATCAAAGCTTTTGCCATATTGGGTGGCGACGTCATTGGTATGTCGACGGTACCAGAGGTCATTGTGGCCCGTTATTTGGGATTGCGTGTGATGGCCTTGTCCATCGTCACCAACATGGCGGCTGGCATCAGCGCGGTGCCATTGAGTCATGCTTTGACATTGGAGGGTGCAAAAAAAGGCACCGATCGTGCCATCATGTTGCTGCGTCAATATTTGGCTGATGCACCCGCAACCTAAAGGATTGTTTTGTGATTGAGAATGCAACCATTTTGCTGATGATGGCCATCTTTTTTGGCATGGTCATGGCCTTTGCAGTGGGTGCCAACGATGTGGCCAACACCATGGGGACTTCCATTGGTTCTGGGGCCATCACCATGAACCAAGCCATCATCATTGCGGCTGTCTTTGAGGCTTTGGGAGCGTTGGTTGCCAGCGGTCAAGTCACCAACACCATTGGACGAGATTTGTTGTCGTTTGCACAGTTTCAAAATCATCCAGATATCTTGGCTTTGGGCATGGTGGCGTCTCTGTGTTCAGCAGGGGCATGGTTGATCATTGCGTCGTATTTTGGTTGGCCTGTCTCGACCACACACACCATCATTGGTGCTGTGGTGGGTTTTGCCAGCCTATGTTTTGGCCCAGGTTATGTCGATTGGCATGTGGTGTCTTCGGTGGCGCTCAGTTGGGTTTTGACCCCTGCGCTGGCGGGGTTGATTGCTTTTCTGTTGTTCAAGTCGGTACAAAGATTGGTGTTTGAGCATGTTGCGCCTTTGGAGCAAGCCAAAACAATGGTCCCCATTTACATCTTCATCTCTGCTGTGGTCGTGGCGTATGTGACCCTATCCATGGGCTTGAAACCATTGGGATTGCATTTGCATCCCAAGCATATTTTGTGGCTGACCGTCCTGATCAGTGGTGTTTTTGCGTTGATTGGCGCCATCATTCTTAAATATCGGTACCGCAATCAAGTCTATCAGGAGTTGTCAGAAGCCTACGCACAGGTTGAAAAATGTTTTGGCATACTCACGGTATTCACAGCATGTTCCATGGCTTTTGCGCATGGCTCCAATGATACAGCCAATGCGATCGGCCCCGTTGCAACAGTGGTCAACATTGCGCGATATGGCAAGCATTTCATTCATGTACAAGTGCTGCCATTTTGGATTGTGCTCATGGGCGCAGTAGGCATGGCCATTGGTTTGTCGATTTATGGCTATAAGGTCATACAAACTGTGGGCAAGAACATCACACAGTTGACGCCTACGCGTGGGTTTGTGGCCCAGCTGTCAACCGCTTCTGTTGTGGTGGTCAGCTCAGGCCTTGGGTTGCCTGTTTCAACAACACAAGTCCTTGTTGGGGCATTGTTGGGGGTTGGTATGGCGCGTGGCATTGGCGCCATCAATCTCAAAGTGGTCAAAAGCATCTTTTTGTCTTGGATGG
>CBFIDA010000002.1:98349-136436 GCA_965661085.1 Candidatus Comchoanobacterales bacterium | reverse complement strand
ATTGGATTACCATGCAACACCCATGCCAGGAAAATTGGCGATTTCTGTCACCAAATCAACGGCCAACCAAAAAGACCTGTCTTTGGCATACAGTCCAGGCGTGGCAGAACCCGTTTTGGCCATTGCAGAGGCCCCCATGAATGCCTACCGCTACACCTCTAAGGGCAACTTGGTCGGCATTTTAACCAATGGCACGGCCATTTTGGGATTGGGCAATTTGGGCGCATTAGCCAGCAAGCCAGTGATGGAAGGCAAGGCTGTCCTCTTTAAACAATTTGCCAACATCGATGCCTTTGACATCGAAATTGACACGCAGGATGTGGCAGCTTTCATTGAGACAGCAGCCAACATTGCGCCCACCTTTGGCGCCATCAACCTTGAAGACATCAAAGCACCCGATTGTTTTGCCATCGAGGAAGCCTTACAGCAACGTCTCAACATTCCAGTCATCCATGATGACCAACACGGCACAGCCATTGTGCTCACTGCTGGCTTGCTCAACGCGCTGGAACTGCAAAACAAAACACTCCAACAATCTAAAATTGTGATGTATGGTGCCGGGGCAGCAGCAATTGCATGTGCCAAACTTTTGATTAAAATTGGGGCAAATCCTGAGCAAATATTATTGCTCGACCGCCATGGGGTCTTGCATCATGAGCGCACAGACCTGAACCCATACAAACAACAATTGGCCGTCCGGACTGCAGCACGCTCTCTGATGGATGCAATGCAGGATGCCGACGTCCTGGTGGGTCTCGCAGGTGCAACCATGCCCGAACCTGAAACACTGCTGAAACGCATGAAACCTGGCGCCATCACCTTCTTGCTTTCCAATCCAACCCCTGGCATACCCATTGAATGTGTACAAGCCTGTCGGCCTGATGCCATCATCGCAACCGGCAGATCCGATCTTCCCAACCAAATCAACAACGCGTTGTGCTTTCCTTATTTGTTCAGAGGCACATTGGATGCCCGCGCAACCTGCATCAACCATGAAATGCAATATGCCGCCATCGAAGCTCTGAGACAATTGGCCAAAACGCCCATTCCTAAGGAGATCATCCAAAGCTATCACATGCCACGCGACCTGGCATATGGCCCACAATATATCTTGCCAACCCCCACAGACCCTCGGCTGAACGCAGCCGTCTCAGGTGCAGTGCAATCCGCTGCCAGGCAATCCGGAGCAGCGCAAAAAGAAATGGGTTGAAGTTCGTCACGGGCATCCTTGCCCATCGGCTTCCTTAACGCACAGACCCCATTTTATCTCGCGTGACCAGACGAACAGCTTGGCCACATTGCTGTGGTCAAGCTGTCTTGTATGCATAGGCGGTGACCATCCATGTCGCCAAAGCATCCTTGCAGACCCATGCACTCAAGACATAAAATAATTATACCACTTTGTGCATCAATAAACAGTTACCCCAGGCAAAAAGCATTAAAAAACAACAACGTCAAAAAACAACCAATCAGGCAACATACTGATAAACATGCACTAAATAATAATTCATGGTGTCGACCGTCAGTTCGCGCCCGACGCAAGAATGGCAAATGTCCCACATTGCACCAGGAGGAAGACCTCAAACCCTGGCCCCTTCAGAAGACCCAAAAGTCGGTTTGCCTCCACCTCACAGCCTCTGAGTCAAGCACCCCATACGAAAATCCGCCACACACCAACACAAAACACTGTACAAAACACGGAGGAGATTCTAGAATGGCAACTGAATTTCAAGGAGTTTGTACCATGGCGTTTCTTAAAAACAAAACAGTGGTTGTGGTGGGTCTTGCATCCAATAAATCCATCGCTTATGGCGTGGCCAAAGCCATGCATGCCCAAGGGGCCAAATTGGTCATCACGTACCAGAATGAACGCTTGAAAGCACGTGTTGAGAAATTGACCCGTGATTTTTCACCCATTGCCATGGTGCAATGCGACGTCAGTACCGATCAAGAAGTCGCAAACATGATGCAAACCCTTCAGAAGGCGCAGATCACCATCGATGCATTGGTCCACTCGATTGCCTTTGCACCTGCCGACCAACTCACCGGCAACTTTGTTGACAACATCACGCGTGAAGGATTCTTGACCGCACATGAAATCAGCTCATACAGTTTGACTTGCATGGCCAAGTATGCCCGACAATATGGTTTGTTTGCGCCCAAAGCTTCCATTGTCACGTTGACTTATTTAGGCAGTGAAAAGGCCGTTGTCAACTACAACACCATGGGGTTGGCCAAGGCTTCACTGGAAGCCAATGTGCGCTACATGGCCCACGCATTGGGGCAGGATGGCATACGCGTCAACGCGGTCAGTGCCGGCCCGATACGCACACTTGCCGCTTCTGGCATCTCAGGCTTTAAGAAAATGTTGGATTATGCCAAAACCATCAATCCCACAGGACAAAATGTCACCATCGAAGAAGTTGGTAATGTCTGTGCATTTTTAGGTTCAGACCTGGCCACAGGCATCACAGGTGAAGTGATCCATGTGGATCATGGTTACCACATGGTTGGGGTCACACGCCCAATGACCTCGGAAACATCAACTGAAAACGCCTGATATCATCAGAACTTATAACGCAAGGATGCCAAATGACCGTACAAGATGCTTGGATGCACTACGGCTTTTTCTTTTTGAAGACCATCACTGTTCTGGGCGCAGCACTGGTGGTGTTGAAGGCAAGCGGGCAACAAAAAAAAATTAAAGCCTCAGGCGTTCAATTTAAAATCCTCAACAAAGATCGACAGCAACAACGTCTTAACCTGCTTAAGGCCATCTATCCAGACCGCAAGCTGCGCAAAAAACGCCTCAAGCAGCTCGAAGACCCAACAAAAGCCAAATCCCCAAAATCCAAGTTGTTTTTGCTGAGCTTCAAAGGTGACATGAAAGCATCCCAAGTTGATGTGCTGAGAGCCCAAATCTCAGCCATCATCGATGTGGCTGAGCCCACCGATCGTGTGGCACTCAAGCTTGAAAGCCCTGGTGGGATGGTGTCTGCGTATGGCTTGGCGGCTTCACAACTTGCCCGATTCAAGGCACACAACATTGGTTTAACGGTTGCCATCGATCAAGTTGCAGCCAGTGGTGGTTACATGATGGCTTGTGTGGCCGATCATATCATTGCCGCCCCATTTGCACTGATTGGTTCCATTGGCGTCATCCTGCAGCAACCCAACTTTCATGCATTGCTGAAAAAGCATCACATCGATTTTGAGCAACTCACCGCTGGCCCATACAAACGCACCCTGTCTACTTTTGGCAAAAACACCCAGCAAGGCAGAGAAAAAGCAGTGGCGCAACTTGAAGACATCCACGCACTTTTTCAAAACCATATTCGAGATCATCGACCTCAGTTGGATGTGGCTGCAGTCGCCACAGGTGAAGTTTGGCTTGGAAGGCAAGCACTGGAACGCAAATTGATTGATAAGCTACAAACCAGTGATGATATGATCATGCAACATTTGCTGACACACCAAGTGGTGCAAGTCACATCACCCGACAACACCCCCAAACTTCAGAAGCTTCTGAAGAAAACCACACACCACCTCATCCAGCTCATTCAACCCAATCTTCTCAGCTGATTCAACTCAATAGGATTGCCTCATGTCATTCATCCCAGCCTTCATTTACAACCCAACCTTCTAGTACAGCGCATTGATAATCGCCACTGTCATCACACTGTTGGTACTATATTGGTGGGCATATGGAGACTCAGGTGACAATACAGAGAAACCAACCACCGACTATGATACAAGCGAAAGCAAAATTGCATCAGAAGCCACTCATGATCCCAAGCCTGTTGACAAACTTTTAGGAACACCACCACCTAGTAGAAAAAAGAAACGTGTTGCAGGACCATCAGACAGAAAAAAATTGAATGGCAAGATGAGAAAGAAGCACAAAAAAATCGCACCGCACAACCCAATGGCAAACTTGTTCTAACAAAGAAATTTATTCTTACCATCAAAAAATTTATCGATACCTATCACTAATTTGCAAGAATAAAATTCAAGTTGGACATAAGTGTTCTAAGAAAAATTCTCCCAAAGTTTGACTTCGAAAACCTTAAGTTCACAAAAACAATACGTCGAACAAATCCCCAACCAGCCATCCATGTTATAGGCGAAAGCCCTAGCTTCATGGTGACAATGGTGAAAAAAAAGGATCCCCCCCGCATCAAAATCATGCCCTGTTCTGACAACAAGTCTTATACCGAATGCATCATGGCGTTTCAGAACCAAGGAACAGGCAAGGGTGCCAATCAGGCATTTCGCAGCCATGTTGCAAATCTAACAAACACGAAGTCTTGAAAAGTCAGGCGTCACAACGCCATCAATCTGATGCGCCCTGAAGAAATTTCTGAATATATAATGAAAAATCAACAGCGTGCTTCATCTGCAATGAATACTTCTGATGGGTGCCGCGTCCATCCTGGCAAAAAACTGAGACTCCAGCATTTCAATGCTTACTTTGCGTGAAAAAAGATGAAGATATAAAGAGTCAACACTTAAGACATGCCATCAACATTGATATGATGACTGCGCTGTCACACTCTGTCTTCATCCAGATCCTATAGACCAGACACGCACCTCAAGACAAAGGTTGTCCTCAAAGCGTTATGTCATGGTGAGACCTTTCATGATGGGCAAAATGAACATCATGGACAAACCGACTCACACAAAACATGCCAACCAGCACCAAAGTCATGCTTTTCAATCAATTGAGGGGCTTTTATTATCTCGTGTAAGATTTCATACGCGCCCATTCCCCCGTTGCTGGAGCGCATAGATGGCATATGCTTCACCTCAAATAAAAGCATATGTGAGATGAGCAGCAGCCCCGCATAAATCGTTGTCCGCTCTCATCATTGACCTTGCTTTCGCTGATTTCAACATAAGTGATTGAAAAAAACAATTACACCACAACAAACGCTTGACATGTGGATCTGCTTTCGTTAAGATTAAAATCTCATAAAAACAAAGAGAAAAACATGCCTACATTCATGACAAACATCTTAACTGCAACTTTAACTTTTTTAAAATCAACCCTAGCGTTTCTCGCTGCCGTCAATCCTCTGGTATGGGTTGGCATTGCTGTGGCCCTGACTGCAGTCATCGGCTTTGTCGTTTATCGAGCTTTAAGCCCCAGCTCGAATTCTTCAGATGCCCAATCAGAGAGACACAAGGCAAATGATTTGAATGAAGCAGGAGCAGGCTCAAACCCTCGCAATGGTAAGGACAAGCATGATCATGGACCAAATAAAAATGATATTAAATTATTCAACATGCTTCTTCTCACCATCAGAGAAAAATCACAACATCCCACTAAAGATAAAAGAATTTTTATGAATGATCCTCGTCTTCAACAATTCCTAGATCTCATCTCTAAGATTGCACGTTATGTTCGTACTAAATCCCATTCACAACCGAGATATTTGTTGAAGGTTGATGGACAAACGTTATCAGCTGCTCCAATGATGAGTGTAGACGATAATGGAACATTAACAGCATTAAAACTTCGGTCCATTGGTAAGAAGAGGTCTAGGGATACAGGCCGCAACACTAAATACGATCAACAGTTTGAGCGCGCTATATCAAAGACTAAAAGCCAATCACACTCATAAAAACAGATGATGCAACCAAAGTACGTGACCTGTAGAGGTCACTCTGATATCCTAGGGGCTACAACAGTGGCCCCTAGGTTTTTTGTGTGCAGCTTGATACATCATGCTCCTCAACATCAATCATCGACAAGACCTCCGATCATAGTGCTTCACCTCAAATAAAAGCATGTGTGAGATGAGCAGCAGCCCCGCATAAATCGTTGTCCGCTCTCATCATTGACCTTGCTTTCACTGATTTGAACATAAGCGCTTGAAAAAACAATTACACCACAACAAACGCTTGACATTAGGATCTGCTTTTGTTAAGATTAGAATCCAATAAAAAAAAAGAAAAACATGCCTACATTCATGACAAACATCTTAACTTCATCTTTAACTTTTTTAAATCAACCCTAGCGTTTTTCGCTGCCGTCAATCCTCTGGTATGGGTTGGCATTGCTGTGGCCCTGACTGCAGTCATCGGCTTTGTCGTTTATCGAGCTTTTGGTCCTAAGCAAAATGCCCTCCCCTCTAAGATTGAGCTGAACGATAAAACATTCATCCTCAAAATGAAGAGATTGATGGAAATGATAGAACCCGGCGATTTTTTTCAACCAGGACGGTAAATTAGAAGAATTTTTTCGTGATGACAAAAATCATCAATACATATACGAAACCAAACAATCCGTTCATTATGTAAAAATCGATTCAGGTGACAAAACTGTACTGATGCGCATGTCTGGCGAAAAGAGCGCGGTGGTGCCAGCACGAACAGCCATACCGTGCAAAATGAAGCTTTATGATAAAAAATCATTAAAACTCAAGAATCCAAACTGGGGCAACATTTAATTCTGGCAGAAAGAATTTATTCCCTTAAAACGCATCCCCAGTCAGCCTGGGCTGTTGCCTTGAGTACCAAAAACCAATTCGACCTGATATCAATTGTGTGTTAAGCTAAAAAAAACAGTGGAAGTTTTGCTTATGCTTGAGTTGTCAACTGCGATAAAATTTGACCATTTGCCCATTTATGACCATGCATTGGCCCTAGAACGTGTCAATGCGCAAGATGCCTTGGCACGTGAGTTGTTTGCCATGCTGCAACAGGCCCTGCCTGATGACAAAAAAGCACTGTATTCTGCTTACAACAATCCTGCGCATGCTGGACTACGTGCCCAACTGCATAAAATGTATGGCGCTGTTTTGTACTGTGGCGTACCGCGACTTGAGGCAACCCTGCATCATCTTCAAACTTTGGTCAAAGCAAATGCGTGTCAAACACAAATTGACGACGCCTGGCGCTATACACTTGAAGTCGTCGACGCCACCATGCATCTCAATATCTCAGGGCACGCCACCTAACCCGCACAACTGTTTTTGTCCACATGCACACAGGAGCACCGATGTCATCACAAGCACATGATTTTGGCGCATTGGCACATCAATGGTGGGACCCTAATGGTCCCATGCGCACCCTTCATCACATCAACCCAACACGCGTCACCTTCATCACCACACATCTTGATGACCACACGATGCGTGGCCCCCTATTGGATGTGGGATGTGGTGCAGGTATTTTAACAGAAGCTCTGGCTGAACAAGGTCACAATGTGACGGGCATCGATGTGTCTGAAAATCTCATTCATATTGCAAAAAAACATGCTGCGCTCAGCAATCTTGACATCGCCTATCACTGCGGTGCCTTGCATCAAGACAGCCCTCTTTTCTCATCAGAACAATTTTCGGCCATCACATGTCTTGAGGTCATCGAGCACGTGGCACACCCCATGACACTTTTATCACATTGTGCCCACCATCTTAAACCGGGTGGTCTGTTGTTTGTCTCCACCATCAATGCCACCTGGCAAGCCTACTTTGAAACCATTTTGATGGCAGAGCATGTGCTCAAGCTCATTCCCAAAGGCACACATCAGTACAGAGGCTTTGTCAAGCCCTCACGCATCATGCAATGGGCCCGCCAAAACAACCATGCTTGCCTCAGCATCAAAGGGTTGCGCTATAATCCACTCAACCAGCAATGCAAGACCACAACACATCTGGGCAACAATTATATACTTTGTTTGCAAAAATTGGCCACACCCATCAAGTAACGTGATCCTCGGCAGCATCTTCGGTGGGGGCATCCGCAAGTGCTCGGGTCAACAATTCAAAGACATTCTTTTTAGGATGATTTTGCAACATGGTGCGCAATTGTGCGAGCATCAACTGCTGTCTTTTGGGGTCAAAGCGATTCCAATACAGAAAGGGAGTCAACATCCTTGCAGCAAGTTGAGGATTAAATGATTGGATTTGATCAATCTTTTTGGCAAGAAAGGCGTAGCCCGCACCATCTTCTCGATGAAATGCGGACAGGTTGGTTTGAGAAAACACACCAATCAACGCACGAACTCGATTGGGATTCATCAGATCAAAGGCTTCGTGTTGTGTCAGCTTCTGTACACGCGCCAAAGCATCTTCGCCTCTGGCACAGGCCTGCACTGAAAACCATTTGTCAACGACCAATGGATCATGCTGATAGCGATCAAAGAAATCCTGTAACACTGTGTCCAACTCCGGCGTTGAACGCTGTAACAATGCTGAAATGGCCCCCATGCGATCGGTCATGTTGTCGGCAATTTTATACTGATCGACAGCTTTTTGAGTGTAGGTCCGATCGTCCAGCATATTCAGCAAGAACAAGCAGTAATGTCGGAGAGCACGTTTGGACACTTCCATGAGTGCATACTGATACGGCACATTGGGTGCCAAAGCATGATAACGCTGCTGCAATGCATCCTGCAATCGTGTTGCCAACTGTGCCCGCAAATACTGGCCTGCAGCACACAATTTGGTGAGATCGGTGCCTGGCAAACATTCCAGCAAATAACCATCTGATGGTATTTCAATGATCTCTTTGATCAACAATGGATCCATCTCTGGGTGCATCAACAAATATTCAAATGCATCAACCAGTGCATCATCGAGTATTGGAAATTTGTCGGCATGATCACAGGCAAGCAATTTTTCAATGCATGCCAGATACAATCGCATCATTTGATGACGTTGTTGATAGCCATCTTCTGCATGCCTGGCCAACACACACCGATCCTGCATCGACATCTCATGATGCAGGCGCACGGGTGCAGAAAACGATTCCAAACACGACACAATGGGGTGTCTTTTGATGCCCTCAAAGACCAATTGTGCATGGCTCTTTTTCAAGGTGAACAGCCATTGACCATCAGACTTCAGTGTCAGTGCATCTTGTGGTTGCACCGACATCACTGCGCCTTCCGAATCGTGAAGGCGACACAGCAAAGGTATGGGCAAATCAACTTTAATGGCTTGACCGTGCGTGGGCTTGGTCTCTTGGCTGAAATCGATCCGTAGACATTGTGTTTCAGCATCATAGTGGGTTTGTACTTTGACTTCCGGCGTGCCAGCTTGATCGTACCAAAGTCGAAACTGTTTGAGATCCACACCAGATGAATCGGCCATGACATCGACAAAATCTTGGGTGGTCACAGCCTGGCCATCGAAGCGCTCAAAATACACATCCAATGCGTTACCAAAGGCCTCTTCACCCAACAAAGTTTCAAGCATACGGACCACCTCGGCCCCTTTGTTGTAAACGGTCACTGTATAAAAATTGTTCATGTCAATGTAGGACGATGGCCGAATTGGGTGCGCCATGGGTCCAGCATCTTCCTTGAACTGCGCTGTTTCAATGATCTTGGCCTGACCCAATCGCACCGCTTCTTTGATGCCAATGGCTTCGGTATACTTTTGTTCGCGATACACCGTCAGACCTTCTTTCAAGCTGAGTTGAAACCAATCCCTTAAGGTCACACGATTGCCTGACCAATTGTGGAAATACTCATGGGCAATGACCACATCCACCCCTAAAAAATCATGGTCGGTTGCAGTATCGCCTTTGGCCAAAATATAACGATCATTGAACACATTCAGACCTTTATTCTCCATGGCGCCAAAGTTGAAATCACTCACAGCAACAATCATGTAGTTGTCCAAATCGTACACACGATGATAGCGCTCTTCGTCCCATTTCATCGATTTTTTAAGGCATGACATGGCAAAACCTGCCTGCGAAATTTTGCCTTCTTCAACGTACAGCGCCAATGCCACAGTACGGCCATCACAAGTCTGAAAGGTGTCCGTCAAGACTTCAAAATGTCCTGCCACCAATGCAAAAAGATAACTGGGCTTACGTGAAGGATCATGCCATTTCACCCAGTGCCGCCCACCAGGCAAATCACCCTGATCAATACAATTGCCGTTGCTCAACAAATGTGGGAATGATGCGACATCTGCAGTGATGGTGGTGGTGAACACACTCATGACATCGGGCCGATCCAGAAAATACGTGATGCGTCTGAACCCATGGGATTCGCATTGTGTACAATAATTGCCATGTGACGCATACAAACCACTGAGCGATTTGTTGGCGCCTGGGTTGATTTCAACTTCAATTTCAAGCACAAAACGATCGGGCACCACATCGATGGTCAAGTTGTGGTCAGAAATGCTGAATTGGTCCGTCATCAAAGACGTACCATCGATGGACAACTCAACCAGACGCATGTCTTCACCATCCAAAACCAGTGGCGCATCGGCAGCACCCTGACGCTCGATTTCCAAGCGCGATTTGACGGTGGTCAGACACTCTCCCAACTCAAACCACAGCGCAGTTTTTTGAATGGCAAATGCACTTGGCGTATAGTCCTTGAGGTACTTGGTTTGTGGGGCAAGATCTGTCATAACATCCTCCATGCATCAACAGTTTTTGTTGCCTCATGGTACAGCAGTTGTAACATTTTGCCAAGATTTATTGGGTTGGCACGCCCTGTGTATCTTGGCATGGTTACGCTGCTGCGGTATGATGAAATTGAGTACCTTGCCGAGACCGCCATGCAATTTCAATTTGAACCCAACAATGCACCATGGGTCATCACATCCATTGCTGAAGATCATGTGGTCATTGGTGAGACCCAATACCATAGTCCCCTCTTTCTCAATCATCAAACATGTTTGACCGATTTGAAATCCTCAAGCTTTGAAGACATCCATGCAGATGATCTGATGCGCATCAAAGCAATGGGGCATCAACACATTTTAATGGGCACAGGCAACACACATCGTTGGCCTACGCCCACCCTGAAGCAACTGGCTGACAACCATGATTTGCATATTGAAACCATGCACAATCAAGCACTGTGTTACACCTTCTCTCTCATCGCCCATGCCCAGCCGGACATTGGCTTCATGTTGTTCTTTGATGCCCAAACCGATTCAACCGACCCAAATTGCGCATGATCCTTGGCTTCAATGCCGCAAAGTGCGCAACAAGTGCTGCACCTTCTTAATCATGACAGGGTCTTCCAAATGTCGATAGCATGTCAACATGATTTGATAAGCCTGTTGTTGCATGTTACGTGATCGGTCTAGAGCAATGGCCTGGCGCGCCCGATTGATGGCAGCAATGTAAGCATCTTGCTTGAGATAATACTGTGCCGTTTCAAGTTCGTGTTGTGCTTTGGCCATACGCAGTTGTTGCATCATTTTGGTGGCTTGCCCTGCATAGCGCGAAGTTGGGAAATGCCGCACCACGTGATCAAATGCATTGAAGGCATCGTCCAACCCTTCCATGTCGTATTTTTCTGCTGGAACGTTGAGGTGCCTTTGAAACCAACTGCCATGCATGTTGACTTTGATCATACCCAGCATGAAATAGGCATACGCAGTGCCTTGGCCTGTTGGATATAACCGCACATAATCTTCGATCGCGCTGATGGCTGCATCTTCGTTTTTGGCCAAGTAATTGACCTCTATGAGGTTGAGCAAGGCTTGCTTGGTATAAGATGTGGTTGGATAAAGGGTTTGAAGTGCACGATACTGCTTGATGGCTTCATTGTAATTTTTTTCGTGTTGCTGCGTTTTGGCCTGCGCATACAGCTGTTTGGCCGTCAGACTGGCATAAGGTTGCGTATCGTCCGGATCAAAGGCATGACAGCCCACCAACAACATTCCCATCCATGCCAATACATAAGCCTGACCCATTTTCAACATCGCATGCTCCACTGCAAAAGAAAAAGCGTACCATACTTTCATACCATGACCAAGGCACGCGCAAAATTGATCTGTATCATGAGGCACGCGCTCATGAACAATGTGCAGTTTTAAAAAACCTCAATGGATGAAATCAAATGATCACAGGACTTTTCAGCTTCATGACACTGTGTTGATCTGGCATGTGTGCACCATATTCTCTCTCATGCTTCGCAGCGTAACGAACAAAACCAAAAAAGGACTCAAAAAGACCCAAAAACCAAGAAAAAACATTTACATGAGGCGCCTACGTTGCGAAGCGTCATCGACCATGTTAGACTGTCATTTTTTTGGTACCATGCATGTCGCAGCCTGAAAGCATCACATTGTTGGTAGCGCCAACACATGCCAACTCGCGTTTGGATCAATTTTTGGCCCAAGCGGTTCGAGCGTTTTCAAGAGCACAACACCAAACCTGGATCAAACAGCAACGTGTGCATGTCAATGGCATGGCCATCACTCGCTGCCGAACCCGCATTCAAGAAGGCGATACCGTCACGCTGCAACCGATGCACGTGGACAAAACCCATTGGGAACCGATGCCTTTGACATTGACGCCAGTGTATGAAGACGATGTTCTTTTGATTTTAAACAAACCTGCTGATCTGGTCATGCACCCTGGTGCTGGCACTCCCACAGTTACATTGGCGCACGGTTTGCTGCATCACTGCCCTGCGCTTCAGCATGTGCCACGTGCCGGCATTGTGCACCGTCTGGATAAAAACACCACTGGACTCTGTGTTGTGGCCAAAACGCCAGAAGCTGCGCTTGACCTCAGTCGCCAATTGAAAGCAAGACAAATCAAACGACACTACTTGACCATGGTGCATGGTCAAGTCTTTTGCAGTGGCACCATTGAGACATGCATTGAACGTCATCCTTTCAAACGCACGCACATGGCAGTGAGCCATGAAGGCAGACATGCCGTGACGCACTACACGGTACGAGAAAAGTTCCAGCAAAATACCCTTTTGGAGGTTGAACTGGAAACAGGTCGCACGCACCAGATACGCGTCCACATGGCGCACATGCAGCACCCTGTCTGTGCGGACCCAACCTACAACAAACCCATCTCACACTACACGCACCTACCCAAACCAGTGATGACAGCATTGCAACGACTGAATCGTCAAGCACTGCATGCCCATCGTCTGACCTTGCACCATCCCACCCAGAAAAAAACCATGTCGTGGCAAGCCCCCATGCCCGATGACATGGCTCACCTGCATGCACAATTGCAATTGCATCAAGCAGTTCAATACATGGATTGACTCTTGTGGCATGCATGGGTGACGCCAATCACAAAAAACATTATCATCTCACCTGCAAACGAAGTATGATGAATCATGTCATGTGTACGACATGATCATTGAATTCATAAGGAAATGCATATGAACATTGCTGCAAACATGAAACGCATGACAACCATCATGGTGATGCTTTCTTGCCTATTGACCCTGCATTGTGCTCAAGCTTCAGACCAGCTGTCCACACTCTTGCCCAAAGTGATGCCTGCTGTGGTCAACATCTCAACACATGGCAAAACCTTTTGGCGAGGGCACACCCCCAAAAAAACCTCTGGCTTGGCGTCTGGCGTCATCATTGATGCCCAAAAAGGCTATGTTGTCACCAATGCCCACGCCGTTCATGATGCCAACACCATCATTGTCACCCTCAACAACAAACGCCAATACATTGCGCATCTGATTGGTGTTGATCGTGCCACTGATTTGGCTGTCTTAAAGATCCCTTCAAAACATCTCAAAGCCCTGCCTTTTTCAAAAAACAAAATCGACATAGGTCAAAGCATTGTAGCCATCGGTAACCCTTTTGGCTTGTCGCAATCGGTGACATCTGGCATCGTCAGTGCTTTGCATCGACAAATTGGGATCGAAGGCTTAGAAAACTTCATTCAAATTGACGCCTCCATCAATCCTGGCAACTCAGGTGGTGCGCTCATCAATGAGCGCGGTGAACTGGTTGGCATCAACACCGCAATCTTATCTCCCAGCAAAGGCAATGTTGGCATTGGATTTGCCATTCCATTATCCATTGTCGAACCCATTGTACAGCAGCTGATCAAACATCATAACGTCAAACGTGGTGTGCTTGGTGTGATGGCACAAAATCTTTCACCGACGTTGCAAGACGCATTGCGCATCAAGTCCAAGCAAGGCGCCATCATCACCGAGGTTGTACCAAACAGCACGGCCGAAAAATTGGGACTCAAACCATTTGACGTGATTGTGCGCATCAATGACTTTGCCATCACAGATGCTGCAGAAGTGCGCAGCCAGGTTGGTGTGACACGTTTTAACACACCGATTAAAATCACATATCTCAGAAACAACACGCTAAAACATACCTCTGGCAAGCTTCAAAACATACCCGAACCAAAAACCAATGAAACCTTGCATCGTGTTCTGACTGAGGGCATGAGCTTGACTGCTGTGGATGCCTTAACTGCCAACAACAAACGTGTCAAAGGGTTGATGGTGGATGCCATCGAGCACGGCACGCACCCTTGGTTGAGTGGACTGCATGTTGGAGACATCATATTGTCTGTCGATCAACACGATGTGCAAACCCTAGATGGCTTCATCGAGCGTTTGAACCATCAGGACACGAAAAAGCCGATTTTGTTGGCCATCCTACGCCACCAGCAGCAATTCTTCATTGCCTTGGATTGAAGCTTTTAGAGGCGATGGAGCCTTGTGATCATCGGCACATATTGCTGGTAGAGGTGGCTGAAATTGCGTGTGACTTGTCTGAGATTGCGGCACACTGTGTTGTTTTAAATCCTGCGGATGTTGCCCTTTCGCATCGTGCAAAGTCTGCTGAACGTTTGGCACTGGCAAACCATGGGCCTGCTGGACCATGTTCATAAACTCTAGAAATTGACGCTGCGTATCCTGCAATGCTTTTTGCATCGCCTGAGCTTTGGTTTGATACTGGCGTTGCAATGTTTTTAAACTTTGTTGATATTCCATCCGCAATCTTTTTTGACTTTCATCTGCTGCCTTGATTTTTTTCTTTAGCCGATCAATGATCGACTGTTGTTTATGAAATTTTAAAACCTCATTCAAACCATTGCGCAACTTACTGTCATTGCGGTAACACAAATAAAGTTTATATGGACTCAAAGGCATGGCAAGCTTCGCCAAGTGTTCCCGCACCATACTCATCAAAACTGGCTTGGATGCGGCATGTTTGATCATGTTTTTAAGCACCAAAACATCGTGTTCACGCTTTTCATGTATTTGTGTTCCGCGATCACTCACGTATCGATGAAGGCCATCATTCAGGTCAATTTTTAAGGCATGACTGGGGCTGAAGTCACTGGTTTGCATATGAAATCCTCAAATTGTGTTTGTGTTGTTTGTGGTTAAGATGGTTTTTTGATGGACCACATCGCTCAAATCGATCAACGGCATGTGGTCTTTTCTTGATGCAAAATGTTGCAACAAAGTCATATTTGGCAAAAGCGGGTGTTTTGCAGAAGGCAGGTTTGCACATGTTTCAAACAGTCGACGTTGTGCTGGGGGACAGTGTTGCGCAATGGCCAACAACTCTGTGCGTATGGAACTGGCGATCTTTGAGAAATATGGGTGTCTCAAAATAAAGACCAAGCGACGATCAACGACACTTTCCATATTGGAGACATGTCTGCAATATTTTAAACAAGCCAAACGCTTTTTGAATGTTTTGAGGTCAAAAGCCAACAATGCAGGCACAGCCAACAAATCAGAAACATGCTGTTTTAAACGCCGCAAAATCGGCTTGGGTAAAACCTTACAAATCCTGCCCACCCATATGGAGACTTGACGGTAAGGCATGATGCGCCGATGTGTGCTGATCTTTTTGAGCACCGCAACACACATCATCTCAATCACAATTTCAAGCATGCCAATAAAATACTGTTGCAGCTTTGGCTCAGACTGAAATCCTTTGGTCTTTGTATACACCCATAATAGACGGCGCATGATGGGCGATACCCTATTGATGTGGCACAACAGCTGTTTTTTCTTCACTGCATCGAACAACTGACGCCAAACGAGCCAGGTGGCCACCCGTTGGTGACATGTTGCTTCGTGCTGTATTGGGCAGAGCCAATGATCAGCAACCGTATTCATAAAGGCATGTTCACCACGCACATTGATCCTTGCCATACGATCTAAGAACCAATCCATGTCCTGAGATAGCGGCGCTTTCATGGGTGTTTTTTTTGGGCAACACGAACTTGTCAACCTCTGCCAACATTTTTGCCACCAACGGGGTGTTGATGGTTCAACTTTCTCCATGATGATGTGTTTGCGGGCGGCAAGCGTGCCATAACGCCATGGCACCAACTGATGATAGAAACCATGATGTACGACACCATGATCTATGGCAGACGTATGACCTGCATCATTGGGCAAGGCCAGCCATGCCTGCCAGTGCTTTTGAAAATAAGCCTTGGCATTCTGTGCGGACAGCACATGATCTGCAACCCATTGGTGACGGCTATGCCATGGTGCATCCTCCAGCATGCAACGTTGTATGTATGCTTGGATGCCTTGCCAGGATGACCTTGGTATGGTTTTTTGGCCTTGTTGTATGACACGCAGTATCAACGCACATGAACTTTTGGTGGGTAAGGTGTTTGGTCGCATGAATGCACCCAAGGCCTCGATAACACCCCCCAAAGATTTGCTGCCAAGTTGATGCATATGGTGTTTTTTTGATGCATGGATCAATGACAAACATGTCATAATGTATTTGTATCGATGTGATGACGCCACACATCGTTCATGTTGGGCCTGAACGGACTGTCCCTGCTCTTTTTTTGGCATCCATGAGGTGCTTTTTGATCTGTTTGATTCCATCTGTCGAATGCGTGCGATCTCGGCATGCTTTTTTTCATCAGAAATGACTTCTGACGACACACCATGTTCCTTTTTTGCTGTGCATGCTTGAATACGGTGAAACTGTTTCATTTTTTGAGTGGCAACATTCATGAACGGCACACACTGTTTGAATGGCGTCACCCACAAATGTCTGTGCGCATCAAACATCCCATCTGATGCCATCATGGGCAAAATGCATTTGAGCATGTCTTGCATCTGCTGTTGATTGAACAACATGGCATGACCCAACATTTTTTGGGTATGACGACTCCACCATGTCCATAAAAAAGACCGTTGATCTTGGAGCCACTGTTGTTCTGTACGCCACAACTGCAACCAATGCGCCAAATGCATGTACATTTCGGTCGTCCACACACGCGCATGACGATGCTGCAATACCAAAATTGGATGACACAACAATTGCTGCCATTGCAAACCACGATGCGACCATGAATGACGTGCATGATGCCCACGAAACAACCATGGGAAAACTGTGTCGCGATGCGGCTGTGAAAACACGCCCAACGACCGCCACTTGAGTCTTATTGCACCAAAAACATTTCGGCTGAATGAGACTGGCGCTTTCGCGTCATGATGCCATGGCACCATACCGTTGTGTCGCCACATTGCTTGCTGAATGACAGCATAAGTTGGCAACTGCCCAATGGTCAGCCATGGTAGGCGCCTACCCAGCATCAAAAAACGTTGTGCCAACTTGAAGACATCTGTCTCATGTGGCTTATCAGGCGAGCATGTGTCATGCTTCAACCGCGCATTGGGCAGATGGTGCATGAGAAACAAGCCTACGACTTTGAACCAACGTTGTGCGTACACCCAAAACAATGATGAGACATGCGCTGCCGGCATTGAAGTTTGTAAGTTCTGAACAACGTGAAGCAATTTCCTGACATACCACCGTTGTATTGAAGTGTCCATGATGTGCTTTTCTATATCCGCCCATGATTGTTGCATTGGTGCCTCCTTGGTTGACATCCAAGTTAGCACGACTGTGGCCGATAAAATAAACGGTAAAAACACGGTACGTGCAACATGCATGAATACAGCATGCGTGCACGCAGACGAAGTTTAGGGGATACAGGCATCACATATGGGAATTGTTTGGAGCATGCCAAGACAGTGCATGTGTGACAAGCTCAAATCTAGGATTGAGCTTGAAATCAATCATGTACCGAGGGTCGGACTCGAACCGACACGGTGTTACCACCACCAGATTTTGAATCTAGCGCGTCTACCAATTTCGCCACCCCGGCATGGATGAGATCTTAGCATGGATTCGTTTGAGAAATCAACACCCTTCTAAAAAATTCATCCAACAACCATCAGAGACGGTGCACACAAGACATGCCACATGAAATCTGCTACAACCATACACGCGCCTCAGGCAAGCACTCAAACCCTACCTGCCATGCGTGCTCGATCAAGCCACTTCTTGGCTTCACGTTGATCGGGATCAAGCAACAGTGCTTTTTGGAAGGCCTGCATAGATGCATCAAATTGTGACGTTTCAAAGTAACACACGCCCAAATTGTAAAAAGTGGCGTATTTTTCACCAAACAGGCGAATTGATGCATTGTAATAATCGATGGCTTTGTCGTATTGACGTCGAACATGGAAATAATAACCAATGTCAAACTTTACATCTTCGTCGTTTGGCATTTGATAAAAGTTGGCATCGATGTGCTGCATACCCTCATCCAAGACTTCAAGCTGCTCATCTGGGAAATCTGTGATGGTTTTGCTGAGACGATTGATCAACAACCTGAACACATAAGGATCCCATTTGTTGATGGTCAAGTAGCTGATGGCTTCTTCAAGACCAATCTCAATCGGGTCTCTTCGCAGATAACGGTGCAAATTGAAATACTGGGCTGGACTGAACAAACCAAACGTTTCGTCCAAGGACGCTTTCAGGCCAGGCATCTCATCCAACTTAAAACCATTCAGCATGGCAATGGAACGCAGCCCTGGCAAGCATGGCGGCACGTAACTTTCACCGCCAGCAAATTCATTGTACATCGCCATGGCATGAAAGTTGACCATCATGGAGAAGCTGCCATGAAAAACCACCGAGGGATCTTGTCGACCTTCAATTTCAGCAAAAGATGAATAGCCTTTGTCAGAGGTCAGAACCAACGTTTTGTGTTCGGCCAACGCATTCAAATTGTCTAAAGTACGCAATCCTGTGACAGGAATCAAAAAACTGCCTTCTTTGATGTTTTTGGCATAATGGTCAACCACCTTGCACAATGGTGCATTGTAATCGTCATAAGCTTTGCTCATGGCCTGATGTTTGAAACTCACATCAAGCTCACTGAGGTCTTTGGGCTGCATGTTGTCCAAATTGTTTTTGTTGGTTTGGACAAAACATCGGCTTTCAAAAAGTTTGTGGTCTTTGACATAAAAAGCATCGTGAGGCACGGTATCAAAGATGTAGTTGCCCAGGACCATCAGTCCATTGGGGAAATCTCCTTTTTCTAGCGATCGTCCAGACTCCGTCAATTGGATATGGTCGTCGGTGATCATGTTGAATTGTGCAAAATCTAAGACCCCACGCTCAACGTAAGACCGAAGCTGTGGTTGTTTTTGCCAAAAAGCAATGTTGCTTTCAGTGAAATCGGACATGATGTAGCAGAACTTGGCTTCTGGAGGCAAGAAGCGATCACGCAATGCTTCAAGCCGCTTGAGGATGTAAAAGCTGAACTTGCCTGAACCGGTGCCCAACTCGATGATGTAAAGTGGTTGACCGACATGTTGTTTGCCCATACGAATCAAATCGCGGTAATAATTCATGATGTTTAGGGCGTAGGTTTCAGCAATATGTAAATTGCTGGTGATGTAGTATGGCACCTGCCCCACCCATGCGTTGACACCTTCTTTGGTAAAGTAATCCATTTGATATTGCCACAACACCGACTCTGAAAAACGTTTGCCTTTTTCCAGTTTGACCTTTCTCTTAAACACCATGGTTGAATCCTTAATTTGACGATGTGTCATGCTGACAAAATTGATTTTGAACAGACGCCTCAATGTGAAGTATAAGCCATTCGTTTTTTTTTTCAATCCATTCCCTCAATGAGACGCTTGGCAGCACACGCATTCAGCTGAGAAATACGGCAAACTTAAAAGTTTTGCCATGCTTCAAACTCTGCTGTAATATTCCTGTTTTCATCTGATGCTTATGAAGCTTGAAGACTTTACATTTGAACTGCCTGACCATTTGATCGCACGGCACCCTTCGCCAGAACGTGGCGACAGTCGCTTGCTGGTTGCAACCCGGCACAACCAAACCTTGGTACCACATACGTTTAAAAATTTGCAAGATTTCTTGAAACCAGGTGACCTTTTGATCATGAACAACACGCGTGTCATGCAAGCACGATGTTTTGGCCATAAGCCATCCGGTGGTAAAATTGAAATACTGATTGAACGCATCTTGGACACACATCGTGCTGCATGTCTGATGCGCGGCAGTAAGAGGATGCAGCCTGGCAGTTCCATCTTATTTGGACACGATGTGCATGCCACATTGGTCAGTAAAGTCGACGGCCAAGTGATCCTTGATTTTTCAAAACCCGTCATGACGGTCATGGACACCCTTGGCGTCTTACCAATCCCACCTTACTTTAATCGAGCGACCGACACGGCAGATCAAAAGCGCTACCAAACCGTCTATGCCAAACACCTTGGTGCGGTGGCCGCACCCACAGCAGGTTTACACTTCACGCCCGATCTCCTTCAAACATTGAGCGCTCAAGGCATTCAGACCACACACATCACGCTGCATGTGGGTGCAGGGACGTTTCAACCCGTGCAAACCGATGAAATCGATGCACACATCATGCACCAAGAGTCCTACCACATCCCTCAAGACTGTGTGAACGCCGTACACCATTGCCACGCACAGGGGGGACGGATCATTGCTGTGGGCACCACGGTTGTCCGCACCATTGAAACCATGTTGAACAAATACGGATGTTGGCAAGCAGACCAAGGTGAGAGTCAACTTTTCATTCGACCAGGCTACACATTTAAAGGCATTGATGGGATCATCACCAATTTCCATCTCCCCAAATCAACGCTGCTCATGATGATCAGTGCATGGATGGGCCACACCTTCATGCACGAGGCGTATCGTTTTGCCATTGACCATGACTTTCGCTTTTACAGCTATGGTGATGCCATACTCATTCTATAATCAACTCAGGATGCATTCATGACTTTTCAATACACTTGCCTGAAAACCGATCAGCGTGCACGCAGAGGACGCATCACTTTTGACCGCGGCCCCACCATTGAAACACCCGCTTTCATGCCTGTTGGCACCTGTGGTACGGTAAAGGGCTTAACACCAGAAGAAGTGCGCGCAACGGGCGCAGAAATTCTGCTTGGCAACACCTTTCATTTGTACTGCCGACCTGGTCTGGAGGTCATCCGCGCACACAAAGGCTTGCATGCCTTCATGCAATGGCCTGGCCCCATTTTGACCGACTCGGGTGGCTTTCAGGTTTTCAGCTTGGGGAAAATTGCCAAACTCAACGAACAAGGTGTGACGTTCCGTTCGCCCTTCAATGGCGACAAGATCGTATTGAGCCCAGAAATTGCCATCGACATCCAGACCACGTTGGGGTCAGACATCATCATGTGTTTTGATGAATGCACCCCCTATCCTGCAGACCACAGCATCGCCAAAGCCTCGATGGCAAGATCAATGCGATGGGCAAAACGCTGTCAAGCCAGGCATGCTGGCTCCAAAGGCGCATTGTTTGGGATCATCCAAGGTGGCATGCATCTTGATCTGCGTGATCAATCGCTGCAAACCCTGTGTGACATGAACTTCCCGGGCTATGCGGTTGGCGGCCTGTCCGTGGGAGAGCCCAAAGCCGACATGATGCGTGTGCTGCAACACACTGTGCACCAAATGCCCACAAACAAACCAAGATACTTGATGGGGGTTGGCACGCCTGCTGATTTGGCGTTTGGTGTTTTGCAGGGAATCGACATGTTTGATTGTGTCATGCCCACACGCAATGCCCGAAATGGCCATTTATTCACATCAGAAGGCACCATCAAAATTCGCAATGCCAAATATCGACACGACACCACACCTCTTGATCCAAACTGTGATTGCTACACCTGCCAAAACTACTCAAAAGCATATTTGCATCATTTGGACCGCACCAAAGAACTTTTGGGGGCGCGCTTGAACACCATCCACAATTTACATTACTACCAATCCGTCATGCGTATGTTGCGCAATGCCATCGAAAACGGTAACATCATGGCTGCCGTAGAAACTTTGATGGCACGCCATGGTTCTGCCTACACTGGCACCGAATCGTGTTGGCAAAATGCGGTCGATTGACCAAGCTTGTCCACGCCATCAAGGCATCTGCACACCCAGCTGCGTTTGAACGTTGTACCATTGTCATTGAGGACCCACCATGAATCCATTGTCATTTTTCAAATCACTCACGCCAAAACGCTGTCTCATTTTGATGATCACACTGCTCAGCGTGCTGTACAGTCTGCCCAATTTTTATGGTGAACAACCTGCACTGCAAGTGTCAAAGTCTTCAGGCATCGCATTGACGCCCCAGGAACAAACTGAACTGCACAATGTTTTGCAGCAAGGCAACATGCAACCCTTGGGTTTACAGCATCATGCACATTTGACCACATGGCTGTTTCGCAATACCGATGCACAACTCCAAGCGCGCGATCTTTTGGCCAACCACTTCGGCAACAAGTATCAGCTGGGTTTGAATCTGGCTCCCATGACCCCCGCATGGCTTCAATCCATCGGTGCGACGCCCATGAAGCTTGGCCTTGACTTGCGTGGTGGCGTACACTTGCTTTTGGATGTGGATGTGGCATCGGTGATGCAAACCCGACAAAAAGGCGATCTGCATCAGCTCAAGACCATGTTGCGTGACGCCAACCTGCACACGATCAGCATCACCAAACCCGATGCCTACACCATGGACATGGCGTTTGCATCATCAGCCCAGGCAGACACTGCTGCCAAAACACTTGGCTCCAAATGGCCAGATCATGAACTCAAAATCATTGAAAAAGGTTCTGCCCATCATGTTGTCCTGCGCATCACACCAGCACAACGGCAAAACATTCGGTCCTATTTGATCGACAAAACCATCATCACCATCAACAAACGTGTCAATGAGCTCGGCGTCTCTGAAGCTGTTGTGCAAAGACAGGGGCAAAATTACATCAGCGTTGATTTACCAGGCATCCAAGATGCAGCGAGGGCCAAAGCCATATTGGGTAAAACAGCGACATTGCGTTTTCATCTTCAAGACATGACCCATGATCCTTTTGTGGCACAAACCCAAGGTGCTCCCATGGGCAGTCGTTTGTTCTTACATCATGGCCGACCGGTCTTGCTTGAAAACTTTGCAGTCCTCAAAGGTGACAGCATCACCTACGCCTCAGCCACCATGCGTGATGGCAGGCCAGCAGTTACGATACGCCTTGGGGGGGGTGGCGAAAATCGCTTCAATCAAATCACAGGCGCCAACATTGGTCGGCCACTCGCTGTGGTGTATGTCGAATCCAAACAACGGACAGACATGGTCCAGGGTAAGGCAGTCTTGAGACGTTATCAACATGAAAAGGTCATCAACATTGCCACAATACAATCTGCTTTGGGCACCCAATTTGAGATCACAGGGATTGGCAGCCGAAAAGAAGCAGAGGATCTGTCGCTTTTGTTGCGCTCTGGGTCTTTGGCTGCCCCCGTGACGATCATTCAAGAAACCACCATTGGCCCAAGTCTTGGGAAAGCCAACATCGTTAAAGGTGTGCAGTCGTTGGAAGTGGGCGCCTTGCTTGTGATTGTCTTCATGTTGGCATATTATCGCTTGTTTGGTCTGGTGGCCAACCTGGCCCTCATCCTGAATGTGTTCATGATATTGGCCTTACTTTCTTTGGTGGGCATGACGCTGACGCTCCCAGGTATCGCAGGCATCGTCCTGACTGTGGGCATGGCGGTTGATGCCAATGTGCTCATCAATGAGCGCATTCGTGAGGAGCTGCGACTGGGCATGAGCCCTCTTGCCAGCATCAAAGCGGGGTATGAACGGGCCTTTTCAACCATTGTCGATGCAAACATCACAACCTTGATTGTGGCACTGATTTTGTTTGGCCTAGGCTCCGGCTCAGTCAAAGGTTTTGCGGTGACCCTATCGATTGGCTTACTTTGCTCAATGTTGACCGCCATCACCTTCACACGCGTTTTGGTGGATGCCATATACACACCAGAACGCAAGCTCACCAAACTCTCAATTGGGGTATGACATCATGGAATTTTTCAAAAAAACCACACACATCGATTTTATGGCTCGACGCAAACAGGCCATGTTTTTTTCAATGGCCTTGTTTGTGTTTTCCATGCTTGCGCTTTGGAGCAATGGTTTGAACCTTGGGCTGGATTTCACAGGCGGGACTCAAATTGAGATGCATTTCAACCAGGTTGCCCCGATTGCTGAGATCCGATCAACATTACAAAAACATGGTTTCAATGAAACATTGGTCCAATCTTATGGCTCATCCACTGATGTCATGGTCAAAATGCCTCCGCAAACCATGACACAAGATGCGCTGAAAACGACTTTTCAGGGCCTTTTTCCTAAAGCCACCATTTCGCGCATGGCATTCATAGGCCCACAAGTGGGACATGCCCTCCTCAACAATGGCATGCTCGCCATTTTCATCTCAATGTTGGCCACCATGGCCTACATTGCATTGCGATTCGAATATCGTTTTGCAATCAGTGCCGCCATTTCATTGATTCATGATCCCATTCTAATCATGGGTGTTTTTGCATACTTTCAGCTTGAATTCAATTTGATCTCATTGGCAGCATTGCTGACCATTTTGGGTTACTCTCTCAACGACACCATTGTGGTTTATGATCGTGTGCGTGAGAACTTTCGCCATGATGACAAAAGTACCGTTGAGCAGGTGGTCAACATGGCCATCAATCAAACCTTGTCACGCACCATCATGACCTCTGGGTTGACCTTACTCGTGGTGTTGGCCCTGTGCTTACTGGGTGGCGAAACCCTTCGTGGCTTCTCTATTGCATTGATTGTTGGCATTGTCATTGGAACTTACTCGTCCATCTATGTGGCAGGCAGTCTTGCCGTGCAGTTTGGTCTCACACGTGCCGCACTGCTGACACGACCCCGACGCGCCTTAGAAGGCACGGTGTGACAGCACGCATACGTGCCAATTTTTCACCCGTGATGCTTGTGTGTGCATGGGTCTTTTTTAAATTAAGGCAACATTTCACCAGCAGATGCATTACACTCAAAATAAAGAGTTCATCATGGCACGCAAACACAAAAAAAGAGCATCAAAATGCCTACAACCTTTGTTACCGCTCATCCCAAAACATCCGGTCTCCGAAGCAACAAGCCAGCTCAACGCCATTGATTGGCAATACCTGGAAGCACATTTATACCAAAACTTGAGGGCACAGCCCATCATTGAGCATTTGCTGGATCATGAACCCCTACATATTGTGGTGCTCAGCATGGCAAACGAACCTCAGCTGTATCTTGGGGCATATGCTGGTCATGCTGCAGAACATCAACACAATCATGTCCTGAAATGCCATATGTTACAGATGTGCCTTGCCATGGACATCATTGATACACCCACTTACGAAAAAGAACGCAACATCAACTGTGGCAAAATGCGACGTTTGTTTGCTGTCAATGTCGAACAACTCTGTGCTTATGCTGCGAACATTCGTCAAAACACACCCAAACATTGACAAAACGGCGTGTGTGTCCGCCACAACAACACATCTTAGACCACTCAGATCGGTTTTTTCTTCTCTCAACGTTGCCAACCATGCACCGACACATTGGTTTGCAGTGACGCAATCGTTAAAAGCCAAGGGCCATCGGCTCAATGCATTGATCCGTTATGTGATGTTCATCTGCGCATCATGAGGTCATGCCCAGCACAGCGTGCCTAAGATACATTGTAGAGATGACCATTTTGGCCATGGCTCAAAACCCATCAAATAAACCAAGACTTTTTCTAACTTTTTTGATAATATTTAATTTTTTGGAAACGACATGAACCCTCTTCTCAAAGTGGCTGTTGATGCTGCACGGGCTGGTGCAAAAGTTCTATTACAATCCATGGATCGCATCGATCGTTTGGACATCAAAGAAAAATCCCCTCTGGACTATGTGTCCTCGGCAGACCATCAAGCCGAAGCCGCCATCATTGAAACGCTTCAAAAGTTTTATCCAGATTACAGTATTTTGGCCGAAGAATCTGGTTTGATCGAAGGGGATGCGCCAAATTATTGCTGGGTTGTGGACCCATTGGATGGCACCACCAACTTCCTGAAATCGATTCCTCATTTTGCTGTATCGATCGCGCTGCTCAAAAATGATCAACCTTTGCATGGCGTGGTGTATGACCCCGTGCGTGATGAATTGTTTACGGCCAGCAAGGGCATGGGCGCTTTTTGCAACAGCACACGTCTGCGCGTCCAGCGTAAGCAGCGTACGGTCAAAGGTGCATACATGGCACTTGGAGGTCCATCGCCCAATCATCGAGACACTTGGTTCAAACAAGTCGATGCCATGCATGCGTTGTTGCAGCGCATCTCTGGCTTCAGGCGCTTGGGAGCAGCATCCCTGGACATGTGCTATGTGGCTGCGGGTCGAGTTGATGGTTATTGGGGCAACCACCTAAAGCCATGGGATTTTAGAGCTGCTGAACTCATCGTTAAGGAGGCTGGTGGTTTTGTCACAGACCATCAAGGTCAAGCCAATCATGTGCATGATGGCAACATTTTGGCCGCTGAGCCCAAGTTGTTGCATCAACTGGTGACACTGCTCGAACAAGCCAATTCAACCAGCACCGAACGGTCCTCATCCGATTGATGCCATGTATGGTGGGATGATGCCCCCAATGTGCATGCACTGTATGGGTGACACGCCTGCTGTGACGCATCATACATCATATGCAATTGAGGTATTTGATGGTATGATGTCATTTTTTTGAGGCCAAATCATGACCACCACCATTGTTCAATGTATGAGTTGTCCCGATCAACCAGGCATCGTCCAACGTGTGTGTGCATTTGTTCTATCGTTTGATGCCAACATCCTTCATCTGGAACAGTATGTCGATACCGATGATGGACTGTTCTTCATGCGTTTGGTCTGGCAATCTGAACGCGACCTATGTTTGACCGACTTAGAAGATGCATTTACATCGATTGCGACCGCACTGAACATCACCTGTGCATGGCACAACACGCAACAACAGCGCCGCATGGCCATTTTGGTGTCCAAACAATCGCACTGCCTGTATGATTTGTTGGCCCGTCATCAAAGTCAACAGTGGCATGTACAGATTCCTGTGGTCTTGAGCAATCATGAAACATGCGCGCCCATTTGTGCACAATTTGGCATCCCTTTTGTTCACGTACCCATCCTCAATGGCGACAAAACTGCACAAGAAAAAGTCATGCGCACCCATCTTACACAACACAACATCGACACCATTGTGCTGGCCAGATACATGCAGATTCTTTCCTCAGCATTTGTCACCGCTTATCCGCACCAAATCATCAACATTCATCACAGTTTTTTGCCTGCCTTCATCGGCGCCAAACCCTATCACCAAGCGCATGAGCGTGGTGTCAAAATGATTGGTGCCACCAGTCATTACGTCACTGCCGACTTGGATCAAGGGCCGATCATTGCCCAGGATACCAAGGCCATCTCACATCGAGATGATACCGCTGCATTGGTCCATATGGGACAAGACATTGAAAAACGTGTGCTCAACGAAGCCATCTCTGCGCACCTTGCACACAAGGTCCTTGTGTACAAGAAAAAAACCATCGTATTTGGATGAGTTATGTCTGACGCTTTTTCCATCATCCTATGTCAACCCTCACACCCTGGCAACATCGGGGCCGCAGCACGCGCCATGAAAGCCATGGGATTGCACCAATTGGCATTGGTCCAACCCAAACAGTTTCCAGATGAAGCCGCCAATGCCCGTGCCACGCATGCACTGGATGTGCTTGAATGTGCCAAGGTGTTTGATGACGTCATGCCAGCCATTCAGGATGTTGGGCTGGTATTGGGCACCACTGCACGATCACGCACACTCAATTGGCCAGTGTATACCCCCAAAACGGTCATGCCCTTGATCCTGGCAGCCATTCAGTCTGGCCAAAAAGTTGCCTGTATGTTTGGCAATGAGCGTACGGGGCTTGAAAATCATCAATTGAGCCACTGTCATGCATTGATCCACATTCCAACAGATCCTGCATGCAGTGCACTCAATCTTGCAGCAGCCGTTCAAATCATTGCCTATGAATACGCCGCATCATGTGACAACCTCGAAGGTCATACCCAATCCGATGAACCCAATGCCACAAGCCAAGAACGCCAGCATTGTTATGCGCATCTTGAACAACTGCTGCATGCCATCAATTTTTTTCAAGCACACAACGTGGCTCACATCATGGGCAAACTCAAATGCCTGTTGAATCGGAGTCAACCCAAACGCTCCGAAATTGCATTGTTGCGAGGCATCATTGCACAATGTTTGAAACATCTGTCCCAACATCGATGAGGTCACGTCACGTGCAAACACCCCCACCATGGCAAAAAAACAACGTTCATTACCTTGATTACATGGCATCTACGCCCGTCGATCCAGCTGTGCAAAGGGCCATTGCCAAACATCAACAACAGTTTCCTGGCAACCCATCTTCCAATCATGTTTTTGGGCATCGTGCCAAAGCACAGATTGACCATGCACGTGAACAACTTGCAGCATTGATACAAACAACGCCTGAATCGATCATTTGGACATCAGGCGCCACCGAATCGATCAACTTGGCCCTACAAGGCGCCATCGCCGCTTACCCTCAAACCCATCAGCACATCATCAGCTTTAAAACCGAACACAAAGCCACACTCAAAACCCTTGCCGCGCTGGCCAAACAAGGCGTGGCTGTGACATTGCTCGATGTTCAAGCAGATGGCTTGATTGATCTGAAAATGCTAGAAGCAGCCATTCAACCCGACACCACCTTGATTTCAGTCTGTCATGTCAACAATGAAATTGGGGTCATTCAACCGATCGAACACATCGCCAAACTTGCACAACAGCATGGCTGTTTGTTGCATGTTGATGGTGCGCAATCCCTTGGCAAAGCAAACATAGAATGTCTCAATTGGGGAATTGATTATCTGTCTTTGTCTGGGCACAAAGCCTATGCGCCCCCTGGGATCGGTGCACTGATTGTCAAACAATCGCCCATGCGACAATTGAAGCCTTTGTTGCATGGTGGTCAGCAACAACATGCGCGCTCGGGTACATTGCCAGCCGGCATGATTGTCGGCATGGGCATGGCTGCCGAGTTGATCAAGAACGAGAAAGATGTCACACAATCCAACATGCACAGATGGCAAACACAATGGCTCGATATGTTTGCCGCGTTGGGAGGCGTAACCCTACACGGCTGTATGACACACCGGGTACCCCATAATTTGAACATCCATGTTGCAGGCATCGATGCTGAATCGTTGCTGTTTTCTCTCGACCATCTGGCACTGTCAACAGGGTCGGCATGCAATCATGCCAATCCTGAACCCTCACACGTCATTCAAGCACTTGGCCACACACGCCAGCATGCACAACACGCCATACGCATCAGCTTGGGCAGGTATTGCAACGATGCCATGATCGAGCGCTGCTGTGCCGATTTTTATCACGCTATCATACAATTGCGTGCCCTTTCACCCCTGGATCATAAGGGCAAGCCATGACGCATCACGATGTTTTAAAAACCTATTTTCACTGTCGCAAACATGCTGGTCGTCCCAATGATCCAGCGTCATGGCAACAGCTCGAAGCACGCTCTCCCTCCACAGGTCACCACGTTGTTTGGTCTGTTCAATGCGCTCCCAAGCCCGTTTTCAAATATTTGGTATCTGGCCCACCCGTTTTATTGGCTGCATGTGCCTGGCTTGCTGCACAACTGAATGAGGATGGCATACCCTTAGACATCGCCAAGCTTCAAACACAATGCATCGAAGCGCTTAAACTGCCCTACACACAGCATCACTTGGTGGCCTTTGCTTTGGATCCATTGTCCTCAATTGGCGCATGACTGGGGGGCATTTTCACAGCACCTTGACAGCCCAACCATGATAAAATGGTGGGCCACACGTGATTTAAAATGCGCGGTTGTGCTGCTGCAGTTGGATGCAAACGATCGGCTTGCATCCATTTCGCATCATCGCTGACTTGCCACAACATCCTCGGAATGTAGACGATGCCCTCAGCCTTGGCCACGGTTTGATAGGCTTGGCGAAAAGCTTTCAAATACGCTTGACCATAATTGGGTGGCAATCGCACCCCCATCAGCAACACCTTGGCATGTGCCAAATGTGCTTGGTGCACCATAGCGGTCAACCGTTTCACCAACACAGGGCCAGACACACCACGCAAACCATCGTTGGCACCCAAAGCCAGAATGACATACTGAGGCCGATACTGCACCAACCACGCCGGCAAGCGTGTCGCACCTTCCTGAGCCGTTTGCCCTGAAATGCTCACATTGTGTACCGTAATGGGCAGTGGCATGGCAAGCAGACGCTGCTGCATCAACGCCACCCATCCTGCTTCGGTTTGAATGCCATGGGCAGCACTCAAACTGTCACCCACCACAAGCAAAGCACTTTCAGTTTTAGGGCATTGGGCCATTGCTGGCCACGCAAAAATCAGGCATAGTGTGCATGATCCAAAAAGGAAGCTGGAACGCATGAGCTCATCCTCGGTTGCCATCGAAGCCAAAGCATTATCATACAACATCCAAAGTGGAAAACAATCCATCCCCATCCTGTACAACTGTGACATCACGGTCCATCAGGGAGATTGCATCGTGATCAAGGGTCGATCGGGCGTGGGTAAAACCACGCTACTGCATGTGCTTGCCGGCCTAAAACCACCTCAATCAGGCACATTGCAATGGTTTGGCAAAACCATCGATGCACACCAAGTGGCCGACACAACCCTTGCGCGCAGTCAGAACATGGCGTTTGTGTATCAAGACTTTCAACTGGTTCGGGGTCTCAGTGCGCTTGAGAACGTCATGCTGCCCATGGCACTGCATGGCATGGAACAGGCGAAGGAGCGCGCCACCGAATGGCTCAATCGTCTTGACTTGACCGACCGACACCAACATTTGCCCGATGCGCTGTCTGGGGGGGAGCAACAACGTGTTGGGTTGGCTCGGGCCTTGGCCATGGCACCTCGTGTGATTTTTGCCGATGAACCATCTGGGCAGTTGGACGACCAAACCAGCATCCAGTTGCTCGAGCATCTACAGACACTCAAAACCTCGACACAAACCACTTGGGTGATTTGCACCCATGACGATCGGTTCTTAACCTTAGCCAGCCATGCGTTTACATTACAAGAAGGCCAACTGAAACCCTTGTGACACAGGAGTATGACATGCAGGGTGCCTACCTGATGCAGTGCGCCAAAATGGCGCTCAAACAACGATCATTCAAGACATTATGCTGGGCGATTTTGATTGCAGGACTGATGCTGTCTTGCGTCCACATGACAGAGCAGCGTCTGCATCTGGGCCTACGTCACTATGGTCGAACCTTGTTGGGCAGCGACCTGATGCTGACAAGTGATCAGGGCATGCCCAAATCTTGGCAGCAGCAAGCAGATGTCTTGGGCTTGTCTCATACACAATCTTATCAATGGCATACCATGGCTGAAGGCCATGGTACATTTCAGCTGGTCAACATCGTGGCTGTGCCGCCATCACTGATGTCGACCTACTTTCTTGCAGATCACAACACACGCGTACTCCAAAAAGATGAAATCTACATCACGCCGGCATTGGCCCAAAAACTCAATTTGGACGTGTCTTCGGTGTTGACCTTCAATGGCCATACTTTCCGTGTGGCTGGCTTTCGTGAGCCACAACCCTTCAGAATGAGTCAAGTGCGTGCATTGCTGGCACCGACAGTTTGGATATCTATGGCCGATGTGACGCAACTGAATCTGTTCCGGCTGGGCGCACAAATCGACCACGTACTTTTTGTTTCAGGCCCTCAGAACAATCGCCAATCCTACATCAAAAAGATCACGCCCACCCTACGGCCTGGCCAAAAAATACGCAACACTGCCACCCTTCAATCCTTAGGGAAACGATTCAAGCAGGTACATCAAGTGCTCGCATGGTTTGCATGGATGGGCATGGTGTTTGCTGTGCTGGTGGTGGCCATGGCCACACAACGCTATCTGACACAACAACGCAGCACCATCATGCTTTTGGCCAGTTTTGGCATCCCTCCAGATCGCATCTTGCGGTTTTTTGTTGTGCTGTGTGGCCTTGCCATCTGTACAACCTTATGCATGGCACTCGGCATCACACTGTTGCTGCACGTGTTGTTGCATTTCGGATTGCCAGCTTGGGCACAAACCCTGTGGCCCATGTTGGGGGGTGCTGCAGGGGCTGGCATTGCCTTAAGCTGGGGCACAGCCATGGGTCTGTCGGTTTTATGTCCGATTGGGTATAGACAACATCTTGAAATCGTACATTCTGATCACCAAAGTCGCTTGCGTTGGCTCGACGGCCTGCCTCCCGCCATGGTGCTTTTAAGCTATGGCATCACACACATGGGACCCTTGATGACCATCGCCTGGATTCTGTTTTTGATCGTGGCCTCATGCGCTTTTTTGGGCTTGTCCCATGGACTCAAACGCACAATCCAAACGCTTGCAATGCGCGCATCGTGTTTTATACGGTTGGCATTGCACATGACTTTGCATGACTGGATGCATCATCAGAGACAATTGCTGGTGGTGGGCATCATTGCGACGCTTGTAGGGTGTTGGGTGCTGATTGTACATGCACTCACATCAAACTGGCTACAACGATTGCCAGCACAAACACCCAATGTGTTCATCATGCAAGTGATGCCCAAACAACAACAGGCCATTGTCCAATGGTTTGAACAGCATGACCTACCTTCTCCACATTTGTTCCCCGCCATTCGTGGCCGATTGCTGTCTAAAAATGGCATGCCCATTCGAGATGCGGTGCCTGCCAATGCCCAACAACACAATGCCCTCAATCGGGCATTGACTTTTTCTGAAGGACACGCCATCCCACCGTCCAACAGCATCTTGGCAGGCACTTGGCAACCCAATCCCCCAACACCCGAAGTGTCCCTTGAACAAACGTTTGCGCAACAGTTGGGCCTCAAAATCGGTGATCAACTTGGCATCACGGTTCAAGCCAAAACCCTGTATGCCAAAGTCACCAGCATACGCACCCTCAACTGGCTTGATTTCTCACCCAATTTTTATTGTTTTTTTTCGCCCAACACTTTTTCAGGCATGGCACACACGCTGTTTGGCAGTTTCTATTTGCCTCGTGACCATCGTCAAGCGCGCCTGCAAGCCTTTTATCGTGCATTTCCCAATGTGGTGGTGCTGGACTTGAGCACCCTGTTTGTGCAAATACACACATTCAGCAAAACGGTTGGTTGGGTTTTGTCCGGTCTGTTGTGGCTGATCACGGTGCTTGGCACAATGATTTTTGGCATAGGCTTGTTGGACCACAATGTCTTGCAGCACCAAGATCGTTGCATTGTGCAACACTGGGGCGCAAACAGACGCCAATATGATTGCTGCTTTGTGTTGAACCATGTGTGCGTGTTCGGATTGACGTTGTTGTTCACGTGGGTCTTGTTGTATTGGACCACATCAAGCTTGATACACCATGCTTTTGATGTTGATCAAACTTGGCCCATGACGGCACTGAACCGTTTGTTTGGTGGTCTTTGGCTGTGTTTGGTAGGCGCCACCCTGTATCTCAAAAGACCCAAGACATCATCATAAACCTGTTGCTGTTTGACCACACCCACTTGTTGAACATTTGGTTGAATTCAATTTAAAAATCTTGTAAATTGTTCGCTCATTGACCGGAGATTTCTCATGACTGAATTGACATTGTCTATCATCAAACCAGACGCCATTGCCAAGGGCCACCTTGGGCGCATTTATACCCTCATGCTTGAATCAGGCCTCAACATTGTGGCAGCTAAAATGATGCATTTGACCGAGGCACAAGCAGTCGAGTTTTATGCCATTCATCAAGAACGTCCCTTTTTTAAGGATTTGGTTGCTTTCATGTCCAGTGGTCCCATCATGGTTCAGGTCCTGGAAGGCGACAATGCCATTGCCCGCTATCGTGATTTGATGGGTGCCACCAATCCAGCGGAAGCGGCTGCACACACCATTCGTGGTCAATTTGCTGAATCCATTGATGCCAACGCTGTCCATGGTTCAGATGCAGCAGAAACGGCAGCCATTGAAATTCCTTTCTTTTTTAAGGCATCTGAATTGGTGAACACCACCGAGGCGGCCACCAGCGCATGAGCGATCTGACCGCGTCTGAAAACACACAGCCCTTGCATTCGGCCAATGTCCATCTGATGGACTTCGATCTGCAAGGGCTCCGTGACTGGTTGGCCAAGCATGGTCAACCCCCTTTTCGGGCCAAACAAATTTTCAACTGGCTCTACAAACACGACATCACAACACCCAGTGCCATGCCCAATATTGGCAAAGCCACTCAGGCCCTGCTGGAAACACATTGTACCACGGCATTGCCCAACATGGTGGATGGCATCAAATCAGAAGATGGCACCCAAAAGTGGCTGTTGCAACTTGCCTCCGGGCAATGGATTGAGACGGTGTTCATTCCTGAAAAAAAACGTGGCACACTCTGTATTTCTTCCCAGGTGGGTTGCGCTTTGGCGTGCCGATTTTGTGCCACAGGTCTTCAAGGCTTGAATCGAAATTTGAAGACCCATGAAATCCTGGCACAAGTCTGGCTGGCCAGACGTGCATTGCGGCAACAAAATCCAGAACAACAGATGCCAATCACCAATGTGGTGTTCATGGGGATGGGTGAACCCCTGATGAACGAAAAAGCGGTCTATCCTGCTCTCAAAGTATTGTTGAGTGACGATGGTTTTGGTCTGTCCAAGTATCGGGTCACTGTCAGCACCTCCGGGATTGTACCGGCCATGCAGCGTTTACGCAGTCACAGTCCCTGTGCATTGGCCATCTCGCTGCATGCGCCCAATGATAGCCTGCGTGACACACTGGTGCCCATCAACCAATCTTACCCACTGGACATGCTGATTGAAGCCTGCCGCTCTCATTTCAAGCATGATCATAAGCGCTACATCACACTGGAATACATCATGCTTGCAGGGGTCAACGACACCGTCAAACATGCCAAGCAACTGATCCATATTGCCAGCCAATTTCCATGCAAGATCAACCTCATCCCTTACAACACAGTCGAGGGCCTGCCCTATGCGCCTTCAACATCTGAAGACATCACTGCTTTCCAGAATAAAATCAAATCTGCTGGCTTGGTGTGCACCATTCGCCAACAACGTGGTGACCCCATTGCCGCCGCATGTGGCCAACTGGCAGGACAAGTCCAAGATCGCACCAAGAAAACACTCAACGCATCTTCAAACCGCAAAAAAAAACATGATCAAAACGATGCATCCACATGAAACCATGATGTTGTAAAACGCACCCGAGGGTTTGCCAAAATAAAGGCCCCCAATGTTTTTTCACCCTGACATTTCTTATTCGCGTCATCGCATGCTACAATGGTGGCTTTCATTTCATGAGACCATGACAATGTCCGATCACAGCCCATCCGAAGCCAGTCCCATGCACGCCATAAAGGATCAACCTTGCGGCCATGTTTTGACGTCCGCCAGACTGAAAAAAAACCTCAGCATCGAAGCTGCCGCCCACCACCTCAAACTGAGCATCACCCAAGTGCGTGGCCTTGAAGAAGACGATTATCCAAACAAACAAATTTCAACATTCCACAAAGGTTATCTGAAACGTTATTGTGTATGGTTGGACCTCAACATCACGCAGCTTCTAGAAAGCCTGCGAGCGCATGGTTTTGAGATGGCACAGCCACGTGTTTATTACCGCTCAGAATCTGTCAAATCGCATCAGAATCATTTGGGTGGCCAAACCCGTCTCTTCAATCACTCACGCGCCTCACATGCCAAACGCTCTTTGTGGCGGATGACACTCGTCACACTTGTTGTGTTCTGGGGCATCACCCAGTGGTTGATGCATGGTGATCTGGCACAAAACACACACGACATGCATGTGATTCATGCACACCCTTTGCCCACACCCACTGCAACGCAACCCCAAACACTCAAGGCCATGGTGGTGCACAACATTGTTCAACCGACCGCATCATCGCCTCAAAAAAACAAACAGGCCTCCTCCCTCGGCAAAAAGCATGCGTCCATACAGGCTGAGGACCAAGACGATGGCTAAAACACTCCAATCCATTCGAGGCATGAACGACATTTTGCCCAATGCCACTGCGGCATGGCAGTCTCTGACCAACATCATTCTTCAGCTTGCTCAGCAATATGGCTATGAAGAAATTCGAACACCCTTGGTAGAACAAGTCCAATTGTTTCACCGCAGTGTTGGTGACACCTCCGACATCGTTCAGAAGGAAATGTACCAGTTTGTGGATCAAAACGATGATGTTTTGGCCTTACGACCAGAAGGCACAGCCGCTTGTGTCCGCGCGTGTATCCAACATGGCTTAATTTACAATCAACGCCAAAAACTCTGGTACATGGGACCAATGTATCGTCGTGAACGCCCCCAAAAAGGCCGCTACCGTCAGTTCCATCAGTTCGGTTTGGAAGCTTTTGGTTATGCTGACACCGACATTGAAATTGAGCAGCTGTTGTGGATGCAACGTTTCTTTGCGGCGCTTTCGCTTGAGGATGTGCAACTTGAAATCAACACGTTGGGGGATGCGGCAGCACGCGCATCCTACACCAAGGCCTTACAACAATACCTCTCTCAACATCGAGACATGTTGGATGCGGACAGTCTGAAACGTTTGGAAACCAATCCCCTTCGTATTTTAGACTCTAAAGTGACTGCCACACAAGCGCTTTTGGCCGACGCACCCTGCCTACTCGATCATTTGCCCGACACTGCGCGAGCACATTTTGAACACGTGCAACATTTGCTGGATCAACTCAATGTGCCCCATGTGGTGAACACACGTTTGGTACGTGGCCTAGATTATTACAATGGCCTTGTTTTTGAATGGACCACCCATGCTTTAGGGGCCCAAGGCACACTGTGTGCAGGCGGTCGTTATGACAATTTGGTCTCCCAGTTGGGTGGGCAACCCACACCTGCTTTTGGCTGTGCCATGGGCATTGAGCGGATTTTGTCTCTTGCAACCTTATCTCAAGATCATCGCACAATGTGGCGTGGCCATGTGCTGTGTGCTTCTGAAGCAGTTCTGGCGCCAGCATTGTTAACCTGTGAGCAGTTGCGCAATGCCTTGCCAAATATGACCTGGACACTCGATGCCCACCCTTTCAAATTAAAAAATCAACTCAAACGTGCCAACAAAGCCAATGCCACTTTGGCAATCATACTCGACCATGATGCTTGGAAAAATGGCCAATGTCAGCTCAAGTGGATGCAATCATCCGACACTGCAGACGTCCAGGCCCCGCTACATGATTTGATTGATCAAATCAAAACACAATCAACCCAGCCAAAATTGGAGCGCCATACATGAAATTTTTCGACGATGATCCATCACAATCAGAAGCTTTACACACATTCTGGCAAACACACAAATGGACCATCATGAGTATGTTGGTGGTGCTTTTTGTAAGCTTGTGGGGATTCACAGCTTGGCAGCAGCATCAACAACAGCATAAAACGCAAGCGACCATGGCATTTTATCGGTGGTCCAAAAACGATCTGGATGATCCCACACGCATGATCAAAGGTGCCAAGCACATCATGACACATTTCCCATCTTCTCCTTACGCGCAGTGGGCGCCATTGATGCTGGCAAAAAATGCGCTGGCGCACAACCATCCCAATGAAGCCATCACATTCTACAAAGGCGTCATACAAAAACGCACGCACCCAGAAATACGTTTGATTGCTGTATTCAGACTCGCAGAGTTGTACCTCAACCAACACAAACCCAAACAAGCATTAAGCATCTTGAATGCCCATCACAAGACATGGTTCTCCACCCGATTCGATGCCCTAAAAGCTGATGCACAGATGCAATTGCATGCCTATGACAAAGCGTACGATTTGTATCAATCTGCAATCGATGCTTGCCCCAAAGGACCCACATGGCAGCCCTATTGCCAACAATTGGCACTCAAGAAAACCAGTGTTTACCTGAAACCTCGCCGATCCTCAGCTGCACCACAAAAAGGTCATTCATGAAACATCCCACCATTGCGATCGTTGGTCGCCCCAACGTTGGTAAATCCAGCCT
>CBFIDA010000002.1:0-98339 GCA_965661085.1 Candidatus Comchoanobacterales bacterium | reverse complement strand
AGCCTTTTTAATGTCATGACACGTTCCAGATCTGCAATTGTGGACGATTTTGCAGGCGTCACCTGTGACAGGCATTATGGGCTTGCACACCATGAAGATGTCGACTACATCATGGTTGACACCGGTGGATTCTCTGAAGAAACCACACACCCACTGCAAGATGCACTGAATGTCCAGGTGACCCATGCCATTGATGAAGCACATATTATTTTATTTGTGGTCGACATCAAGTCGGGGGTCTGCAGCACCGACATCAACATGGCACAATACCTGCGTGCCCATGCACAACATGTGATTTTGGTGGTCAACAAAAGCGAAGGCTTGGATCAAACGGTGGCAATCAATGATTTTTATCAATTGGGCTTCGATCAGATTTGTGCCATTTCAGCCAGTCATCGCCATGGCATTGCACATTTATGGTCCATGATTGCAGCACGACAGCCTCTACTTGAGGACACAGATGGCACACAAGAAGACATGGGCATACAATTGGCCATTGTTGGTCGACCCAATGTCGGCAAATCAACACTTGTCAATCACATCATCGGCACCAATCAAGTGATTGTCTCTGAAGTGCCTGGCACCACGCGCGACAGCATTCATCTTCCAATCGATATCGACAATCAACGTTACACCCTCATTGATACCGCAGGTCTTCGACGCAAAAGTCGCATTGCGGCCAAAACCGTCGAACGTTATTCGGTCATTCGAACCCTCAACAGCATCATGCAGGCCGATGTGGTCCTACTGCTGATCGACGCCACCATTGGCCTCAGCGATCAAGATTGCAAACTCATTCAGTACATTGAAGACCTTGGCCGTGCCTTCGTCATTGGCCTGAACAAATGGGACACGCTTGATCAAACGGGAAAAAAACAAGTGCAAGAACATTTGACCTTTCGGTTGCGTCATTTGGATTACATTGATGTCCATACATTCTCAGCCCTCAAAGGTTTTGGCGTCCATAAAATCTTTGGCTCTGTGCAACAGTGCCATCGCGCCACACATCAGAAAATGACCACGACCGTTTTGACCCAACTGTTGTTGGATGCGGCTGAAAACCATCCACCACCCTTAAAAAATGGACGACGCATCCGGCTGCGTTATGCCCATCCAGCTGGCAACAAACCACCGCACATCATCATCCACGGCAAGCAAACAACTTCGTTGTCAAAGTCTTATAAAAAATATCTTGAAAGACACTTCAGAAAAGCGCTTCAATTGCGTGGCACGCCGATACAATTGACCTTTAAAAATGATCACAATCCTTATGCCCCCAAAGCATCTTAAAGCCAGCATCACATGGCATCGGTGGGCACAACATGGATCGCGTCAGGTGCCTGTCCTCCAAGCGGATTTCAATCTAGACAAATCCCTGAGTGAACGCTAACATGTAATCTTTTGGAAACCTGTATGTCACGCCACGCCGACGTGCTGATTGATGGACTCAATGCACCTCAAAAACAAGCTGTGACCGCCAATCGTGGTCATCAATTGATTCTGGCGGGTGCTGGCAGTGGCAAAACACGGGTGCTTGTTCACCGCATAGCATGGCTTGTCGCGCAGTGCGGCATGTCTCCTTATGGCATCTTGGCCCTGACATTCACCAATAAAGCAGCCAAAGAAATGCGTCATCGCTTGGAAGCATTGCTTGGCCAACCTCTGCCTGGCATGTGGCTTGGAACATTCCATGGCATCTGTCATCGCTTTTTAAGACAACATGCTGATGAAGCAGGTCTGAACTCTGATTTTCAAATCATCGATACAAAAGATCAACTTCAAATCATCAAACGCATCCAAAAAGAATGCCAACTCAACGATCAAAAATGGCCCCCAAACAAAACATTGTATGCCATTCAAAAATACAAAGCACAAGGCTTAAGAGCGCATCAAGTCGAACCTCCCAGCTATGCATATGAACAAAAATGTCTTGAGATCTATGACATCTATCAAACCTATTGTGAGCGGGCACATCTTGTTGATTTCACAGAACTCATGCTAAAAACCACAGAAGTGTTGCAGGCATCACCGTCATTGATGGCACATTACCACGATCGTTTCAGTGACATTTTGATCGATGAGTTCCAAGACACGAACAGCATGCAATACAACCTACTCAAATTATTTTGTGGTGCCAACGCATCCGTCATGGCCGTTGGCGATGACGATCAATCCATCTACAGTTGGCGTGGCGCTTGTGTCGATCACATGCACCATTTTGTGCGTGACTTTACGGGGTGTGAGACCATCAAACTGGAGCAAAATTATCGCTCCACCCAAACCATTTTGTCGGCAGCCAATGCAGTGATTCAACACAATCAAGGTCGCCTTGGCAAAGACCTATGGACAGATCAAGGGACTGGCAGTCCAATCCAACTTTATACGGCTTACAATGATCTGGATGAGGCCAGACACATTGTCACGCACATTGAGTCTGCTCACGCGCGTGGCACCAACCTCGATGAAATTGCCATTTTATATCGTGCAAACGCTCAATCAAGGGTACTGGAAGACCAGTTGACCCATGCCAACCTACCCTATCGAATTTATGGTGGTTTGCGATTCTTTGATCGCTCAGAAATTAAAGATGTATTGTACTACGCCAGACTCATTGTCTCACGATCCGATGATGCTGCATTCGAGCGTATCGTCAACAAACCCACCCGTGGTGTTGGTCAAACCACCATGACAAAACTTCGATCTGTCGCCACGCAGCATCGTTGTGCTTTGTGGCAAGCCATCGATCACACCGATTGGTCCAGTCGGGCGCACAAGGCCTTACAGGGCTTTGTCAACACCGTCAACACTTTGGCTGATGGCTGTGAAGGTCTGGCGCTGCACGATCAAATCAACCATATCATTCAAAATAGTGGTCTGCTTGAGCTTTATGAGCAAGAAGATCGCACAAGCTACCAAAACCGTGTTGAAAATTTGCAAGAATTGATCAATGCTGCCAATGTTTTTGCACAAGAAACACAACAAGACATGGTTTCATTTTTGGCCTCCATCAGTTTGGATGCCGGTGACACCATCGACGATGACACCCAAAAAGTACAATTGATGACCGTACATGCGGCCAAAGGTCTCGAGTTCAACACTGTTTTTCTGTCGGGGCTTGAAGAAGGTCTTTTCCCACATCAAATGTCCCTGCGTGATGAAGGTTTGGAAGAAGAACGCCGACTCTGCTATGTGGCCATGACCCGTGCCTGTGAGCACTTATACATCTCGCATGCACAATCCCGCCGCCTCAACGGCCAAACCACCAGTCAATACCCTTCTCGTTTTTTGTCTGAAATCCCCAACGATCTCATAGAAGGCGGTCAAAACCATCAGGCTGTCTTCTCTTCAACGGCACCTGCCAATGTTGTGGTTGCGGGACCAATGTTGCGCCTAGGACAATGGGTGCGACATGAACACTTTGGTACAGGCACGGTTTTAAACTGTGAAGGATCCGGCCAACAAACACGTGTGCAAATCAAGTTTGATGATGCAGGCGTCAAGTGGCTGATGCTGTCTCATGCACCGCTCGAGCTGCTATAAACATATCGCAAAACTGAAATGTCCATCAAACTTCGCATGCTCACATGCGAGTTTGGTGCTGATGACTTGCATCCCAGTCCATTTTTAAGGTGTGACAAGCGACATAACGCCAAGGCTGTGTGAAGCGCTGGCGTCATCTCATGAACCAAAGTGAAGGACCCATGACGCATGCATGTGGTTGCACAACAAGCTTTTCATCTTATGTTAAGGTTGGTGCGTTACCATGGAAGGGTTAAAGTAAAAGCAGAGCAGCATCATGGCACCCACTAAAGTACTACAATGCATTCAACAACATGGTTTTTTTTCGAATGGAAGCGCTGTTGAGCATGCGCAGGACAACACGACCAAAACAACATTTGATGCAGACCAATTGCAGCAATTGAGTCAATTGTATCAACAGAATGTTCAAAATCTGATCGATCAAAATGCAGGGGACACCTGATTTGCGCTCAAAACCTGCGCCCATGACACGACGGCCAGAGCGCAGGATCAAACCATCACAACGATGATTCAGCGACCAAAGCATCCATACATTTTTTAGCCAACACGCCAATGCCAGTTGGCGATTGGGTGATGTGCACACCTGCTTTTTCCAAGGCTACAAATTTGTCTTGTGCGGTGCCTTTACCACCAGAAATGATGGCGCCAGCATGTCCCATACGCCGACCTGGTGGTGCTGTCACCCCAGCAATGTAGGCCACAACAGGCTTATGCACATACTCAGCAATGTATGCCGCTGCTTCTTCTTCTGCAGTGCCACCAATCTCACCAATCATGGCGATGACTTTTGTTTGATCGTCTTCGTTGAACATTTTGATGATGTCGATGAATGAACTGCCAGGAATTGGATCACCGCCGATGCCAACACAGGTGCTTTGCCCGAGCCCAAGTTGTGTGGTTTGATTGACGGCTTCATAGGTCAAGGTGCCTGATCGAGACACAATGCCAACATGACCAGGCTGGTGGATGTCACCGGCCATGATGCCCATCTTACATTGCCCAGGTGTGATGATGCCCGGACAGTTGGGGCCAACCAAACGCACACCTTTGCGATCGATGTACTGCTTGACTGCAACCATATCGTAGACTGGTATGCCTTCGGTGATGCAAACAATCGTTTCAATGCCGGCATCAACCGCTTCAATGATTGAATCACGGCAAAAAGGTGCAGGCACAAATATCAGGGAGGCATTGGCGCCTTGATCGGCAGCCTCCTGAACGGTGTTGAAGACAGGTAAATCGAGGTGGGTTTGACCGCCCTTGCCTGGGGTGACGCCACCTACAATCTGGGTGCCATAGGCCAAGCACTGTTGGGCATGAAAGGTGCCCTGAGAACCTGTGAATCCTTGGACAACGACTTTGGTATTTTGATCAATGATGATGCTCATGATGCGTTCCTTATTTTATTGACATGCTGCAACAGCTTTTTGTGCGGCGTCATCAAAACTTTCTGCTGCAATGACGTTGAGACCGCTGTTTTTTAATTTCTCACTGCCCGATGCTGCATTGTTGCCTTCAAGACGCACAATCACAGGACAATTGACATCCACTTGATCAATGGCATCGATGATGCCCTCTGCAATCAAGTCACAACGCACGATGCCACCGAAGATGTTGACCAAAATGGCCTTGACTTTGTCGTCAGACAAAATGATCTTAAAAGCTTCAGCCACACGCTCTGCGGTTGCGCCACCGCCCACGTCTAAGAAGTTGGCGGGTTCACCGCCATGGAGCTTGATCAAATCCATGGTGGCCATTGCAAGCCCTGCACCATTGACCATACAACCAATGTTGCCATCCAAGGCCACATAATTGAGCTCCCATTTCGCGGCATGATTTTCACGCGCATCACTTTGCGTTGGATCGCGCATGTCACGAATGCTGGCTTGACGATATAAGGCATTGTCATCGATGTTGACTTTGGCATCCAAACACAACAATGTGCCGGATTTTGTGACCACCAATGGGTTGATTTCAAGCAGGCTGAGATCACACTCCACGAACATTTTGCCGAGTTGCGTCACAATTTGACTGAACTGTTTCACCTGCTGTCGATCCAAACCCAAAGAAAATGCCATTTGTCTGCATTGAAATGGCAAAACACCCAACAAAGGGTCCACTTCAAATTGTATGATTTTTTCAGGTGTTTCAGATGCCACTTTTTCGATGTCGACCCCACCCTCTGTTGAGGCCATGAACACAATGCGCTGACTGCCACGATCGATGACGGCCCCCAAATAAAGTTCCCGATCTATTTCACAGGGCTCCTCTATCAAAACCTTATGAATGGGTTGCCCTTCAGCAGTGGTTTGATAGGTGACCAAACGTTGTCCGATCATGGCCTTAACGGCTTCAACCAAGTCGTTTTTATTGTCGGTGATGCGCACACCGCCAGCCTTGCCACGTCCACCGGCATGGACCTGGGCTTTGACCACCACGCGGTCGATTTCCATTTTTTGAATGGCGGCCAATGCTTCTTCTGCATTGACGACCACTTCGCTTTTGGGGACGGGAATCCCATATGATGCAAACAATGATTTGCCGTTGTATTCATGAATGTCCATGACTGCCTCGCTTATATGTCTAGAAGTAAACGTGCTGGATCTTCAAGCAATTGCTTGATCCGCACAAGAAAACGTACCGATGTGCTGCCATCGATGATGCGATGGTCGTACGACAGCGCCAAATACATCATGGGCGCAATCACCACTTGACCATCCACCGCAATGGGGCGCTCAACAATGTTGTGCATGCCCAAAATGGCACTTTGTGGCGGATTGATGATCGGTGTGGACATCATCGAACCAAATACGCCGCCATTGGTGATGCTGAATGTGCCGCCCGTCATGTCTTCGAGTGTGATTTGGTTCTGTTTGGCTTTTTCAGCATAGCCACGGATCGCCAATTCAATGTCGGCCATCGACATGTTTTCTGCATTGCGCAAGATGGGCACCACCAATCCACGATCGGTTGATACGGCGACACCAATGTCAAAAAATTCATGATAGATGATGTCTTCACCTTCCAATGCGCCATTGACAGCAGGAAAATCCTTCAAGGCAGCCACGGCTGCTTTGATGAAAAAAGACATGAAACCCAAACGAATGCCATATTTTTTTTCAAATTGAGCCTTGTATGTTTGACGGATGTCCATCACAGGTTTCATGTTGACTTCGTTGAAGGTGGTCAGGATGGCAGCACTTTGCTGCACTTCCAGCAGCCGTTCTGCAATGCGTGCGCGCATGCGTGACATGGGCACACGTCGTTCTGCGCGATGCCCCTGTACCGTTGGAACACCGGATTGATTGCTTTGTGCCACAAAGTTGGTCACATCTGCTTTGGTGATGCGCCCATGCTTACCCGTGCCTTGTACTTGATCTGAAGACACTTGATGTGCATCGAGCACACGTCGCACAGATGGGCTGAGACCTGATGCGGTCACATCTGTTGCAACCGCCACAGCAACTTCAGCCTTGTCTGACTCAGCCGGCGCAGGATTGTCAGAAGCTTTGGGGGCATCTGCAACCGCACCTTCCTTCAATTTTAACATGACTTGGTCTGAGATGACTTTGTCACCCACGCCGATGTCAATGGATTCAATGATCCCAGAGGATTCAGCTTGCACTTCCAACATGATTTTGTCGGTTTCAAGATCAACCAGACGATCTCCCTCTTGCACCGCATCCCCTACTTTTGCCAAAATCTCGGCCACCACCGCATCGGGCACCGACTCAGGCAATTTAGGCACTTTGATTTCTACAGTCATTTTATGCTCCTTCATGATCTGTGAACGCTTCTGCAATCAAACGCTGTTGACGTTTTTTATGCAAATCTTGATAACCTGCGGCAGGTGAGGCTGCACGAATACGACTGACGCACGTCAACACAACCGAAGATGGCATGCTGGTCTCAAGGTGGTGTCGAATGGTATACCATGCGCCTTGATTACGAGGCTCTTCTTGACACCACACCACAGTTTTCAACCCAGAATATTCACCCAATATCTCACGACATGTTGTTTCATCAAATGGATACAATTGCTCCACCCGAACGATGGCGACATTTTTGATTTTTTGTGCCTCACGATGTGCAACCAAATCAAAGTAAACCTTGCCTGAGCAAAGTATGGCACGCTTGATCTGTTTGCTGGGTCGCAATGTTTGTTCCGGCAATACGGTTTGAAAACCACCTTCACATATGTCTGACAAAGGCGACATGGCATCTGGCAGTCGCAGTGATTTTTTGGGTGACATCACGATCAAAGGTATGCGGGCTTTTTGATGCATCTGCAGACGAAGCAAATGAAACATTTGAGCTGCACTGGAAGGCATACAAACGCGCATGTTGTGTTGGGCGCTCAACTGTAAAAAACGCTCCAAGCGCGCCGATGAATGCTCTGGCCCAGCGCCTTCATAACCATGTGGCAACAACATGACCAAGCCGGACATTCTGGCCCATTTTTGCCATGCAGAGGCAATGAATTGATCGATGATGATCTGCGCACCATTGGCAAAATCACCATATTGTGCTTCCCAGATGGTGAGCGTACCAGGATGCGTGCTGGCAAAACCATATTCAAAAGCCAATACCGCCTGCTCAGAAAGTACGGAGTTGTGAATTTGAAAACCGTGCGGCATGTTTGAAATGTTGGCCAACGGACAATGTTGTGCACCCGTTTTTTGATCATGCAACATGGCATGCCTGTGGCTGAATGTGCCACGTTCAACGTCCTGACCGACCAAGCGCACGCCAAAACCCTCACGCAGCAAGGATGCATACGCCAATTGCTCCGCAAGTCCCCAACGCACAGGATGTGCATCATTGGCCGCCTGCTGATACTCTTCAAACAACTTTTCAACTTGACGATGCAACACAAAATCTTGTGGCAACGTGGTCAATTGTTCGACACATGCACGGACGGTATCTTGCGACAATGCCGTGTTGGGCATCACATCATCAAATGCTGGCGTATGGTCTTGCCATAAAGCCTCTCGATCTTTGAGCATCGTTTGTTGTTTTGCCAAAGCCACAAGACGATCACCCGCTTTGAGTTTGGTCTTGATGGTGGCCTCATCTTGTTGAAGCATCACTGGGTCATAGCCATACACCGTGCTGCACTTGTCTTGATACAGGGCTCGAGGCGAAGATTGTGCGTCAATGGCTCGATACATCATGGGCTGGGTGAACCTCGGGTCATCACCTTCGTTGTGCCCATACTTGCGGTAGCAGTTGAGATCGATGATGATGCTGCGCTTGAACTTGGCACGATAAGCCGCAGCCAATTCGGCACAAAAAAGTACCGCATCGGTGTCATTGCCATTGACATGCAACACGGGTACATCGGCATAACGATGTGCATCGGTGCAATAAATGCCTGATCGCGATGCCTCTCGGTATGTGGTGAAACCAATTTGGTTGTTGACCACAATGTGAATGGCGCCTTGAATCTGGTGTGCAGGTGCATGCATCATGTTGAACCATTCGGCCACCACACCCTGGCCACACACAGCACTGTCACCATGTAAGATGATGGGCATCACGGCTTCAGGACACTCAGAGAAATGACGTTGTTGTCGACACTTGACCGATCCCATCACCACAGGTGCAATGAACTCCAAATGCGATGGGTTGAATGCCAACGAGATGTGTGCGGTTTGACCGGAAAAAACACGATCCGCAGAATAACCCATATGATACGTCACATCACTCGATGTATTCACATCTTCACGTTTGCCGGTATAAATGTCACAGATGTCATCAAAGCGCATGCCAAGGATGTTGAGCATGACATTGAGCCGACCTCGGTGTGGCATACCGATCACGGTTTCTTTGACGCCAAACCGACCGACCGATTCGGCCAACAATTGTTCCATCATCGGAATCAAAGCTTCTCCCCCTTCCAGAGAGAAACGTGTCTGACCAATGAATTTGCGTCCAAGCAACAGCTCCATATGTTCCGCACACTGCAATTTGTACATGGCTTGACGCACAGTGTCTTTGTGAGGCTGCCATGTGGTGTATGATGCCATGCGTTGTTGCAACCATGAACGCATACCCACATCTTGCAAATGCATGTATTCGATGCCGATGCTGCCAGCATATGTGGCTTCCAGCTTTGTTTTCAAGGCATCAAGTGTTGCATCGGCAGACAAACCATACAGATTGCTGCCAATGGGATCTTGTCCCTGTGTCTTAAGCTGCAGCCATGAGGGCACTTTGGCACGCGTGGCCTGTAAACCAAGAGGATCAATGTTGGCATGCAAATGACCATGGTGTTCATAGTGTTGTACGAGCTGTTGTGCCATGGCGCCACCAGAGGTTGCTGAAGCTTGGAAGCGCAAAGCTGGACGCTGAACGTTTGCAATGACATCTTGCTGAATGCGCGCATGAGATGGCCCGGCAGTATGGCCATCGCACACTTCATCAAAGTATTTGGACCAACCATGGGTCAATGTCTCTGGGGTTTCAGCATATTGCTCATACAAATGTTCTAAATACGATGCATTGCCCGAGAAAGCAGCAGAAGAACGTTCAAAAAGGGCCTTTTTTGACATGATGCGATCCTTAGGACGATGAGGTGCATGATGATTTGATCATTTCATGACGCAACTTAGAAATGGCTTCGGTTGGATTCAGACCTTTGGGGCAAACCGAAGTACAATTCATGATCCCTCGACAACGATACAAGCTGTAGAGATCGGACAACAACTCGAGCCGTTCTTGCTTTGCTGTATCTCGGGTGTCCAGAACAAATCGACAAATTGCCAACAGAGAAGCCGGCCCCAAGAACTTATCTGGATTCCACCAAAACGATGGGCAGGATGTGGTGCAACATGCACACATGATACACTCATACAAACCATCCAACATGCTGCGATCGGCCTCAGACTGTAGACGCTCTTTACCATCTTCTGGTGTGGTGTCGTTCATCAAATAAGGCTTGCCGGTTTCATAATGTCTATAGAAAAGCGCCATATCGACAATCAAGTCGCGCACAATCGGCAGACCAGGCAAAGGCCGCAACACAATTTTTTTAGGCAATGTGTTCAACTGAGTTTGGCAGGCCAATCCATTTTTGCCGTTGATGTTCATACCATCTGAACCACACACACCGCCACCGCATGAACGTCGAAACGACAAAGTAGGATCTTCCACCTTGATCAGCTCCAACAAATCAAGCAGCATGGCGCCTGAGGCATCTGCGCCATTGGCATGATAGGTTTGTTGATATTGCTTTTTGGTATCTGGATTGTAGCGATCAATGATCACTTCAAAAGGCTGGTTATGTGACATCAGGCCTCCCTCTCTTTCAGTACAAATGGTTCAACATCTTCTGGCTTCATGTTGACGGCACGTTTCTTGTATTGGCCATCGCCGTAGGCCAACAAATGACAGTGCCAATTTTTATCATCACGCTTGGGGAAATCAGCACGAGAATGTGCACCTCGACTTTCTTCTCGCGCTTCTGCAGAAACGGCGGTCGCATAGGCCACAGCCAGCATGTTGTCCAACTCCAGCGCCTCAACACGGGCAGTATTGAAGACTTTGGATTTGTCGGCAAGATGGGCGCAGGCCAAGCGTGCTTGTAACTGCTCAAGTGCCTTGATGCCTTCGACCATGCTGTCTTTGGCACGAAATACACCAAAATGCAACGCCATGATGGATTTCATCTCTGCACGCAAATGCGCAACGGGCTCACCGTTTTCACTCTTGTCCCACCTTCGGTAACGTGTCAATGACGCATCAATGTGATCTTGACTGACAACTGGCTCATCACAGCCCTGCTGAAGGTAAGTTGTCATGTGTTTGCCAGAAGCACGCCCAAAGACCACCAAATCGAGCAATGAATTGGCTCCCAATCGATTGGCACCATGGACGGACACACAGGCGCATTCGCCTGCCGCATACAAGCCACCAACAACTTTGTCACGCCCAAAGCGTCCCAGTGTCAAAACTTGACCGTATTTGTTGGTGGGGATGCCTCCCATGATATAATGACAGGTCGGCGCAACAGGAATGGGTTCTTTGGTCACGTCAACATTGGCATACGTGGATGCAATTTCAGATATGCCAGGCAATTTCTTGGCAATGTTTTCTGCACCAATGTGATCCAGTTTTAAGAGCACATGATCTTTGTTGGGCCCGCAACCGCGACCTTCTCGAATTTCAATCATAGAAGAACGCGACACCACATCACGACATGATAAATCTTTCATGTGGGGTGAATAACGTTCCATGAAACGTTCACCTTCACTGTTGAGCAAATATCCTCCTTCACCGCGCACACCTTCTGTGATCAAGCACCCTACGCCGGCAACACCGGTGGGATGAAATTGCCACATGGCCATGTCTTGCAGTGGCAATCCTGCACGCAACACCATGCCAAGACCATCGCCTGTACACGTGTAAGCATTGGAGGTGGTCTTGAAAATCTGACCAGCACCACCCGTGGCAAGCAAAGTCACCTTGGATTTTAAATACCGCACTTCACCGGTCTCAATTGAAAAAGCAGTGACGCCTGCAACCGTATCGGCATCGGTCATCACCAAATCCAAGGCATACCATTCATTGAGAAAATGTGTTTTGTGTGCAATGTTTTGTTGAAACAACGTGTGCAACAGTGCGTGCCCTGTGCGATCTGAGGCACAACATGTACGGTGCACATCAGCGACTTTACCGTATTCCCGTGACTGCCCACCAAACGCACGTTGATAAATACGGCCATCTTCATTGCGGCTGAATGGCAGACCCATGTGCTCCAACTCGATGATGGATTGTGGCGCTTCACGACACATCAATTCGATGGCATCTTGATCGCCAAGATAATCTGAGCCCATGATGGTGTCGTACATGTGCCATCGCCAATCATCGCTGCCATCGGTGTTGCCCAAAGCAGCATTGATGCCACCTTGTGCCGCAACCGTGTGCGAGCGTGTCGGAAACACCTTGGATACCACGACCACTTTAAAGCCACTGGAAGACAATTCAATGGCAGCACGCAGTCCTGCACCGCCCCCACCAACAATCACCACATCATAGGTATCAACCTGCATGCCCTTCCCCTTCATCTAAATGAACAACATCCAAAACAAACCAAAAATCGCAGCCAACATGTAAAATCCAAGACCATACAACACCAAAGTACGCATACAAACATGATGTATGTAATCTGTGCACACCGTCCACAAACCTAAATAAGCATGGACAAAGAAACCAATCACATTGATCACCATCAGCACCATCAAGACTGGCTGATGCAGCCAAGCTTGCCATGCGGCAAGTGACCAATTTGGACACATGAGCCAAACATACAACATGGGCAGAAAATACAAGAGCATGGCCACGGCAGACAAACGCTGCGCAATCCAACCCACCAACCCTTTACGCAACCAAGCGCAACAACACGTCAACATAATCGCATCCCCACATACACCGCAAACAACACAGCCAACAGCAGCAAAATGGCTGCACTGAGACGCGCCGACCGCAACGACTCACCCATGCCTATGTCCATCAACACATGACGCAATCCAGCCAAAACGTGATAACCCAGCGCAACCAGTGCCCCCCACAAAACAAAGACAAAAAAACCATGTTGTAAGAGACCATGCAAACGTATGTGGCCCTGCGGCCCTTGTAATATTTTGGCCAAACACCACATCAAAACAGGGCTGAGAACAATCAAAACCACACCACTGATGCGGTGCAAAATGGACACCAAAGCAGTGACGGGCAGCTGAACCTTGAGTGGATTGACAAAAATCGGCCGATCATCGCGCATGCGCTACCCCATTAAAGTGAATTGGCCATATTGTAAACCACTCTCAGACACTTTACAACACGACATGGCCGCATCCATGGTAAAGATTTCTAGGCGACAAAAGATGCCAACACCACAAAACCACCACGTTCAAAAAACTCGGCATTGGTCAGACAGGTTCAACAGGGCCCAAATCCAGATGCACACGTCACAACACGACCGGCTTGCAACCCAACATGAAATGTTTATAATGTATTCGCTTCAGATGGCACCAAAACTTAAGGAATGAGTATATGCGCACCATAGAAATCCATGATGGCACACACCAACAATCCATGCAGCTTGAACCCGATGTTTTTGGCCAACAAAATCTTGACATCACGCCATTCAAAAATCTGGGTTGGTTCAGTTACGATCCCGGCCTCACCTCAACAACAGCATGCCAATCCAGCATCACCTGGCTTGATGGTGCGCAAGGGCGCCTGCTTTACCGCGGCTACCCCATAGAACAGCTCGCATCACAGACATCATTTCCAGAGGTGATGCACCTTCTTGTCCACGGTGAATTGCCTTCTGAGTCACAACGCAATCATTTTGAAACACGCCTGAGCGAACAACAGCATTTGCCAGACACCGCGCTCGACTTGCTTAAAACATTGCCCAGCGCAGCACACCCGATGTCAATCATCATGACCCTGCTTGCACAACTTTCGGCATACCACCATCATGCCGACAACGACTACAACGACCCAGATGTCAGAGAACATGCAGCCATGACACTGATGGCGACGATCCCCACCATGGTGGCACTGGCCAATCGTCACTTGCAAAACCTACCCACCAACATGATGCATCGCCATCAAGGCAGCTACAGCGCACGCTTTACCCATGACATGTTGGCCCAGCATGCAGATGAAACACCCAGCAGCATTTTGGCCGACGCTCTGGATAAAATATTCATTTTACATGCAGACCACGAACTCAATGCTTCGACATTCACCGTCCGCTCTGCTGGTTCGACAGGCACCAATCCCTATGCATGCTCAAGCGCAGGGCTTGCCGCATTGTGGGGACCAGCACATGGTGGCGCCAATGAAGCCTGTTTGCGCATGCTGCAAACCATCGGCAGCATTCAAAACATTCAAACATACATTGAAAAAGCCAAAGACAAAGACGACCCGTTCAAATTGATGGGTTTTGGACACCGCGTGTACAAAAATTATGACCCTCGGGCTAAAATCATGCAAAAGATCTGCCATCAAGTGTTGGCAAACAGTCCGCAGCAAGATCATCCCTTGTTTGATTTGGCGCGTGAACTTGAGCGCGTTGCACTGGAAGACCCCTATTTTATTGACAAAAAACTTTATCCCAACATCGACTTCTACTCTGGCATCACATTGCGCGCCATGGGCATACCCACATCCATGTTCACCCCCATCTTTGCACTGGCACGCATGACAGGCTGGATGAGCCACTGGTTGGAAATGTACCATACCAAACCGTTCAGAATCACACGCCCACGCCAGTGGTACATTGGCGCCCAGCAAAGAGATGTGCGCACCCCTCACGTTGCCTCCAACGAAACGTCAAACTGAGCCCCATGCATCAAACGACTGGAGGGAGTGGGTGACAACATCCAGCAATCCGCGCGCACAAGTGCTTGAATGCCTTGCCAAAATAGGCATCGAGATCCACATCACCACACACCATGCAGTGCATACGGCAGCCGATGCACAAGCACACCGGGCGGCATTGCTGGGCGGACATTGCAAGAGCTTATTGTTGGTCAACAAACGACGCCGCTTTTATCTCGTTGTCATGCCCGATTGCCCAAAATTGGATCTCAACACTTTTGCCCAACAACACAACACTGGACGCTTGTCGTTTGCCAAGCCCCATGACATATGGCGCTTGCTGCGTGTCAAACCTGGCTCATTGAGCCCACTTGGCCTCTATTTTGACACCGAACATGAAATCGATGTGTGCATCGACACCACACTGATGGACCACGCCATCCTGCACCTTCACCCCTTGATCAACACAGAAACCATACATCTGAGCCCAAGTGCACTCGACCGATTTCTCACCCACACAGGCCACATGCCCACCATCGCCGCCTTACCCCTGCAGTCATGAAAAATTAAATATTGACTTTTGGTTATTGTTTGGTAAAAATAATAGAACCCTAATCAAAAAATCGAGTAAATTATGCCAAACGATGAAAAAGACGGTCCTCAATAGCACCACCAATCAAAATTTGAATATAAAGACATATTCACTGAGATCGAAGATAAAGAGAGACTACTTCAACCTTCGTGCACCGAAGCAACACCCGAAGCAATCATAAAAGCCATAAAAACCATAAAACAAGGAAAGCTCGAGCACAAAATGGGCCCATTTCAAAAGCTGCACCGATCGCTTTTCTTTTTAATGTGCTTGTGCATGCCAGCAACCATAGGTCTCTTTTTTACCTCAAGCATGGTGATGATGAGCTTATGTGGTGCGATACAGCTTATGACATGGAGCTACTTGCTGTATAAAACCACGCTTGTCAAAAGTGGGCACATCATGGTGATTGTGGATAACATCTCCGGCAAAGCCTCATTTGGTCTAGACGAAGGCATGTACTTGTTGTCTTGCATTTATCCCACAGAAGAAACCGAAACAAACTCCTGCACCAATTTGTCAGGTGATAACATTTTCCACCGAGGACATATTTGTCTGGCACATGTGCCCCAAAATGCTCAAAATATTATGGTGGTGGCATTCAATGGCAAACAACATTATCTTATGCAGGGTCTACATATTTTAGAGGTACCATCAGCCACCAACAACAAGTTGACTTATGCGCAAATACCGCTCACCGAAGACAATGAGCCAATCAAACAGTTTTTTGCAAACCATGGTGGTCAACATCATGATCAGCATAACCCCATTGCCAATCAGGCATATTTACTTCGTAAAGACGGCTTGTGTCAGACTTATTTTGTGAGAGATCGCCAACTCAACAGCCTGATTCGTATTGAACATACTCGTGTGATGGAAGGCAGTCGATATGATCATGTTGCATCACTGCCACCGGCCACTCGCATATTGACCTTCACAGTATCTCTACCCATAGAAGTCAACAACACCGATTACACACTGGATGTTGAGTGTGGCTGCACGATTGATAAGCCGAAAGCACTCATTCCCAAGTTACTGGAAAATGCTGGAGAACCTTTGACCGGACACAACCTACAAACAAGGTTGACCTACGCTTTACAAGGCGAAATGAATGGCATGGTTAAAGCAGTATTTCCTAAACCAGCAGACTCCAAAGACAAAGCATTCGATGAAATATCAGCGTCAATACGCGAAAAGGCCCCAAATGTTGTGGTTGATATTTTAAAAAAATGGGGCGTCAAGGCTGGCACATCGGATGAGAAATCACCACCCATTCAGGTTCGATTGAAACATACAAATTCCGACAATGAACAAAGGCGCTTGGCTGCCAACTCATCGGAACTGGATAGAGTCTGTGCGATACAAGAAGCCAAAACAGCCGAAATTGTAGCCAACATGGAGGCAAAAAAGATCGAAAAAGCTGCACAGGCAAAAGCCAAGGCTATCACACTGGTGGCTCAGGCAAAGGCCAAAGCCCTTGAATTGGAACTTAAGGCCACACAGGGCTTCTTTCAAAACCTTGTTGCTGCTTTCAAAGAAGAGGCACCAGACATATCTCCTGATCAGACCATGAGGCTTGCAGTGCAATTTTTGAATCAACGCATCCTCGGCAAGGCCATTGCAAACTCTGGCATTCAATCGATAGGCAGCAATGTTCTCGGCAATTTAGGCTTCAATGTCGCACCATGCTCTCCGAATGGCAAGGCGCGACCATCAACCACAGATGAAAAATCACCTACCATGGGTCATTCGACCGCCGGTACATGACATGGCACGCATCTACAAACACGGCATCAAGTCACACCGTGGCTTGATGCCGCTTTTGCGGACATCATCTAGGAAGATGGTATTTCAAGCCCAAAAACTTTAAGGTTGCCATGATGTTTTCAAGGGCACTGACACTCTTGATTTTGCGCTTGTGTTGTTTTTGCAGCACCTGACGCACTTGCTCACAAGCCTGAATGAACTCGGCTTGCTCGGTTTCGGTCCATCGCATGTCTTGAGCATGCAACGTTTTGGCATTGCATGGTCGTGAAAAATCGCCTGCGATGTCACCACCAAAAAGTTGGTAAAAAGGTTCGAACATTTTTTTACTGGCATGAAAGACATGTCGGTCCTTCTGAATCAAATGGGTACCAATGTGACTGAGATGTGTTCTACGGGCCATGGCTCTGCCTCTGAAATGTGATTGATGCATCATAATCAATTTGTGACAAAAATGTGGTAGAAATCGCGCCATGATGTTTTTTGGCCCATGGGCGTTTATCACACAGTCAAAAATTGAAAATATTAATTCATGCATTATGAATTTTTATGCATGAAGATTGCCTGAAACACTTTTGAAAAACGCGCGCTGAAACCGACATGGAATCTAGAAAAAAACAAGAAATGTTTTGTCTTTGAATCAAGCTGCATCTATAATAAAAATATTTTATCGAGGCAGAGCCATGCCACTTAAAAGAGACATCTCCACCATCGGCCTGCTTTTTACCTCATTGAGTTGCATGATTGGCTCAGGTTGGCTGTTTGGGGCGTTTTATACTGCACAGATTGCTGGGCCTGCGGCGGCATTGGCCTGGCCCATCGGCGGACTGCTGATTTTGATCATTGCCTTTGTGTTTGCCGAACTTTCCACCATGCTGCCTTTGGCAGGTGGCATTGCCCGCTTCACACAATTCAGCCACGGCACCTTGGTCAGCTTCACCATGACGTGGTTGTCATGGTTGTCAAGTGTGGCAGTTGCTCCCACAGAAGTTCAAGCCATTTTACAATATTACACCCGTTTCTTCCCAGGCCTGACGCATACGGTCGATGGCGTTGCGATGTTGAGCCACCAAGGTTTGGTGGCGGCATGCATCATGCTGTATGCCATCAGCTGGATCAACATCAAAGGTGTTCAGAAGTTGGCACGTTACAACACAGCCTTGACCTGCTGGAAACTGGTTGTGCCTTGTGTGGTGGCTGTGATGTTGATCTACACGCATTTTGATGTGGGCAACTTTACCAACCACGGCCACTTTTTGGCCTTTGGTTGGCATGGCGTCCAGGCCGCGTTACCTGCAGCGGTTGTCTTTTCTTTTCTTGGGTTCAGAGAAGCAACCTCTCTGGCGGGTGAAACCAAAAATCCCCGCAAGGCGGTTCCTGTGGCTGTGGTTGGATCGGTGCTCATTTGTACCTTGTTGTATGCCTTGATTCAATGCGCTTTCATCGGTGCATTGACCCCAGACATGCTTGCTCAGGGCTGGCAACACCTTCACTTCAACCATGACTCTGGTCCTTTTGCAGGCATTGCCTTGACCTTGGGCATCACTTGGTTGGGCTCTCTGGTGTATGTGGATTCCTTGTTGACCCCTGCGGGCACCGGCATCATTTACACCACCACCTGTGCACGGCTCAACTATGCCATGGCCAAAAACAAATACATGCCTGCATGGTTTAAAACACTCAACCCAAAACGCGTGCCTGCCAATGCAGTGATGTTCAATTGTTTGGTGGGCATGATACTGTTTTTTCCATTGCCAGGTTGGCAAGCACTCATCAAGTTTCAAACGGTGGCCATTGTTTTGTCTTATGGTGTTGGACCCATTTGCTTGATTTCTCTGAGGGATCAAGCACCACAACTGGAACGCCCCTTCAAGCTGCCCTATCCCAAAATCATTGGTCATGTCGCGTTTTTCATCTGTAACATTTTGGCCTACTGGTCAGGATGGCATACGCTCTCATCGCTTTTGGTGGCCTTATTGATTGGCTGGACATGCCTCTTCGGTTACCATCGTTTTGCAAAAAACAAGCGCACGATCGCCCCCATTGATTTGATCTACGCCTTATGGCTTATCCCATATATTGCCGGCATCATGACCATCAGTTATTTGGGTGATTATGACGGCGGCTTGGGTGTCATCCATGGTGGCTGGTCGTACCTGTGGATTGGTGTGTTCAGCATGACCATCTTGCATCTGGCCACACTCAACAAACAATCGTCCACCGAGTCTCAAAACCTATTGTTGCAAGAGTCCTTGCTGCCCTTCAGCATTCGTAGGCTTGATGGCTGATGACCGCACATGCTACCCCTTGGAATCCACAAGAGATTCTATCGCACTTGTCCGAGGATGTTCGACAACATCTTGGCAGCTGCACGGTGGTTGAGCAATGCTGCTCTGTCATGGACATGGCCACGCCGAACACACCAGGCATACATCTTTGTTTGACCGAGTCACAAACGCACGGCCGTGGCCAAAAAGGCAACACTTGGCACTCACCTGCCCAATGTGGCATCTGGCTTGCACTGCAATACCAGCCATCGCATTCAGTGCAAACTGGCATCCTACCCATCGCCATGGGCATCATGATCATCCAAGCACTGAAGACGCTGCGTGCACCCACAATGTTACAAGTGAAATGGCCAAACGATCTTTACATACAAGGCAAAAAGTTTGGTGGCATCTTGGTTGAAACCACCACACAAGGCCCCCAACAACGCATCACCATAGGCATTGGGTTGACCTTGTATGCCCATCCCACACTGTCAACACTCAGCGGGATGACCGACCTGCAATCGGCATGGCCCAATATGCCAAAACGCTTGGACATCTTGATTACCACACTTGCCACATTGCTGCCAGGTTTGGCAACACACATTGATGCAGCTGAATTGCCCAATGCTTTTCATCCCCATGACATGCTGCATGGTCGAACCGTGACGCTTGAACGATCACAAGGTAGGATCACAGGCATTGCGGAGGGCATTCAAGATCAAGGTGCATTGAAGATTCGCAGCAATGATGGCGCACAACACATTGTGACCGATGGCAAACTGATCGATTTTTGATGCATGCCACAACCTTCGATGACCGATTAACATTTTGCGAATTGATCAAGATGGTTTAACATCGATGTCATGCCCCGGTAGCTTCAACTGGATAGAGCAATCCCCTCCTAAGGGATAGGTTGCCCGTTCGAATCGGGCCCGGGGTACCAACATATGGACCATGCAACCATGAACACCACGCCCATCAAACGCGAAATCATCGCAGGCATGACAACACTGCTGTCGTCCATCTATATCACCATGACCATCCCCATGATGCTTCAAACCATCGGCATCCCCCCCAGCACAAGCTTCGTCACAACGTGCCTGATCATCGGTCTGACCACATGCTGTGTGGGTCTCTACAGCAAACGTCCCATCATGGCTGGACCCGGCTTGGCCTTGACCACCTACGTCACAACCGAATTGGTGGGGCATCTGCACTATGATCTGTCACAAACAATGGCCATGGTGCTCATTGCTGGCTTGGCACTGAGTGGTTTGGCGCGCATGGGGGTGGTCAAGCACATTGAATCTGCATTGTCACAAACGATGCTGACAGCCACCAGTGTTGGCATTGGTTGTTTCTTTTTCTTGATTTCTTTGAAGATGGTCTTTGTGCATCATCTGCCAAGTTTTTCACATGCCGAGTTGGGCTGGGCCATCACCTTGTGTGTATTCATTGGGCTCAAAAGGACGGGCGTTCCAGGCTACATTTTACTCGGTTTGATCATGATGGCATGTGGCGAACATCTTTTTTTCTCTGAAACACTGCAGCCATTGGCCCTCAGCCAAAGCATCACAACTTGGCATTGGCTCAAACCTTCTTGGCACGGCCTGTTTCATCTCAAATCTCTGATGGCACTTGTCACGCTCATCTTGGTGTGTTTGATGGACACGATTGCCACAATGCACGCATTGCTTGATCAACACCCCACCATTGCGGCAGATCGAGACACCGCCACACGTGTCGTCACCACGCTGGGTCTCTCCTCGGCCGCATCCAGCCTGTGTGCCAATGCCCCCATCAGCATTTATCTTGAAAGTGCTGCCGGCGTCATGGCCGGTGGCCGAACATGGCTGACCAGCGTCAGCACCGGGATCGGATTCATGTGCTGTATGGCATTACAACCATTGTTGACATGGGTGCCACAATGGGCCATTGCTGCCACCTTGTCTTTCATTGCCTGCCACATGATGGCAAGTGGTCGTCATCTGCCTTGGAAAAATCCCAGCAAAATGACGGCTGCCTGGGTCATCATACTGACCCTACCTGCAACCATGTCGATTGCCATGGGCGTGGGCGCTGGGTTGATCGCAGAAACGCTAGAAAAGTGTCATCGCAAGGCACCTGTGAGTCGGACACTAGCGATGCTGTGCATCATGTTTGTGGCATTGTTCGCCAGCATGCTGATCTGGCCGCTGACTTAAAACCAAAAATCAGGATCACTGCTGTGTCAATGCATCGTTGACTTCTTGCGCTGCAGGCAGCACATCCACAAGGTGCATCAAAGCTTTGCGATCTGGGCCTGTTGAGACCATGACAACTGGAATGCCCAAAATTTCAGCCAAACGGTCCAAATAATCTCGGGCAGCTTCTGGCAGTGCCGACACATCGACACATGCCTGCGTCGAAGCCTGCCATCCCATCACTTCTTCATAAATGGGCACACATTCTGACAAACGTTGCTCATCCACGGGGGGAAGAGACAACACCTCATCACCCAAGCGATATCCTGTACAAATACGCAATGTGGGCAGACCATCCAACACATCCAGTTTTGTCAAACACAGGCCTGTGATGCTGTTGACCTGAATACTGCGCCGCATCGCCACTGCGTCAAACCAGCCACATCGACGTGGCCGACCTGTCGTGGCGCCCTTCTCTTGACCCACCTCGGCAAGATGACGCCCAACTTCATCGTGCAACTCCGTGGGAAATGGGCCTGCACCAACGCGGGTGGTGTAGACCTTGGTGACCCCCAAAACCTCATCAATGGCCAAAGGCCCAACACCACTGCCAGAAGCTGCTGCACCCGCTGTGGTATTCGAAGAGGTGACATAAGGATAAGTGCCATGATCGACATCGAGCGCAGCACCTTGAGCACCTTCAAACAAGATGGAACGACCTTGGGCACGCAATGCATTGAGCATGGCCGACGTATCTGTGATCAACGGCTTGATGCTTTCTGCCTGTGCCAACAAATCGGCCAACACGATCTTCGGATCGATGGTGGGCGCATTGTAATAAGAGGCCAACATGAAATTGTGGTAGGCCGCAATACCCTCAAGCTTTTCTTGCAATCGCTTGGGGTCATTCAGGTCAGACATCCGCAACGCTCTTCTGGCAATTTTGTCTTCGTATGCTGGACCGATGCCACGCTTCGTTGTGCCAATGGCTTTGCCCGCAAGTTGCTGCTCACGTGCTTCATCAAGTGCAACATGGTAAGGCAGCAACAAGGGTGCAGCATGACTGATGGCCAATCGTGTTTTGACCGGCACACCCAAGCGCTCAACTTTTTCGATTTCTTCAACCAAAGCTTGAGGAGAGATCACCATGCCATTGCCAAGGACCGACGTCACGCCATCATGCAAAATGCCCGATGGCAATAAATGCAAAACAATTTTTTGTCCCTCAACAATCAACGTGTGCCCCGCATTGTGGCCACCTTGAAAGCGTACCACAGCGGCTGCGCGTGGTGTCAATGCATCGACAAGTTTGCCCTTACCCTCATCGCCCCATTGTGAACCGAGCACCACCACTGATTTTGCCTGCATTGCATCACCCTCATAAAAGAGCCCCATTCTACACCATTTCCTCAGTGCATGCCAAGGCCAGTCTGCTTCATAGTAAATGATGCACCACAAACAAGATCAAAAGTCCCAACAACATCATCGTCATGCCCATCGCTCGAATCTGAGTGACTGGTTTTTCAGTCAGCATACGCAGCAGATGACGCCATTGCTCTGGCGTCACAAAAGGCATGATGCCTTCAATCACAAAAACCAAAGCGATGGCTGAGACCAGCCATTCCCACCATTGTGCCGTCATTGCGATGACTCCTTACATTTGTGCTGCTGTCCAATGTACACCAGCCATACCCCAAAACCCATCATGGGCAGAGACAACAGTTGCCCCATGGACCACAGATGACCAAAGAACAAACCGAGTTGCGCATCGGGTTGTCGATAAAATTCAACCAAAAATCGAAACAAACCATAAAGCATGGCAAAGCTCCCGGTCATGAAACCAGGAGTGTGACTGCAGTCAAAACGCTGCAACCAGCGCAGCACAAAAAACAGCAGCACACCTTCGAGGGCACATTCGTAAAGCTGAGAGGGGTGGCGAAGCTGTTGGTCCACCCATGGAAATATCATGCCCCAATGGCCATGCGTTGGCCGGCCCCACAATTCACCATTGATGAAGTTGGCCAAACGCCCCAGACCCAAGCCAATTGGGACCATGGGTGCCAAAAAATCAAGCAACCGCAAACGGTGCAGTTGATGCTTCTTGGCAAACAGATGAATTGCACACAACACGCCAATCAAACCACCATGAAACGACATGCCACCGTGCCATATGTAAAAAATTTCGAATGGCGCTTGCCACAATGCTGTGGTTTGGTAAAACATCATGTAACCCACGCGCCCACCTAACAAAACCCCGATCATGCACCAGAACATCAAATCTTCGAAGTGCTTGGCCTGCATCATGCCAGGCGTCTGTTCAGCATGCATGAGGCGACGCTTGCCCAACCATTGCACCCACAAAAATCCGACCACATAGGCCAGCCCATACCAACGTATGGCCAAAGGCCCGATTTTGATGGCAACGGGATCGATGTGAGGGAACAACATGATGCAATCCTGATTCTTTATAACTTATGATGCCAGATCATGGTTTTTTTTACAACAATTCCCCCTGCTGCGACCAGGACTGTGCCATGGCACATGCATCACGCACATGAAACCTTTGAGCATTTGGTTGAACCCAACACAGAAACCATACAGACTTCACATGATCAGCCCGCATTTTGGGGCAGATTTTATGCACTTGAGCACCAAGAATTGACAATGGCAGACCACCCCCATAGAACCTTGTTTCATCTCATCGCCTTGATGTGTTGACGTCTCAGTCCATGCATCAAAGGATGGCCGTATGCCTCCCCCAAAAATAAGCTGGGGCAAAAATGTGCATTGCGCGCAACATGCAACCATGTTTGTGACATCGCCTCACTCCAGCAGATCAAACACCACTCAACATCACCATCAAGCCCGGCAGGGTGACCACAATCAGGTCTTGCAGCCATTGCCTGATGCCTTGCAAACAAAGCACGTGCCAACTTGCATGGTGTGCGTGACGCTGACGTTTGCCAGGACCCAGAGAAATTCAACACAATCCTCAACACCCGTCACACGATCCCTGATGGCGACTCATCCATCACATCATCACAACTCAGACATCATGGCCACAGGTTGATGCGCATGCTCACCAATCAATCGTGCGAGACCTGCCTCACGTAAAGCATTTTTAACAACCGCTTGCGCATCTTTCTGGCATGCATGCTGCATGACCGCATCAAGCAAACTTTTTGTTTTTGCCAGCGTGAAATGTCGAAGCACCCATCGCATTTTGGGCAAACTTTTAGGGCTCATGCTGAGCTGCTGATACCCCATGGCCACCAAAAGCAAAGCCAGCATCGGATCACCCGCCATTTCACCACAAACGCTGACAGGCTTCTGCAGCACACGACATGTGTCGACAATGGTCATCAATGCATGCAGTACAGCAGGATGCCAATAATCATACAAATGTGCCACACGATGATTGTTGCGATCAACGGCCAACAAATATTGGGTCAAATCATTGGTGCCTACAGAGAAAAAATCAACATGCTGTGCCAATTTGGGCAACAGGCAAATCACAGACGGCACCTCAATCATCATGCCCAATTTGGGTTTCATGATGGGGTGGCCTGCCTGCAACAAAGACTGATGTATGGCTTCAATGATGTGGTGTATGGCTTTGATCTCACTGAGATCACTGATCATCGGAATCATGATGTTGGCCGGCCCCAACGCCTCACTGGCAAGCAGCATCGCGCGAAGCTGCATGCGTAAAACATGCTCTTGATCCAAACACAACCGAACACCTCGCCATCCCAAATAAGGATTGGTTTCTTCAACGTGCCAATACGGCAAATGTTTGTCGCCCCCTACATCTATGGTTCTGAGTACAACAGGCTTGGGGGCAAAAGCTTTTAAAATTTGTCTGTAAATCGAGCATTGTTCGGTTTCAGAAGGCAGATGTGGTCGCATCATGAAAGGGATTTCTGTCCGAAAAAGTCCAATGCCGTCGGCCCCAACTTTGAGCGCACCGTGAATGTCTGTGCCAAGACCCACATTGACATGCAGTGCAATGCGGACACCATCTTTGGTGGCGGCCGGCACCCCTCGACAGTCTTCATACTGGTGTTCACTGGCAACCTCTTGTGCAATCAATTTGGTAAAATCACGCCGCCTTTGTTCTGAGGGGTGCAGCACCAGTTGGCCGGTGTAACCATCCAACAGCACCACATTGCCTTCCAACCCCTGCAGCACCAAATCCTGAATGCCAACCACGGTCGGCACACCGATGGCCCGCGCCAAAATGCTGGCATGAGAATGCCTTGAACCACGTGCACAAAACACACCCACCAACTGGCCTTCTGGCACCTCCGCAATCGCCATGGGCGCCAAATCGTAACCGGCCAAAATCGTGCGTTTGGGAAACTTTTTGGTATGGCGTCCTGCTGAATAAAGATAAGAAAGAATACGCCGCCCAATGTCTTTGACATCAATCATGCGTGCACGCAGATAGGGATCATCCATTTTTTCAAAGGTTTGCATGTAGCCGTCGATCACCATTTTTAAAGCACCCGAAGCGGTGCACCCCTCTGCATGCACACAGGCTGTGACATCTCTGACCAAGCCATGACGATCAATCATATGACAATAGGCTGAAAAAATATCGGTTTCTGTATTGGGCAAGGTTTTGGACAACACCGCACTCAAATGATTGATGTCTTGTTTCACCTGCGCAACTGCTTCGGTCAATGCCGCCACTTCTGCAGACACATCTTCCGCTGGCTGGATCACCACGGCATCCAAATCAGCGGGTGGCGAGACCACCACCACTTTGCCCATGGCCACACCTGGTGCACACGGTGTTCCTGTCATGGTTTGTTCATGCATTGCAGGCGCATGCCCCATGACCAACTCTTCTTGCAGTCGGCTCAACCGCCGATAAAACGCACCTGTGATTTTGACACCAAACGTCATCAGCATGGCAACATCTTCACCATCAAAAGACTTGTGCTCACGATAACACGCCAACATGCCACGCATCTTATGACGATACATGATGGGCATGATGACAGCATGCTCAATGGCGTCGGGGACATGGTGTGTCAATGATTGTAGCCGCGGATCAGCAGACAAATGTGTGAACAGACATGCCTCTTTGCGTTGATACACCAAACTGTACAAACCATCGTCCAAAGACCATGTCAGTGTGGCTGCAGGTTTGCCATGATACCGTATGAGGTTGGAAGCAATGGTCACACAGTGCTGACGCGGTGCGTCCACCCAAATCACTTCAGCATAATCGGCATGATGGCCTTTTGTGATGGCGGCGCCCAACTGCTCAAAAAATGCCGTTGGGTCGCCAATGTTTTCAAGCTGATTAATCACTGAAAGATATGACATGCCCTGCTCCAACAGAATCGATATGTCCCATGCACAGACTACCACAGCCACAACCTTTGACACAATTGCCCCACGTTTTTGATGCACCCATAACAACGTCACACCGACAGGCTTGAACCCAGACCATGATCGTGGCAAAATGACGGGAATTCAGACGATAAGGTTTTCATATGGCTATCAATCAATCCATTTATCATGTATTGACCTGGTCCATCATGGGCGCATTGATCGGTGTGGGCGCTGTCGGCTTATCGCACTGGTACTGGCAATGGGGCACTTTGATTTTTCCTGTGGCATCCGCCAGCTTCCTGCTGTTTTGTGCTGCCGTTGGCACCATCATTGGCTTGGTGATTGGACTGATCTTTGACCACAACATTGACACCATAAAGTACTTTGATAATGATGCAGAAACAGCCATTTCATTCAGCATGCAAAAATTTTGGGATCATACCAAAGTCCTGACCATTGCACTCCTCTTGACCACCATGGTCGCCCTGTTTTGGGCCATGATCCTTTACATCTGGAATGTCACCACGCCCATCAGCGCTGGTTTCAGCTCTGTATTGTACTGGCACTTTCTGTCCCCAACCTTGGCCAGTTGTACTGTTTTGGCCTTTGTTTGCACCAATCTGTATTATCTTTTTGAAGGCAATTTGGACAGACAGAAGCACATGCAGAATACTGTGCTTCGGAACCCTGGGAAGAGTGGAAGTCGATTAGACGCTAAATGTAGCGATCTGACCATCGATGCCCTGTCTTACCTGAACGAGGATTCTGACAATCAGTCATTGACTTTTGGACAATCTTTGTGGCATGCGGTCTACAGCATGCTGCTCAAACCTTTGCTGCTGGGAAGCTTGGTCGCTGTCGCATTGATGACAGCCAATCTCTGGTTGGCCTCCATGGGCACTGCTGTGGCAATCCCCTCAATCGCTGGCATTGGCACCAACCTGTCTCTATGGCTTGGCTGCATGATCATCGTCACATCACTGAAATGGATCATTCATGCCTTGAACTGTTTGCCCAACAACCCCCCAGCATCTCATGCATACGTCGATTATCATCGCAACCAAACTGCCATGAATGCAGTTTTGCGCGCTTTACCAACCTTTTGCATTTATTTTGGCGCTGTCTTTCTCAGCTTTGAGCTGCTGTCGCTTGGCTACTCAGTATGGTGGTTTCAATTGGCTTACAACAGCACCATTCCAGCCAACTGGAATGCCATCGTACTCCAATTGATTTTGTTGGCCGCGATTGTCACCCCCTGCTGCATCGCTGCATGGCGCTTTCTGGCACCCAGCGAAGGCGACCACATTGCCCATCTTGTAGAGACTGCCCATTCAGATGTGCACCTAAAAGCGCAAACCACATCAAATCATACTGCTTTACCGACGAGGGGGGGGAGGAGCCAGGGGCCAGATCGAGGGGGACGAAGCCAAGTCCCTGAGGCCAGACTTGCAATAAATCCTGAATGAAAAACCCAATGCACCCAGACAATGCTTCAAGCAGACATGACGCTGAAAACGGCACATGGATGCCGACGCTCGTGTCGAATGCAAAGCACCAGCCCTTTGTGACACCTGCCATGTGCACAGATTTGATGCTTCAGTGCTGAATGAAGGCTCTGGGGCAAAATCAATGACGCACCAAGTGGTATGTGATTGAGCCATGCAAGCACGCCCAAAAAGTGTAGATGGCCTTTACAGCGTGACCAAACCCAACTGCATGACCGCATCACGCTCGGCCAGCAGTTCGTCAAAGGTTGTTTTGAGGTGCTGTTTGGCTTCGTAGGAATGCTCCCAGCCCTCAACAACCTGAATGGTGCCGTCTTCCAAACGTTGACATGGATACGAAACAATCAAGCCAGGCTCTGCACCATACTCACCTTTGGAGCACAATGCCACCGAGAAAAGCTTGGTGGCGTCGGCATGCACGCCTTCAATGTGTGACAGTGTGTCGACCACGCCATTGGCTGCGGATGCCGCAGATGAGGCACCACGGGCCTGAATGACCTCTGCACCCCGATTTTGTACCGCAGGCATGAACGTACGCTGCAACCAATCTTGGCCAAGCACTTTGGTGGCCGGTTGGCCATCGATCTGAGCGTGGTAAAAATCGGGAAACTGGGTTTTGGAGTGATTGCCCCAAATCATCAAGCGTTCGACTTTATCGAGGGCCACACTGGCTTGTTGTGCCATCAAACCAACGGCCCGATTTTGGTCGAGCATGGTCATGGCAAAAATGTGTTCAGATGGGATATCTGGGGCATGTTTCATGAGGATGTAAGCATTGGTGTTGCACGGATTGCCCACCACCAAAGCTTTGACGTCGCTGGCCGCATTTTGCTGCAACGCAAGACCTTGCTGACTGAAAATACCGGCATTCTTGGCCAACAAGTCGGCACGCTCCATGCCTTTTTGGCGTGGCATGGCCCCAACCAAAATGGCCCAATTGACACCACGAAACCCTTCTTCAAGCGAAGCGGTGATTTTGATGTCTTCAAGCAAGGGGAATGCACAATCACGCAATTCCATGACCACACCTTTCGGTGCGGGCAGAGCTTGCTCCAATTCAATCAGATGCAAGACAACTTTGACATCTGGCCCAAAAGCTTGACCTGAGGCCAGGCGGAACAACAACGCGTATCCAATTTGACCTGCGGCACCGGTCACGGCAACCTTAACTGTTTTACTGGCCATCATGCTTCCTCAAAAAATGAAACCATTCTACCTCTGTTCAATCATGCTGGCAATACCCTCTCCCCGATCAAACAGATCTGACTGATTCAAGGTGGCCGCATGGCATTGTGCGGCACGCTTTCCCTACCAGCTTGATGGACACTTAGCGGCTTGACACGGCTTGTCAAAGCCATCAGGGCGCCAGCACGCCCAACCCCCTGCTTGCATGATCGATTGTGTTGGACTGGGTCAGTGCACCGCAATCATGCATGACCCACACATTCATGATGGATGATGTCGGTCAGACCCCTGAGTTTTATGGGCTTTACAGCAGTCCTCTGCCATGGTTCAATGTTGTTTTGATCCAGGTACCGCTTGTGTCCAGCCACTCTGCACCCCAAATCCAGCTTGAAGGCACGGTGCAAATCATCACCTTTCACAATCCGGACAACGGTTTTTGTGTGTTGCGCATCACCACCGATGCCTCTGACACACTGCATACCGTTGTTGGTCAGAGTCTTTATGTGGCGGTGGGTGAACACATCACCTGCGATGGAATCTGGATCGAGGACAGCCAATACGGCAGGCAATTCAAGGCCAGCACCATTCGCCTCACACCCCCTCAAACATTGGTTGGCATCGAAAAATACCTGGGGTCAGGCTTGATTCATGGCATTGGGCCTCACTTTGCCAAAACGCTGGTCAAACACTTTAAAGAAAAAGTGTTCGACGTGATCGAACATGAGCCCGAACGTTTGCTGACACTGCCTGGCATTGGCAGACAGCGGCAAGAGCAGCTGTTGAAGGCTTGGTCTGAGCAATCGGTGGTCCGACACATCATGGTGTTTTTGCAATCCTTTGGTCTGGGCACCAGTCGTGCCACCCGCATTTATAAAACGTATGGCGACCAGGCCATCGAGGTGATCAAACACAACCCTTATTGTTTGTGTGTCGACATCCACGGTGTGGGATTTCGAACGGCCGACACCATTGCTCTGAAGTTGGGTGTGGCTGAGGATGCCAACATTCGGATTCACGCAGCACTCAGGCACGTGTTACAAGAACGCGCCAATCTTGGCCACTGTGCTGCCAACCTAGAAACTTTAAGTCAAGCCATGCAACGGTTGATTGGAGTCAATGCTGCGCAAACCACACAAGCCTTGCGTGACATGGTGCAATCCGGCCAAATGCTCACCGATGTTTTTGATGACGACACTTGGTATTTTTTGGAGAAATATCGTTTGGCTGAGATTCAAATCACAGGTCATTTTGAACGCATTCTTGGCATCGCGCCCCATTGGTCACAGCACGCCAACGATGCCGCAGTGACAATGGTACAAGATCATTTGGCCATGACGTTGTCGCCCTCACAACAACAAGCGTTTCTGACGGCCATACGTCACAAATGCACCATCATCACTGGGGGACCTGGGGTCGGCAAAACCACCTTGGTGAAAAGCATCATCCATTGGTTGAATCATCTGGGCATGAATTTGGCATTGACGGCACCGACAGGACGCGCTGCCAAACGCCTTGAGGCTTCAACAGGCCGACCTGCCAAAACCATCCATCGTTTGCTGGAGTTTGATCCCGCTCAATTTGGCTTCAAGCGCAACCACGCCAATCCAATTGATGCAGACATTGTGGTGATCGATGAAGCTTCCATGATTGATGTGGTCTTGATGTCACAGCTGATGGACGCTGTGGACGATGCCACCGGCGTCATTGTTGTCGGCGATGTCGATCAATTGCCCTCTGTGGGACCAGGATCGGTGCTGGCAGACTTGATCGATGCTGGCACTTTACCAACGGTCAAACTGACAGAGATTTTTCGCCAAGCGGAAGACTCAACCATCATCATCAATGCACACCGCATCAACCAAGGGTTGTCGCCTCTGCCCACCGATCAAAAAACGTTACAAGATTTTTATTTCATCCACCTGGAAGATCAACAGGCCATGACCGAGAAAATCATGACCATGGTACAACAGCGTATTCCACAACGCTTTCATCTTGATCCCATTCAAGACATTCAAATCCTCACCCCCATGCACAAAGGCACGCTTGGCACACAACAGCTCAACCTGACACTTCAACAAACCCTCAATCCCAATCATGCCAATGGCATACGTCAGTTTGGTCAAGTGTTCGCGCTCGGTGATAAAGTGATCCAGCATCACAACAACTACGACAAGGCGGTTTTCAATGGCGACATCGGCACCATCTCCCACATCGATCGTGAAGGCGCAGCCTTACAAGTTGCATTTGAAGGACGCATGGTCCAGTACGACTTTCAGGAGCTGGATGAATTGTCGCTGGCCTACGCCACCACCATTCACAAATCGCAGGGATCGGAATTTCCTGCTGTGATTGTGCCCCTTGTGATGCAACATTTTATGTTGTTGGAACGCAATCTGTTGTATACTGCTGTGACTCGCGCAAAAAAATTGGTGGTCCTGATCGGTGAAAACAAAGCACTGCACACCGCCATCAAAGTCATGCGCGCCCGCCACCGCGATACGTTTTTAAAACACCGGATGATGACCATTTGCACTACAGATTGCAACCCATGACAATCTTGCGTTTTTTGGAGCCCCATGATGTCCACCCCACACATTGAAAACAAAGTTTATCGACGCTTTCCCGTGCTCAATGTGAACGAACGATTGTTGTTGCGTGAACCACGCACCAGCGATGCTGCTGCATACTTGACCTACATCAATCATCCAGAAGTGGCACGTTATGTGCCCGACAGCTGCTTGCCCAAAAATGAAGCCCAGGCTGCCACCGAGATGCAATGGAATCTGGATTTGTACACCCAGCACAAAAGTATTGCCTGGTCCATTGTCGATCGTCAAACGCAAACCATGGTTGGCTGTATCAGTTTTGAGTCATGGACACGTTATCATCGCCGAATCGAAATTGCCTATGACCTCAATCCAATGTATTGGCGGCAAGGCATCATGACCCAATGCTTGGCCAAAGTGTTTGAGTATGCTTTCGATGTGATGGAGGTCAATCGCATTGAAGCCTTCACCACAACTTACAATGCACCCTCCATTGCATTGTTGACCAAAATGGGCTTTGAACAAGATGGCTTACTCAAATCATACCGCTGGTTTAAAAATGCATTCATCGACGTCATGATCTTTGGCTACACGCGGAAACAATACCAAGCCGAGCATGGTCTGGTCCAAAGAATGCTGCTCAAAATTCGACAGAGCTTTTGAACCATGCTCGACCCCTACCTCCAAGATTGGTTGCCATGGCCACACACTCAAAGCACACCAACAGCTTTGTACATCCACATGCCGTGGTGTGTCAAAAAGTGTCCATACTGTGACTTCAATGCGCATGCCATACGTGGCCAAACGTTCCCAGAATCGGACTATGTCAGCGCTTTGTTGACAGAAATGGCCACACAGTCTGCCGTCATGGTCGATCGTTGTATTGTCAGTGTATTTTTTGGTGGTGGCACCCCCAGTCTTTTTAAACCCAGCAGCATTGCCAAACTGATTGATGCCATCCACCAGTCGTTTCAAACCCTACCCGAACTGGAAATCACCATGGAGGCCAATCCGGGCACCACAGACCAACAACATTTTCGGGGATATCGACAAGCAGGTGTATCTCGCTTGTCACTTGGCATTCAAAGCTTTGACGCCAAGCACTTGAAGCGACTTGGCCGCATTCATGATGATCGACAAGCCCATCAAGCCATTGAGGATGCACAACACGCCAATTTTGACAACATCAACATCGATTTGATGTTTGGACTGCCCGAACAAACTCTGTCAGAAGCCATGCACGACCTTGAGCAAGGCATTGCCATCGACACCACGCATGTATCTTGGTATGAGCTGACCATCGAACCACATACCGCTTTTGCGTATACCAAACCCAAGCTGCCACATCATGATTTGCAAGCCGACATGGCATTGCAGGGCCATCGTCATCTTGCCAATGCTGGCTTTGAGCAGTATGAAATTTCTGCATTTGCCAAAGCAAAAAATGTTTGTCAGCACAACGTGCACGTTTGGCAGTTTGGGGATTATCTTGGCATTGGTGCTGGTGCACACAGCAAGCTGACCACAGCAAATGGGGTGGTGCGCCAATACCGCCACCATCATCCCAAGTATTATCTCAAAGCCACCGATAAAATTGCTTGTCAAAATACGATCCCACTCGATGCATTGCCGTTTGAGTACCTCATGAACCGGTTGCGCCTGCATCGGCCAATCAGCCTGACTCATATGCGGCAACACGCCACTCCAGACACGACCATTTTCCAAAAAGCTGCAGAGATGGGTCTGATGACCCAACTGGACAACGGCGATTGGCACACGACTTCTATGGGGCGCCACATGCACAACGATCTGTTAATGCTTTGCATGCCGAGTGAGGTATGATAGGATGCTTCGGAGTTTGAATCGTATTGCTTATGTCGGATGCACCTCCCCCCAATGTGCCCAAAAGATTTCTGCGAGATATGGCCATGAACCCGCAAACCCGTGTACAAGCCAGTGAAAATCCTCATGCATCACCGCATCCAAAATCAACACCACATAGAACTCTACACCCCTATCAACCGCATCGTTTTGCCCAAAGTGGGGCAGAAAAACGTCTCGATCAACTCTACCATGCCAAAAAACCACCCCACACGCGTCAAGATTTTCATGGCATGACCGCTGCACAATGTCATGCACAATTGCTTGATCTACTGGCCACATATCGTGCTCAGCATGTGCGCACTGCGTTGCTGGTACATGGTGTTGGTGCAGGCATTCTCAAAGACACCGTGCACCAAACTTTGCACGACGACATGACCGTGCTTGGCTTTTGTCAAGCACCACCATCCATGGGTGGCATGGGCGCCACCCTGGTTCTCTTCAAAAAGCACAAGGAATGATCGCATCATGAACACCCTCGTCATCAGCATTTCTGGTCCCTCTGGCAGCGGCAAAACAACTTTGGCCAATGGTTTGTTGGCAAAATGGCCAAGTGATGTCATCACTGTGCTGCGCTCTGATGCCTATTATCATGATCAGTCACAGTGTAGCCTGCAAGAACGGGCGTTGATGAATTATGATGCACCCGAAGCCATCGACTTTCCCCTCTTGGTGCAACATCTCAAACAGCTGCAGGCAGGTCAAGCAATACACATTCCTGAATACGACTTCAAAACCCACGCCCGCACAGCCAAGCACATCACTGTTCAACCTTGCCCAATCATCATTGTCGAAGGCATCTTGTTGCTGGCCATTGAAGAAATACGCGCCTTGGCACAACATCGCATTTATCTGGATACACCGCTGGATGTCTGTTTGTTGAGACGCATCCGACGTGACTGTATGGAACGTGGACGAACGGTTGAATCTGTTTTGAACCAATATGAAAAAACAGTACATCCCATGCTGATGAAATACGTTTTGCCCTCCAAACAATTTGCCTCCCAGCTCTTTGATGATGGTGGGCCTGTGCCAGGCCCAATGAGCTGGTTGAATCAAACGATCGATGTGTTCCTCAACACACAGATGCAACCTGCAGCAGCCATCATGCCCAATGACGCTTGATTCATACCGTACTCAGATGTCAAGGGCCTTTCATGGCCACACTCGCACCATCCCACTCAGATTCAACACATCCAGACAAACCCATGAATCCATTTGTCTTTTACCAAAAATCTGTTTGAAGTGGTTGCAACTGGGGATGGGCTCATAGATTGCTTCACATCGGTATTTGATCACCACATCAATCACCCTAACCTTCATGCCGTTGGCATATTTTTCGCCACAAGAACGGGCAGCGATGCTTGGTGTGACCGCTTGCTTTTTGCGCAGACAAAACTGAAAACTTCCTGTATTTCACATGAGTTGTTGAGCCCACCATCGGTCGAATACAGTCTTCATGGCTCAATTTGAATGTGACGTCTCTGATGGTCATGCATTGGCATCATCTGGCATCGCTTGCCCCATCAACTGAAGAAAGTCTGACTCACCCAATATGGGGACCTCCAAATCAATGGCTTTTTGGTGTTTTGAGCCCGCTTTGTCACCCGCAATGAGGCCAGTGGTATGCCGCGACACCTGACTGGCCACCTTGGCCCCCTGCGCTTGGAGCATGCTTGTCATTTCGGCACGGCCATAACGCTCAAAACGCCCTGTGATGACATACACATGACCTTGCAAGGTGCCCTCTTCAACGGTGTCAACACCGATACTGGGCCATGTCAAACCGAGGGTGAACAGCGTGTTGATGTCTTCCTGCATACGCACCGACTGCCGAAACAACAACCATTGTGCGACCACTGCAGGACCAATGTCTGGCAAAGCCAGCAATGTTTCGTTTGAGGCTTGCATCAGCCAGGCCCAATCGCCCTGACTGGCCTGTGCCAATGTGACTGCGGTGGTGCTGCCAACATGACGCACCCCCAACGCATGAATGAAACGTGGCATGGTGGTCTGAAGGCTGTTGGCAATCGACGCGATGAGTTGATCGGCAGACTTTTGAGCAAAACCAGGCAACATCAACAATTGCGAAGCTTGTAATTGGTACAAATCCGGCAATCTTTCCACCAGACCAGCATCAATCAAGAGCTCAACCTGAGAAGGCCCCAAGCCCACAACATTCATGGCTTTTTTAGAACAAAAGTGCACCAAGGCAGCCTTCACTTGTGCAGGACATGCCAACGTATTGGGACAGCGCCATGCCACTTCGCCAGTTTCTTGCACCAATGGTGTTTGACACACTGGACAGCACTTGGGCAAGACCACAGGCACAAGGTCATCCTGCCGAGATTCTGGCAAAACACGCACCAACTCAGGAATGACATCGCCAGCACGTCGAATCACAACCGTATCGCCCACACGCACATCTTTACGCTGCAATTCGTCAAAATTGTGCAACGTCATGTTGCGCAACACTGCGCCACCCACTTTGGCGGGCCGCACATGGGCCACAGGTGTCACCACACCCGTTCGCCCCACCTGAAACGACACATGCTCTACAGTGGTCAAAACTTCTTCTGCAGGAAATTTGTATGCCGTAGCCCATCTGGGCGCACGACTGACTTGCCCCAGTTTTTCTTGTAAATGCAGCGCATTGACTTTAAACACAATGCCATCAATTTCATATGGCAGTGTGTGCCTACGCGCCAGCCAATCGGCACGACACGCCAAGCATTCCGCCAAGTCATCCGCCACCGTACACAAATCTGACACCGGCAGACCCCAGCACTTTAACTGGGCCAGCAATGCCGATTGTGTTGGCGTTGACCAATCTCCAATCACCTGACCCACTGCATAACAAAATAAGGACAATGGTCTTGCCGCAACAACCTTGGGGTCCAGTTGACGCAAACTGCCAGCAGCGGCGTTGCGTGGGTTGGCAAAAACTTTGCCACCGCTTTTGGCCAATTTGTCATTGAGCGCTGCAAAACCCTCTTTGTCCATGTAAACTTCACCACGCACTTCCAGCACATGCGGCCAACCGGTCCCCTGCAACGTCAAGGGTAAGGTCCGAATGGTCTTGGCTGCATGGGTGATGTCCTCGCCAGCACGACCATCACCACGCGTTGCAACATGTTGCAAGCGGCCATCCACATAGGTGATGTTGATCGCCAGCCCATCAAATTTGGGTTCAATCGACCAGGTGAGTGATGCATCCGGCAGACGATTTTGACAACGCGCCATAAAATGCTGCAGCTGTGCATCGTCAAACACGTTGTCCAGGGACAACATGGCGATGCCATGCTCTAGGGACGCCTGACCTGCGGCAACAGGCGCACCCACACGCGCCGTGGGTGAACATGGATCTTGCCAGGAGGGGTGCAATGCTTCAACTGCCACACAGCATGCAAACCATGCATCAAAGGTGGCGTCAGGCACCTTTGACTCGCCCAACACATAGTAATGATGTGACCACAAGACCAACTGTTTTCTCAGTTGTGTCAGCTGTGGCAATGTGACGTCCTCGGGTCGCCAAGGCGCAGACAAATCAAACATCTTTGACACAAGTCACCCCATTTGTTGCTGCCATGGCATCACACGAATGTGTTGAATTTGCCATCCCCTTAAACCATGTTGCTTGCCCACCCAAACGACATCAGCCGCGATCATGTGGCGCCGATGGTGGTCCCTTTGAACTGTCGCATTGCCAATCTGAATGGGCATTTGTATATTGAGATGAAAACCTGACCTTGGCGTCTTCACCACGGAAAATTGTGGCGGTGCCAAAGGCACCATGACCGACGTATACGGTTGCACGGCATGGTATAGATTCAAACGCTGAAGCTGCTGCCATGCTGTTGGGTGATAGCACTGCGCCATCACCAAACGCTGGGTTGCAGGCTGCACCGCAGCACGGTTGAAGGTCAAGAACATGGCCTGCTGAAAAAAAACCACCGCATCGGCCACATTAAGCATCTGAGTGGCCGATGCCGTTTGTGCAACGACAGGTTGTGCTGCAGCCGATTCAGGTGCTTTAGACGCCGTCTGCTCCGACCAGGTAGGCCCAACGACAAATTGATGCTGGGGTGATGCTGGCACCCAACTTGGTTGCGCCATCGCCATGCCACAAAGGCCCAGCAGAACCGTGCACATTCTCATACCAGCTCCAAGGTTGCAATGGCTTGACGTTGCAAGGCCGTCCATCGATCCCATGCTTCAACATCTTCGAAACAACGATCTGGTTGTGCCCCCCATGCCATCGACATCTTGGCGGCTGCCATGGCATCCACACACGCCATCATCATCGAAAAAGCTTGTCCCACATCGGCAGCAGGTGCATCTGTGGTCAACAATAAAACGAAGCCAAGGCATGCACCAGACATCGCTTCTGGAAATGTGCCAGGATTGACCATGTTGAGCATGTGTATCACGGCATCTCCTTTTCGACAGGTAAAATGGCCCTTGGCATCACGCTCAAAGCCCAGTGACAATACCACAGACGCCAGCGCTTCCATGCTTACACTGGGTTGCCCAAGACCATAGAGTGCAATCCATGAGGGCGCCGATGTTTTCTCAAAACGATCACGTGCCACACCCGATGAAACGTCACATTTGTCGTTTGACATGACAACCTCACTGGGTTTTGAATCTTTTTTGAACCATTTCATGACGTGTCCTTACTTCAGCACATAAAACACGCCTCAGCATAACAGCAGATTGCCCGCCACACAACCATACATGGCATCGCTGTCAGAGATGTCTCATAGATGGATGGGGGTGACAACAGACTGCTCGATGGCATCCGCCCACCCTGCCTAGCATCTTTGAAATCACATGTGGCCTGATCCCTCACTCTTATGTCTTTTAGGATTCAGCACATTGAGTGGGTCTGCCAGGCACATGCCATGATTTGATCCCAACCAAGCAGGCCCCTTATTCAAATGACGGCATGCAGGATGATGGTGTACACCACACTTTTGAAAGTGGATGCCAATCATAGAAAGGTCAGTGTTTGACGGCCATTTTTTGTGCTGTCTCTTTCTTGGCCGCCGCCTTATTGAACTGTTTGATGTGATGTTTGGTCATGGCTTTTTTTCTTTTAGACTCTTCTTTGAACGCCTTGGCTTGCGTCGACGATTTTTTAGATTTGACGTTGAACTTGCTTTTTTTGCTTTTGAAAGCTTTGAACAACTTGGCCACTTTTTTTATTTTTTTGATGTTTTTAGCGCCCTTTTTGGCTTTTGGCACTTTTTTTGCCTTGGTTTTTGCTTTGCCTTTGCCGAGCATTTTACGGAGCTGCAACAATTTGAGCAGCATCAAACGACGTTGCTTCTGTTGTTTCTTTTTGCGTTCCTGTGCTCTTTTTTGGTGTATGTCCTGTTGGTTGGCATCCAGCAGCGCATACAAAAATTGTTCGATGTCCTGCCCATCGATGAGCGATTTTTTCAAAGATGCAAACAACTCCAACATGCCCTGGCACATGGAGGATAACAAATAAATCCAAAATTGTAAGAACCGCCGAAACCAATCTTGTTGCGACTTAGAACGTTCAATCATGATGCGAACCCCAAACAACACCACATTCTAATCAAATTTAAGAAAAAAATCAACATAATTATGTGACAACGCGCCAAGATCAAGGCCAACTGAAAGGCGATGACCACATGTGTGGCCCTTGGCTAAAAACAGTCTTGACGTCTAAAGTGAGGCGTCTACTCAGTCAACAATGTGCCACACGCCATTGGCATCACGACATGCGCGGCCTTCGGCATGCGTCAACTTACCATCGATGAGTACGCTTGTTTTGTAACGTCGACACAAATGCTTGCCACGATGAAAAGTGCGTGTTGGTGTGATGGTGTACTGGTAGCCTGTGCCTTGATCTCGCCAGCTTTGTGTATGCTTCAGTGGCAATGTGCCCAACGCATGTGAGAATTCCTGCTGTGCCTCAATGTCGGCTTGACGACCAATGTGCGCCCCCACCATCGAACCGATCAAAGCACCACCGATGGTGGTGGCTGTTTTATTGGAATCAGATAGGCGTGAACCAATCACCCCACCAATCACGCCACCAGTGACGGTACCCATTTGCTGATTGGTCATGGGCTGACCACAGCCTACCAAACCAAGTACCGTGATCGCCAACACAGCAGTTGGACGAATGTGTTGCCACCTCATAGAACGCTCCCAAAAAAGTAACAGTTTGGGCCATATCCAACATTGAGTCAAGCCAACAATGTTCAGCGCACCTTCTCCGCAGCCACCGTACGCAACACCACCGCGTCAATGGCCACGGTCACCCTGTATGCAAGCCCATGGCTTAACTCAGCTCGGTGGTCACATGCCACACATCTCGAATGCCATCAAAATCTCGACTGCTCATGATGACCACAACATCTTCCGCCACCAGTGTGTTCTGCACATGCGCTGCCAATCGCCGCACTTCATTAAAAAGATGTGCGTGCCCACCCATGGCTGCCAGCAAGACATCCACATCCGAGTCGGTATCAGAAGGTCGGAGCATCCACACACCCGAAGCAGTCTTGAGTGCCGCGGCAACCATCGGCCAGTGCACCCCCGCACGCTGCGTGTAGGATCCCAGTTGCAACAACACTTTGATGGGCCTGTTGGGATGACGGCGGTGTAATGCCGTCAATACAGCGCGCATGGCTGTGGGATGATGGGCAAAATCCTCATAGACATCCACATCACCGGTATTGGGCCACTTTTGCAAACGCTTTGCCACGCCAGGAAAGTCTGAGAGCACCCGTGCAGCCTCAGCGGACGACACACCCACATCCATCACCGCCATCAATGCCAAAGCGCCATTGTGATCGTTGTGGGCACCAAAAACATGCCGCCATGATACACAAGCATCTGCACCCAACTCAAATCCCACATTGGGCAAAGACTTCAGAACTTTTGCAGCATTTGATGTGAACATCGGCGTCACTGGGGCAAACGCATGCGTTGCCACCACCTCAGACAATGCCGAAGATTCTGACGCATCGATGATGCACCCATGGTCTGGGACGGTTTGCAACAATGTTTTGAAGGGCTGCAACATCGCCTGCATGGTGGGATAAATGTCGACATGATCATGTTCGAGTCGATTGATGACCAATGTTTTCGGGCGATAATGTAAAAATTTGGCACGTTTATCAAAAAATGCACTGTCGTATTCATCGGCCTCAATGACAAAAGGCGCATCCTGATGACCCAAATTGGCAGATGTCGACATGCCCTCAACCATGCCACCAATCAAAAAGCCAGGCCGCATGCCCAACTGCGCCAAAATCCAAACCGTCATGCCAGTGGTGGTGGTTTTGCCGTGGGTGCCCGCGATGGCAATGACATGACGCCTCTGCAACACATGATCAAACAGCCAAGCTGGCCCAGAGGTGTAAGGCACATCGCTGCGCAACACCTGACGTACCCAAGTATGGCTTCGTGAAAACCCATTGCCAATCACCACCAAATCGATGTGGTTCAATGCCAATGTTGTCGCGTTTTGCACCACAACACCCTGAGCTTGCAGTTGTGTTGACATGGGCGGGTAGCAACCTTCGTCGTAAGCCACAACGTCATGCCCGAGTTGTTTCGCCAACACCACCACCCCAGCCATAAAGGTACCACAAGCGCCCAAGACCATGATTTTCATAGCACACTCCGATGTTCATCCACCCATGTTAAGGGATTTGTTGGACTCAAACAATCTCTGTAAAACGTATTCAAAAGGCTTAAGACTCTGTTCATGTGCATACAGTACAATAAAAAATAAAAAACACAGGCAAAACCATGACAAACAACATCAGAATGACTCCGAGGGAGTTGAATTATAAATTCGCCACAAATCAACTGTCCTTAGATGCATCATCAATTAAAAACTATCCCTGCACACTGCCCTATATGTCGGGCATCATACCCTCCACCGAGACGTCCTTTGCGCTGCACCCACCCCTGACCATCCATGGTAATCAGACCATCAACTCCAGCGTTAAAAGCATCTACATGAGCTACAAATAAAGCCTTGTGCTTGTGCCCATCAACAATGGCAAAAATGCACACTTCTCATTGTTGGTACTGATCAAAAATCAACGCCATGATTACCAAGTCCATCTGCTTGACCCCAAGCCCAAAACCATCTTCGGTGCGTCAGAGATTATGAATATCCCTAAATACTTCACACAAGATTCTTTTGACGAAAACTCACCAACTGAATTCAGCACCAAGGTTGTCAAAATCCATGCTGTTGGCGCCCAGTCTTTTTTCAATCAGACCGATTGTGGACACTGGGTGACAACATTCATGCATAAGATCATACAACACCTTAAAACGACAGGAGAAGACGATGCAGTGATCCAAAATGTCATCCCGACACTACTGAAAAAATATCAAGAAAACAAAGCCGAACACTTTTTGGCCCGACGACATCTGATCTACGGTTTGATCGCACTCGTTTTGGGCATGGCCCTCATCGGTGCCATGGGCCACATCGGTACCACCATGATCGTTGGCCTGATGAGTATGTGCTTCACATACGCCATTTACAACACGACACAATGTATCCGCTTAGAAAGCATGGCTGTGAGGCCCAATATTAATGACTTACAACGCCTTTCAGACCTTAATATGACAGGGCGCAAAGCGGTGCATCCAGATGCCCAGGAAACTGTCCTTCCAACCGCACCGATCATCCCTGCGTGGTGCCCTCCATGCCCTGAACTTCAACAGGGTTGGTGAGAAACAGCGTGTTGGGAATCATGTGCTGGCCACTGTCGTTGTGCAATACGGTATAACGCAAGTTGATGTCCATCACTTGGCCCTTCAACCCTTTGATGGTGATGACCTGCTTGAGGCGAAATGGACGATGGACCAACAGAATCATGCCTGCCACCAAATTGCTCAACATGTCTTTACAGGCCAAACCCACCGACAATCCAGTGACCCCTAGACCGGTGATCATGGCTTTCATGTCAATGCCCAAGCTGGCCAAAACTGTCATGCCAACCAAGACCATCATGCCTGCACGCACCATACGAATCACAAACAAACTGGTGGCTGGTTCGACGTGGCGTTTCAGCATGCGTCGCAATGGCACCTGCAGCCACTGCAAACCAAACCAAGCCAAAATCAGCACAAAAAGGGCCATGGCCACATGCATGCCAACCGCCATACTGAATGTTGCATCGAAAAGAGACATGCTTCACCCCATAAAATTATACCAACATCATTGTGACACAGGCCACCAAAAAAATCAGCTGTTTTATGTGTGCGGTGTCTTGGGGCATTGCACACATGCCATGACCACACTGCTTGATGCCGCATGTGCGCTTAAACCTGCAGATCAACGCCATGACGTGCCCACAAACATTGCACGACATGCCCAAAATCGATACACTGGGAACATCATGGAACGGAGGCAAAATCATGCCAAAAAATCTCTTTTTTGCGCATTCAGGCGGCGTGACATCGGTTTTGAACACCATTGCGGCCAGCTTGATACATGAGGCCAAACAACATCCCCAAAAAATTGGCAAGGTCCTGTTGGGGCAAAATGGCATTTTGGGTGCTCTGAGCGAAAACATGATCGACGCCAACACTCTGGATTCAGAAGCAAGGCGCAAACTGGCACAGTCGCCATCGAGTGCATTCGGCACCTGTCGCTACAAGCTCAAATCGCTCACAGACCATGAGGCTGAGTACCGACGCCTCATCGAAGTCTTCCGCGCCCATAATGTGGGCTATTTTGTGTACAATGGTGGCAACGATTCCCAAGACACCACGCATAAAATTTGGCAAATGAGCCAAGCCATGTCCTATCCACTGCAATGCATCGGCATTCCAAAAACCGTCGACAATGATCTGGTCGGGACCGATTGTTGCCCGGGTTTTGGCTCGGTCGCCAAATACATCGCCACCTCAACCATGGAAGCCGGTTTGGACGTTGCCGCCATGGCCTCAACATCGACCAAAGTCTTCATTTTAGAAGTGATGGGGCGTCATGCCGGCTGGATTGCTGCGGCCTCAGCCTTGGCCCAACAACAGCCCAACGACCCACCACACATGATTTTGTTGCCCGAAGTGGCTTTTGATGCCCAAGCCTTCTGCCAACAAGTGACCCATCATGTCGACCACCATGGCTATTGCGTGGTGGTGGCCTCAGAGGGCATCCGTGATGCAACCGGAACATTTTTGGCAGAAGCCGACGGCGTCGATGCATTTGGTCACAAACAGCTCGGCGGTGTTGCCCCCAAATTGACTCAGATGGTGGGTGCCCAATGCCAGTTTAAAACCCACTGGGCCGTGGCAGATTATCTGCAACGTTCTGCACGTCACCTTGCCTCCCAAACCGATGTCGATCAAGCCCAAGCGCTCGGCGCAGCGGCCATCACACACTTGTTGCATGGCCAGACCGGCGTCATGCTGACGATTGAGAGGCAATCCGACACACCCTACACATGGCATGTGGGCACATGCCCATTGACCGATGTGGCCAATGCGGAACGGCCTTTGCCCGACCATTTCATCCGCGATGACGGCTGGCATGTCACCGAGGCCTGTGTCGCACACATGCGCCCTTGGATACTTGGCGAGGCATGGCCCACCTATCACAATGGCTTACCCGAATACATGCGCCATCCAGGCCCATGTGTGGCCAAAAAATGTCCGCCATGGACACCAGCATGACCTCAACCTTAAGGACGCACCATGTCAAACCTTCTGCATGAAAAACGGTTTTTCCCGTATTTTGTCACTCAGTTTTTGGGTGCTTTCAACGACAATTTATTCAAAAATGGCATGACCACATTGTTGGTGTTTGAAATCCTAACCAACGCCAAAGATGCCGAATATCATGCCCTGTTGGCAGGTGCAATTTTCAGCCTACCCTTTTTCTTGTTTTCAGCCAACGCAGGACAAATTGCCGACCGTTTCCCCAAAACACAGTGCATCAAGATGCTCAAGTTGATTGAGATCGCCATCGCAGCCCTTGGCCTGCTTGGCTTGGTGACCCACAACATGCCACTTTTGTTCGCCACACTGTTCATTTTGGCCACACACTCCACCTACTATGGCCCCATCAAATATGCCATTTTGCCTGAATATCTGGCTGCCAAAGAATTGATTTCGGGCAACGCACTGGTTGAAAGTGGCACATTTTTGGCCATTTTGGTGGGCACCTTGGTCGGCACATATTTGATTGGTCTACACGGTGGCACTTGGTGGGTGGGCGGCCTGTTCATGGTCACCGCAACCATGGGCTACGCAGCAGCCTGCTGCATCCCTGTCCGAGATGCGGCCAATCCCACATTGAGCATCGACCGCAACATCTTCCGCCCCATTGGACAAATCGTCAAACAGACCATGGCCAACCGTCGTATTTTTTTAGCCGTACTGGGCATCTCTTGGTTCTGGTTCATTGGCAGCACACTGATCGTACAACTGCCTGCCTACGTCAAATACATCCTGCATGGCGATCAAAGTGTTTTGAGTTTTTTACTCGGCGTGTTCACCTTATTTGTGGCGCTGGGTTGTCAAGTGTGCAACCGCTTATTGCAGACAGACATCGATGGACGTTATTGTGCATTTTCGATGCTTGCCACAGCATACTTCATGATTCATTTGGGGCACGTGGCGCTGCCCACCCCCAAAACTGTTTTGACGCTCTCGAGCATGTTTGGCAAGCCGTATTTCAATACCATCATGTTTGACATTGCTGGCATATCGGTGATGATGGGTTTGTTCGTTGTGCCTTTGTTTGCCATTTTGCAACACGACACCCAAGCCGAAGCACGCGCTCGCATCATCGCCGGCAACAACATCATCAATGCCATATTCATGGCATGCTCGCCCTGTGCTGCCATGGGCTTGCAGCATTTGGGTTACGACATCCCACAAATCTTTGCATGCAACGGCTATCTCAATGTGCCTATGGCTTGTTTGATTGCCTATCTCATCCCTTTCAAAACCGTCAAAGTCGTCATGCGTCCGTTGTTTCGTGGTCTTTTCAGGGCCAAGGTCTCTGGCCTGCATCACATTCAAAACATCCATGGCCCAGCGGTGATCGTCGCCAACCACATGTCATTGCTGGACGTGCCCTTTTTGGCTGCTTTTTTACCCGGCACCTATATGTTTGCCGTCAACACCGAAATGGCAAAAAAATGGTGGGTCAAATGGCCATCTAAGATGGTGAAAACGTTTCCTTTGGATCCCACACAACCCATGCAAACCAAAGCTTTGATACGTGCCATTTCGGCAGGTGCATCCTGCATCATTTTCCCTGAAGGCCGCATGACCACCACCGGTCATCTCATGAAAATTTATGAAGGCAGCGCCATGATTGCGGAACATGCCAACGCAACATTGTGCCCCATTTGGATCGATGGCCTTCAGTTCTCACATTTTACCCGACTTAAAAATCGCATGCCCCAACGCTGGTTTCCAAGCATCCGCATGGTGGTGCATCCCCCGTATGCCCTGAATTTACCCGAAACACTGAGAGGCCGAGCACGTCGTCGAGCAGCGGCACAACGCATGCAACATATGATGGCCGACATCATGTACCGCTCTCAACCATTTCATCATCATCTTTGGGACAATGTGGTGTCGGCAGCAAGGCGCTATGGCCCCAACAAACCCGTCCTTGAAGATGCCCTGCGCACCATCTACACCTACAAACAAATCTGTATGGGAGCCTTGCTGGTGGCCAACCTGCTGCAAAAACACACCCAAAAACAAGGACCGCTCGGGTTCATGCTGCCCAACATGGCCAAAAGCATCATGGTGTTCTTCGCAGGCATGATGCATCACCGTACCATCGCCATGCTCAATTACACAGCCGGGATCAAAGGCATGCTGTCGGCTTGTCAAACGGCTCAAATTCAGGAAATCATCACATCACGTGCATTCATCGAGCGTGGCAAATATCAAGATCTGATCGATGCACTGCAACAGCAACAGATTACGGTGCTGTACACCGAAGATTTATTCAAACACAGTGGCATATGGCAAAAAGGTGCAGCATGGTGGCAAACACAACGCTTGCTGCACGGTCGACACCGTCCGATTGGCAAAGACATGCATGCCCCTGCGGTCATTCTTTTCACCTCTGGCTCAGAAGGCCAACCCAAAGGGGTCGTCCTCAGCCATCAAAATCTTCAGGCCAACTGTTTTCAGGTCCAATCCGTCCTTGATCTCAACCATCAAGATCGGGTGTTCAATGCCCTACCCATGTTTCACGCTTTTGGTTTGACCATTTCAACCCTGTTGCCGCTCATCAATGGCATGTATCTTTTCACCTATCCAACACCATTGCACTATCGACGTATTCCAGAATGGATTTACGAAACAGGTGCCACCATCATGGTGGGCACCAACACCTTTTTGGCAAACTATCAGAAATTTGCCCATCCTTATGATTTTCAAAGCTTGCGGTATGTGTTTTGTGGCGCCGAAAAACTGAAAGGCACCACACAAGCAGCATGGTCAGAACACTTTGGCATCCGAATCCTAGAAGGCTATGGCGCAACCGAGACCAGCCCAACGCTGTCACTGAACACCACCTTGTTTGCCAAGGCAGGCACCGTGGGCCAATTGTTGCCTGGCATAACCCACCGCCTTGAACCGGTGGCCAACATCCCCAGAGGCGGCAGACTTTGGGTCAAAGGCAACAACATCATGCTGGGCTACTTCAAAGTCGAACAACCTGGAGTGCTGCTGCCACCTAAGCAAGGCTGGTACGATACCGGCGACATCGTCGACATCGACGATCAAGGCTTCATCACGATTCTGGGGCGCGTCAAACGTTTTGCAAAAATCGCTGGTGAAATGGTGTCCCTCGAAGCCGTTGAGCAGGCCGTTGCCAACATTGACCCTCAATTGAACTTTGCGGTCACCACCATAGAAGACAGTAAAAAAGGTGAGAAACTGGTCTTGTGTGTCGAATCTGGCCACACCATCACCATGCCTACCCTACGACAGCATTGGCAAACACACCAAATCTCTGAACTGATGTTGCCCAAACGCATCGCAATGATCGAGGTGTTGCCACGCTTGGCCACAGGAAAAATCAATCACCCTGCTTTGCAAAAATGGCTGTCGTCACACAAATCATGATGACATGCTCAAACACGCCAGGCATCATCAACATGTTTGAGTTGTTTCAACATGTGCAACAAACGGTTCAAATGTGGCACATCTGAAAGAAACACCTCCACATGCATGATGGTGTGGTGCTGCTTGTCCACCGTGGTATTCAAACGATACAACGCTGCCTTTTCATGGTTCAACCACTGCGACAACGCCAACGACGTGTGGGTTGGGTCGTGGGTGAGGCACTGGATGGCGACCTTGAATCGGTCGTTGGGATGCAAATGCCAATACACCTCAACCAATCGGGACCGATCGTGCCCCCGATCACGCTGTAAATGCTGACAGTTTTTACGATGCACCACCACACCACGCGACCGACTGACCCATCCTAAAATTGCATCATCGGGCATGGGATGACAACAATGCGCCAAATGCATTTTGAGACCTTTGCAATCGACGGCTTCCACAGGCTGTGCGCTTTGACAAGAACGCAACCGAGAAGCATCTGGGGTCATGGTCAAGGGCGCATTGGACGTGGCATCCGATGCGTGCAACCATTGTTCGATCAACGTGTTGGCATGCTTGTCACCTTGACCAATGGCCAAATACATGGCTGTCACACTTGCAAATCCTGCATGTTTTGCACATGGACCCACCGCCAGCTTTTGCTTGAGTTTGAGACGACGCATCGCTTTTTGAAAAGCCTCTTTGCCTTGCTCCACAAACGCATCATGGTGCAACGCACGAAACCAATGGGAGACCTTGCTGCGTGCACGTGCGGTCTTGAGATAACCGGCCTCTTCCGACAACCAGTCTTGACTCGGCTGTGGCTTAGGCCCAGTCAAAATTTCCACACGGTCGGCATTCTGTAAAACGGTCTTGATGGTGGCAATGTGATCATTGATTTTCACACCCTTACAGCGATGCCCCACCATGGTATGAATGGCATAAGCAAAATCTAGAGCCGTGGCACCTTTGGGCAAATCTTTGACCTCGCCATTTGGCGTGAACACAAAGACGCGATCTTGGAACAATTGCACGGTATGACGTTCATAGTCACTGGGATCCTCGGTGGCATCATCATGTTGCAATGTGGTCAACTGATTGAGCCAAGCCACCTTGTTTTTGTAACTGGCAAAATCACGCCCTTCTTTGTATAGCCAATGCGATGCCACACCAAATTCTGCCGCATCATGCATGGCTTGGGTGCGCATTTGAATTTCTACCGGACGGCCATTGGGCCCAACAATGGCGGTATGAATCGACTGGTAACCATTGGGCTTTGGATGGGTGATGTAATCATCAAACTCTTCTGGTATCGGGGGCCACTTGGCATGCACCAAGCTCAAAACGTCGTAGCAGTCGGCCTCGGTTTTTAAAATGACACGCAAAGCAATGGTATCGTAGATATGGGCCAACGGTGCCGCCTTTTTTTCCATCTTGCGGTGGATGCTGTAAATGTGTTTGACCCGCCCTGAACATGAGATGGGCGTGATGTTCGCCAATGCCAACATCTGTGTCACGGCCGCAACCATCTGCCCCACATATTGCTCTCTTGTTTTACGCTTGCTGTTCAGGCCTTCTGAAATGGATCGGTAGGCCTCAGGCTGCAAAAAACGAAACGCCATGTCCTCAAGCTGCCACTTCAGCTGTGCAATGCCCAGACGATTGGCCAATGGTGCATAAATGAGCATGGTTTCATGAGCGATGGTTTGTTGTAAAGTGGGACTGAAATGTTTGAGGTGGCGTAGCAAACACACTTGCTCGGTCAATTTCATCATGACAATGCGCACATCATTGACCATGGCCAACATCATGCGCCGCAAAGTATCGCTGGCAGCATGACAGCTTTGGGCCGCCACACCACTTTGATGTACATGGTGCAAGGCCTCCATGGTTTGCACACCCTCAATCAACGCAACGACCTCAGGTGACACTTGTGATTCGACATCCTCCATGGTCACATCGGCATATTGAACAGCATTGTACAACATGGCAGCCGTGATGGTGCTCACATCCAAGTTCAAACCACGCAATAAGGCCATCATGCCAACCGCTTGCACATGGCAAGATGTGCCAGCCGGTGTGTGATAACTGGCATCCACACACTGCATCAGAGTTTGTGCAGCTTCAAAGCGCCGCCGTGCCTCGTCTGAGAGGGTGGCCTTGTACGCTTCCGTCCATGTTTGATAATCGAGGGCATGTGTTTTGATGGCATCGACAATGGCATGAATGGTATTGGGCTGCACCATCCTCATACCTCCAAATCAAAACACACCATGGCTTCAACATGATGGGTGTGTGGGAACATGTCCATGACGCCGGCATGCTGTGCGCGATAACCGGCACGTATCAATACTTCGGCATCACGCACCAACGTTGCAGCATGACAAGACACATAAACAATACGCTTGGGTAGGCGTTCACCCAACCACTTGACACAAGCTGCCGCACCAGAACGTGGTGGATCGAGCAGCACGCGATCATAGGGCATTTGTGCCCAATCTGCTGGGTGCGCCATGCTTTCCAGATTGGCTGCATGAAACGTGCAAGCGGATGCCAGACCATTCTGGGCAGCATTGTGTGCTGCACGCAGCGTCATGTCTTCACTGCCCTCTACACCCACAACCGACGCGCCAGATTGAGCAATGGCCAAACTGAAATTGCCCAAGCCACAAAACAAATCCAACACACGCTCCGACGCTTGCGGCGCCAACCATGCCATGGCCTGGTTGATCATTTGTTGATTCATGTTGGCATTGACCTGAATGAAATCTTGTGGATAAAAAGACAATGTTAAGTTTTGATCCACCAAAGTGTAAGCCAACAAGCCAAAGGTGGCCTCCAAAGGTTTGACCGAATCAGGGCCTTTGGCCTGCAACCATACATGCCAACCAGATGCTTGCATGAACTGCTGCAACAATTCAATGTCATGCTCGGTAAACGGCGCCAAATGTCGGACAATCACAGCCACTGCATCGTCACCCGCCGACACCTCAATTTGTGGCACAGCATCTTGTATGCTGGTCTTGGCCAACGTCTCTTGCAACACAAACAGCCATTGTTGGATGGCGGGCACCAAAACAGGACAAGCATGCATGTCTAAGACTTTGCGACCATCCAGTTCACGAAAACCCATCAAGAGCTTGTTTTTTTTGTGGACATACTTGAGTCCCAAACGCGCACTGCGCCGATACCCCAAATCCGGCCCACACAATGGTTTGGCCCACACTTTGGGTGCAGGCAGTCCAGCCTGTAACCACATCTGCTCAAAACGTGCCTGCTTCATTAAAATTTGGGGCGTCACCGCCATGTGTTGGAGACCACAGCCACCACAAGCCAAAAAATGTGGACAAGGCGCCACCACACGATCTGGATGTGGACACTCGACCACTTCGGTTGCCACCGCTTCAATGATTTTTTTTCTGCGGCGCAACACGCGTATGTCGACGCACTCTTGAGGCAATGCACCCGTGATGAATGTGGTGTGCCCATTGGGGTATGCCAAGCCGCGTCCTTCGGTCGAACATTTTTCCACCGTCACCCGCGTGTCAATTTTGGCCATACATCGCCCTCCAAAAACAGCTTATTTTAGCGGTTCCACCCCACAATTGGAAGCCCACAAAAACCGCATCCCGCACCCCAAAAAAAACCGGCGTGGACTATACTTCAATCACAGCCACACGATGAGAGGCACAAAAAACCATCTAAAACAGTTGTTTTCATGAAAGTTTAAGCTGCAGCTGTTACCATCACTCATGACAAGCATAAAAACGAGGCCACACACATGTTCACAAAAGATTACGACAGGACATTTTCAGAACCCCTGAAGCTAGAAAGCCGTCGTTGGAGCATGGCGGCCGCTGCCTTTTTTGCACTCTGGGCCATGCTGCTTTTGGCCCCCATCTTGCTGACCATCGCAGCCCCCCTGCTGGGCTTCGGCATGCTGTATTTACTTAAGGATCTAGAAAAAGACGCAGACAAATCCAACATCTGGGTGTCGTTGGCCATGGTTGCACTTGCGTTGGCCATGCCCACTTTGATGATGTTGGCCGGCCTTGGGGTGATTGCCACACCCATTGTTGGCTTGATTTTTGCTGCAACCATGCTGGTTGCCTCTGTGGTCTATGCCATACGCCGCTTTAAAGAATTTAACAATAACAAAACAGGAACCTGGATCGCCATAGCAGGACTCAGTGTCATGGTGCTCGGCACCATCATGCTCAGCTTGGCAATGTTTGGGGTGTTCACAGCCCCTTTATGGATGCTCTGTGGTCTTGTGGGCCTTTTCTCAATGTTGCCTGCGTATCACCACATCAAACAGTACAACGATGACGACAAACAAGATCAAAGCATTTGGGCCAAATTAAATCCGCTCAACATCCTTCCGGTTCTGAAAAAATATGGCCCGATGATGTTGTCTGTGGGCATCCTACCCCTGGCCTTTTTGGTTTTTCCTGCATTTGCCATGCTGATTTTTGCCTTTTTTTTGGTGGCTGCACTCGGGTTCACAGCATACAGTGCCATCCGCAGCGCACAAAGCGACCGCAACGTCACCAGCATACCAGAAGATACACTTACAAGGTTCAAGCAAGAACTCTTTTTAGGTATTAATAATGAAAATAAATCGGCTTACGACGCTGCCTGCACTGCTTACAAGGAGATCCTCGAGTATTGCAGAAAGTTCAATAAAGAATTTGATCCATTCAAAGCTTCAGATGCGGCCACTTTTTACGCTCAAACATTACATCCGGCATTGGCATCCCCAGATGCAAAACGAGGCAAAGAGCTCGAATATAAAAGATATGAAGGAATAACCCCCGAGAGAATCTATTTTCAGCTAGATTCTGAAACATCTCGAGCAAGATCCATTGGCTCACTGTTGGATCATTCGGGTCCCATAGATCAAAAAGAAAGCAAATTATCCTCTAACTCACAGCAGACTGAGCAACCTTTAGATCGTAAGCATAATGCTGGAGAACCTTCCGTTGAGCGCTCGTCAGAAAGTAGCACCGATCTAACTGACGATCAAAGCCGATCTACGGATGCAAAAGGAACTAAAACCCGCCGCTCCGCATCATTTCTAGGCTCACCTGCAACTACAGCCCCATTAAGAGTCACTGAGAAACAAGATGCCAAACTGGTTGCGCGAATAGAAAATCTTCAGACTAAGAACAAATCGTTAATAGAGCAACTACAAAAGGCCACTCAGGAGGCAAAAAAGAGTCATGAGGCTCTAGAGGCCATTCAGCAAAAAATGCAAACTGTCCAATCCGAATCAAAAAAACTCAGTCGTGAGCATAAGGTATTACAAAAATCAGCTGCCAAAGCTCAAAAGGAACTTGCTACGCTTCGAGGCTGGTGGCAGGCTGAGAAAAAAACGCTTGGAGCATTGCAGAAAAAAGTCTCAAGCCTAACAAGACAATTGGAAAGGAATAAGGAAGCCCTCATAAAAACCAAAGCCGAAACAGCAATATTCCGTAATGAAAATAAACAGTTGAGAAAATTAGCTGCCGAGGCCCAGGCTGCATTAAAAAGCCTCAGAAAGAAAAATGCACATCCTATAAAAGACGCAAAAGATATCAAAAGTCTGCGGGGCACATTAAAGGCACAAAAAGATGAGTTGACTAAAAAACAAAGCCTAATAAATAAAATAAATCAAAATTTGGAAGAATCACAACAGCAAATTATTGGGCTAAGCAAAGAAATAGTCACATCGAAAAAGAAAGCAAATGACGCTACGCGAGCACTCACTGCATCTAAAGCACAACATGATGCCAAACAAAAAGCATCGGCGACACGAATATTATCACTAGAAAAGCAATTAACAGAACTTCAAGAGACCATCCGCAAGTCCACCTCTGAATCCCAAAAGGCCCTCAGTAGGACCAAGACAGAGGCCCAACAAACCATCGATCAGATCAAATCTAAAGCTACAAAGGACGTGGCAGAAGCCGCGATGGCAGTCATAAATTTTAAGAGATTATTCGAAGAATATAAGCAAGAAGCCGTCAACGCTCACAGGAAATCTGCTGCCACTGAGCAGAGCATTCAGCAAGTTAAACAAAAACTCAAGCAAGCCACTGAAACATTAGAAGCAACCCGTAAAGAGAAATCAGGCCTTGATTTTGAATTGAATGCACTTAAACTTCAAACATCAAGCCTAAAAACCAATTTAAGTCAACATACGAAAGCCCTCAGTAGGACCAAGGCAGACGCCAAACGAGCCAAACTTGCATCCATGATAAACGATTTAGGAGCACTGAAAACCATTAAGACTTGTTTGGGCTTGCGCCAGCAGATGATACAATTACTCAAAAATAAAGTGGAACAAGCAGGTCAACGTGCCTTCTCTGAGCAAATAGGTTCTCAACTTGGGGCGTTACTGAATACGATGTTCTTCTTGCAAAGCCAAGCCATACTGGATGAAAGAAAAGCAAGCAGTCAAGATCCTTTTAAAGCGCTTGAAACAAAGTTGTTGAATAGGGCAAAAAGCATTGCCAAGCGCCACGACTCCACGCAAACCATCGCCAAACCCAGACCCCGACATACTGGAAATGCCGCCTTAATATCTGCAGTCAGTAGCTTAGCACAAAACGTATCCACCACCCCCATCGAACAAGTGAATGGCTTCATAGAAAAACTTAGTAAAAAAATTCAAGATCTCGAGGGAGTCGTTGAAAATCAGAGTCAGGCACAGAGACCTGAGGTACACCAATTTGACGCAAAAACCACATCCCCCAGCACACCTAGAAAAGATCGTTCAAACGGGCTCTGTCCTTCAGGCGATTTCACGCCACAACGTGGTGAACGAAAAGCGCCAACACCCATCGCATCGCCACCCACACCGCAACCACCAAATTCAAGGATCGCGAGAGCAGCAAGCGGTGTTCAAGGGGAAAATCCTGATGCAAAACCTGATGCAAAGCCTCGTGGTAACCCCCCGCAGTAAACCACCCTGAATTTTGGTGCACACAGCCTACTTCCTCCATACCATGATCCAAGCTGTAAAGCATTTGAGCAGCAGTCGAATTTGCCTTAGAATGATGGTATGGCAATGGATGGTGTGAATGGATGTGGACGGCGGTGGGGCTGATTGTGTCGGCTTGTTTGATGATTCATGTGGTGGTGCTGGTGCATGAATGGGGACACGGTTGGCTGGCCAAAAGTGTTGGGCAACCCATTGCGTCCATGACCATGGGTTTTGGACCCTTGCTCTGGTCTAAGGTCTGTCGAGACGGTTGTCGATTGTATCTGCGCTTGATCCCACTGGGTGGCCATGTGCGCTTGGCCAATGCCAACACCCACATCCAAAAACCACGTGCCTACCTATTGATTTTGCTGGGGGGGCCTTTGGCCAACATTGTGATGGCTTGGATGGTCATGGGCTTGCTGTATGGCATTGGTTTTCAAGATCATCGGACCATTTTGGGTGCCATCACCCCAGGCAGCCTTGCTGATGCTGCTGGCATGCAGGCCAATACAGTGATCACAAGCGTGGCAGACACACCGGTATCGCATTGGCATGAGCTGGTGTATCCCCTCCTCAAACACCATGGCACCGGCACATCTGTGACCTTGACCACATCGATGCTGAGTGGCCTCAATCGCCAACGTCATCGTTTGAATTTGCAGTATGTGCCGATGCCGCTGCTCTCGAAAGGCCTGTTTCACGCCATTGGATTTCAACCCTATCAACCCTTTGTCCCAGCGCGTGTGGTGGCACTGGATCCAGAGGGGCCTGCCCAACATGCAGGCATGAAGCGCGATGACATCATTTTGGCCGTTGCCGAGCAACCAGTGGCCAGCTGGCATGCTGCCGTCGACATCATTCAACAACACCCCAATCAAACCGTGCCGTTTCTGGTACAGCGCGCTGGACAACGTTTGGTGCAAAACATTCATTTGGGCAGCCGCTTGTCCAGTGCCTGGCAGCGAGAAGGCTATCTGGGGGTGCGGTCCCCAGGTGCACATTGGCCAGCGTATGCACAACAACAGGTTCGGTCCCCATGGTGGGCGTGTTTGGGCGTCAGTGCCCAATATTTATGGCAACAAGCCCAAACCATGCTCCTCGCCATCCAATTGTTGCTGGTGCACAAATTGCCATGGTCGATGCTCAGTGGCCCGATTGGCATCGCCAACCTTGCAGTTCAATCGCTTCATGGCGGTCTTTACACCACGCTGCATGTCTTTGCCCTGTTGCATCTGATGGTGGCATTGATCAACCTGCTGCCCTTGCCGGGTCTCGATGGCGGACAAATGGTCATGACCATACTCGGCATGTTACGCCGTCGGCCAATTTGTCCGCGCTGGCAGGCTTTGATCACACAGCTGACTTGGATTGCGATCTTGGTTTTGGTGGCACAACTGACGATTCGTGACATCGGCCGCATGATCACCATGCCATCTTCCCCTACCCATCAAACATGATCATACAAGGCTGTCACCCACTGTTCTTCCCAGTCTCTGAAGGTTTGACGGTCGCCCACCGCACCTTGTGACAACACCACCACGGCCAACCAATGGCCTTTGGCCGTTTTGAGATATCCCATCAACCCTGTGGTGCCAGACAAGGTCCCAGTTTTGCCAAAAAAATGTTGGCGTACAGGAGATTGCTCAAACCGATGCGCCAAGGTGCCATCGACACCCGCCACCGCCAGTCCATTACGCATTTGTTGAAACAAGACCGGATCATGATGCCCCTGGCGTAACGCCTCCCCCAAGGTGGCCACATCGATGCGATTGTACATCGACAATCCAGATCCATCGACCAGCGTGTCTTTCGGAGTCACAAAAGGCAAAATATGACGCACAATGTCTTGTGCTTGCGCCCACGTCACCCCAGCACCATGATGGTGCTGGCCCATGCTGAGAAACAAGCTGTTGGCCATCAAGTTGTCAGAATGTTTGAGCATATGGGCCAGTAATGTTGGCAGATTGTCAGAATCATGGTGCCAGTGCTGCAACAACACCCGATGTTTGTGGGGTGGTCGTCCCCATCGGATGTGACGACACCGCACCCCCAAAGCTTTGAGGAAATGACGCATGCGTTGTTGCCAATAATGGCGCACATCTGCAACCGCCACCTGACGTGTCCAACGGCGGGACGTTGGCGCCACACAACCCTGCATGGTGTAGACATTGTGCGGTGCCGCCACCACATCCAATGCACAAGGGTCAGATGAAACATGCATGCGCTTGTGCAAAGTGATGATGCCCTTTGGGATGACGTGTACTTTGGGGCTGGCATAACGTGGCTGCATGTCCATCGTGAACTGCAAACAATTTTGGTCGAGGATCGCTGCGGTTTGAGGCACCGCATAACATTCGGTCATGTCGTCCCACATCACGCCCTTGGGATACGGTTGCTTGGTGAACATGCGTGCATCCAACCAAAGGGTGCCATCGATGCGTTGGATTTTGCGCGCCTTCAAGTGCTGCAACAACGACAACACATCTTCACTGGTCAAAGTTGGATCGCCCGACAAACGCAACACAACATCACCACGCAGTATCGTCTTTTTTTGCACACCATACGCAAACAAATCGGTGGTAAAATGCCACATTGACCCCAAATCCCGCCACGCTGCCAAGGCCGTCAAAAATTTTTGGGTGCTGGCCGGCAACATGCTGTGGTGGGCATGGTAGACATACAACGGTTTTGAATCACGCAAATCGGCCACCCACATGGCTGTATGCGTTGAAGGGGCACGGGCATGCAGCAATGTGGCCATCCATCCTGGCAAAGCCTGGGCAGACTCGGCCATGGCCACAGATAGGAAGTGCACCAGGCACAGGACAAGGCAACATCGCCGCATCATGAGGACTCAGACATCAAGGCGCCATACAAATTTTTGGCATGCGGCACTTCAGGAATCAAACCTGCATTGTCGATGGCATGCATCCGTCCATATTGGGCGTAAAGCACACGCATGATCACCAAATCTTCAAGCGCAAAACCCACACTGTCAAAAAACACCCATTGTTGGTCCGATTGGCGCAAGGTCACGGCACCCGTGATGACTTGATGCAGTTCCACCACCGACGACACATCGTCGAGATGCTGAATCTCACCCTCTATTTTAGATTGTGGCAAGTACTCAACCACAATGCGAAACTGCGACAAAACATCCTTAGAAAACTCTGTTTTTCCAGGACAATCACCACCCACGCCCGCAATGAATGTACCTGGCCGCAACCATTCCGCCTGCAACAAAGCGTGTGCACCTTTATAAGCGGTGGCGGTGATCAACACCGCCACCGCCTCACAAACGGCTGCAATGGCATCACAGGGCACCAAGGCAATGCCTGTGCTGGCCATGTTGTTGGCAAACTTGGTCATGGCCTCCGGATCAATGTCATGGTAATAGATGGTTTTGAGGTCCATGACACGGGCCATGGCCAAACACTGAAATTCAGATTGTGCACCACAACCGATGATGCCCAATGCCTGCTTGCCAGGCAACATGCCATATTTGGCAACCAATGCGGTCATACAGGCCGTTCGAATGGCAGTGAGATAGGTCATGTCGGTCAACATGCACGGAAAGCCTGTGTCCACCTCCGAAAGCACCCCAAAACCCACAATGTTCAACCGTCCTTCCTGGGCATTTTTGGGATGTCCATTGACGTATTTGAACCCATACCAACTTTGATCGCTACATGGCATCAACTCGATGACACCATGCGGATAGTGGGTGGCATGTCGGGGTGATTTTTGATACTGCGGCCACGCCGCAAATGCCCCCTCAAGCCCCTGGATCACATCGTCCATGAATGCAGACAGACCGATGTGTTGAAGGTGTGTTTTGACGCGATCGGCGGTGAGAAAAAGCATAGACATCCTTGGCTGGTTTGCAGGTTCAGCTTAACGCATGCCATACCATTACTCAAACCCCTTTTCATCGCACAAAAGCCAAGATCTCAGGGGTATTTTACTTGACCCTGAACATGGTTTTGCATAAGTTATGGGCATGTTGTGCAATTGGAATGCCCATGAATGCTGCCTTGAGTGACACCATCGCCACCGATCGCGTGTTTAATTTTTCACCGGGTCCAGCCACATTGCCGTTGGAGGTGCTACAACAAGCCCAATCCGATCTGCTGAACTGGCAACACACAGGCGTTTCCATCATGGAGATGGGGCATCGAGATCCACGCTTCATCGCACTGGCCGATCAAGTTGTGGACGATTTGGCCACCTTGTTGGCATTGCCTGAAAGCCACACCATCTTGTATCTACATGGCGGGGCACGCACACAATTTGCCATGGTGCCACTCAATCTGGGTGCATCGTACACCCATGCACATTATGCCAACACAGGTCTGTGGTCATCACTGGCCGAAGCACAGGCTGCCAAATATTTACAGACCGAAATCATCACCACCGTGACCCAAAACGATGCCGGCCACAGTGTTCTACAGCACCATACACCGACCAACCGTGATGCGGTCGCCTATCTGCATTACACCCCCAATGAAACCGTCGATGGCATTTTCATGCCCACACCACACACCCCCTTGCCGTTGGTGGCAGACGGCACATCCACGCTTCTGGCACTGCCCATGGACATCACGGCTCATGACATCATTTATGCTTCTGCGCAAAAAAACATGGGCATCGCAGGCATCACTTTTGTGGTTGTGCGTCGGGCACTGCTTGACCAACGCCAACCCATGACCAGCACCCCCAACATGCTTCAATATCATCACCATGTCGCCAAAAAATCGATGTACAACACCCCTTCGACGTTCAGTTTGTACCTGAGTGGCCTGATGTTCAAATGGCTGCTGACGCAAGGTGGTATTGCAGCCATGGCACAACGCCATCACACACGCAGCCAAAAACTCTATGACATCATCGACGCCTCACACTGTTACACCAACCACATCGATCCCAGCGTGCGGTCTCCCATCAACGTCACATGGCACATGCGCGATCCATCGATGCAAAGCGCCTTTTTGGCATTTGCCAAACAGCGCGGGCTTGATGCACTCAAAGGTCACCGCGCTGTGGGTGGTTTACGCGCAAGCCTGTACAATGGCATGCCCGATGCCGGTGTCGATGCGCTTTGCCAATGTTTGATCGATTTTGAAAACCAACAGACCTAGGAACCACCATGACCTTTTACGTTGAAACACACAATCACATTGCGCAGGCCGGCTTGGATGTGCTGTGCCAACATGGCGGCCAAATCAACGTGCCTGATCAAGCGCCCGATGGCATTTTATTACGCTCGGCCGTCTTAGAGCTTCACAACATTGCCGATTCGGTCCAGATCATTGCCCGTGCAGGCGCCGGCGTCAACAACATCCCAGTGGCCGCCATGACCGAGCGTGGCATTCCTGTGCTCAACACCCCTGGCGCCAACGCCAACGCCGTCAAAGATTTGGTATTGTTGGCCATGCTGAATCATTATCGTCATACCCAAGCCGCATGGACTGCCCTCGATCAGATGGCTGTCTCGCAAACCACCGAATCAGCCATTGAAAACATGAAAAAACAATTTGTTGGGTCAGAAATATCTGGCAAAACCTTAGGGGTTGTTGGATTGGGGGCTGTGGGGGTCCATGTGGTCAATGCTGCGGTGGCCTTGGGCATGCGTGTGATGGGTTACGATCCATTCATCCAACGCCATCATGCCAAGATGTTGTCGGATGATGTTGATCTTTGTACCCACATTGAAGCCGTGTTGGCACAGTCGGATTTTGTGTCCTTGCATGTGCCCTTGTCTGCCAAAACCAAACACATGATCGACGCCAAGATGTTACAACACATGGCACCTCATGGTGTCCTGCTGAATTTTGCGCGTGGGCCGGTGATCGAAGAAGCCGCAGTCTGCGCCGCACTGCAGCAACAACGTTTGGCGCATTACATCACAGACTTTCCAAATGCCACTTTGTTGCAGCATGATCGTGTGACCTGTTATCCCCATCTTGGCGCCTCCACACATGAAGCAGAACAAACTTGTGCCGTCATGGCAGCCAAACAAATGGCTTTGTACATGACTGAAGGGGCCATCGTCCATGCCGTTAATTTTCCGAACATGCCGTTGCCCCCCCTGACCCATCCGCGTCTGTGCATCGTCAATCAAAATGTGCCAACCATGGTCTCACAAATCACCGACACCATCGGTCATGCCAAAATCAACATTCGCAGTCTGAACAATGCTTCATTGCAGAACTTGGCGTACACCATCATCGACCTTGAGCACCATTTGCCTGAAGCGGTACAACAACGTTTGACAGCCATCGAAGGCATTTTGCGTGTGCGTCTGTTGCTGCCTGAACACAACGAGGAGCATACGCATGACCACGCACCAAGCACCGAACCAGCCCATTGATCTGATTGTTTTTGATTGTGATGGCACCCTCACTGCATTGGAAGGGGCTGTCTATCTGGCAGCACTGAAAGGCCAGAAAGAAGCGGTGGCACAACTGACAGAACGCGCCATGCAACAAGGCATCATGCATCAAGGCATGTTTGATGCACGTTTGGCGCTGATCCAACCCAACCTCCAAGATATGGCACAGCTCACACAAGCCTATCATGATGCACGCACCCCCAACATTGACGAGGTGTGTAAGCTCTTGATGAAGCTTGACAAAACCATCTGGGTGGCCTCTGCGGGCTTTCAGCCGAGTGTCGGCGCTTTTGCCGAGCAATTGGGCATTCCCAAAACACACGCCCATGCTGTGTCTTTGAATTTTGATTCACAAGGGCAATTTGTCAATTTGCCAGAAAACCAAGATTTTTGCCGTTTGGACGGCAAAAAAACATTGCTTCATCAAGCGCGCCCACAGTTCAAACGCATTGCCATGATTGGCGATGGCGCCAACGATTTTGCCTGTGCCGATGCCACAGATCATTTCATTGGATTTGGCGGCCATTATCCTCGTCCTCAATTCAGACAACACTGCCAACATTACGTCGAATGTCCAGATGCAAGGGTGCTGCTGCCATTGTTGTTGACCCTTAGCGAAGCGCAAGCATTGGACCCACAAGACAAAACATTGTATGCTCAGGGTTTGAAATTGATTGAACAGCAACAAGCCGTGCATTTTTCTGCACATTGGGCACCCTTGTCCGCTTGAGCATCGGGAACGCCATGGCCGACTTCATCCAACAACTCACCCTGCTCATCCAAGCACGTGAACACAAACTTGCGCAACCCATCACAGCGCTCAGCCCGAACGCATTTAAGTGGGAAGACACCGATCACCAAGTCTTTTTGGCCAAGAAATTGCAAGGAGCACTGGCTGCATGCCGCCATGTCATTGCGCAATACCTCAAAGCGAGCGATCTGCACTTGGGCCCCAAGGTGGCATGGTCCGAACCAGAACAGGGTTGGATGATCCTGCACTACGCAGCGGGTGAAACTTTTGACCCCATGCATGCCGATGCCAACACACTCGATGATTTGGCCAAATTGTTGGCCATCGCCCACAATGCACCGCATGCCAATCAAAATGATGACACCTTGTCATGCGTGGATGCTCTGTGTCAAAGCTGGCAACACCTGCCAAAAACGCTGCAAGTCAAATTGAGCCCAACGCTGACATTGCAACAGATCCGTGAGGACGTATTGGCATTGATCTCCGACTCAGCGACACCATGCTGGTGCCATCAAGATTTTCATCCACGCAATGTGCTGGCACAACCCAAGTGGATGATGCTCGACTGGGAACATGCCGGCATCGGTGTCCCTGAGATTGATTTGGCGATGATGCAACAATACCTGCCCAAGCACTTGCACACTGCTTGGCATCATGCCTATCGACAACATCGCCTCATTGAGATTGATGCAGATGTGGTGGCACGCTGGGTCAAAGTCTTGCAGTGGAAGTGTGTGTTTTGGGCCGTGCATCAAGCCCACAAGCTCGACCCACAAAAAACACAAGACCTGTGGCCTAAAATCCAAAATGCCACAACGTTGCCGACACCCAGCGACCTCAGGCACTCTTTTTTGGCAGGCACTTTTGATATGACCAGCCCAGAAGCTTGGTTGACGTTGGCCTTCAGCCATGCCCAAGCCCTGGGCGCGTGGTCCATCTGAGCACTCTGCCAACATCGATGCACACCCTGTGTTTCATGCAACGTGCTTTCATGCTACATTATGCTTGCCATATGGGCACAACCGTCGTGATACAAATCGCCAGGAGGGCAACATGAAACGGATTGCAACATGGAGTCTGCTCTGGTCTGTGACCGCTTCGACATCGACAGCTGACGCACCGCACTGGTTTCACGTTTTCAGCCAAACATTGTCTGGCTGGGTGTTCTCGAGGCTGCATGTGTTTGGTGTGGACATCCCCTAGATTGTGGCCGTGCTGATGTCGGCTGGTGTGTCGGCTTCCATTTATTTTCAAGGCATCAACATCCGAGGCCTCAAACATGCCTGGTGCTTTTTGTGTCATCGACCCCATAAAAAAGCTGCAGGTGAAATCAGTCATTTTCAAGCCTTGGCAACTGCCATCTCTGGCACCGTCGGCATTGGCAACATTGGTGGTGTCGCCGTGGCATTGTCGATCGGTGGCCCAGGTGCCACGCCATGGATCATCTTGGGAGGCGTACTTGGCATGGCCACCAAATTCATGGAGTGCAGTTTGGGGGTGATGTTTCGACAAATCCATACCGATGGCAGTGTCTCTGGTGGGCCCATGGTGTACTTGCGTGAGGGCCTACGGGGTACGCGGATGGCAGCTTTCGGCATTGGGTTGGGCACACTGTATGCAGCCTTTTTGATTTTTGCCAGCATGGGAGCCGGCAACATGTTTCAAGCCAACCAAGCCTTCAGTCAATTGTGTGCCGCAACCGGTGGTGCAAACAGCATCATTGCATCCCATGTGCTCTGGGTCGGGCTTGCCCTGGCGGTGTCGGTCGGTCTCGTCATCATGGGCGGCATCCGCAGCATTGTGCGCTTTACAGAAAAAATTGTGCCTTGGATGGCTGTGTTTTATGTCCTCACTTGTGTCTATTTATTGGCCATCCATGCCAGTGCCCTACCCAAAGCAGTGTCCCTGATGATCACAGAAGCATGGTCACCTCAGGCTTTAAAAGGTGGCTGGGTCGGCGTCATGATGATTGGGATGCAACGCGCCTTCTTTTCCAATGAAGCAGGCATTGGCACCGCAGCCATTGCCCATGCGGCTGTTCAAACCCAAGAACCTTTGAGTCAGGGTTTTGTCGCACTCTTAGAGCCCATGATGGACACCATCCTGATCTGTACCTGCACAGCCTTGGTCATCACCACCGTTGCGGTTGAGCAGCCAACACTTTTGTCACAATCGCATCACATCCAAGGCGTGGCACTCACTTCACAAGCTTTCAGCAGCCATCATCACAGCATGACCATTTTGCTTGCACTTTCTGTGGTCCTTTTTGCCTATTCCACCATGATTTCATGGTCTTATTATGGTTTAAAAGCTTGGACACATGTGGTGGGTCAAGGCCGCTATCGAGCACTTTTTTTTCAAACCATCTATTGTGGTGGCATTGTCTTGGGCACATGTGCCCCCTTGAAAGATGTGATTCAATTTTCTGATGCATGTTTGTTTCTGTTGGCCTTGCCCAATCTCATTGGGTGTGCGCTGCTTGCACCCAAATTGAAAAAGCGTTTGAATCATTTCATGGCCAATGCGTCATCATAGGATCGATGCCATCATCTCTCAATGCATCTCAATGACGCCCTGACCTCAATGCACGGCATGTTTGAACCGATGAATCATCCAGACACGTCATCCTGACACAACAAAATCTCTGGCCCAATCTTTGTGTGCGTCTTGCCAAAGCACAACAACAGCGCTCAATCATCACACACCAGGAAAGAAAACCCACCCAAGCCGTTGACATTTATTGTTATTTTTGATATGATTGTATCAAAAATGAGAAACACAACCTTGAAACACATCACACTGACCTCAGCACAATCCAAGATAATCCAAGACAGCAAGGAAACCGTCGTCAAAATTTCTGATCGACATTTTGTCCGTGTCTATAAAAATCATGCACAAAAAATTGCGATCCACGACGACCAAAATGTATTGAGTGCGATCTACAGCGAAATGTTTGCGCAACGCTTGGCACAATGGTTGAGCAGCCATGGTCCAACGACCGGCCTGAGCATCATTGACTGCATGCCCGTTTCATACAATGGCATGCTGATTGGTACAGCATCCACCGCACAACCCAGCACCATGAAAGAACACCAAACTGCATACTCTGAACAACCCAAAAACATTTGGGCCATGGTGTGTGCCCTGGGCTGGATCACCGGCAACCCAGACACACAAAACACAGAAAACTTGTTGGTGCATCAGCCCGATCTCAAGAGGATACGCGGTGCACGTTTGAACGCAGCCCCTCAGCACACGCCAACAGCCGTCGCCATCGATTGGGCTTTGTCTGGCTATGGCATTGAAGCAGTGCACACTGCCATTGAAACCCATGATGATAAAGCCAAGGGTTTACGTGCATACCATCCCGAGATATTCTTTGAAACGGGCAATCTCCAACGCGAAAATTTATTCAGGCAGTATGACGACCTTGTGTTTCCGAATTTTGTCATAGACCGCAGCTGCCGCTCGCAACTTCTGGAAACACTTGATGCCATACACAACATTGTTCGTCTGCAAGGTGCTAAGCACACCACCCTGCTGCGCAATTTACCCACCAAGCAAACTCTAAAAGACGCAGAAAAATCAAGTTTAATACAGTATCGGCACGAAATTGCGGCAACACTCTCAAACATCATCAAAGCGGCACCTCAAAACGACACATTGAAAACAGCCTGTAACAGCATTTACCAAAATCTCCCCAAAAACCGTTATGGCACACCGCATCTTTATACCGATTTCAAAGACCGTTTTGGCATGGCTTTGGCCACACTGACAGGTTTAAAACCACCTTTTGAAGCCATCGCGCAAGACATACAAAATGTATGTGGGATCGATGCAAAAGCAACAGACTCATCATCACTGAAAACCATCACAACCTGGTACCGCAACCGTTTTAAACACATTCAACGGGCCATGCACCCCACCACTTTAGCAATCAAAAAGTCCCAATCAGATGAAAAGCAGGCGACCATTCAAGCACTGAGAGACCAGACAAACAAACCGGTCATCGCTCAACCACATGGATTCTTAACGCCTCAGAGGCCTAAAAGAAGAAACCGGTCCGGTGGCAACACACGACGCGCACATTCGCTTGGAAGAATACTTTTCAAGCCACATGCGCCAACTTCAATATTGCGTTCCCTCGAACAGGTCCCATGCCGATGAAGCGACGTCATGCCTCTGATTGCATCGTCCACACCAACCCATCGTCACCCAGGTCCACACAGATGTGATCCCCATCTTGGTGGCGTTCTGACAAAATGGCATCCGCAAGTGGATTGCCAAGTTTGTCTTCGATGACGCGTCGCAAAGGTCGTGCACCATAAGCTGGATCAAAACCCATCTCTGCCAAATACGCCAAGGCTTCATCGGTGACCTGCAGCTTCAGATCCAAATCGGACACGCGCGCCACCCATTGCCGAATCATCAACCGTGTGATCATCAACAGCTGTGCGGCAGACAACATGTCAAACACCACCATTGCATCGAGCCGATTGAGAAACTCTGGCCTAAAATGTTGTTGTACGGCTGTTGTGTAGGCCTCACGCATCGCCTCTGACGTTTGGTTGGGCTGCACCAAATTGGCCCCCAGGTTTGATGTCAACACCACCACCGCGTGGGTGAAATCGACAGTCCTACCATGGCTATCGGTCAATCGACCGTCATCCAACACCTGGAGTAAAAGATTGAAAACTTCAGGATGTGCCTTCTCAACTTCATCAAATAAAATCACAGCATAAGGTTTTCGCCGGACTTGCTCTGTCAAAAATCCTCCCTGTTCGTAACCCACATAACCAGGTGGAGCACCGATCAAGCGCGCCACAGCATGCTTTTCCATGTATTCCGACATGTCCAAACGAATCATCGCCGCTTCCGCATCGAACATGGTTTCAGCCAAAGCTTTACACAACTCAGTTTTGCCAACACCGGTGGGGCCCAAAAACAAAAATGAGCCAATGGGGCGATTGCGATCGTTCAGACCTGCTCGAGAACGCCTGATCGCTTGTGCCACCGCTGTGACTGCAGGGTCTTGGCCAACAACACGGGCATGCAACGCTGCCTCCAGCTTGAGCAACTTCTCTTTCTCCTGAGTCAACATTTTGCTGACAGGAATGTGTGTCCATCTGGAAACCACATCTGCCACTTCGTCTTCTGTCACCATGGTTTTGAGCAATTGTTTTGGCAAGATGGCTTTTTGCTCAACTTCTTGAATGTTTGCTTCAAGCTTTGGAATTTCACCGTATTGCAGCGCGGACATGCGTTCCAAGTCATTGTTGCGCTTTGCTTGCTCCAACTGCTGTTTGGCCTGATCCAATTGTTCTTTCAAGGTCACCACATCTTGTAATACACTTTTCTCGGCCAGCCAAATTTCACTGAGCTCTGCCAAAGATTTTTCCAATGTTGCCATTTCGACTTCGCATGTCTCCAAGCGCTCGCGCTGTTTGTCTGTGGGGTGCTCCTCAGAACTCAAAGCTTGACGCTCAATTTTAAGCTGCATGATCGATTGCTCAAGATGTTCCATTTTTTCGGGCTTGGAATCGATTTCAATGCGCAGCCGACTGGCGGCTTCATCAATCAAATCAATCGCTTTGTCTGGCAATTGGCGCCCCTGAACATATCGATCGGACAAGTTGGCGGCAGCTGTGATCGCCGTATCGGTGATCTGTACCTGGTGGTGCAACGCATAGGACTCTTTGATGCCACGCAAAATGGCAATGGTCTCATCCACAGTGGGCGGATCGATCATGATCGGCTGAAAGCGTCGTTCCAAGGCGGCATCTTTTTCAACATAACGTCGGTACTCTTCCAATGTGGTGGCACCAATACAGTGCAAATCACCCCGTGCCAGTGCTGGCTTCAGCATATTGCCTGCATCCATAGAACCCTCAGTTTTCCCTGCCCCCACCATGGTGTGCAGTTCATCAATGAACAAAATCATCTGGCCTTCAGCACGCTTAACCGCCTGTAAAACACTCTTCAACCGTGCTTCAAAATCACCGCGAAATTTGGCACCCGCCATCAAGGATGCCAAATCCAATGCCAAAATCTTTTTGCCCTTCAATGTTTCAGGCACATCGTTGTTGACGATGCGACAGGCCAACCCTTCAACGATGGCGGTTTTACCCACACCGGGCAGCCCCAACAAGACAGGATTGTTTTTACGTCGCCGTTGCAACACCTGAATGGCACGCCTGATCTCATCATCACGACCAATCACTGGATCAAGCTTGCCCGCCAACGCCAATGCATTCAAATCGATGGTGAAACGTTCCAACGCTTCCTGCTTGATTTCGGCATCGGGATCGTTCATTTGAGGCTCTGAACGTGTTTGGGTGATGGCCGCTTCCAGTCGATCAGGCAAACAGCCATGCTGGCGCAGCATGTCACCCACAGGATGTTTGGATCGTGCCAATGCCAACAAAAAAACATCAATGGCCACATAGTCATCTTGTCTCTTTTGCGCCAACTGGTCGGTCAAATTGATGACTTTTTCTGTATCTCGGGAGAAATGGATGTCGCCAGCAAGGCCAGAAACATGCGACAATTTGGCAAGCAGTGCTTGGTTGTCATGCTGAATGCCTGGCAAATTGGCATCTGAACGCCGCAGTAAAACTTGTACCATCCCAGTTTCTTCCAGCAAAGCGCTCAGACAGTGTTCGGGTTCAATTTGACCATGTTCATGGCCCAATGCCATGGAACGTGCTTGGGTGATGACCCGCTGCATGCTGTGTGTCAGCCGTTCCATCAACGGTTTGGTTCTTTTTGCCATGGTTTTCCCTCACATGATTGCCTCATGAAGTAGATGGGGTGGATCTGGGTTTTTTCAAGCATCCGATGCATCTTCATGCACACGCACATTGAGCCTGAACACCCAAATATGGTTGGGCTCAAACATCAACACCATCGCGCATCCTTGTAAAATGTGTTACCAAATGATCGTCTTCCTTGAAATCTTCCAAAGAGATGGTGATTTCTTTTTCATGTGCAGACCGGAACTGTTGTGCTTGTGGCCGTGACATACTGGGTGATTTTGCAACGCTCAGGCTTGAAATCGCATCATCTTTGTTGGATGTCCAGGCATGGGCAATCATGACTATGGCCACCGCTGCCATGGTCAACAACAAGCCCACAGCCACACATTGAAAAGTGAAGTGATGCATCAGAAACAGCATGGTATGTGGCTGCGTGGCCGTCAACAAGATGCGGTCAGCCATCGTCAACCACATGATGGTGGCTGCCATCAAACCTGCCAATGCGATGAATCCATAAAACAAAACTTGTGAAGCCTCCGGGGTACGGGATTTGTCTTCTCCCATCAAGGCGTTGGTGACCTGTGTATGCATGGGTTGTTTGCGACTGACTTGAACCACCGGTTTTTTCTTTGGCGCTAAGAAGGCCTGATGCAGTCGTTGCGCGAGTGGCGCATCGGGCGCCAGTCTCAGTTGCAACCGCACGCGTTGCCAATCGTGCTTCACCAACTGTTTGATGATGCTCACATGCGCTTTGAAGGGGGTGACACGACGTTGCCATATCCGATCAAATCGCATGTTAAAGACTTGGCGTTGCACTTTTTGAACGGTGGCATCTTGAACGGTGGCATCTGAAAATAAACGCAACGTTGGACGCACAATGTGCATCAAGCTGTCAAAATTCTGCGCCCAAAAATGCTGATCGTATTTCAATTGGCTCAGCATCGAGCGGCTCATGGCTTTGACCTGTGCAACATGTCCCGATACATCTTCCTTGGCCTCTATGAAAGCATGGTGCCAGGCATATTTAAAAAATGTTGTACGATAACGCAACAGCTTGATCCGCTTGACATCACTTTTGGTTTCTTGCTGGAGGACTTGCCATGCTTCCAACACTTTTGTCTGATCTGATGCAGACAGTTTGGCCGTAACATCCATGTGTTTATGATAACTGGGCGTCATTTTTTTATAAGCCCCAACACTCAGTAGCAGTGCGTGCCCACCCAGTGCCAGTAGCGTTTCAACCTGAGGCTTGGGCAACGGTCTTGACGCATATTTGGCATGGTGCAAAGCCATGATCTCATCACCATGGTGCACGCCTGTGATCGTTGGGCGACGACGGCCCCATGAAGCTTTGACTGCAAGCTTTGTTTCAGCCATCAACTGGGCAAACCGTTCAGGGTTGGAGGCTTCCAGTGACTGCAGCAGGTCGAGACACACATTGTGATCTTTGGCTACGTACGTGCTGTGTGAAAAATACGCCACCCCATAGTGAAAAAAATCTTCAAAATGACTGGAAAAGAACGTTTTAAGCGGCATATCTTCGTGCAATTGTTTCGAGGCGAGAATGTTTTTCACTTGCGCGTGTTCACCAGATCTAATATGGCCTAAAAAGCCATTAAGTGCTTTTTGCTCACGTGGTGGCAAAGGTGCCGGCTGCTGCACTTGTCTGATGGGCGCACCATGATCCTGGGACACCGAGCCTGACGGACGCTGCACCACACTTTCTGTATTGGCACGATATTTAAGGGTGTTGAGCGCAGCGACCAAATCGATTGGATCCTCACGTAAAGTGTGGCCCAAAGACTGGTAATGCATGTGTGGCTGCCTGACCAGGTGTGTGTAACGATCCTGCAATTGCCTTTTCAACGCTTGAAGGTGCTGCATGGGTTGTGTGGTTGTGCCCATGCCCGCTTCGTGCAGCATGGTGTTGACACGGTACATACGTAAGGCTTGTATACCACTGAAGGCAAACACCAGTGCTGTCCAAACCAAACCAAACCCCACAGAAACTGCCATGGTGCTGACCATGAAATTTGTTTTGGCCGTCAACAAGGCCATCACAGGCAATGCATCAAACATCATCAGCATGACTGCCAACCCCATCATCAACGCCAAACCAACAAATGGCAAAGGATGACGTAACCAAATTGAGCGTTGATGTTCTTGATAAAACTTGGTGTTTTTCGTCAACACAGTCAAGGCTTTTTTGGCGGCTGCAACATCTGACATGATCATTTTACGCATGGCTTTTTCGGCAGCAGTGCCCAACCAAAGGTGTACATTACTTTCTAAAAATAACGACTTCATTTTGGTCAAGATGTCACCTGCATTGCCTTGGTCCATGGCCGCATGTGTGATGAGTATTTTGTAAACTGAGACCATGTTCTGACGTTGTTTATGGTCGATGGCCAGTTTGCGTTCAAAGGCACCATGCCAATGCTGCATACGTGGTTTATTGCTGTGCTTGAACGATCGAAAATAACGAATCAATGATTGACGTTTGGTCATCATGGCACGCACGACACCTGGTCGTTGGTGCCAATTGGCATGCACATAGAAGCCCACTGCCACCAAACTCACAACCAGCATCAGCAAACCTGGCACCATGAAACCTGGATGCATCACAGTGGCCATGATGCTGGGTGCTTTGATCCAATGCATCATCCATGCCGCCAAGCCCGCCTCAGCCAAAACTGTCATGAAAATCATGGACATGGCCATGGTGGCGGTACTCACAGTTTCAAAGCCAGGTTTGGTGCTGAGCCCCCAGGTGTTCCATGCCACCAAAATCAAGCTTGTGCATAAAACCGCAAGATTCACTGCCAAAAACACTGGGGATTGCGCCATCAATATCGACCATGACAATGTATGAAATGTGCCCATGGTGAGGCCACAACTTAAAATAAATCCCAGCACCAAAGCAGCAGACACCATCAACGCAAAGTAGCGCTTAGGAAAGCCATAACGAGGCATCCCACCGGACGCATGCGGCAGCATCATGAGGAAAACACTGCCCAGGCCTACCATCGTGGCAATGCCCGCCAACCAAGACAGTGTGGTTGGCTCAAAAATCAAAGCCATCAACGATAAGACCTGGGGCAAATGACTGAAAAAGCCAGCCAATAAAACAAGTCCCATCAACCCAATGCCAATGGCCACCAACAACATCACCAATCCAAAAGGACGCATGCCTGAAGGTTTTTGATGCTCATGGTGCACTTGAAAGCGCGCCTCCTCAAAAACTGGCTGACGAAACAGACTGTTTTGGCCATATTGATTCAGATATTTTTCAAAAAATCTGAACGCACTGTCGTAGTTTGATTGCGAACGCATACGATCCCTCCTTGGACACATATGTGATGATGACTCAGGCCAACATGCCTGAACTTTGATTGAGCGCTGGCGTCCTATTTGCCTTGATCAACCGACGTCTTACGACGTTTTAAAAACAATACAGCGCCCAAACAAATGGCAGCATCGGCAAGATTGAACACAGGCCAATGCCACTGTTGAAAAGACACATCAATGAAATCAATCACATGCTGATGAACAATACGGTCTGTGGCATTGCCCATGGCCCCGCCCACAATCAGTGCTGCCCCCAAACCTGCATGGAAGCAAGTTGTTTGCCGCAAACCATAAATCAAACATCCAACCACCATCAAAGTGATGGCCAAAAACAACCCTTGCTGCCAACCGCCTGCATGCGCCAGCAGTGAAAATGCGGCACCCGTGTTGTGCAACAGTGTCAGATCCAAGCCTGGTACCACGTTCACTGAAGTGGCATAAGCAAGATGTTTGCTGGCCATGGCTTTGGTGAATTGATCCAAACCAATGACAGTCAAACTGATGCTCAACCAACGCGGTAGAAAGTTTGTGATTTTTTGTGAAACAGCCATGCTGTGCTCCATGTGTTGATTTTTCATGATTTTATCCGTTTTTCAATAGAATGTCTAAACCGAAGCGGACATGCTGTTGCGTGCATCCTCTGACAATACGGATGACAGGTCTGTCATCTGCACCGCCGCATGTTGTTGTTGCGCCGTCATGGCCATCAAATCTCGCCCAACATTCAAGGCATCTTCTAGGGGTGCAGATGGCGTCTGTAACAATCGGTCATAAAGCCCGCTGTTGTTCATGGCTGGGGTATGGGCTGCAATGAGTTGTTGCATGATGGCGTCTTGCTCAGAAGCTTGATGCCATTCAGATTGAAACTGTTGTTGCGCCTGTAAAGGCTGCTCAATGATTTGTAACATGCCATGCATATGGGCCTGCTCAAGCTCAACAGGCGGCACCATGACCATGGTTTCAATTTGGTTGGCTGGTTCAAACTGGTTATGGTGGATGCGATGAAAAAACTGTTGCAAACGCATGCGTTGTGCATCTGAGATCTGATGGCCTCGATCCGCCAAATTTGCCACAATGGAAGCAACATAAACGCCTGTGACCATCGAGCTGATTTGATACGCAGAATACGTGTGGTTGTCCTGGAACAAAGACTGAGTTTGCAAATCTGCCATTTGCTCATTGCTGAGCAGAATGGCTTCATCCAGTAGGGCCTGATGCAATGCCTGCTGACCACGGTGCAAACTTTTACGCGCATCATCCTGGCGCTTGATCACATCCAAGATGCGCTGACGACGTACCGACTCATAGTAGAAAGACAACCATTGCAGACGTCGCAACAAAAAAGACAAATCCACTTTTTTGGTGGTCACTTTATTGACAGCACCGCCCATCATTTGCTTTAAACGATTCAACGTTGCCTTACCCTGCTGCAACATTTTTTTCTCAAAGGCGTAGTTGGGTTTGGACTGTGTGGGTTGAGAGACGTTTTGTGTTTGACCTTGTTGGTACAAGCCCAGTACCTTGCTTTCAAACTGTGACGCTCCTTTTTGTGGCGTGTTGCCACACAAATGCTGCGCAGCGCCATTGAAAACATTTTGCATTGGCTGAACACGTGCCAAAGATGAGAAATCTTTTTCGCTGGTTTGGGCATCGATGCCAAAAGTGAGTTGGGCATCGTCTGGATTGTTTTGGGCCTGATGCGGCACCGATTTTTGTGCTGACATGATACAACCTCCATGTTGTATGTTTCGATGACATCCGTGTCATACTTCATCAGTTAACACGAAAAATTCAATCAAATCAACCCCCTGATCATCCCCACCCAACAAAACCAACAATTTAGCTCTACATTTGTGCTAAAATAACGCAATAACGCTTACATTGTTGCTGAATATCTTCGCAACGCATCGCATAATCATGCACAAAAAATCACTCAATCATGCTCAAAATGATTCTAAACAGCAATTTGCAATATGCAATCACAAGCTTTCCACCTCAACCATGCGTGGTCGAACCCTGCCGCTTTTTGGCCCCTTGATGACGCGATTGCAACACCACTGTGTTGTTCATACACAGCAGATGTACCATGACATGGTGCAGAACCACCGCATTGAGATTGTGCCATTCAGGCGGTCTCTGAGACATTGCGATCCCAATCCGAGATGCCACTAAAAAGGTGCCAAACACACTTGCTGGAACAGCATACAATTTACATCCATCCCTGCTGTACTCACTTTAAACGCTCTTTAGAAAATGAGGTGAAAATGGTCACCGATCTGCACAGGCATGTGATGCGCTTCAATGAGGCCCGGATCTCATCGAAACAGCCATTGCATCAAGGGTCGACACATGCTATATTTTAGGATTATCTTTGCTACGTAAAGGAGAAAATCATGACGCAAGTACCACTTGACAGGCAAAGTTCATCTCAAGATCGACCACCAAAGACCCAGACCACAAGTTTTTCTCAGTGGGTCGATAGGGCCGCAATCCTAACGTTTGTGCTTTCAAGTCTTTGTCTTTCAGCACAATGGTACTTTGGCCAAATTTCATGGACGTTGGCCGCGCTGACCATGCCTGCTGTCTATCTGCCACACGTCTGCATTGCGGTGCTGAGCACCTTGTGCGTCATCGTGTACGCTTACTATTTCTCATCAGAAGCCTCTGGCCCCACCCCCAATCTGGCCAAGCAACGCTACAATGCCCTTTTCAAGAAACGCCATTTCGCACGCGTCAACAACTACTGGGGTTACATCATCACAGCGGTGCTGTTTGCTGGCATTTTGGGTGGTGGCTTTGTTGGGGTGTTCACAGGTTCTCAATCGCTTGTGTTTGTGAGCGCCTTCATATCCAGACCCGCAGCCTATGCGTTTCTGCTCTTCATGTCTCTTGTTTGGGCAACCATTTACGGTAAACCAGTGTTGGCCATGGTTCGTGGCCGGTTCATTGATCAAGAAGACCAGGTGGTGCTCAAGATTCACAATGCAGCGGTTGATAAGTTTAACCAAACAGATGTCAAAGAACCAAATGCGAAAGCCAAACTAAAACGTTGGATCGAAACGGTTTACCAAACATTCATTGAAAAGAAACAGAACTGGTCAATTGAAGATGATTGGAATACATTTCGGACGCGATACAATCGCTTTACTGGCATTGCGTTTGTGAGTGATGCAAAACAATTTGTAGAGTCTTTGGGCAGAAGTGCTCCCGCTTCTGATAAAAAAAAATGGTCTGATGCTGAAAGAAAGGAATCGGATGCGACCCAAGCGACAACGTCAACCTCGCACAAGGACACTTGGGCAAAATGGCCGGTTCGGGCAATTGGGTTCTTAAATGGTTTTGTCAATGGTACAGGAACATTGTTTGCGGCCATTGGTGTTTGTGACTTTGCATTTGGTCATGCCGCAGTTTTGATGTGGCCACTTTGGCTCAAAGGCTTTGTACTTGGTGTTGGCTTTTTATCAGGTGCTTGTGCCGCATGGGCCTTGACATGGGTAGGCATTGAAGAATTTGCCGATCGCATTCTGAACAATTTGGGCTATATTCAAAAAGAAAATGAGGATAATAATTCAAATAGCTTTTCAAAGAGCAAGGCTAGCAAAAACACTGGTGACATATCTGAACAACAAAACGAAAACGACAAGATACCTACCAAAGTCATTGCTGGCTGGGCTATTGTGACCGTCATCACGTTTGCAGTGGGTTTTATGTACAGCCTGTGGTCCATGCCAGCGTTTTTAGGGATGGCTGCAGCACTGGTGTGCTCTGTACCCCTCTACGGGTTATACAACATGTTCTCTCAAAAGAACATCGATGCATTCATGGTCAACAACGGCGTGGCCATGTTCTTTGCCCTATTGACTGCCGGAGGCATGGCTTGTTTTCAATATCATACAGGTGCAACAATGTTGCCCAACATTTTTGAATGGCTGGGCATTGTCACCAGTGGCACATGGTTGAGCACCTTGTCCATGGCCATTGGTGGTTTTTGCGCATTGATCACAGTGGTCGCGGCTGCTGGGTTTTTCACCAAGTTTTGCATGCAACCCATTCAAGATTTTTACAGAGATGGTCGAGCACAAGGCTGGGTGGCGTGGGGTTTTTCAAAAGCCCTGGTGTTGGTGCCCACAATCGCCACCGTCACCATGCTTGTCAAAAGCACCTATGCTTTTTCTTGGTTTGCATCCTTCCCCGGCGTTGCTGCGTTCATCATGGGCATCTGCTGTGTGTACCTGATGGGTAAAATGTTCATGGAAAATGCCGCCACATGGTATGACCTTGCAACATTGAGTCTTTATGGCCAGCATGATTCTGTAAACCATGAAACTGCAGAACTGTTCAACCCTAACATCATGGATCCCGACAGCATGCCACTGACCACAGTAGACAATGCTGCAGAAGCGGGTGTAGCGCAAGCTTGCACATCTTAGATTGAGTTTATTTAATCGAATCACAGTATCCTCACAACGGTTGCAGCACTGCCATCGTTGTGAGGATTTGTGTTGGCCTGAAATAAATCATACCCAATGTGGCGTATTTATGCTAAGATCATGTTTTTTATAGGATCATGGCCATGTCTGATGCCGTCAGATCGAGCTCAAAACGTCTGCAACATCGATTGGGTGTTTTCTTGTTTTTTTTACCCTTTGGCGTGCTGCTGATTGGCATCACCATGTCAAGCCAGGTCTTGCGTGGCTTATTGGCCATCCACGCCATTGGCCCCGGTCTTGCCATAGGGATCGCCATCATTGGCTTTTTTTTCTGGGCCGCATTGTTTGGTCACAACATCTTGAAATGGTGGTTTGATCGCTGCTTTTCTCAGAATGAAAAGTTTCGTCAAAAACGCCATCAACAAAACCTTTTGGAAAATGGGCCAAGAACTGTCCGTGCTTTATACCGTTATGGCCTGGAGTCTCTATCAAAAAAGTTACAGCAAAGACTTTACGAGGCATCTTGGGCTTTAAAAAGTATACGCAAGAACAATAAACAATCGATGGAAAGCAGTGTATTGAAGCAGCTGCAAGACCACTGGCGTAAGTTTAACCTCGATACTGGTACACACAACAAGCCAATCGCTTCAGCAGCACAACAGGCCACTGCATCGACATGGCCTTACCTTGTGTGGGTGGCAGGTGTGTTTGCGTTGGCCCTGTGGTATCAAACAAGCTGGGGATGGTTGTGTTTGACCTGTACTGCCCTCGTCTGTTGGTACATGCACCAAACCGCATCCCCCCCTTTGGCCAGTCCGGGGGCGCAGCCTAACGAGCCATGCTTCACAAAGGCAAATGGAGTAATCGATGCCATTTATAATCCCCAAAGCCAAGACAAAAATAATGACAAAAAAAATGACCAAGAAAAAGATGGAAAATTGTACCGTGCATACTTTGCCCTGTTGCTGGTGAGTCATTTTGAATCACTTGAGCGCAATTTGATCTCAGGGCAAACGGTCAAACGACGCCAATTTGGATTGAGGGTACTTGGTGTCTTCAATTGCTTTGTGCATGCTTCGGCAACATTTTGGGGGGGCTATCAGCTGTTGACGACCATCATGTCACCCGCCACACTGGTGGCACTTGGATTTTACCCCAATCTGATACTGGTGGCGTGTATGTTTGGGACAGGCTTTTTGGCGGCATTTGCACTGACACGTGTGGCCATTTACAAATACTACAACAACGAATACATTCTGCCCCATTTCACGCGTGGATGTCGGCAGCTCAAAAAGCGTGCGCAAGAATACTTGAATGCGGTCGAGATCGATGGTAAGAAAATCTTTCGGACACCTTCTTCATTTGAGCGCATCATGGCCGGCCGTTTTGGCTTGATTTTGGCATGGATCACTGCTGTGGGTTTTGCGGTGTTCAGTTATCAAGCAGGGTTGCATGTGTTGGGCACCATGGCCTTCATGTTGGGTTTAACTGGCCCAGCCCCTTTGGTCGCCATGTGCATTGGTTTTTGTTGGGCGGGCGCCACACTTTTGGCCTCCAATGCTTTTTATGGCTATTTTCGCCAATATCCCATGCCAAATACAGCAACATTCTCATGGCCCCACTGCATCATTTTTTATCTGGTACCCTGTGTGCCAGCTTGTGCCACCGCAATCATGCTGTTCATGGCCACCGTCGGTCCCAGTTCACCCTGGCTTGTTGTGTTGCATCACATCGGCTTTGGCCCTGCTGCGGCCAGTTGGGTGGTTTGGGGCATTGCATCGATCATTGGCACCGCCAACATCACGCTGGTTTATAAATTGTTTCTGCGTGGCATGACGCTGCTGGATGACTTTGTCATGTTCCGTCCCAAGGCATCCGCTCTGCTAGGATTTGGTCTTGTGGATGATCAAAAATATGAGCAACTTAACGGATTGGGAGCTACGCCTGAGAATAACGCACCATCACCAACCGAATCGATAACGCGTGTTAGATAAAAATTCAGACACACACAATGTCATCGATTGGCGTATCGTCGGATCAGGGATCACATGACTGCTGTGACTCAAACCACATGCATGATCAAATGATAGAGGAGTGCTGGGGCCACACCAATGACCAACAGCAAACCACCGTGTACCAAATAACAGCCACGCTGCCAACGCCCTCCTAAGCACATCATGTTGACTTGATCGGTGGGCGCATCAAAGTACATGACCTTGATCACACGAATGTAATAATACGCCCCAATGACCGATGCCAACACCATCATCACACCCCAAAGCGTATGGCCCGATTGAAGCAATGCATCCAGGATGGAGAATTTTGCCATAAAGCCCACCAAAGGTGGCACACCGGCCATGGAGAACATGGCCATCATCAAGCAAAATGCCAAGCCAGGAAACACACGATGTAAGCCTTTAAAGTCGTCGATCTTGGCCGATGATTTGTAATTTGATTGCAAGAACATACAGGCACCAAAGGCGACCGTGGTGGTGAGGGCATATGCCAAAATATAGAACATCATGGCTTTCGCACCCAAATGGTTGTTGTTGACCAAGCCCAGCACGAGCACGCCCATGTGGGCCACTGAGGAGTACGCCAACATTCTTTTGAAGTGTTTTTGAACCAATGCAATGGCATTGCCCATCCACAATGACAGCAATGCAACGGTGACAAACATGCTCCCCCAATACATCACACTCGCATGCAATGCCTGGACAAACAAATGCAACAGCATGGCAGTCATGGCAATTTTAGGGGTCGTGGCAATCAAACATGCAATCGGTGTGGGTGCAGCTTCATACACATCTGGCACCCACATGTGAAATGGCGCCAAACCCAGTTTGAAAGCCATGCCAGCAACGATGAACACACAGGCCAAGCCCACCATCAAATTGGCGTGCTCCGGCACCAAAAGAAACTGCTGAATCTCCACCAATGAAAACGCACCAGTTGCGCCATACAACAAAGAAAAGCCAAACAGCAGCAGCCCAGAAGACAAAGCACCCATGACAAAGTATTTTAAAGCAGCCTCTGTGCTGGTTTTGACTTGGCGTTGAATTGCGACCAAAGCATACAAAGGCAGAGACATCAACTCAATGCCCAAATAAATGGTCAAGAGGTTCATGGCAGAACACAGTAAAAACATGCCAGAGGTGGCAAACAAGACCATGGCATAACATTCACCCATCGGCGTTTTAAGATGCTCAAGCACCGGCCGACCATAAATGAGGGCAAGCAGAGTGATGACCGTGATGCCCAACTTCAGCAACGTGGCCTCATCATCAAACTGAAAAGCATGCCCAAAAGCCATGGAAAATGGTGCGCCCAAACGGACCATCAGCTCAAACAGCACCAAGGATAACACCACCATGGCCAGCACAAACAAAGTGCCAGACTCTTTTGTTTGCTTGAAGGTTGCGGCCAACAGACAGGTGCAAGCACCCAAGACCAAAATGATTTCTGGCATCACCAACCACAGCGACATTGTTTGAAACATATGCATGTTCTCCTAAACCAATACTTTGGCATGCCAAGCATGCTGAATGACCGATGCACTGCTGGCATGCACCACATGCAACAGTCCCTCAGGGTACAAACCCAAAATGAAAATGGATGCCACCAAAACTGCCAACAGCGTCCATTCACCCCAATCAACGTCTTGCAGTGCATGCAGGGCATCGTTGCCAACTGGCCCGTAAAATACACGTCGCACCATGGTCAGGGTGTATGCCGCAGAGATCATCAAGGTGAGTGCTGCCATCGCAGCCACCCATGGTGCGGCTTTGAACGCACCCAATATGACCATGAATTCACCAACAAAACCACTGGTACCAGGCAAACCGACGTTGCACAAACTGAACACCACAAAAAAAGCTGAAAATGTAGGCATGACAGCGGCCAAACCGCCAAAACTGTCAATGTCACGGCTGTGATAACGCTCGTACAACAAACCAAATGCCAAAAACATGGCACCCGAACCAAAGCCATGGGAAATCATTTGTACATAAGCACCTTCAAAAGCCAATTGTGCATCTGCGATCGACATGCCCTGTGCTTTGCACAGGAAGATGGCAAAACAGCCCAGGGTCACAAACCCCATATGCGCCACAGATGAGTACGCAATCAAACGTTTCATGTCGGTTTGGGCCAACGCCACAGCACCAATGTAAACAATGGCCACCAATGACAAAATGACCATTGGCCAGGCAAACGCCATGCTGGCATCGGGCAGCATCGGCAAGCAAAATCTAAAAAACCCATAGGCACCGACTTTGAGCATCAACGCCGCCAAGATGACGGAACCGGCGGCAGGTGCTTCGGTGTGCGCATCTGGCAACCAAGTGTGAACAGGCCACATCGGCACTTTGATGGAGAAACCCAGCAAAAAAGCAATGAAAAGGGTCTTTTGAATGGGCAGGCTCAAGGTCAGCATTTGCCATGCAGACAAATAAAAAGTTTGTGCGTGCAAGCCAAGATACACAAGGGCCACAAGCATGAGCGCAGAGCCAAAAAAGGTGTAAACAAAAAACTTCATGGCAGCAAAATTGCGTCGTTCTCCACCCCAAATGCCAATGCACAAGTACATGGGAATCAAGGTGCCTTCCCAAAACAGGTAGAACAACATGCCGTCCAAAGCCGCAAAAATCCCAATCGTCATCGCTTCCAGCACCAAAAATGCTGCCAGGTACTGTGCCACCTTTTCACGCACCAAATAGCGTGCACTACCAACAATCAAGACATTGGTGAACGTGGTCAAACAAATCAAAGGCATGGAGATGCCATCGACCCCCAAATCATAGTGCATGTGGAACAATGGCAACCAAGACAAATGTTCACGAAACTGCATGACAGCGCTGTCGGCCTGAAATTGCATGGCCATGATCACACTGAAACCAAAAGTCAGCAACGCCACCAACCCTGCCCATATGTTTGCTTCTTGCGCACTGCGGCCGCGCATCAACACCAAGGCTGATCCCAGCAGAGGGGTCCAAATCATCGCAGACAATAATGGCATGGGGTCAACTCCTTAAACGATTGTGATGAGTGTGAGTAAGATCACCACACCCAAAATCATGGCAAACGCATAATCATACAAAAAACCAGTTTGGGTACGGCCAGAACTGCGCCCTAAAAACTGTATCCAACGGGCTGTGCCCATGACCATGCCTCGATCGATCAGGCCTTGGTCGAAAAACTTAAAAAAGAGCTGAGACAAGCAACGGTAATAACGGACGATGTAAGCATCGTTGAATGCGTCGAAACCAAATTTATGTACCAACACCTGGTAGATCCAGCACATTCGCTGAGCCAACATGCCAGGCCACTGAGGTTGACGCATGTAACACACGTACGCCGTCAAGACACCCAAGCTGGTCAGCCAAAATGGGCCATGATGCAGTGCTGCTTGGTACAGTGCCAACGTATGACGGTATTCATGGGCCAAAGCCGTGATGATATGCTGTACCGGTGGCATGGTGCTGATGATGCCTTGATACAATGCGCCATTCAAATCAAACATGGGCCCTGCAATCCACATGCCCAAAAAGATTGATGGCACAGCCAACACCACCAGTGGCAAACAGACCGTCCAAGGTGATTCATGAACGGCGTCAAAGGCCTGTTTGGTGCCCCGATAAGTGCCGTGAAACGTCATGAAAAAAGCTCTGAATGTATACAAAGCTGTGACAAAAGTGCCCAACACCAACAACACCCATGCCACCGAATGCCAGGGCAATGTTGACATACCAACCGCTGTGATGATGGCATCTTTTGAGTAGAAACCTGCAAAAGGTGGAAGCGCAATCAACGACAAGCTGCCAATCAAGCACGTCCAATAGGTGATCGGCATTTTTGTCTTCAACCCACCCATCTCTCGCATGTCCTGTTCATGGTGCATGCCAATGATGACCGAGCCTGCCCCCAAGAACAACAGGGCCTTGAAACACGCATGCGTCAGCAGATGAAACAGTGCCGGTGCGTAGGCAGAAGCGCCAACACCCGCCATCATATACCCCAACTGCGACAAGGTTGAATACGCCACCACTTTTTTGATGTCAAACTGGACCAAACCCACACACCCCAAAAAGAATGCACCCAGCGCGCCAATGATCATGATGGCATCCAGTATCATGGGAGACATTTGAAACAACGGCGACATACGAATGATCATGTAAATGCCAGCCGTGACCATCGTTGCAGCATGGATGAGGGCTGAGATGGGGGTTGGGCCCTCCATCGATTCTGGCAACCAAACATGGAGTGGAATTTGGGCCGATTTGCCCATGGCACCAATGAACAAGCCAAGACAAATGCAATCGATGATGCGCAACTGTCCCCAAAATGGGACCAGCATCTTACTGGCACTGGCAAAAATGACGTCATACTGCAAGGATCCTGCCACCCAAAGGCACAATGCCAATCCCAATAAAAACCCAAAATCACCAAACCGATTGACAACAAATGCCTTGAGCGCGCCAAGCGAAGCCGAAGGTTTATGAAACCAAAAGCCAATCAAGAGATAAGACACGGCACCAACGCCTTCCCAGCCAAAAAACAGCTGCATGCCATTGTTGCTGAGCACCAATGCCAGCATGGCAAAGGTAAACAACGACACATAAGCAAAAAAGCGTCCATAGCCGCTGTCACCCTGCATGTAACCGATGCTGTAAATGTGGACAAAAAGCGACACAAAAGTCACACACAGCATCATCGCAACACTGAGCGTGTCCAACAATACGCCAACGTGAAAAATAGAACGGCCACTGGCAGCCCATGTGTACAGATTGGTGTTCAAGGTTGGGGCGTTCATCATGAGAAAATCATGCCCCAACCAAAGGGCACAAGCAAAAGCAATCAAAACCCCAAAAATGGTGGTGCGGTGCGCACCCACATCGCCCAAATGACGTCGAAACAGTCCCGACACCAATGCGCCACCGAGCGGTGACAACAGCGCTGTGCAAGCCAATTGCAAATGCGTCATGGTGATCATAAATTACCCCTTGAGTTGTGCGATGTCACTGAGCTTGACCGTTTTATGCAAACGATACATGGCAATGATGATGGCCAGACCGACTGCAGTTTCTGCCGCGGCCACAGCCAGTATGAAAAACACCATGATTTGACCATCGATGCTGTGATGCTGATTGGCAAACGCAATGAAGTTGGTGCTCACGGCCAACAAAATCAATTCGACACACATCAAAAGCACAATGACATTTTGTCGGTTGAGCACGATGCCAACACACCCCAGCACAAACAACAGGCTTGAAAAAACAAGATAATCAATCAGTAGCGGCATGGCCTTCACCCTTTTTCAAATCAACCAATGACAAACGATCTGCTTTACTCGCGCGGACCTGCTCACGAATTTTCTGTGTCTTGGAGCCCGGCATGGCCCCACGGAACGTCAACGTGATGGCCGCCACCATGGCAACCAGAAGAATCACAGCGGCAACTTCAAAAGACAACACATATTGGGTGTACAGCACTTGACCGATGGCTTCAACGTTGGGCCTGGCATCAAGCACGGGATACATGACATGATCATGCACCATGTCAGCACCGATCAGTTTGTGCAAAATCATGTAACTCATCAAGGCAAAAGTGACCGCAGACAGCGGCCAAACAATCAAACGACGGGAAATGATTTGAACGGATTCTTGATTGAGCATCATGACCACAAACAAAAACAAGGTCATGACCGCTCCAACATAAACAAAAATCAGCCCCAACGATAAAAATTCAGCGCCCACCATCAACCAAAGGATGGCCCCGAGCACAAAACAGCTGATCAAAGACACCACGCTCAACACGGGCCGACGCCCTGTCACCACCAAGGTGGCACACACCAACAATGCGGATGCCACAAACCAAAAAAATATACGACCAACGTCCCATACCATGTCACTGATCTCCTTCTGACGCCTCTTGGCGATGATGTGCAGCAATCGTGGACTCAAATGCATCACCCAAATTGAGCAACATGGCTTTGTCCATGATGTTTTCACCACGATTTTCAATCGTATATCGACCATCTGGCACACACACAATGGAATCGACAGGACACGCTTCTTCGCACAAACCGCAGTTGATGCATTTGAACACATCGATGTCAAAACGTGTGGTCCTTCTGGAACCATCATCGCGGGCTTCAGCCTCAATGGTGATTGCCATGGCAGGACATGTTGCCTCACAAAGTCTACAGGCAATACAACGCTCTTCACCATTGGGGTAACGACGCAATGCCACCACACCACGATGGCGCTTAGACCGTGGCGTTTCTTCTTCTGGGAACTGAATCGTTGTTTTGCGCTTGACCAAATAACGGCCAGTCACAGCCAAACCTTGAAGCAGCTCGATCAATGTGAATTTTTTGATCAAATGTCGGATTGAGATCATGATGTTGTTCCTCGTCAATCGCTATGGTTGTATCAGCCACACTTGCACAATGCCAATCACCATGATCCACACCAAAGTGACAGGAATGAGCACCTTCCACCCCAATGCCATGATTTGATCATAGCGATAACGTGGAAATGTGGCTCTGAACCACAAATAACAAAACAAGAAAAAGCTTGTTTTCAACAGCAGCCAGAACAATCCAGGTATCCAAGCAGTCATGTCGGCCAGCCAGGGCACGCCTTCAAGAGGCGACAACCAGCCCCCCAAGAAAAAAAGAGCTGCCATGAATGAAATCAAAATCATGTTGGCGTATTCGCCCAAGAAGAACAGCGCAAAACCCATGCTCGAATACTCGACATGGAATCCTGCCACAATCTCAGACTCACCCTCCGCCACATCAAATGGCGCTCGGTTGGTCTCAGCCAAAGCAGCAATCCAATACACAATAAACAATGGAAACAACGGCAACACGTACCAATGTGAGAAACCACCGGCTTGTGCCATGACAATCTTTGAGAGATTCATCGAACCAGACAACATCAGTACCCCCACCAACGCAAAACCCATGGCAATCTCATATGAAATGATTTGGGCACAGGCACGCATGGCACCAAAAAAAGCATATTTGGAGTTGGACGACCAACCGGCCAGCAAGACACCGTAAGCAGATAATGAAGTCATTGCCAAGATGTACAACACGCCCGCATTGATATCAGCCAGCACCACTCCTGGCATGAAAGGCACCACCGCCCAGGCGGCCAAAGATGGCGCCAATGTCAGGACAGGCGCAATGAAAAACAAATACTTCACAGACTTTGTTGGGATGATCCATTCCTTCAGCAGCAACTTCAAACCATCGGCAATGGGCTGCAAAAGCCCACACCAGCCAACACGGTTGGGGCCGATACGGCCTTGAATGTAACCGATGACTTTGCGTTCAGCCAAGGTCAGATACGCCACAGCACCCAACAAGGGCAGCACCAAGGCAACCACTTTCACAGCACTCAGCAGTACAGTTTGAACCCATGGGTCTTGATTGAAAAACCACGCAAACATTGTCGCTCCTAGTCGATCGATTGAAAGACAGCCCATGAAGCCATCAAGTGTTTTGCCACAGCGCACCGTGCTCGGGCACAGTCATCATAAAGTTCTGAGCGCCGAGTTTCAAGCATCATGCAAACAGTTGTGTCATCGGCTTGCACCATCATGCACCCTGCTCAATATGAACCGCACCATAAGCACTGGGCCATGTTTGAAGTGCCTGATCACCCCCAATGACCAAAACGATGGTGTTTTCGGCCACGGTATCGTCTGCAACACAATCGACGGTCAAACGTTGATCTGCGTGTTTCAACACCATGGGACGCTGAGCATCTAGAGACAGCTTGGCGATCATGTCAGGATGCAAGCGGGCTTCTGTCGTCGGCTGCAATGTGGCCAAACTGTCGCTGTGACGGGTCATCATGTCTTGACAACTCGATGCCCAGACCGGCAATACGGTGATGGCAGATGTGTCAACTTTTGGCATGGTATCGATGTTGGCCATCGGTTGTGCCTCTGGCACCATCACTTTGTCTTTCAATTGGGCCAATTCATCGGCAACATCCTGGAGTGTGGCATATTGGATGCCTTCTACTTGCGTATAATTGCCCAAGACGCGGTACACTTTCCAGGATGGCTTGGCTTCACCCATCGGCAACACAGCGGCCTGCGCATGCTGCCACCGACCTTCGGCATTGATATATGTGCCAGAACATTCTGCAGGCAAAGCCACAGGCAAAAGCACATCGGCCACCGCACGTAAATTGGGGTCATCAAAACTGCTGCAGGCCACGACAAAGTCGGCATCATGCAAAGCACGCATGGCCTGGGCCGGATGTGCGGTGTCATGCAAAGGGCCCACCTGATGCAACCAATAACCTTTGACTGCTTTGGTGAAGTTGGTGATGGCGGCATCCCCCTTTGCTGCCACATCTTCAGCAAAAGGACCACGGTGGGGCACAACACCTGCCAACCACATGCCAGCGCTGTTGGCACCATCGGTCACACAGCCAACTTGACCATTGACCAAAGTGGCCAAAAATTCAGCCACAGTACGCAAACGACCTGACATGGGGTGATGGTAAGCTTCCAGTCCCAGCAAAATGACTGGCGCTTGAGCCTGCTGCAGTACCATGACACATTGCTGCATGGCCTCTGTCACTTCGATGTCCTTAAGCGCCGCTGCCATACTCGATGGCGCTTTTTGATCGCCCAATGCCACGCGCACACAACCCAATAATGTTTGTAGCCATGCATCCGGATGATGCAACATCCGCTGGCGCAATGGGTAGTTGTACTCGGGATCGTAGGCGTGCAGTAAGGAAACTGTCGCACCTGCACGTTGTGCCATGCGGATCCGGTGGTTCAACAGCGGCTGTTGTCGCCGCACATCGCCACCAACAATCAAGAAATGATCCATGGTCTGACATTGATCCAATGTCATGCCCAAACCAGTCTGCAGGCCTTCGTGCGCAAGGTAGGTATGATCTGTACAACGCAAACGATGGTCGATGTGCTGAATGCCCTGTGCCCGCATGACTTTTTGGAAAACATAGGCCGCTTCCATGCTTGCAGAAGGAGACATCAATGCGGCCATGTTTGAAGCACCATGTTTTTCAATGACTTGCTTCAGACCTGCAGAAGCTGCATTCAAGGCTTCTGCCCATGAAACCACTTGCCAGGCACCCTCTTTTTTGAGCATGGGCTGGAACAATCTTTGTGGACTCTGAATGGCTTGGTAGCTGAAACGATCGATGTCAGACAACCACTGTTCGTTGACAGCAGCGTTGGTTTTGGGGACCACACGCATCACTTTGGCCTGACCATCTGCATCGGTCTGGTTGACATGCATGAAAGTGTTGGAGCCCACACAATCGTGTGCGGCAATGCCGGCGTGTTGGGTGAACCCCCAAGAGCGGCCACGAAAACGGAACGGTTTGGAGGTCAGAGCGCCCACTGGGCACAAATCGATCATGTTGCCAGACAGCTCCGAATGCACCCCTTGTTCCAAAAAGGTTGAAACCGCACTGCGCCCACCACGCTGGGTCAACGCCAGTTCTGGCAAACCCGCGATTTCATCACCAAAACGGATGCAACGCGTACAATGAATACAACGTGTCATTTCGGTGGCAATGAAAGGCCCCAAATTCTCATCCTTGACAGCACGTTTTTTGCCCGTGAACGTCGACACACCCTCACCAAAGCCCATGGCCACATCTTGAAGATCACACTCCCCACCTTGATCACAAATTGGGCAATCCAATGGATGATTGATCAACAAAAATTGCATGACGGCTTTCTGTGCATCACGTGTTTTTTTCGATTTTGTAAACACCTGCATGTCTTGCGCAACAGGCGTGGCACATGCTGGCAATGCCTTGGGGCTTTTGCCCACTTCCACCAAGCACATTCGGCAGTTGGCCACCACACTGAGGGCATCATGATAGCAAAAACGGGGTATGTAAACACCGTGTCGATCTGCCGCCTGAATGATGGTTTCACCCGGTTGACATTGGACGGTCTCGCCATCGATTTGAATGGCAATGCTGTCTTGCGTGATTGTGCCGCTCATGTGCTCCCCTAACTTGCTTGAACCATGGATGTTTTGTGTTGAATGAAATATTCAAATTCATCGTAGAAATGTTTGATAAAACTGGTCACGGGCCATGACATGGCTTCACCAAATGCGCAAATGGTGCGCCCCTCCAGACCCATGGCAACATCATGCAATCGTTGGGTGTCTCCTGGCTCGCCCTCGCCTTTCAAAATCTTCTGCACCAGCGCATAAATCCAGCCACTGCCCTCTCGGCATGGCGTGCATTTGCCACAAGATTCATGTTTGTAGAAGTGCATCAGCGTTGTCAGTGCTTCGACCATGCAAGTGCTGTCGTCCATCACAATGACACCACCAGAACCGATGGCAGAGCCGGCTTCAACCATGCTCTCATAGTCCAAATTTGCCTGCATCATGACCTCACCAGGCACCACACGCATGGAACTGCCACCTGGAATGACGGCTTTCAATTTGCGCCCTGGGCGCATGCCACCACATAAATTTAAAAGTTCAGAAAAGGGCGTGCCCATGGGCAATTCAAAAATCCCTGGCTTGGCAACATGGCCACTGACACTGAAGATTTTGGTGCCACCACTTTTTTCGGTGCCCAATGCCTGAAACCACTTGCCGCCCTTTTCCATGATGACCGGCACAGAAGCCAACGTTTCGGTATTGTTGATGGTGGTGGGACGACCATACAAACCATAACCCGCAGGAAAGGGTGGTTTGTTGCGTGGCTGCCCCCGCTTGCCTTCCAGCGATTCAAGCATGGCGGTTTCTTCGCCAACAATGTAGGCACCAGCCCCCAAAATATTGTGCACATGAAAACTGTAGCCAATCTGCCCAAGACCATCCCCAATGAGCCCAGCTGCCATGGCTTCTTTTAAAGCACGTTCGCACGCTTCATATTGCACTTGAAATTCGCCGCGTAAATAGTTGTAAGCAACATGCATGCCCATGGCAAATGCCGCCAATGCCATGCCCTCTATGAGCTGATGTGGATTTTTTTCCATGATCCATCGATCTTTCGATGTGCCTGGCTCACCTTCATCGGAATTGCACACCAAGTATTTGGGACCTGGGGCATCACGTTGAATGAAGCTCCATTTGATGCCTGCTGGAAAACCAGCACCGCCTCGACCACGTAGACAAGATGTTTTGACCTCGTCAATGATCTGTTGGGGCGTGATTTCACCCGCCAACACCGCTTTCCAAGTTTGATAGCCACCGACCTTAAGATAGGTTGCCAATGATGCGGAATCTTTGTGTTCAAATGTTCGAAAACAAACCAAATTTTGCTCAACCATTACAGCCCCTTATCTTTCAAAACCTCAAGCAACACATCGGCTTTTTCTGGCGTCATGTTGTCATGGTAGTGGTGTTCGTTCACCAACACCGCCGGTGCTGAACAACATGCTGCCAAACACTCAACATGCTGCAATGTAAACATGCCATCTGACGTGGTTTCACCGACGGCAATGCCCAAACGCGCCTCAAAATGCTTGGTCAAAGCAACAGCACCACACAACGCACATGAAATACTGTCACACACCCCGATCACATAGCGGCCGACTGGTTCCAAACGATACATGGTGTAAAACGTGGACACCTCATAGACATAGGCACGTGGCAGGTCCAAATAAGCCGCCACAGCATGCATGACATTTTGCGCCAGGTGACCGTGTTGGTTTTGCGCAATGCGCAATGCCATGATCACCGCAGAACGTTTTTTGTCAGCGGGAAATTTGGCGACCCAGCTGTCAATTTCTTGCTTGCTGGCATCAGACAATAAGAATGTTGTGTTTTGTGTATCGGTCATCAGCGATCTACCTCTCCAAATACAATGTCCATGGTGGAAATCACCGCCACCACATCTGCGATCATGTGGCCCGAGGCCATTTCGTTCATGGCCGCCATGTGCGCAAAACCCGAGGCTCGGATTTTCACACGGTAAGGTTTGTTGGCGCCATCGGAAACCAAATACACACCAAATTCACCTTTGGGTTGTTCAACTGCTGCATAGGTTTCACCAACCGGCAACGTCAGTCCCTCTGTGTAGAGCTTAAAGTGATGAATCATCGCTTCCATATCATCTTTCATGGCTTGACGGCTGGGTGGCGAGATCTTCGGATCCGCCACTTTGATGGGGCCGGGGTTCTGGCGCAACCAGTCGATGCACTGTTTGATGATGCGGGTGGATTGTCGCATCTCTTCAACACGCACCAGGTAGCGATCATAGCAATCGCCATTTTTACCCACTGGAATTTCAAAATCCAATGCATCGTACACTGCATAAGGTTGTTTGCGTCGCAAATCCCAAGCAATGCCGGACCCACGCAACATGGGGCCAGAAAACCCAAGTGCAATCGCTCGCTCCGGAGACACCACTGCGATGTCAACGGTGCGCTGTTTCCAAATACGGTTGTCGGTCAGCAGTGTTTCATAATCGTCGATGGCAGCTGGAAAGCGTGACACAAAATCGTCCAAAAAGTCCAACAGCGACCCACTGCGTGCCTCATTCAATGCATCCACTTCTTTTTGAGAACGACCCGAAGAAGGCTGATACTGTGGCATGGTCTTGGGCAAATCACGATAAACGCCACCTGGGCGATAATAAGTGGCATGCAAACGTGCACCAGATACCGCTTCGTAGGCATCCATGAGATCCTCTCGGGCCTGGAAACAATACAAAAAGACAGACATGGCGCCCAAATCCAAGGCACACGCCCCAAGCCACATCAAATGATTGAGCACGCGCGTGATTTCATCGAACAAACAGCGAATGTATTGCGCACGAATCGGCACCTCAATGCCCAGCAAATTTTCAATGGCCATGACATAAGCATGTTCATTGCACATCATGGACACATAATCCAAACGATCCATGTAACCAATGCTGTGATGATACGGTTTGCTCTCCATGAGCTTTTCAGTCCCACGATGCAACAAGCCAATGTGGGGATCGGCACGCATCACCATTTCACCATTGACCTCCAACACCAAACGCAACACACCATGTGCAGCAGGATGCTGGGGGCCAAAATTAAACGTGTAATTTTTGATCTCAGTCATGGGGGGTGCCCTCCTGATAACGCCCATCTTCACGGATGACCTTTGCCACAGTGACACGGGGCACAACCGTTACTTTTTCATACACACAACGCGCTTCAGTGGCATCGTAACGCATTTCAACATGGCCCGACACAGGGAAGTCTTTGCGCAATGGATGGCCCTTAAAGCCATAGTCGGTCAAAATGCGCCGGCAATCTGAATGCTGCATGAACTGCACCCCAAACATATCGAATGCTTCACGCTCATACCAGTTGGCCACAGGCCAGATATGTTCAACTGAATGCACACATGGCGGATCATCGTTCGGCAACCAAACATGCACGCGAAGACGCTGATTCAAAGCAATGGACTGAAGATGCACCACCAAAGCAAATCGATGCGGCTGTGCTGTCGACGGATCTGTCGGCACCACGCGGGCACGAGAAAGCGATGCCGAAGCCACTTCATCGTTGGCCCACTCACTGAGACCATAAGCCAAGTAATCCACAACGGTCAAATCCACCAATTGATGAAACTGGCAATCATGATGGGACACCAACCACAGCGCCACATGCTGCCAAATGTCGGCTGGCATTTGGGCCGCGCACTCGTGCGGCAGTGACGACATCTTTGTCACCTGAGGATACTGAGCGGTCAAAGCGGCCAACACCTTGCCATGAGGTTCTTGTGTAGGGTGGGTCTGTTCCGACATGATGGCGTCCTCTTGCTAGGATTGACTGTTGGCATCCAAACGTTGATGCTTGGTTCGGATTTTCTTTTGCAACTGCATGATGGCATACACCAACGCCTCAGCGGTCGGCGGACAGCCTGGCACATAGATGTCGACAGGAATGATGCGATCACAACCGCGAACCACAGAATAAGAATAATGATAATAACCACCACCATTGGCACATGATCCCATGCTGATGACATAACGTGGTTCTGCCATTTGATCATACACCTTGCGCAAGGCAGGGGCCATTTTATTGGTCAGAGTGCCCGCAATGATCATGACGTCAGATTGGCGCGGACTGGGCCGAAACAAACAGCCAAAACGATCGATGTCATAGCGCGCCGCACCAGCCTGCATCATTTCTACCGCGCAACAAGCAAGCCCAAAAGTCATCGGCCACATCGAGCCACTCTCAGCCCAATCGGTGAGTGATTTGAGCGTGGTCAGCATGTAACCTGGTTGTTGTGTTTTCATTCCCATTCCAATGCTCCACGACGCCATTCATAGACAAAACCCAAAACCAAAAGCCCCAAAAAAACACCCATGGCGATGAGACCTACCCAGCCAAGGGTGCGATACACCACCGCCCACGGAAACAAGAATGCGGTTTCAAGGTCAAAAATGATGAACAAAATGGCCACCAGATAAAATTTGACATCAAAGGGAATACGCGCATCTTCAAATGCATCAAAGCCACATTCGTAAGGTGCATTTTTGGCGGGATCTGGTCGATTAGGACGCACAAACCGCCCCAAAATCAAAGGGGCCAATCCCATGCCTGCGGCAATGACAAAAAAGACCAGGGTTGGAATGTACTGCTGCAAGTCAAACATGCTGCCTCCCGTGTTAACAATTTTGCCGAAGGTCGGACTCGAACCGACACGACTTTCGTCACTGCCCCCTCAAGACAGCGTGTCTACCAATTCCACCACTCCGGCGAAGCACTCATTTCTTTTTGGTTGATGCCTTGTCACCCGCTTTGGCTGCGGGAGATTTCGACTGAAGATCCAGATCAGAGGATGCTGGCTTAGAAACTTGGGCAGGCATGTTGTGCAACAAACCTTGATGTTTGGCTTGATACTGCGTCAATGCGGTGAGCGAAGATGTGGTGATGAAAAATGCAAAAGCAAGCAAGGCTGTGACTTTCACAATGAAAGCGTTGGAGCCTTTGCTGCCAAACACGGTTGAGGAAGCACCGGCACCAAATGCAGAATCGGCGCCTTTGCCTTGCTGCATCAAAACCAGAGCCACCAATACCACACAAATCAGGGTGTGTGCGACCACCAACAATAAGTTCATCATGTCATCATCTCAAAAAAATGTTTGCTGTCCAAAGAAGCGCCACCAATGAGCGCACCCTGAACGTGCTCGAGCGCAAGAATGGCCTGTACATTGGACCGATTCACACTGCCCCCATAGAGTAATCGTATTTGAGGGGCATGTCTAGCAGAAAAACCAATCAAAATCTGCTGGATCCATTGATGCATGGCCTCGATTTCTTCGCATGCTGGCACCTGACCCGTACCAATGGCCCAAACAGGCTCATACGCAACAATCCATCGTTGCGGATAGGCTTCAGGTGCCACCCCAGAGAAAATGGCAGACAATTGATCTGCCACCACTGTTTTTGCCTCCCCAGCATCGCGCTGTGCTGCCGATTCTCCCACACACAAAATGGGCGTCAAACCTGCTGCCACAGCTGCCAACCACTTTTGCTGTAACCAACTGTCTTGCTCATGAAAATACGACCGACGCTCAGAATGACCAATCAAAACATGACTACAACCCAATTCAGCCAACATGGATGCAGAAGTCTCACCCGTTTGTGCTGCTGCATCCAAGTGATGACAATTTTGACCGCCCCACTGCCATGCCGTATCCTGCAACATACGCTGCGCACGCTCCAAATAGACATGCGGCAACATCAATGCGCCTTCAAAACGAGACGCATCCCACGAGAACCCGGCACAATCTTTCAACAATTGATCGGCCAGCCCATGCGCACCGTGCATTTTCCAATTTGCCACCAACATCGAAGCAGTCATTTCACAACCTCCTCATCCCACACATTGATTGTCATGTTTTCTGACAAGGTGTCTGCCAAAATCAACCCCACCAGCGTTTTAAAATCCATCCCCAAAGCTGCTGCAGCTTGAGGCACCAAACTTTTGGGCGTCATGCCCGGCACCGTATTCATCTCCAGAAACCAGCATTGCCCCTGCGCATCTTGAATGAAATCGGCACGCGCCCAGCCCCGACACCCCAACACCTCAAATGCCTGCTTGGCCCAATGCTGTAAGCGCTCCTGCTCAGCCACATCGAGGACACATGGCACTTCGTATCGCACAGCGCTGCTGGCATATTTGTGTTGATAATCATAGAAGCCATCGGCCACAGCAATTTCCACCACAGGCAATGCCTGACCAAACAACAGCCCAACGGTGAATTCCCGACCCTCAATCCAGGGCTCGATCAGACCTTCTCCAGAAAACGCACCAGCTTGCGCATACGCATCGGTCCACTCAGACACAGCATTGATGCGAACGACCCCCAAACTTGAGCCTTCTCGGTTGGGTTTGAGGCACCATGGCAGTGGGAAATCAACGTGCTTTGGACCTGCACTGGCCGCCACTTGGGGCAAGCACGGCACACCAAACATGGCACACACCGCTTTGGTTTTGGTCTTGTCCATGCATAAACTGCTGGCTGCCATCCCCGACCCAGTGTAAGTGATGCCTTGTGATGTCAACCACGCTTGCACCAAACCACCCTCACCATCATCGCCATGCAACGCAATGAACACACGATCATAATGTGACATGTCCATGTCAACCAACTGCGCCATCGATGTCACATCCACCGCTTCTGCATCGACACCAAGTGCCTGACATGCATGCAATACAGCGCGTCCAGACACCAAAGACACCGCGCGCTCATTGGACCAACCGCCCATCAAAACAGCCACACGACCAAACGCAGCCATGTCTTGCGGCAATGCCGCTTGCTCAAACATGTTGTTGCTCCCAAAACGATGCCAAACCTGCCCAACCCGAGGTAACGCGCAATGCCTGCCCAAGCATGGCAATGTCACCTGCCCCCTGAAGCACCAACACATCTTGTGCCTGCAAGGCAGGCAGCATCATTGGCAATGCCTCAGGCAAACTTGGAATCAAGATGGGCATACGATCACCGGGCACCATCTCAGCAAGACGTCGGACCAGATCTTGACTGCTGGCACCATCAATGTGCGCCTCATGACAATCGTACACAGGCAACACATAGCACTGGTCGACTGTGGCCAGCACCTCACAAAAAGAGGCAAGCAAATCACGGGTGCGTGTGTAACGATGAGGCTGAAAACACATGACCAAGCGTGATGCAGGCCAAGCCAAACGGATGCCCTGAATGGTGGCGCGAAGCTCATTGGGATGATGCCCATAATCGTCCAGAACGCGTACAGAAGGCAGCGCCCACCCCTCAGCAAGACGCACGGTCTCAAAACGTCGCTTGACCCCCGTAAACGTTTGCATGGCCCTGGCAAACGCTTGCATACCAACCCCTTGCAACCCGCATGCTGCTGCACATGCCAACACATTCAACACATGATGATGGCCCACCCAGGGCAATTGTATGACGACACCATCATCATCTCGATGATGCAAGACAAAATGCTGATGCCCATGATGCACAGACAAATTTGTGGCGTAAACATCGGCATCGATGCTGAGCCCATAAGTGATGACCGGTGTGGTCAACATGGTCTGCAATCGCCGGACACCTGCGTCTTCCACACATAAAATGACCGAGCCACCCGGTCGCAAACGATCCACAAAATCCCGAAAGCTTTGCAACAGCACATCTAGATCATGATCATAACGTCCCATATGATCGAGTTGTATGCTGGTGATCACCGCCAAATCTGGCCGATAATGCAAAAAAGACCCATCGCTTTCATCGGCTTCATACACAAACACCCGCCCTGCATCCCACTGTGCGCGCTGTCCACAAGCCACCATGGCTTCGCCCACCACAAAACTGGGCTGCATGCCTGTGGCCCGCAACACATGCGCAATCATGGCGCTGGTTGATGTTTTGCCGTGCGTGCCAGCAACCGCAATGCCGTGCGCCGATTCGACCAATTGTGCCAACATTTCTGAACGGTGCAACAGCGGCACCTGAAGTGCTCGCGCGGTTTGCATCTCAATGTTGTCGGTACCAATGGCAGAAGAATGGACAACGACATCAGCCTCCCCTACATGTTCGGCCGAGTGCGTGTCATAAAGTGTGGCACCCGCAAGACGAAGGGGGTGCGAAGCATCCAATACAGCAACATCAGAACCTGAAACGCGCACACCTTGTGCCAATAAAATCTGGGCAATGCCTTGCATGCCAGCACCGCCAATGCCAATCAAATGAACATGCTGCACCGAATTGTCGCGCACCCATACCCCCTATTGTTGCGCTTTTGGTGACCGACACATGCGCAAAAAATATTGATGAAAATGCAAATCTTCACCCAATTCAGGATGACATGCAGTCAACAGCAATTGCTGATGCCTCAAGGCCACACAGGATCCTGATTCAAGCCACGCCATTGGTATAGCATGTTTTGAAAAAGATGTAAATTGGGGGGCACGGATGAAAATGCCTGGCGTCGTTTCTGTGGCACTGATCTCGGGCAAAACGCGCAAATCGGCAACAAAGCTTGCCAACTGTGCACCATAAGCATTGCGGCGCACCTCAATGTGCACATCTGGATAAACAGCCGGCATGACACGCCGGGCCAATAAGATGGCACCAGCACATGTGCCCCAACACGGCATGCCCTGCCGCACAGAGGCAATGATGGCTTGCCAAACAGCATGGAAATCATCATGCGATTGTGAGGTGCTTTCACCCCCAGGCAAAATCAATCCCTGACACCCCTGCAGATCTGACGCACACCGCACCAAACGCGCATCATGCCCCAATCGCGCCAACTGCGCGACATGCTCTGAAAAACCGCCTTGCAACGCAAGGACACCAATGGACTCAGGTGCTGACAACGGCCTCACCCTCACCCCTGAATGCCATACGCTGATCGGCAGGCAAGGTTTGAATTGCCAACCCCGGCATGGGTGCACCCAAATCTCTTGAAATGTCTGCCAATTTTTGTGGATCTTCAAAGTGTGTGACCGCTTGCACCATCGCACGGGCCAAGACTTCTGGCTTGGCCGACTTGAACACGCCCGATCCAACAAACACCCCATCGACCCCCAATTGCATCATCAAGGCAGCATCAGCAGGTGTGGCAATGCCGCCTGCCGCAAAATTGACCACAGGCAAACGGCCAGCTTCGAGGGTTTCTTCCACAATGTGTGCAGGCAAACCGTGGTTTTTGATGAACACCATGCGTTCTTCTTTTGGAAGATGCAACAATGTACGCAATTCAGATTGAATTTGACGGATATGACGCACAGCTTCGACCACATTGCCTGTGCCTGCTTCACCCTTGGTGCGTAACATGGATGCACCTTCCGCAATGCGACGCAATGCTTCACCAAGGTTTCTTGCCCCACACACGAATGGCACAGAAAAGTCAGATTTGTCAATGTGATTCAGCTCATCGGCAGGCGTCAACACCTCAGACTCATCAATGAAATCAACTTGCAGTGCTTGCAAAATCTGTG
>CBFIDA010000001.1:0-205194 GCA_965661085.1 Candidatus Comchoanobacterales bacterium | reverse complement strand
ATGTGTCATACAATATAAATTCATATGATGATCCGTGCATCTTGGAGGAGAAACAACCATCATGAATGCAGCTCAGTATAAATTGATCATTGCCACCCTTGGTGTTGCATTTTTTGGTGGTTGGTGGTTGGCACCTGCAGTCACCGGTCTCATGTCTATCATGTCGGTAAAGCCAGTCATAGGAATGGGTCTTCTTGCTTTGGGTTTTTCTTTAGATGTGTATATTTTTTTTGGTATGAGGCCGTCTGATTGTGATGATACTGAGCATATTGTTTGCTTTTGTCTTGGATGCATCGGCATTTTCTACATTGGCATGTCGCAATCTTTGGTATTTTTTATGTTGCCTTTTGTTGTTGTGCATGTGATGCATTCTTTTGGAGACGTATACCGTGGCGCATATGAGCTTGATACATTTGCAGTTTTAAAACTGCTTATGATCGTGCTGGCTGTTATGGTTGAGTTGGCTCATGTTGTTGCTTTTGTATGTGCATTGTTTTTGATGTTTTGGTTCTGCTGGTTCGTGCCGTCTACTTGCATCCTGTTGTGTTTTGTATTGAACACTGTGCTCATGCATTGCTCAAAATTGGTCACAAGTGCGAATCGTAAGCTTAAATACAACGGTAGTTTTAGATACAACGGTAATTGTTTTGTCCACATGATCCCCTCGGTACAGTATCCACTGGATACACCTTTGAGGGTTTTATCGGATTATTGTACTTTTATTTTTAAGGGCGTATTTCTGAGCACTTCTTTCACACAATATCTTTGTAGAAATGCCCTCATTGACGTGTTGGATAAAATGGATCATCAGACCGCATATCGCGATTCTCTTGTCCATCAATTTGAAACATTATAGCCGCCTGGACAAACATCGTCTGATGCTAAAATCGTCGGATTTAGAAGCTTTTTCGGATTGGATAAAATGGATCCTCGCGATTATCTTCTCGGTCAATCTGGAGCGATTTTGCAGCCTGATTCTGGTGCTAGAATCATCCATTTCAACCCCCATATACGTTATTATAGCTGCGAAGTAACCAACAAGCTATTGGCTCCTGTCTTGGCCTCTGTGCGCAAAGAGTGTCATACTTGGGCTCAAAATCAGTATAAAGATAAAAGGAGTAGGCAGACTCAGACAGATGCCAAGCGCGCCGATCCAACAAGATCAAAGATTATCCAAGAATTTAAGCACTTTAGTGCCAATAAAGATACCAGACCTGTTCATTTGCTTCTGCCTTCGCTTGTTATGCGAGCCCACAATACAATCGTAATCCGCATGGTGAAAGTCCTGCGTTTAATGCCTCAATGCCTACCTAAGCCATTAAAATTAAACATCATTTCATACGTTCCAAGCATCCTTGGGAAGGCTGTTGGGACTGATGCTGTGGATGCATACGTCTGGTCCTGTTTGTTGTGTAGGGATGAATCGTCCGCGCAACGATTGAGGCAGCACATGCGGCAAAACCATCCAGAGGAGAAGACGCTTGATGTTCTTGTGGTGCGATGTGAAGACGAGGATGTGTGCGCTAATATGTTGTCGGCAGCGGTGTTTTGAAGGGCTGGTGAGGTAAGTCGGAGACCCATTTGGGGACCATATAACCCGGTGCAGTCGCCAACCATATTTGCATCAATTGTTTTGCGGTTTCCAGGGGGACTTGAAAATGGGCGCCGCCCTGAACGGGATCGAACTGGTGTAAATAATAGGGCAGGATGTCCATGTCGATCAAGCGCTCGCTGAGCGCTTGTAAAGTTTCGACATTGTCATTGATGTTGCGGAGCAGCACGCTTTGGTTGAGAAGGATGACATTGGCCTGTTGCAATGCCTGAAACATCGGGCGCATGTCTTCGATCAGTTCATTGGGGTGGTTGATGTGCAGGACCATGACGCACTTGAGTCTGCATGCTTTGAGTGAAGCACACAACGCAGGCGTGATTCGGTTGGGGATGACGATGGGCAAGCGTGAGTGGATGCGCAATCGTTTCACATGGGGGATCTCGGCAAGGCGCGTGAACCAGTTGTCCAGTTTGCCATCATTCAGGCTGAGTGGGTCGCCACCACTTAAAATGACCTCATGAATGCTGGCATCGTTTGCAATGTAATCCAAAATGCCTGTTTGGTGTGCGTTGCCGTATTGTGTCTGATAATCAAAATGCTGACGAAAGCAATATCGACAGTGTACAGCGCATGCGCCAGTGAGTGTGAGCAGCACACGGCCATGATATTTGTGAATCAATCCAGGTGCTTTGAGGTATGCAGTTTCTTGCAGGGGATCATGGTGAAAGCCGTCTGTTTCAATGTGTTCTTTTTGTGTGGGCAGTACCTGCTGTAGTAGAGGATCATTGGGATTTTTGGGTTGCATGCGTTGAATGAAAGACAGCGGGACACGACATGGAAAGGATTGATTGCCAGCGTGTGATGGTGGTAGACTGGATGCATCCAATGCCAGCATCTGCAACAGTTGTTTGGGATCGCGCACCGCGGCCTGCAGTTCATGTTGCCATGCCGATGTGGGCGCATGTGTTTTGATCATAACTTGCTCAGCATTGTGATGTCAGCATTTAAAAATAAGGGTACAAGTCCATGGCAACATATTCAACCAATGAATTTCGATCGGGTCTCAAATTGTTGATGGATGGCGCACCATGTGTCATCTTGCACAATGAGTTTGTCAAACCGGGCAAAGGCCAGGCTTTCAATCGCGTCAAATACCGTCAGCTCCTGACCGGCAAAGTGCTGGAAAAAACCTTCAAGTCGGGCGAGACAGTTGAAGCAGCCGATGTGATCGATCGCAGCTTACAATATTTGTATCAAGATGGTGAAACATGGCATTTCATGGACAATGAAAGCTATGAGCAAATCAGCTTGGATGCCTCGGTCGTGGCCGACAACCGTTTTTGGTTGAAAGAACAAGACATGGTCGACATTGTGTTTTGGAATGATGCGCCCATCAGCGTTGAGCCGCCAACCTTTGTGATTTTGGCGGTCACCGATTGTGCACCAGGGGTGAAAGGCGATACCGTCAGTGGTGGCACCAAAGAAGCCATTTTGGAAACAGGGGCTGAAATTCGGGTGCCTTTGTTTGTCAATGTCGGGGACATTCTGAAGGTGGACACACGCACTGCAGAATACGTCAGTCGAGCCAAAGATGGCGAGTGACCTTGGTTTTGGGTCGGTTGTGCCCCCACACCTGATGTGGGGCCTGGTGTGGTTGGCATGAGAGCAGATCTTGAAGCGCGTGCGCAGTGCATGGCAAACATTCGGCAGTTTTTCAGTCAGCGTGGTGTGGTGGAGGTGTCCACACCCGTGCTCAGCCAAGCCGCCACAACCGATGTACACATTGACAGTTTTGTGTGCCGTGCCATGGCACAGCCACACTTGCCAGCCTTGTACATGCACACTTCACCAGAGCTTGCGATGAAGCAATTGCTCATTGCGGGCAGTGGTGACATTTTCCAAATGTGCCCAGTTGGGCGTGGGGGCGAGTCTGGCCCCTGGCATATGCCAACTTTTACAATGCTTGAGTGGTATCGTTTGGGCTTTACGTTGGATGATTTGATTGATGAAACGGTGGCACTGGTTCAGGTGTTGATGCCAGAACCGATGGTGGTGGAGCGTCAAAGTTATCAACAGATTTATCAACAGTGTCTGGGCGTGGATCAGGTGCATGCCCTTTCGACCGATGCTTTGAGACAATTGGTACATGCCCATGGTGCTGCTGTTGCCGGTCTGACATTGGATCGCAGCACGTGTTTTGATTTGTTGATGACGCAATGCATCGAGCCGCAGTTGCGTGCCAAACCTTGTGTGGTCATTGAGGATTACCCAAGTTGTCAAGCGGCTTTGGCGCAAGTGGTGACCAACGCGCAAGGTGTTCAGGTTGCCAATCGTGCCGAGCTCTACCTATGGGGCATTGAGTGTGGCAATGGATTTGTGGAGTTGACCGATCCCATCGAACAGCGTCAAAGATTTGAGAGCGACCAAAGACAACGTGCTCAGTTGGGATTGCCCCTTCATCCCATGGATGAAGGGTTTTTGCAAGCCATGGCACAAGGTTTACCAGCATGTGCAGGCATGGCCATGGGTGTTGATCGTTTGTGGGCACTGGTGCGAGGGCAGGATCAGCTGAATTAAGGATCCACCAGCGTACAAACCGTTTGCAGTGTTTGAGGATTGGTGACGCAAGTGCGTGGATGATTGGCAAATGCCTCATGGGCATCATGATGTGGCGCTTTGCCCATGGCAATGTCGCTGCTCAGAGCAGTGCCATCTGCTGTGTTGGCATGGGTCGTGGGCGCTGGCCATGGTGCATACATGGGACCACCCACTTCGCAACCTGTCAAACCAATCACAGAGAAAACGAGCATGAGCCAAGAAAAAACAGTGCGCATCGATCATTCCATTTGATGTTGGTATGAGTTTAAACGAGCATGTGGGGGATGGCAATTTTTTTCTCACCGCTGAGTTTGAAAAGCTTGAATTGTTTTCCATTGCTGATCCATAATGACATACATTGGCATTTGCCACGAACAACTGGGATAGGGACATGTGGTTTTTGATTTGGAAAGCATTGCACATTGTGGCATTGGTTGCTTGGTTTGCAGGCTTGTTTTATTTGCCACGTCTGTTTGTGTACCATGCCAACACCACCGATGCGCTTGGGGCTGAACGTTTTTGCCTGATGGAACGCAAGTTGTACTACATCATCACTTGGCCCAGTGGCTTGTTGACCACCCTTTCTGGTGCGGCCCTGGTGTATTTAGAACCCAGTCATTTGGCTTTGGGGTGGTTTCAGATCAAATTGGCTTTGGTTGTGCTGTTGTGGTGCTTCCATCTTTTTTGTGGGCATCACGTGCACCAGTTTGCCCGTGGTCAGAACACCAAAACGCATGTGTTTTTCAGATTTTGTAATGAAATGCCAACGTTGGTGTTGCTGGGATGCGTGGCGCTGGTGATTTTTGAACCACAAATTGTGGCAATGATTAAAGTCTGACGCTTTTTAAGGTTAAGGCACTTCCTTACATAAGGATTATCTCATTCAAGTTCAAAGGGTAAAATCTCAGCAACCCAATCCGTGGGCAGCACCCCCAGCGCCTTAATTCATCAATGCTGTTCTTGGTCAATTTTGTCAATCAACAATTGAGCAGATACGATAAATTTACAATGGAATTGTGTTTTTGGGTTTGGATCGTGCTTTTTTTACTCTTTTTGCATACGGTCGAATTTGCGACCTACGGAGGCAGTATGATGGGCAAAAAAAAACCTGGGCATGCCCAGGTTTTTTTGTATCACATGGCAGCGTTACTTTTGTAAAGATTGAAAGAAGCTGCGAATTTTGTCAAAGAAAGACGACGATTGTGCTGGAGCTGGTGTGGCTGCAGTGCTGTCTTTTTTGGATGCTGGCTGTGCCTTGTTGGGCATGGGCGCAATTTTGCTTTGCCCAGGTTGCATGGACGCATGTGTGCCTGTGGTGGTGTCGGCTGTTGTGGTTTGTGTCTGGGTATAAGTGTTGGTTGTTGGTGTGGTGGTCGTGGTGTTTTGTGTTTGATTTGTTGCGGTGTATGACTGAGGTGTGGTGGTTGAGTAAGTGGTGGCGTGTGCGGCCATCAATGTACCGACCAGAACAGTGCTGAACATGAATTTTTGCATGGTGAACTCCATATGAGGTTAAAGGTGCACCCATCCTATCACAAAAATGCATGTTGGCCAATGTGAAGTGGTCATCTGAAAGTTGTCGATGCATACCGTCAATATCCTGGCTGATCTTTGGGTGCCGGTTGCCATACAATTGACAGCATTGCTCAGGAGGCATGCGTTGGTTGAGGGATGGGTTCGATCCAGCGTGCATGTGTGATGGGAGAGATCATGGCACAAGTTGCGCACATCAAGGCATGGTGGTTGTGGCATCATGCGCCCACATTGGGACCAAAAACTTGGTTGCGATGGTTGGCGCATGGCATTGCGCCAAGGACCACGTTGCAATGGTCTTGGTCGCAGGCACATGCACAGGGCGTCAGTCGAGCCACATTTGCTTTTTGGCACAACAAGCATCATGAGGCATGGGAGCAGGTTCAGACGTGGTTGCAAGCATCGACATCGCATCATGTGGTGGTGTTTCATGATTCAGATTACCCACCTTTGCTCCGTGAGATCGCAGATCCACCTTGTTTGCTTTATGTCCGAGGCAAACGCGCTGTATTGAGGCAAAAACAATGTGCTGTGGTGGGCAGTCGACGCCCAACTGGTGCGGTCATGCGTCAAGTGACCCCCTTGGTGCGTGCATTGGTTGCACATCAGATGTCGGTTTGCAGTGGGCTTGCATTGGGGGTTGATGGCATGGCCCATCAAGCGGCATTGATGGCACAGGGCAACACGGTTGCAGTGTTGGGCTGTGGGGTGGATGTGTGTTATCCCAAGCGTCACCAGACACTGGCCGCAGACATTGTCTCGCATGGTGCATTGGTTTCTGAAATGTTGTTGGGCACCCCTGTGGCGGCATGGCAATTTCCAAAACGGAATCGCATCATCAGTGGGATGTCGTGGGCCACATTCATTGTTGAAGCTTCTGAAAACAGCGGTTCCATGATCACCGCACACCTCGCCATGAGGCAAAACCGTGAAGTGGTGGTGTTGCCAAGCAGCATCGACAACGTGCACGCGCGTGGTGGGCTCAGATTGATTCAGGAGGGGGCCATGCTTTTGGCCGACTGGTCTGATTTGGCGGCTTTGTTTGCTTGGTCTAGCATGGTGTTTCCCGAAGCGGAGATGGTCATGGACAGAGAACGTTTTGATGTTTTACACATGATTGGGGATGCCCCCACACCACTTGATGTGGTCCAAGATCATTTGTCGTGGCCCATGGCACGGTTTTTGAGTGTGTTGTCCCAACTTAAAATGGATCGATGGGTGCTCGAAACACCTCATGGTTTGGTGCGCTTGGTGGCGCTGCCCAAACAACGTCCCAATTGAACGCAACGCGATTTGAAAAGCGCGGCATGACCTGTCCTGAGTCTTTGCGATGGCTGGATCCTTGGGCGCCTGGTCTTGACTCAGATGGTGTTTTCACTTAATGTGCCAGCATGTTGCGTTTTGTCTAGGAGGGAAAAGATGTCATCCAAACTTTTGATTGTTGAGTCGCCTTCCAAGGCCAAGTCCATCCAAAACTATGTCAAAGGCACCAAGGTTTTGGCAACTTATGGCCATGTCCGAGATTTGCTGGCCAAAGATGGTGCGGTCGATACGGCTCAAAAATTTGCCATGACCTATGTTTGGATTGACCGCAACAAGCAACACCTTGAAGCCATCGTTAAAGCGGCTAAGAAAGCCGACACCATTCTGCTTGCCACTGACCCGGATCGTGAGGGCGAAGCCATTGCATGGCATGTATTGGAAGCATTGAAAGAAAAAAAGGCGTTAAAAGACAAAACGATTTCACGCGTGGTGTTTCATCAAGTGACCAAAAAAGCAGTGCTGGCTGCGTTGGACGCGGCACGTGACATCTCTATGGACTTGGTGCATGCGCAACAAACACGTCGTGCTTTGGATTTTTTGGTGGGGTTCAATTTGTCCCCTTTGCTCTGGAAGAAAGTTCGGCCTGGGTTGTCCGCAGGTCGTGTACAAAGTCCAGCATTGCGTATGATCAATGCACGAGAGGCTGAGATCAAAGCATTTGTGCAAAAAGAGTATTGGTCGGTTGAAGCACAGTGTCAACAAGACAGCATACCCTTTAAAGCACATTTGACGCATGTCCAGCAGGACAAGTTGACCCAGTTTTCCTTGGTGACGGAAGCCGAGACGCAAAGCGTCATTGAAACCATCAAACAACATGCCAAAGGCCAGCTGAAGGTCACCGATGTGGTGAAAAAAATGCGCAAGCGCCAACCCCCCGCACCTTTCACCACTTCGACCTTGCAACAAGAGGCCTCTAAAAAGTTTCGTTTTGGTACGTCCAAGACCATGCGCATTGCGCAGCAGTTGTACGAGGGCATCAAAGTTGGTCAGGATCAAGTCGGTTTGATCACCTACATGCGTACCGATTCTGTCAACATGGGGGCCGATGCCATAGAAGCCATTCGTGAGTATGTGACGAAACAATACGGTGCGCACTGTTTGCCAGATCAACCACGTATGTTCAAAACCAAAAGTAAAAATGCACAAGAAGCACATGAGGCCATTCGTCCAACGTCGGTCACCTTGGCGCCAGACACCCTCAAGTCGGCTTTGGATGCCGATCAAATGAAATTGTACAGTTTGATTTGGTCGCGTGCGGTTGCCTCTCAAATGCAGCATGCGGTTTATGATGCGGTGGCCATTGTCTTTGATGGCGGTGGTGTCAGCAGCTTCAAAACCACAGGTTCAACCTTGAAAGAGGCTGGGTTTTTAAAAGTCTACATGGAAGCGCAAGACGATACGCAGCAAACCAAAAAAGATGCCACTCAAGGTAAAGATCAGCAGTGTCCGCCGCTGAAGGTCGGTGACTTGGTGCCATATCAAGACATTGTCGGTCTGCAGCATTTTACCGAACCGCCACCACGCTATTCCGAGGCCAGCTTGGTCAAAGCTTTGGAAGAGCATGGCATTGGTCGGCCGTCAACGTATGCCTCGATCATTTCAACACTGTTGTCACGTGAGTATGTGACCTTGGTCGAGAGACGCTTTCATACGACCGATGTGGGCGAAACGGTGGGCCATTTCTTGACGGAATACTTTGAGACCTACGTCAATTACAATTTCACCGCTGGTCTAGAAGATGAGCTTGATGCCATTGCCCGCGGTGAGCAAGATTGGATTGTGGTCATGCAAAAGTTCTGGGATGGGTTTCATCCACAGGTTGGTAAAATTGATGAAACGGTGAGTCGCGCCGATGTCACTTCTCAGACACTTGATGAGGCATGTCCCGAGTGTCAAAAACCCCTGACTCTAAAGCTCGGTCGTCGTGGCAAGTTCATTGGTTGCAGTGGTTATCCCGAGTGTCGATATACCCGCAGTGCCGATGAAACCGCCGAAGAGCATGCCAAAGCGCAGCAAGATGAAGTGTTGGACCGTGCTTGTCCTTTGTGTGAGTCTGATTTGGTGGTCAAGGCAGGCCGTTACGGAAAATTCATTGGGTGCAGTGCTTATCCCAAATGCAAACACATTGAGCCGCTTGAACAGCCTAAAGTCACAGAGGTCACTTGCCCCAAATGCAATCAAGGTCAAATTGCACAACGTCGTTCCAAGCGTGGTAAGATTTTCTTCAGTTGCAACCGTTATCCAGATTGTAAGTATGCCATTTGGAATGAGCCCGTTGCTAAGCCTTGTGATGCTTGCAATTGGCCCATCATGACCCTCAAAGTCACCAAGCGCCATGGCAAGCAATGGGTGTGTCCTGAGTGTAAAAATACCGTCGATGTGCCTTCTGAAGACCAAAAAGACTGAGTGGTGTTTGGCTGAGTGCTGCTGCACATGGGGATGAGATCATGATGTTGACGTATGGGGAAGCAGTCAAGCATTTCAAAGATGGCGCACTTTTGGCGTATCCCACAGAATCTGTGTATGGTCTGGGGTGTGGTGTCATGCACATCGATGCCATCGAGCGTCTGCTGATGCTCAAAAAGCGCCCGAAACATCAGGGATTGATTGTGGTGGTGTCGTCATGGTCTCAAGCCACGACATGGCTGGCATCGCCAGAAGATTGTCTTACATTGCCTTCCCGAACAGATGTGGCCACCACATACGTTTTTTCAGCCAGCGATGCAGTACCGCCTGGATTGTGTCGCATGCCAGCACAGACCATTGCGATACGATGCACAACATTTCAGCCATTGCAGCAACTGATTGAAGCGTGTGGGCCGCTGGTGTCCACCAGTGCCAACCTGCGTGGATGCGAGCCTTGTCGATCAGACATGGCGGTGCAAGCGCTGTTTGGTGACACCATCGATGGGGTGATCATGGGAGATGTGGGCACGGCAAACGCACCATCAATCATGATGGATGTGCAAACAGGCCAAGTGTTGAGAGGCATGCAGCGTTAGTTAATTGGGTACAACCATGCCAGATGATACATGGGTGCAACAAAGCCAGAGTAACACAGCAAACAGCCAAAAATGAGACCAAACACAGCAAATAAAATGGGCACAAGCGTGATGTTTTGTTTGATGATTTTAATCCATAGATGGACAAACCAGATACGAAATATGCCAACCAAAAACAAAATCCACCCGATCAGATCCAGTGTCGACCAGCCATGGTAGGATGTATGTGGGAATTGGATGACCAAACTGCCAACCAACACGGGTAAAATGCCACCCATGATGAACCCCGAAGGTTCGCCAACCATTTTTTTGGCCATGGCCTCATAATGTTTGAGATGAAATAAAAAACCCAAAGAAATGATGAGTGTGGTGATGCCAAAAGCTCGAGTCAGTGAAATATAGTCCATATGTGCCTCCTTTGCATGGTTTAAGACTGCCGTGTCTTCATTGGGTCGCATGCCCAATCCAAGGTCACCTTGAGGTGTTTTGTGTCAGTGTACCATAAAATAATTCAGGTTGGTCATGATCCATAAAGAACCACCAATGACCACCACCGCGACAATGCCGGTGAAAATGAAACTGAGTATGTTCATTTGGCCTTGCTCGGTTCGACCGTTCAGGCGCAGAAAACACAGCACTTGGACCAAAAACTGCAGGATTGCACAAACCCACAAGATCACCATCAACTGATGACGCGATGTCATATGATGGATGACGGCATAGAAAGGTATGAGCGTCAAAACGACACACATTAAAAACCCACCAAAATAGGTTGAAAACGTTTTCTTGCCTGTGCCAAATGCCTCAACAGGTGTGGTACTTGAAGGATTCATGACAATGCTCCCATGAGATAAACAACGGTAAAAACGAAGATCCATACGATGTCGAGGAAGTTCCAAAACAGCCCAAGATAGGTCAAACGACGCTGCATGGCGCCCCCCAAACCAAACCGAGCCAGTTGTGCGATCACCACCAAAATCCACAAAAGCCCAAAAAAGACATGCAAACCATGTGTGGCCACCAAAGTGAAGAAAGCGGAGGCTGCACCGCTGACCTTCCAGGTATACCCAACATGCACGAGGTGAATGAATTCATTGATTTCCATGGCGATGAAGCCCAAGCCCAGTGCAAAGGTCAGGACCAACAGTGCTTGGGTGCGGCCCACCAAGCCTTTGTAGCTTGACATGATTGCCAGACCAAATGCAAAGTTGCTCAACAACAAAAAGAGTGTTTCATGCAACACATAGTGTAGGTCAATGTGTGCTTTCAGTGCGGGCCCATAGGCACCAGGGGTGTGTAGCACCAAATAGGCTGCAAACAAAGAGCCAAACAAGATGCAGTCGGTCATGATGTAAAGCCAGAAGCCAAACACATCGGTGGAATCGCTACAGTGTGTGTGTGATACGGCGTGAGCACTCATGCGTTGATCTCCTGATAATGGGCTTTTTCAATGGCTTCAACTTCGGCAGCTTTGACGTAATAGTCGGTATCCAAATCAAAACTGTGATAGATCATCACGGCCACAATGGCCACAAAGGACAGTATGGCCAACAGCCACATGTGCCAAATCATGGTAAAACCAAAGCCCCCAGCCAACAAGCTGATGATGAATCCAACAGGTGTTGAGCGTGGCATGTGAACGTCTTCGTAATGATCGGGTTCTGGGCGCTGAATGCCTTCTTTGAGCCAGGCTTGTTTTTTATACCAAAAGTCATCGATCTGACTCACCGTAGGAATGTGCGCAAAATTGTAGAATGGTGCAGGGGAAGACAAAGACCATTCCATGGTGCGTCCATGCCATGGGTCGCCTGTTTTGTCGCGCAGCGCTTCTCGATGACGGAAACTGTAGACCAATTGCCAAACTTGGCACAAGAATCCTGCAAAAATCAGCGCTGCACCAATCAATGCGACAATCAGATACGGCTTGAAGGCCAGGTTGTCAAAATGATAATTGCGTCTCATGGCGCCCATCATGCCTAAAGGATACAATGGCATGAAGGCCAAATAGAACCCTGATACCCAGAAGTAGAAAGCATACTTGCCACGTTTTTCATCGAGCATGAAGCCAAACACCTTTGGAAACCAGTATGAAATGCCAGCAAAGAATCCAAAGAGCACACCACCAATGATGACGTTATGAAAATGTGCGACCAAAAACAGACTGTTGTGTGTTTGAAAATCAACTGGGGGCACCGCCATGATGACGCCTGTCATGCCACCAATGGCAAATGTGGTGAAAAAGGCCATGATCCATAGCATGGGTGTTGCAAAATGAATGCTGCCCCGAAACATGGTGAACAACCAATTGAACACTTTGACGCCGGTTGGGATGGCAATCACCATGGTGGCAATGCCAAAAAAGGCATTGACATTGGCGCCTGCGCCCATGGTGAAGAAATGATGCAGCCACACCACAAAAGCAAGCACGCCAATCATCAAAATGGCCCACACCATGGTGGCATATCCAAACAAGCGCTTGCGTGAAAAAGTTGCCACAATTTCAGAGAACACACCAAAGATGGGCAGGATTAGGATGTAGACTTCGGGATGCCCCCAAGCCCAAATCATGTTGATGTACATCATGATGTTGCCACCCATGTCTTGGGTGAAAAAGTGCATGTCCATGACACGATCCAAGGCCAGCAAGCCCAGTGTTACCGTCAGAATCGGGAAGGCCAATGCCACCAGAATCATGGCACAAAAGCTGGCCCATACAAACACAGGCATTTTCATCAATGTCATGCCAGGACAACGCATTTTAAGGATGGTGGCAATGAAGTTGATGCCTGCAAGCAGGCTGCCGACCCCTGAGATCTGCAGGACCCATATGAAATAGTCAACGCCAACGTCAGGGCTGTACTTGATGCCAGAAAGTGGGGGGTAAGCCAGCCAACCGGCACGTTCCCAATTGCCAATCAGCAGCGAAGCCATGACCAGCATGGCGGAGATGAATGTCAGCCAAAAACTCAAAGAATTGAGGTAGGGGTAGGCCACATCACGGGCCCCGATTTGCAGAGGCAAAATCATGTTGATGACCCCAAAAATCAGCGGCATGGCCACAAAGAAAATCATGATGACGCCATGTTCTGAGAAAAACTGGTTGTACAGCGTTGGGTCCATGAACCCGGTGTGTCCATGGCCGACCGCCACGGCTTGCTGGGTCCGCATGATCATGGCTTGTACCAAAGCACGAAAGAACATCACAAAGGCTAAAATCACATACATGATGCCGATCTTTTTATGGTCAACGGTACAAATCCATTCTTCCCACAGATAACGCCATTTTTTAAAATAGGTGAGGCCACCAATGACGGATGAAGCACCCAGAAAAAGCACGGTGCCTGCACCATAGAGGGTCAGCTTGTCCTTGGGGAACACATCCAGTGAAAGTTTACCAAAAATCAGTTGTTCAAGCATGATCGGTTTCCTATGGTTTGCTTGGGTGTAGCATGCTGTTGGGTTGCATGTATTGCTGCATGATGCGGTTGAAAAATTGTGGTGGCACTTGTCCAAAGTAAGCTTTGGGTGCATCGATGGCCGGCTGATACAGTTCTGCGTAATCGGCGATTGAGAGTGTTGGTGCAGTATTTTGGATTTGATTCACCCATTGTTGGAAATTTTGATGTGTGACCACATGCACAGGAAAATGCATGTGAGAAAATCCTTCGCCATTGAGCTGCGTGTTGAGACCTTCGTAGGTACCAAGATGTGACGAGAAGACGTGTAGTTTGGTGCGCATACCGGCCATGGCATAGATTTGGCCTGCCAACTGAGGAATGTCAAAGGCACTCATCGGGGCATCGGCTGTGATGTGAAACCGAATTTGTGTGTTGACTGGGATGTAAAGGTCATTGATGGTGGCAATGTGTTCTTTGGGGTAGATGAACAACCACTTCCAGCGCAAGGCCACCACATCGATTTGTTCGGCTGTGCCGGCCACGTCAAGTGGTTTGTAGGGGTCGAGTTCGTGTGTTTTGTGCCAGGTGATGACGGCCAGCACAAGAATGATGATGGCAGGGATGCCCCACCAAAATACCTCGAGTAGCACATTGTGACACCAGTCGGGCTGATACTCTTTGGGGCGGTTGTCGGCTCGAAAACGTTGTGCAAAAGCAAAACTCATGACAATCACAGGCAACACCACGATCAGCATCAAGGCAATGGTGTCGAACATCAGCTTATGCTCAGCATGGGCAATCATGCCTTTGGGATTTAAAATGCCATGGGCCAAGATCTGGCCTGTATACACCAATCCGATGAGGATCATGAGTGAACGAAAAAGCCGCTTGAACTGCATCATGCCGATGCTCCTAAAATCTCGTTGTCAGAAGTCACATGCGCTTGTGAGCAACATGCACGTTGCGCTTGGCATCATCTTACTCAAAACCCCATGTGCTTGCAATAGGGTTTTGATGGAAGTCATCGTTTTAACAGTGTTTTTTCAGTGTGGTCTACAGGGCATGGTTCATGCAGGGGTCACAGATTGTGTTTGAACTTTTTGGATGTGTTGCTGCACTTTCTGAATTTGACGTGTGTTGGGAAGTTGGATCAACAGCTGATCGTCGCCTTCAATCGTGTCACATGCATCAAGTGGTGTCAGCGTTTCTTGGCGTTGAACGATGGCACGCAGGTTGTGGCTGTGCCATAAAGACGCATCGTGGCGGCAAGTGGGTTTGACGCGTATCAGCACATGTGCACTCTGGGGCAACACGAACACATCTTGAATCCATTCATGATAGCATTGGGCCAGGATGCGACCGACCACTTCATGATTGGGGTTGAGAATGTGGTCGATGGGGGTGTGCTGCATCATGCGGCGATAGTGGTGGCCAGTCACCATGGCAATGACTTTTTTGGCGCCAAGATCTTTGGCTTGTAAACTGGCCATGATGTTGTCCTCATCATCGTCCGACAACGCACAAAAAACATCTGCATTGCCCATTTGTTCTTCCATCAAAAAATCATGATCGGTGAGATGGCCATGCAAAATGGTCATCTTGGGATGTTTGGGAGCCAGTTGATGACAGGTTGCCAAATCCGCTTCAAGGACCTTAATGTGACTGTCGTGTTGGCTGTGAAGGTTGGCAAAACAATCGATCACGCCAAAGGCTGCACTGATGGACAAATGGGTTGGCAGCGTGATGTTGCCGTGTATGTCGTTCAGGATGGCTGACAATTGCTGGTCATGACAGAGCATGACGACGTCATCACCAGCTTCCAAAGTGACAGGGTCATACAAAGGTGTCTGTCGCACAACATGGAGCATACAGCCGGGTTGCAAAACGGTTTGCAAGGTGGCGGTATTTTGGCCACACCACCGACTGCCTGTGGGCACGGTGGTGGTGATGAGGCAAAATGGCATGTGGGGGATTGGCTTGACACTTTTGCACTGAGGATGGCAAATCAAACGATCCAAGTGTTGGGCCACCAATTGCTCGGCATTGATGAAAACATCGATGGGCAGGTTGGCATCGCCAAACAACTCATGCCGTACCAGATAATGCGCACTTGAAATGAAGGCGATTTTTTTTGGGATGTGAAACAAAGAATAGCCAACTTGGCAGGCCACCATGTTCATTTCATCATTTTGAGTGGCGGCAATCAGCATGTCAGCATGTTCGGCATCGGCCTCACGCAAGACATGGGGGTGTGAGGGACAGCCCACAATGGTTTTGCAATCGATTTTTTGTTGCAGCCATTCAAGCTTTTGCGCATTTTCAGAAATCACACACACATCGTGCCCTTCCTGGCACAGCGCTTTGGTGAGCATCAGACTGATGGGTTGCACCCCCAACAACAAAATCAACATGACGGCCTTCCTTGAACACAAACACACTGCATTATAGCGCTTTGATGCTCGGATTGGTATGGATGCATTTCAAACCATCAAATCATGGTATGTGCATGCTTGTTTGCAATCAAAGACTTGGGTGCGTTAGTGTTTGTATGCGCCCTTTTCATCAACAGAAAGTTCTTTTTTCACCTCTTTGTATGCTTGCAGCTTGACGTATGTGGCTTCATATTTACTGTAAAGGCACGACTCACCAACAATGCTATTATAGAATGAGTTTGATGTTGCCGGCTGGTCGTTGATGGGGGGGAGGCGTAAAATGTCCATGCTTTCCTTTTTTTCGCGAAATAATACCAAGCCAAATTGCTGATCATATTTCCGTTGTGCTTCTGGGCTAGCATGTCGGTGCTTGCTAAGATATTCAGCTTTACTGTCAAGCCTCTTATCAGCAAGTTGCTTCTCGAGTAAGGTTGATGTTGCCAGATAGTTGTTGCCGCCCTTTTCATCAACAGGAAGTTCTTCTTCCACCTCTTTGTATGCTTTCAGCTGGATGATTGTGGCTTCATATTCATGGTAAAGGGGCCACCACTCATCAACAATGCTATTATAGTCAACAATGCTATTATAGAATGAGTTTGATGTTGCCGGCTGGTCGTTGATGGGGGGGGGTAAAATGCCCATGCTTTCCTCGATCTCGCGTTTTCGCGTATCTAGAATGTCCATGCTTTGCTTGATCTCGAGTTTTCGCGTCTCTAGAAAGTCAATCTGGCTCTGAATGAATTTGGCTTTATCTGTTTCTGGACATTTATTTATTGAACATATTATTATGGCTTTAGACGCGTCAAAATTTTCAGCAAGTCTGTCAGGGTCTTGAGTCAAATGCTGATGACGATTTATTGAGGCTATCATTGCAGACATTTCAGAAATTTCTTCATGGTCTGGAGCCAAAAGCTGATGACGATCTAAAACAACACCGATGGCCAATAGGGCGGTGGTGATGATGGGGGGGATCAGCATAGAGCTGGTGAGGTTCATAAAGATAGGAATATTGATCGCGATAACGAACCAAAAGCATGCGTGCAGGTCTGCATTCTCCGGTAGAACCAGTAACGACAGACTCAAGAATAGTGTCAGCACTGGTATGCAGGAAAACAAATAAAACGTCCATCCAGCAAGCAATGTTGGTGCCACAAAAAGTGCAATGATGACTGCAGTTTGCGTTAAAACACTCACGATGGTAAGATTGCGCACCGAAGTGTAAGCTGTGGCGTTATATTGATTATCTTCTAACAAATTGTACATCTTTGCTCCTTAGAGATTTTGGTTAAACTTTAATGAAGATCTGATTCTAATATGCTTTTACAAATGTTGCAAGCCATCAATGGCGTCGGCGGTTTAATGTTATGTTTTGTATGGGTTTTAAGGCAAGGCCCCAATCATGTGCATGCACTTATGTGATGTGTGTTTGGGCAGGCGCATGTCTTCAAAGGTTGCAGTGTGTTGAGATATGGCTTACATTGTGGGCCAGTTTGTGACAGAGATATCATATGCAGAAAGCCTCTTCTCCCGATGCAGAGATCAATCCAACGCCATCATGCGGCATGGTATGTCCGCCAGCGCCTCCGCTTAGACCCCAGGCAACGCCCCCTGACCCGCCAGTGTTTGTGCTGGGTTCCTTTGAAGCTTCAGTGAATCAGTCGCCTTACAGGTGCTGGGCCTTCAGGAAGTTGAGAAACAAGCCAACACTGCCCTCAAAAAAAAAGTAGGCTTTAAGGCTCATTTAAGGTGTGTGCGTTAAGATGAAATCATGACAAAGACAACAATTTCTCCTTAAGAAAATCGCAAAGCACCGCCCCTGGCGGTGCTTTGCGTTGTGGCATCGCTTCAATCCTCATCGGTCATGCTCATCAAGCTGGCATTGCCACCAACTGCTGTGGTGTTGGTGCTGATGGTTTGTTCGCGGCACAAGCGTGTCAGGTACCATGGGCCACCTGCTTTGGGGCCTGTGCCAGAGAGTCCCTCGCCACCAAAAGGTTGTACGCCGACCACCGCACCGATCATGTTGCGGTTGACATAAATGTTGCCCACACGTGCACGTTTTACCACAGCTTGGACGGTACGCTCGATGCGTGAATGGATGCCAAGGGTCAAGCCATAACCAGTCTGATTGATTTGATCGACAATCTGATGCAGGTCGGCACCTTTAAAACGGACAATGTGTAAAATGGGACCAAAGACTTCTTCTTTCAACAGATCGATGTCATCCAGCGCATAGGCCACAGGAGCAAAATAATGGCCATGAAGGTCTGCTGGCATGGTGCATTGTGCCAGTTTTTTCGCGCCATGGGCCTCCAAATAGCTCTGGTGGGCCGTCAGTGTGTCGAGGGCTTTTTGGTCAATCACAGGACCAATGTCGACTGCCAATGAGACGGGATCACCAATGCTGAGCGTCGCCATGGCGCCTTGCAGCATGGTGATGATTTTGTCGCTGATGTCGTCTTGCACAAACAAAATTCGTAATGCAGAGCATCTTTGGCCTGCACTTTTGAAGGCGGAGTCCACAACGTCTTGAACCACTTGTTCAGGCAAAGCTGTGGAGTCGACAATCATCGCATTTTGGCCACCTGTTTCAGCTATCAATGGCACAATGGGGCCAGGGCGTGCGGCCAATGTTTGCGCCATCATCTTGCCCGTCGCAGTTGAACCGGTCAGCATGACCCCTTGAATGTTTGGGTTTTGCAACAAAGGGGTGCCAATGACATCACGGCGACCGGGCAACAATTGCAAGGCACCTTGTGGCAGACCTGCCTCGAGGAACAATTTGACCATTTCATGTGCAATGGTCATGGTTTGTGTGGCAGGCTTGGCAAGCACAGTGTTGCCAGCCACCAATGCAGCTGCAACTTGCCCTGTGAAAATGGCCAAAGGAAAGTTCCAGGGACTGATGCACAAAAAGACACCACGGCCTTGAGGCTGCCATCGATTTTCTTCGCCCGTGGGGCCAGGCAAAATTTTGGTTTCAAGCGTTTGTTCCGCCAGTGTGGCATAGTATTCTAGAAAATCGATGGCTTCCCGAATTTCATCGACGGCATCGTGCCATATTTTACCTGCCTCGCGGATACAAAGCGCCATCCATGATGCATGGCGTGCTTGCAGCAGTTGTGCAGCTTTTCTGAGAATGGCCGCGCGTTCGGTCACGGGCAAGACATGCCAATCTTCAAACGCCAGTGTGGCTCGCTGTATGGCTTGCTCAACCTGTGCGGCAGTGGCCAAATGACCTTGAGTCAAAATGCGTTGGTGATTGGCAGGATCGTGCATGACGATGTGCTCGCTGTCTTGATGGCCACGTATGCCATGGACAATGGGGCCGACTTGTTTGGGTGGGGTGTAGGCATTCATGGCTTGGCAGAGCTCGTGTGTGCTGGGTGCCTCATTGAGATTGAGACCCTTTGAGTTGGGTCGGTCTCTGCCAAACAATGCGTTGGGTGTGGCAATGGCCGGATGTTGGACACAGGTTTGAATGTAGGTCTCGGCCTGGCAGTAAGGATTGGCAATGATGTCCTCAATGGGTACATCCGGATTGAGGATTTGGTTGACAAAAGATGAGTTGGCGCCATTCTCAAGCAAACGCCTGACCAAATAGGGCAATAAATCTGCATGCTTGCCAACGGGCGCATAATGCCGACAACGCAATTTGGGGTGATGTTTCAGCACTTCTTCATAGAGGGTTTCACCCATGCCGTGCAAACACTGAAACTCGAAGGTCTCAGGATCCGGTAATGCTTGCAGCACCGCAGCGACCGAAAACGCATTGTGGGTGGCAAATTGTGGGTAAATACAGTCAATGTGGTCGATCATTTTTTGCATGCATGCCAAATAATGGACATCGGTGTAAATTTTGCGGGTGAAGACAGGGAAAGTCTTCAGACCACGCACTTGTGTGTCTTTGACTTCGGTGTCCCAGTACGCTCCTTTGACCAGGCGCACAGGAATTTTTTTGTCATGCTGCTTTGCCAATGCGGCCAGCCAATCGATGGTGGCGCTGGTGGCACGCAGATAAGCTTGAATCGCCAACCCCAATCCTGCCCAACCTTTTAAAGCTTCGGATGCAAACACCTGTTCAAAAATCATCAAAGAGAGATCCAAACGATCGGCTTCCTCAGCATCCATGGTCAAGCCAACGTTGGCGGCTTTCGCTTGTAAGGCCAATTGGGTCAACTTGTCGGCCAGTGCTGGCACACATATCTTTTGATGAGACCACTCATAGCGCGGATGCAAAGCAGACAATTTGACCGATATGCTTGGGCGCCTCAACAAATCTTGATCATCCGACGGGGTGGTTTTGAGGACATCGATGGCATGCAGGTAGGCTTGAAAATAACGTTCAGCATCTTCATGGGTTTTGGCACCTTCACCCAGCATGTCGTAGGAGTGTAAGATTTGGTCGCCAGATTTTTCAGCGCGTTGACACGCTTCTTCAATGCTTTCGCCCATGACAAATTGTTGACCCAAGAGTGCCATGCTTTGTTTGATGGCTTGCCGCAGCAAGGGATTGCCCAAGCGGCTGGTGATGTTTTTGATCGATGCGGTCAATGAAGATTGTGGCTTTGCGCTGGTGACCACTTGGCTACCAAGCGCCAAGCCCCATGTGGATGCATTGACCAAAAAAGAGTCGCTTTTGCCTGTCTGGCGCAGCCAGTCCATGTCGCTGATTTTATCAGCAATCAGTGCATCAATGTTGTGTTTGTCAGGGATGCGCAGGAGGGCTTCGGCCAAGCACATCAAGGCAATGCCTTCTTCACTTGAGAGCTGATATTGCATGAAAAAAGCATCCAGGCTGAGGCCTGACAATCGCTTTTTACGCAGAGCCATCACCCAGGTGCGTGCTTTTTTTTGAATGGCTTGGACATCGTCTTTGGACCAACGTGCCCCCTGCAACAACGTTTCAACGCACTGCTTTTCATCTTGACGCATGGCTTGATAAAGAGCACTTTTACTGCCAGATGGGTCTGGCATTGGGCATGAAAAAATAGACATCAAAGCATTCCTTCTGTGGCATGAAAAAATGATTTTATGGTTTTCTGTCACTTTTTGCAATGTGTCCGTATGTGTTGCTCCATTGTTGTTTAAGATTGGATCAGCACATTCAAATCGAGTTCGGTTGTGCTGTATGGCATGCATCCTCTCTTGGTGTTGGGGGTTGCTTTGAAAGTTTGAGGCAATGCATGGCACCTTTGATGCATCAAAGGTTGTGTCAGTGAGACTTAATGCGGTTTCTGACTCAAATGGGTTGGCGGATTCTAGGCGCTTTTTGGGTCATGCACCATGTTTCAGTGCTACAAGTTCAAACAGCAACACCAAATCCAGGATGCTTGGAGATTGAAAGATGGGTTGTGTTGAGGGTGTGGCGCTTGTTATGCTGTGTAGCACAATCCTTAAAAAAGGTGTGATCATGTCTAGCTTCAAGCGTCTGAGGCATCAAAAGTATGTGCGGCGTGTGGCCATGGCCGCAGTGTATGGTGTCATTGTTGTGCTGTATGGGGCGTGCTACTGCACTTGCCGTGTTCGTCTTGTTGGCATCCATCACCTCCATCTGGCCCAAGCCAGAAAAATGCCGATTTTTATTGCATTTTGGCATGGACGGTTTTTGTCTTGTTCGTATGGGTTGTTTCAGCTTCGTGTGCGTGCTGTTTCCATGGCAAGTCAGCGTTTCATTGGTGAAATCATTGGCCGTTTTGTGGGTCGTGTTTTCAATGTGCAAGTCGTACAGGGGTCTGGGCGCCGGGGCTGGGTTGCCGCCCTGAAGACCATACAGAAAATCCTGGAAGATGCATCGAAGATGGTGGCTCTGACGGTTGATGGGCCCTCTGGACCAGCTTGTCAGGCCAAGCCTGGGGCAGTGCGATTGGCCCAGCAATCTGGTGCCGTACTGTTGCCCATGACTGCGACGGCTTCACGACAGTGGTCTTTGCCTTCGTGGGATGCCATGACATTGCCCATGCCATTTTCAACCCTGTATGTGGTGTGTGGGGCGCCGATTGAGATGACCGAAGCCATGGCACAAAACAAGACGCAGCATCTGCATCTCACAGCATGCCTCAACGCACTACAAGATGCGGCCGATCAACAGTATGGTCATGCATTGGACTGACTAGCGCCATGCCGGGATGGCAGCACCTTTAAAACGCTGCTTGGCCAGTGCGGTCACCGATGGGTCATGCATGGCTTGAATAAAGAGATGAACTTGCGGATTGTTGGCAGGCAGGCGGCTGACAATGATGTTGGCGTAAATGCTGTTGGGGGATTCGAGCAACAGAGCATCTCTTTTAGGCAACAGGCCTGCAGGCAGGGCATAGGTGGTGTTGATGGCGGCCACATCGACATCTTGTTGTGCGCGTGGTAGTGAAGCAGCATCCATGGTGATGATTTGGAGGTGCTTTGGATTGCTTGCGATGCTGTCGGTGGTCAGCATCAGGGCATGTGATTTGAGGGTGATCCATTTGGCCTGTTCAAGCAGCTTGAGTGCCCGTGTTTCGTTGGTGGGATCATTGGGGATGGCAACTTTGGCGCCATCGGGCACTTGTCGGAGATAACGAATCGATTTGGCATACAAGCCCATGGGGTACAAAAAAGTTTTGCCCACATTGTACAGCTTGGGTTTGGGGTGATGCTTTAAATAGAATGCCAAAAAGGGCGGGTGTTGAAAAACATTGATGTCCACCTCGCCTTCCTGGGTTGCGACGTTGGGCAATTGGTAATCACTGAATGTGATTTGTTCACTGGTGACATGGTATTGGTCAGACAAGACCTTGCGTGCTTGCGTGACCAAATCCGCCTCAGGGCCAGACATGGTGCCGATGACCAAATGATTGTGCGGTTGGTGATGGCATCCTGTGAGGAGGCAAAGTGTTGCAAAAATGGTACGCAGTTTAAGCATGAGGGTGTCCTTTTTCGTTGTGGCAAATCCAATGTTGGCCAAGCAGGTCAATGCTTTGGACCAACAACCATATCATCATGATGGCGGCGGCCATGCTGAGTGCGTCAAATCTTTGGTAGCCATAGCGTATGGCAAAATCCCCCAGGCCGCCACCACCAATCGCGCCGCACATGGAGGCATAGCCCACGAGCGTCACCCATGCGGTGGTGTACTGCCGAATCAGCATGGATTTGGCCTCTGGCCATAAAAAATACCGCAGCATTTGCCATCGGGTGGCCCCCAGGGCTTCGGCGGTCTCCAACAGGTGGGATGGCAAATCTTTCAGGGCATGTTCGACCATGCGTCCCATCATGGGCATGGCTGCCAATGTCAGTGGCACAATCGAAGCATGCAAGCCAATGGCGGTGCCTGCAATGTGTCGTGTCAGTGGCATGATGGCAATCATAAAAATGAGAAAGGGCATGGCACGCACCGTGTTGGTGATGATGGCAACAAGCTGGTACAGGCGTGGTTTTTCCAATAATTTTGGGCACTGCAGTGCAAAAAGTGTGGTGCCAAGCATCAATCCCAATAGGCTTGCAAGGCTGCCAGAGACCACGACCACCCATAAGGTTTGGCCGGTGGCTTTAGCCAAGTGTGCGAGCATCATGTGCCAATCAATCATATGGGTGCTCCGGTTCAGCTGTATAGCGTTGTGCCAAAACTTCGTGCGTTTGCCAATATTGTAACAGCGATGCAAGGGGGGGGTGGGGTTGTTCTAAGGCAATGGTCATGGCGCCAAGGATTTGGTCTTGAATACACGATACTTTGGCCTGAAGGATGCTGGTTTTAACCCCAAACAAATCGTTGAAGTTGGCCAGCAAGGGTGCGAGTGTGTCTTGGCCCTGAAAATAGAGATGCAAAAGTGTTTGTGAGGGGCAAGAGGCCACAACGTCTTTGGGCAAGGGTGGCAGCTGTTGATGGACCAACCAGTGTTTGCTCAGATCCGATTGTGGGTTGCGCAACAGTGCGCGCAATCGCTGGTGCTCCACCACGCACCCTTGATCGATGACCACCACATCATCGGCCCATTTTTTGACTTGATCCAAATCATGGCAAACCATGATCAAAGGCATGCCAAAAGTGTGATGGAGCTCATGCAACAGTGCCATGATCTTGTGTGTTGTGTCAGGGTCGAGTGCCGATGTGGGTTCATCGCACAGCAACAGTGTGGGGTTGTGCGCCAAAGCTCGAGCGATGGCAACACGTTGTTGTTGGCCGCCACTCAGCTGATGGGGGCGATGGTGAACGAGATGGGTGAGTCCGGTTTTTTCAAGCAAAACATCAAGGTGTTTGGGTGTGGGGCGTCCCAGTTTGGTGGGCAGGCAAATGTTTTCCATCACGGTGGCATGTTGCAGCAGATGGCCATGTTGAAACACCATGCCTATGTTTTGTCGTATGGTTCTCAATGCAGCACGATCGTTTTTATGCAGGGTGTGTTGGTCAACCCTGATGGTGCCCTGTGTGGGCACCACCAAACCATTGATGCAGCGCAACAGTGTGCTTTTGCCTGCGCCACTTGGACCAATGATGCAAGTGATGCCTGTGCCGATGGTCAAATCGATGTGCTTCAAAATCGGCGATGCACAACCTGAGGGATGCACGGTGACATTGTTGAATGTGATCATGGTTGGTTCCGAGGTTGGACCAAACCGGGCCCAGAAGGGCTGTCCGATTTAGCATGATTTTTATTGCGCAAGCAAGCAGGATCAAATCTGCGCATGCATGTATTTTTCAATCAATTGCAGCGTTTGTCAAGCATTTGGATCATCGCTTCATGGTTTTTTACCGTGCATGTTTTGCTTCTGGTCGTGACGCAAAAGTTTTTCATGTTGTAGGGTTGGCTTGCCTGAATGTCATGCAGCCTGCTTGACTACACAGTCTTGCCTCATAGCATGGCCTGCGATCTTGCGCCGTGCTTGTGTTTTACGGCAAGATATTGTAACGTTTGGTTTTAATCAGAGTAAAATCATGCCCCGCTTTCAAGGTCATAGTTTTGGCAAAGAGCTTTGGCAACGCACTGGTTCTGATGGGGACGATGTGGTGAATTTCACCACCGCTTTGTCATTGTTGGACCAAGACAATGCTGTTGCGCAACATGCATCATACGATGAATATCTGCGTCACTCAAATGATGCCAAGTCCTCACCGCATAGGCGTAAGCCGGGCATGCAGACATTGAGCGACTTGAAGCAAACAAGTGAACGTAAGGGGCCTGGTGACGAAACAAATGAGGCCCCAAAGGGTCAGCACACTGGTATCCGTTGGGAAGAAATCGAGTGGGTCTTTTCCCAAAATGCTCAGCAGCATGTGTTTGCGGGTGGCTGGTTGCGTCACCGATGGATTCAAATTTGGCACAAATGGGCGGCTTCAGGAGGTGAGGCAGAGCACCACGGCGTGATGCACGCTTTGCGTCAAGTTTGTCGGCCCAATGTTTTCGATGCGGATTTGTATGCGTGTGCAATCACTTGGGCCAATCGTGTCGGCATGGAGGAAGTGTTGTCTTCCAAAGACGACACGGTGCAGCGACACCGACTTTTTGCCGTGGACCGTTTGCAGTGGCTGGATTTGCAACGTTGGCTTGAAGATGCGTGGGATGATTTAGGGCGGGGTCCGCATACGGCAGATCAGCACATGCGGGTGTCTGCTTTTCATGCTTTGAGAGCATGGCAGCATGGCTTACGGTGTATGCAGCATCAACTGTGGCATGTGTGGCAATGGTTGTCTCGTGTCTTGCGTATGGCACTGATTGCGTTGCCTGTGATGTTGTTGTGGCCAGGTTTTCCAAGGCGCGATGTGCGTGGTCTCTTGAATATGATGCTGGCTTGGGCCTGGGACATGCCCCAGGCGTCAGACATTTTCCATGCCGAAGCGCTTGTGACCGCACCTGGTTTTTTTGGCTGGGGCAAGTACCTGGTGTGTTTGCTGATGGCGCCATGCATCGGTGTGGCCATGTTGCTGGGGATGGTGTGCGCTTTGATCGAACCATGGGTGGTGCATTGGATTTTTTGGCAGAAACAAGCCCAAGCCATTTGGGCTGAAGATACGGGTTGGATGGGCATGATGACTTCTGGGCCACGTTCACTCTGCTTGGGGGCGTTGTCGGTATTGCGCCGTTGTGCATTGGTGGTCAGCGATCTGTTGAAGTATCTTTATCTTGCTGTGCTATGCAGCATCGCTGCGGTGTGGTCAGGATTGAGTGCCTGTGTTGCTGTGCCCAAACAAGCACTGAAAGTGGGTTGGGTGATGTTGGTTGCCACCTATGTGTTTTTGACGTTGTTGCAAGTGTACCAACCGGCGTTTTGGCCTGGCATGATCAACGTTGGCGTCATGTTGTTTGCAGGTTGGTGGCAGTGGCCTTTGATTTTGACGCAATTTTGTATTGTGGGATCTGTGTGTTGGTGGCTTGGCATTGGCGCCGCCTTGTGGATGTTTCGCAATGAGGTGCAGTTTTCAAAAAGACAAGGCCTGATTGTGGGTGTGGGTGCGTTTTTGGGATGGTGTGCGTTCTTATGGATGGCGCCCATGATGTTGGCTGTCTTTGGGGGATTGTCAACGGTATCTTGGGTCATTGTGCCTGTCACCATGCCCCCATTGGCTTATCTGTGGGTGTGGCACAATACCGCAGCAGGCACCGCTTTGCTTGTGTCGCCTTTGGAACTTTGTCGATTTGAGCAGTCCACACATGACAAGCATCCGTTTAATAAAACGCCCAAGGTGCCAGGGTTTGGGCGATCTGGGTCACTTGAAAGAGGTAGGGGCCATCGACCGGGTGGTCGATGATGCATGCCGTGTGCTGGCGTTTGGTGGTGTGGTCGTGAGAAAGATGTGGGCAACGGTCTTGTGGTTTGGGGGTGTTTTCAGTATGATGGGGAGCTTCCTGGTTGTTCCATGCTTGTTCACACATTAGGGTGCTGCTTTGACCGACATGCGTCACATTCGAAATTTCTCAATCATTGCCCACATCGATCATGGTAAGTCGACGCTGTCTGACCGTTTGATACAAATCTGTGGTGGCTTGTCTGAGCGTGAAATGCAGGCTCAAGTGCTGGATGATATGGACATTGAACGCGAACGTGGCATCACCATCAAAGCACAAAGCGTGCGTTTGTCGTATCAAGCGCAAGATGGGCAAACCTATCAGTTGAACTTCATTGACACGCCTGGCCATGTTGACTTTTCTTATGAAGTGTCGCGTTCTTTATCGGCTTGTGAGGGCGCCTTGTTGGTGGTGGATGCGGCGCAGGGTGTCGAGGCACAAACGGTGGCGGTCTGTTACGCCGCAGTGGAAGAAAATTTAGAAATCTTGCCTGTGTTGAACAAAATCGATCTGCCCCAGTCGGACCCAGATCGAGTCAAGCAAGACATCGAAGACATCATTGGCATCGATGCGGCTGAAGCCATTGCGGTCAGTGCCAAAGAAGGTGTGGGTGTCGATGCGTTGCTCGAGCAGTTGGTGGCTGAGGTGCCTGCACCCCAAGGTGACCCTGATGGCCCACTGCAAGCCTTGATCATCGACTCTTGGTTTGACAGTTATTTGGGGGTGGTGTCTCTGGTGCGTGTCAAACAGGGGTGTTTGAAGCGTGGCCAACGTTTTTTGGTGATGTCCACGGGCAAAACCTACATCGCTGAGCGTTTGGCTGTCTTCACGCCCAAACGCCAAGATTTGGACCAATTGTCCTGTGGTGAAGTCGGTGTGGTGATTGCGAACATCAAAAACATACAAGGCGCACCGGTTGGCGACACATTGACACATGATAAGCATGGCGCCTCAGCACCGTTGGCTGGTTTTAAAACCGTCAAACCCCAAGTGTATTCAGGCTTATTTCCCATCAGTTCAGACGATTATCAGGATCTCAGGGAGGCGCTGGCCAAACTGAAATTGAACGATGCCTCATTGTTTTATGAGCCAGAAAGCTCTGAAGCACTGGGCTTTGGTTTTCGTTGTGGTTTCTTGGGCATGCTGCACATGGAGATCATTCAAGAACGCCTTGAGCGTGAATATCAACTGGATTTGATCAGCACAGCGCCAACCGTGGTGTACGAAGTGCGCATGAAAAAAGACCAAGAAATTGTATATGTCGACAGCCCTTCAAAGTTGCCATCGATCAATCTTATCGATGAAATCAGAGAGCCCATTGCACGGGCGCACATTTTGTGCCCACAAGAATGTGTGGGGGCGGTGATACAGTTGTGCATTGAGCGGCGTGGTGTACAAGTCAACATGAGCTACCAAAGTCAGCAAGTGTCGATGACGTATGATCTGCCCATGAGCGAGATCGTGTTGGATTTCTTTGATCGGCTCAAGTCGGTATCACGAGGTTACGCTTCACTCGATTATGCTTTCAAGTGTTTTCAAGCGGCACCGGTCGTGCGTCTGGACATGCTGATCAACGGTGAGCGTGTCGATGCTTTGGCGACCATTGTGCACAAAGATCGAGCCCAGACACAGGGTAGGCAGCTGGCCGAAAGACTGAAAAAACTCATTCCACGTCAGATGTTTCAAGTGGCGATTCAGGCAACGTTGGGTGCACACATCATTGCCAGAGAAACAGTGTCTGCATTGCGTAAGAATGTCACCGCCAAGTGCTATGGCGGGGACGTGTCGCGCAAACGTAAGTTGCTTGAGAAGCAGAAGAAAGGTAAAAAACGCATGAAACAAATTGGTAAGGTGCATATACCTCAAGAGGCCTTTTTGGCCGTGTTGCGTGTGGAAGATCACAAACGGGAGTGAACAATGGACATACAAGTGATTTTAAATTTGACAGTGGTGCTGCTGGGCGCCATGTTGGCCATGAATGGCTGGCAAAAACGGTCGGGGCAAGGATTTTTGTCGGACTATCTGTCATCGCAAGCCTGGTTTATATGGACATTGGCCCTGTTGTTTTCTGCCATCATGATCACGGGCATTGAAGAAGTGTTGCTGGTCTGTGTGGTGTTGTCGGCCTTGGTGTATGCTTTAGAGAAAACATGGTGGTGCAACCGTCGTGCTGCAGACCAAAGGCCTTGTGCTCTCGTCTTTCAGGTGTGTGATTTTTTCCCCATGTTGTTGCTGATTTGGTGCGTACGTTCCTTTGTGGTGCAGCCTTACCGTGTGCCCACAGGCTCATTGGAGCCCACGGTATTGCCTGGTGACTTTTTGTTGGTCAATCAGTACGCCTATGGTCTACGCATGCCGGTGTTCAGGCACATGCTTTGGCCAATGGCCATGCCCAAGCGTGGCGACATTGCGGTCTTTTTCCCACCCAATCATCCCAAAATCCATTACGTCAAACGTGTGGTGGGGTTGCCGGGGGACCGCATCACCTATGCACACAAAACGCTCTACATCAACGGCAAAAAAATGACCCAAAGCGTGGTGGGCCCGAGCATGACGGTCGATCCTGGTGCGCCGGTTTTGAAAAAAACCGAACAGCTGGGTTCGGTATCACATGCCATTTACATTGCACCACAAGCAGGCATGCGCATGCGTCACACATGGGTGGTGCCCCCGCATCATTATTTCATGATGGGAGACAACCGAGATTTCAGCAGTGACAGTCGATTCTTTGGCTTTGTGCCAGCACAAAATCTTGTCGGCCGTGCCATGTTCATATGGATGAGTTGGAACCACACAGCTTGGCAAGACCATGATTTCAAACACCTGATACGTTGGCAACGTTTGGGGCATTGGGTTTCGCCATGAGCACAGCATCAACCCTGGAAGCACATTTGGGTTATGCGTTTCAGAATGCCAAGCTGTTGACCCAGGCCTTGACCCATCGTTCTGCGGGTGCACAGCACAATGAGCGCCTTGAATTTTTGGGTGATGTGGTGCTGTCTGCGGTCATCACGCGCTGGATGTTTGAGACCCATCCGGATTTCTCTGAAGGCCAAATGAGTCAGCTGCGCGCACAATTGGTCAATAAAAAACAGTTGGTGATTTTGGCCAAGCAATTGTTTCTGAATGATGCCTTGATCGTGGGGCCAGGTGAAAAGCATGCAGTGGGTCATTATCGTGAGTCGATTTTGGCCGATGCCGTCGAGGCTGTCATTGGCGCCATCTTTTTAGATTCAGATTGGCAAAAGGTCGATGCCATCATTCGTGAGTGGTATCGTCCCACGTTTGAAAAGCTTGACCCTGATGGGCCCTGCAAGCACAGTAAAACCATGTTGCAAGAATACGCACAAGGCAATCGGCTGACGCTGCCTGAATACCACGTCACACGCACTGTGGGCCGAGCCCATCAGTGTGTGTTTTATGTCCGATGTCAGATTGCAGAACTGAATCATACCACCCATGGGCATGGACGCTCGAAACAACAAGCCGAACAAATGGCCGCGCAGGCCTATCTGATTTGGTTGGAGGACCAAAAACATGGCAGATCTTAAAACATATTGCGGCAGAATTGCCATCATTGGTCGGCCCAATGTGGGGAAGTCAACCTTGTTGAATGCCATCTTGGATCAACGTCTGAGCATTGTGACCCCCAAAGCACAAACCACACGTCATCAAATTCTGGGTGTGAAAACCATGGGGCAACACCAGTTGCTGTTTTTGGACACACCAGGCATCCACAGCAAGCAGCCACGTGCGCTGAATCGCATGATGAATCGTGTGGCCAGCACATCAATGCGAGAAGCCGATCTCATTGTCTTTATGGTCACCGCCAATTCCTGGAGCCAAGATGACGATTGGGCCCTTGAAAGCATCAAGACCGCAGCGCGACCGACGTTGCTTTGCATCAACAAAGTCGACCGTTTGCCTTCTGAGGCAGCGCTGCTTGAAGGGGTGGCATCGTTGCGCACCAAACATGATTTTTCCGAAGTGACTTCCATTTCTGCCAAAACAGGCGATGGCATTCCAGCATTGCTCCATTGGTGTCAAAGTCAGCTGGCTGAGGGGCCGCATCTGTTTGAGGCCGGTCAGGCTGTCAGCGATCGCGATGAGGCTTTCTTCATTGCCGAGGCGGTGCGCGAGCAGTTGATGTTCAGTTGTCAGCAAGAACTGCCCTATGCAATCCATGTTCAGGTGGATGCGTTGGTGAAAGAAAGTGCCATATGGCGTGCCAATGTGGTGATTTGGGTCGAGCATGAGGGTCAAAAGAAGATTGTTGTGGGGCATGGTGGCCAAATGCTGAAGCAAGTGGGCACCAAGGCCAGAAAGCGTCTTGAAAAACGCTACAAGATGAAATTTTACCTCAAATTGTGGGTGAAGGTGAAAAAAGGTTGGGTGGATGATTTGCCCGATGAGGTCCATGATGCTTTTTTTTAAGGGGATGTGATGCGTCGTGCACCAAAAGTTTCTTGGGAAAGCCATGCGTTTTTGCTGCACACCAAACCCTTGAGGGAAGGCAAGGTGCTGGCATTTTTGTTTTCAGAAAAAAGTGGTGTGGTGACGGCTGTGACACGGTGTGCCACCCAACGACGACAAGGTCGACGGGCTCTGTCTCCTTTTCAGTTGTATTGGTGGACGGCTCAAAAGGGCCACAGCGATTTATTGCGCACGGTCTTGATGGAGCGTGATGGCGCTGCATGCTGGTTGACGGGTGAACGCTTGATGTGTGGCATGTATCTCAACGAATTGATCTTGAAACTCTGCCAGCCTTGGGATGCACATCCAGAGGTGTTTGCCGCGTATGGTGTGGTGATGCAAAATTTGGCCACCCCCGAAGCACCATTGCAGGCCGTTTTACGGCATTTTGATTTGCAGCTTTTACATGCTTTGGGTTACGGTTTACCCTTTGATCAGGTTTTGGCTTCTGATCATGCGTATTATCAGTATCATTTTGACCTTGGTTTTGTACCTGCCCAGCTTGCCAGTCAACAACGTTTCAGTCGTGTGCATTTGATGGCCATGGCAGCACAAAATTGGACGGTGCCAGGTGTGCTGCCAGCAGCCAAAAAGCTTTGTCGTCTTGCACTTCAGGGTGCTTTGGGCGATCAGAAAATCAAGTCACGTGCGTTGTTTGAACAGCCAGCTTTCTCGAGGAAGCCTGTGAAAAAAGATGCCCCGTTGGACACAACGTTATGAGCGGTGCGCATGCTTGGACCATTTTGCATCGTCGGCCTAAAGCTTTTAAAATGAGCGTAGGATGGGGTTCAGCGTGTGTGAATGTTTTTGAAATGAGGGTTGAACATGACAACAATTTGGTTGACGCAATCTGAACCGAGTGTCCACGACCTGCAGCGTTTTTTGCGGGCTGATTTTCAGCGTGTTTGCCCCGTGCCTTTTACACGGGCGCGTGTTGTTGAAGGCTTAGATTGGGTGACGTTGGGTCAAAAGATGGCAGAGATGGATCGTTTGATCTTCACCAGTGGTCATGCCATACGTCTTTGGCATGCACGATATCCATCGTGGTGTGCAGATCATCGCGCACAACATTGTGCAGCCATTGGCCCCACCACAGGGCAACAGCTGCAAACACTCGGGCATCCGCATGTGATGTATCCTGCAGCAGTAGAGGCGGGCACAGAAGGGCTGCTTGCCATGCTGCCGCCTGTGCCCAAAGAAAAGATTGGCATCATCACAGGTGTGCAACGTCGTGGTGTTCTGGAAACGACATTGGTGGCGCGGGGGCATGATGTGCTGTGTGCACCATTGTACGACATGGATCATGATGGCAAGGCCATCGATCGATGGCGCCGAGCTTTGATGCCTGGTGATGTCACGGTGGTGGCCAGTAGGGTGACTTTGCACCACATGTTGTCAGTCATGGCTCAGGATCATGATGCAACATTGTTTGCCCAATGCGGTTGGGTGGTGGCCTCAGATCGTCTTGCCTCGCTTTGGGCAGTGGCACAGCCTACATTGTCGATCACCGTGGCTGCGTCCATGGATCATGACGCCATTGGGCATGCCATTGCGCAAGCTGTGCCACACTGAAGCCATGTCCAAATTGTATGGGTGTCATTTGCTGGCATGCATAGGCATGTGCGGCAATTCGTGGTAAGCTGTATGATGGCATTTCATGGAAACAGGAGTCCGCATGTTGCAGCGCATCCGAGCTGGTTTGAAAGATGGTCGTCGTTCATGTTTCTGGGGCATGGGGCTTTGTGCGGTCATTTTGGTGTCGAGTGCGTATCCCATTTTGTATTGGCGCAACATCACCCATTTGAAAGCCCAAGTGGCAGCATTGACGGCACGTGTCGAACGCTTGCAAACACATGCCCACCCTTATCCTTTGGCAAATCAAGATCAACGGTTTCTTCAGAGCTTAAGAAAGTCATTGTTGTTGATGCCACTGCATACACAAGGCCCTTGTTCGGAAGCACGCATGGCGCATCACATGGCTTGGTTGGCCACGCATCTGCCTGTTAAAACACATCCCCAGTGGCAAATGCTGGCACATGCCATGCAACACGAGGCCCACAAAGTGCCACAACACTCGGTTTGTGTGATGTCTGACGTGTTGCAGACCACCCAAGCGATGCTGCAGTGGTTGGCACGGTCACAAAGCTTGCCACAGCAGCGTCCTGTGAAATTTTTGGGCATGGATTGGTCCAAATGGGTTGCTGTGCGTACACGACCTGAGATCAGTCAAACGGAACGAACACTGGCTTATGTCACTTTGCAACAATTGCAATGGGCTGCCCGTTTGGGGCAATCGGCGCTGTACCGCCAAACCATTGACCGATTGAAAACGCTGTCGGTATTTCGTGGTGAAGCGTCCATGCAAAAGGCTGTACGACACCTGGACACATTGCATGTCGCCAAACCCATGATGCATCATGCACGCTTGATCCAGATCATCGATGCCTTATTGGCGACTTCCAGACCGCTCGCTGCCAAAGGGTCAAGGCCTCAGGTGGGGAAACATGCCCTCACCAAAGCAGAAGTTTTAGAGAAAATACGGGCATCTGAACGTCGTTTCAATACCCAGGGAGTTGTGTCATGATACGTTTGTTGTGGGGGTTTTTGACGTTTTGTGCGGGCGTGCTGTGGTTGAAAGTGACCCACAATGTTTGGCTCCAGGCCACAGTGACCTTGCATCACCAGCATCTTGAAATTGAAACATCGTTGTGGATTGTGTTGATTGCATTGTTCGTCATGTTTGTGTTGTTGTCGACGGTGATGGCAGGCTGGTATCGCTTGATGGTTTGGATGCGTTCCGGCCGTGTTGGTCGGGCTTTGAAAACACAAAAGCACTGGGAGGCGTTGGTACAACCCTTCCTGATGGGGGATATGACCCAAGTCATGCGTGTGCTTGATCGGCTGACCAAACGTCAAAGCGCCAGTGCCGACACGGCCAAACTGTTGTCGGCGTGGTTGAAAGGACTTTTGTATGCCTCAGAAGTGCATGTGCTCGATGCCTGTCATTTTAAGCATCAGGATTGGGCCAAGCTTCAGGCCCCCAAGGCGATGCAATTGCAGTGGCACGGTCAGTATGAAGCCGCGCATGCGATTTGGCAGCACATGTTCCAACAAGCGCCACAATCCGCCTTGTTTCTTAAAATGTGGCTGCAGTGTGTGATGGCCAGTGGTATGAAAGGTGAGGGTTTGAGATCGGTATGTCAGGTCTTCAATCGACATCGAGGTGTGATGTCGAAACACTATCCAGATTTCAGCCAAACGTTCAGCATGCATGTGTTCAAGCATTCAGATGCAGATGTTGCGTCCACCATGACCGTTTGGAAAGCGATGCCAAAAGCCGATCGAAAAGTGCCAGCAATCCAAAAAGCGTATGTGGGTGTATTGCTGCGCCATGATGAGGTGGCAGAGGCTGTCAAGTATTTGGAGCAGATGATCCCCAAAGATTGGGACCATGGGTTGTGTGCGTTGTATGCCATGACACCCGGTGACGCCCAAGCACAAATCAAAACATTGAACCGATGGTTGAAATATGGGCCAGACCATTGCCATGATGCTTTTTATCAAGGCTTGGCCTACGCCTATGCACGTTGCGGGCTGTGGACGCAAACTCTAGAGATGCTCCAACACCTTGATGGTCAAGTGTTGGACGCGCCATGGCATCAATTGTTGATCCTCAGTCACATGGCATTGCGCCAATTTGAATCGGCCATGCATTGTCTCCGTGCACACACAATCCTGCAGGGTTTACAATGGCCAGATGCATCACATTGAGGCCATAATCACACTTATGGTGTGATGTTTTTCCCATCAGATTCTAGATGATGCAACATGTGTGTGCGTGCTTCTATGGGATGTGTTTGCGCATGCTTGGCATGACGTTGATGGGTGATGGATTGTCGCAATGTCTCCAAACCAGCGCGACGTGTCTTCACACATGCCACCTGAGTTGTATCGCGTTCGAAGGACTTGAGGTGTTGACACTCTTTGACAATGGCCATGATGCTTTCGGTCGATTGAATGGGGGTATGGCGCACATCAAGATGGATCAAGTCCGGACAGCATTCAGCAATCGTCAACATCACTTTGTCTGTGACGCCTGTACAATGGTTGAGTTTGATGTCACAAAGCTTGGGGCCCAAAGCTTCAATCAATGTTTGGATTGATGGGTCGGTCAGTCTTGAGCAATATTCTAAATTCAAGCTCGTGATGGTTGGATACGTATTGTCCCATTTTTTTAGTGCTTGATATTTGTTCAAATAGTCATTGACCGTCAAAGAGGTGCTGTCTTTTTCCAAACGTAGCTCAGAAGACAATGGATCTGCCTTTGAAAGGGGGATACGCAATGGATAGGGCTTTTTTAGGTAACCGCCACGCCCTGTTCCAAATGGTTTGTTGAGCCGGGGAGAGGCATTTGATTTCCAGCGTGTGACGGTAAGATTTTTCGAAGAAAATTTGTGAACATGGTGGGGTATCATCCTAAAAAAAAATAACCTAACATACTCTGAGAATGTCCGTCAATCAGCGCATGTATTTTTGATGATGGCTTTGAGACTCACACTGTGGGAGCCTGTCATGTTGCATGCGTGTGCCATGGCACAGCACCTCTTTCAGATTTGGGCAGTGTGTCTTAAGGGTCATGAGACTCTTGGTAGTCAGTTTGTTGCAGCCAGAAACATCCAGATGCTCAAGTTTTTGACAGCCTTGACTCAGTGTTGAGATGCCTTCATCGGTTAAATTTGGCATATAAGCCAAAGACAGATTTCGAATGTTTTTGCCATGTTCAGCCAAGGATGCTGTGACATCGTTGGTCAATTTTTTGGCAAAGGACGTCGATAAGACTTCAAGCTGGGGACATGCAGCGACAACGTGTTCGATGCTTCGATTGGTGATTTGATCGTTGAGACAGATATCGAGCACGCGCAGTGAGGGGTTCTGTTTGACAAAATGCGATAAAAAAACTGGGTCGACGGCAGCGATGTTGGAAAAGTTTGCTCGCTGTAGAGTCGAAGTATGGGCATTCAATGCGGCAAGCGTTGCCACATTGATGCCATCCAAGCCTGAGACATCAAGGGTTTCAAGGGTACAATGTTTCGCAGCGACCACAACACTTGCGTGCCCCAGTTTGTTGCTGTCACGCAAAGTCAGGTGACGCAAATGGCCCAATTTTGCCAAAGTGCTTAGCCCTGTGTGATTGAAAGAAACTTTGGACAGTTCGATTGCTTCCAGGGGGAGAGATTTTTGGGCGAGTGTAGACATCAGACCATCGGTCAGCCTTGGGCAGAGATAGAGACCCAAGGATGTCAATTTTGGCAATTGACGTAAGATGCTCAGCATGTGTTGGTCGGTAAGGGGATGCCACCCATGGAGCATGATGTCACGTACGTTGGGGAAATGTCGCATTCCCTGAATCAACATTTGCGGTGTGAGATTTGACTCGTAGGACAATGTGAGCCGTTCGGTACTGTCCACATTGTGTGGCGGCACTGCATGGATGTTTTGGAATATAGCCTTGATGCCTGTGTTGACTTTGGGGGCACTGTGATTGATCTGCGTTTTCTGATGGCGCAAACGATTGTATGCTCTGAATGGTGGGATCAGTTGAGGCGAAGCAAGTTTGGGACCAAGCAACTGTTTGAGGTATCTTGAGCTTATACGCATTGGGGTGTCATCCTATCAAAGCTGGGAACTGAACAAAAAAAACATGCTGACAAATATCGAGGCACAGTCATCTCTTTACGGTTTTGTGAGCGTTTTTTGAGCGTGGTTTTGATTCGCCATATGTGCTGCATGTTTCATGTTTGGGCGCAAAAATGCTCCTTTCTTCCTCCAGCGCATAAACTTTCCTTTGGGTATCGTTGAGATGCGTCTTGAACACCCACTGTTCACGGACTTTGGTGAATGTGGAGGCGGCTTTTTTCGAGTGTGTTGAAAGCCATCTCTGAGACAACATTGTGCACGATAAAAGATATTTCATAAGGTGTGGGTCTGATGAGGTTTGAACGATGCAGTGGGCATGAAAGATTTCACGGCGACGGCTGTGCAGCATGCTGCAAACGAGCATTACAGATGATATGAACATTGGGACAATGGTCACGCAGTGCTTGGATGCCAGCTTCGGTGACAGCGATACAGCCTCGTAAATTGATGGTTTCGAGATTGGGGGAAGCCATGGCCACTTGCATCAGCGTTGCATCGGACACTTGATTCACAAAAAACAAATTCAGTGCTTTTAAATTTGAGCCACCGATGTGTTGTACGGCATTGTCCATGAGTGTTGAGTTGTGTGACAAATCGAGAGATTCAAGTCGCGTGCAAGAGTCATGCATGGCTTTCATGACATCTGCGTTCACATTGCCATTCCAGGATAAATCCATGGTCTTGATTCCTGTGTTTTTCGACAAAAGTTGTGCCAATGTGTCTGCGTTCAATGCCGTTTGGCCAGCCACGTTCAGGGCTTCAAGTTGGCCAGAATGGTCGACCAATTTGGTGAATGCAGTTTGAGTCAGTGAATGCGTATTGCCCACATTCAGCGTTTTGAGTGGGTTGTTTTCAATCAGTGCGATGAAACTTGCATTGCTCAAGTTGAGATGATTGCCACTGAATGCCTCGATTGTGCCCATCTTGGCAAGTGCTGTAATGCCTGGATTGGAGATATTTGGGCATCTTGACACATCGATGCTTTTAAGGGCCACATGATGCTTCGTTGCTTCAACCAGCAACGCATTAGAGGCATGTGTGTGTGACATGAATATGTTTTTGAGCGTTCTGGTTCTGCGCAACAACGGTACCAACAAATGGTCGTAGGAAAATCGACTGGCTCGGTTGATGTTCAGCGTTTCCAATTTGTCGGTATGGTGCAGAATTTCACCAAATACTTCTGTCGAAATATGATGCGTGTCTGAGAAGTCTATGGACTGGATTTCTGCAATATCAGGTGCGTGCTTTTGGACATTTTTGGCTTTGAACGGTCGAATCAAGTGTGTCACTGTTTGTGCATCCAAGTGCTTTATCTCGGCAGTTTTTGCATTCGATTTTGCGATGGATGGCACAAACTTTTGACTGGATGTTCTGCCGCCAATACGGTTATACCGTGGCACGCTACGTAGAAATTTAGGAAAACGAAACATTTTGGGTCCATGATTTTAAAATGCAGTTTTAACACATTTTCAAGCGACATCCAACCATGAAACGGCACCATGATGACCGGTTGATCAATCCACCATGATGTATGGATTGTGATGGTGGTCGAAGAGCCATCAAAATTGAGTGTCATCATGGTTGTGATGATGTGCTGTCTTGCGTCATAGGGTCAGAGAAAATGCGTACACCAAGGTGATGTCTTTGAGCAGTTTTCATATGAGCGCTGACATTGGGGCAATTGCGAATGTCCAGATGTTTCAGAGGGCGTCCTCGATCCCGCAGCATTTGAATGCCATGATCGGTGATGCCGGTACAGTGGATCAAAGACAGTTGTTCAAGAGGGCAACTTTCGATGAGTGCGACAAGGGTCTCATCGGTGATGTGGGTGTTGTGTGTGATGCACAACGACCGTAAATGATGGCAATGCATGGCCAAATGTTTGGTGGCGCGGTCGGTGATGCCACTGGCCAAACCAAGGTTCAGGTCATGCAGATCCTGACATTGTTCGGCCAGCTGCATGACGGCCAAATCATCAATGTCTGGGACATTGTGTAGGTTGAGTGATTGTAGCCAGGGGGTGTGTGTTGCCAAGAACTGTAAGCTTTGACCGGAAATTTTTGACATGTTTGCCAAGTTCAACGTTCGAAGATGGGGGCTATTTTTTAAACCATTTGCCAAACCTTGATCGGTGATGTCATGCACCCCTTCTAAAGCCAACGCAGTGATCGATTTGCGCGCACATGTTTCAAAGCCAAAATTGGTGATTTCGTCACATTGAGAGGCATCTATTGTGCTGAGGGCATTGGGTTGTTCGGTGATGGCCAGAATGCCCAGGTCTGTGATTTGACGACAACGTTGGAACGACAAATGTTTCAAGCGATGGCATCCTTGAGACAGTTTTAAAAAACTTTTGTCTGTCAGTTCTTTACAATGATTGAGGTTCAGTGTTTTCAAATGCTTGCAATGTTGTGCCAAGGCAGTGATCGAGGCATCGGTGAGGCGCAGGCAATGTTGTAGTGAGCAGGATGTGAGGTTGGGAAAAAGTTTGGCAATGGTTTCGACCATGTGATCACTGACATCAGAGCGTTCATCCAGATTGAGTGTGGTCACTTGTTGCAGTTGTTGTTGTACTTTGGGATCATGCTGTTTTTCAGGATATTGTCTGACGATGTCCAAAACGTGGGGCTGTTTGCGTCCAAAATGCAAAGGCTCTGGGACGGTTGCTTTGTGAATGGGTTGATGAGCAGGCGCATGAAGCCAGCGCTGAAAGCGCCGCCAACGACGCGCTCGACGTGTGATGTGATGTAGGCTTTGCATGTCTGTACCTTCAAAAATGACATGAAGATACCATCATGGGGCGCAGATGCAAGCAAAAAACATGACGATCATGGATCCAACAAACTGCGTTGCGCTTGGCTTTCGTCGAGATGCAGTGGTGATTGTTCGCCCCAAGACGGCCCTTGTGACAGATTCACCACCAGCGGTACGGTCAGCGTCAGGGCTTGTGCCATACTGTTGGACACCATGGTGGCAACCGCTTTCAGTTCGGGCAATGCCACTTCAAAAATGAGTTCATCATGGACCTGCATGATCATGGTGGCTGCCATGGATTGTGTGCACAATGTTTGGTCGATCGCAACCATCGCCAGTTTGATCATGTCGGCCGACGTGCCTTGCATTGGACCATTGATGGCGGCACGTTCAGCGCCCATTTGTTTCATTTTATTGCGATCAAAAATGGCTGGCAAGTAGAGCCTACGTCCCATCAGGGTTTCAACATAACCATGTTTGCGTACATAAGCACGCGTTGCTTCCATGTATTGCAGCACACCTGGATAACGTTCAAAATAATGCTGGATCAGATCTTGTGCTTCGGCTCGGCCAATGTTCAGTTGTTTGCTGAGCCCAAATGCCGACATGCCGTACATGAGGCCAAAGTTGATGGCTTTGGCTTTGCGACGTTGTTCGGACGTCACTTGTGGCATGCCCACATCAAACAGTGTGGCGGCGGTGTGACTGTGGACATCCATATTGCGTTCAAAGGCTTCCAACAATTTTTCATCTTGAGATAGATGTGCCATCACCCGCAATTCAACCTGAGAATAATCCGCACACAATAAGGTATGACCTTCGGGTGCGATGAAGGCTTTGCGAATCTCGCGACCCTGAGGCGTTTTGACAGGGATGTTTTGTAAGTTGGGGTGATTGGAAGACAGGCGCCCAGTGATGGTGACCGCTTGGTTGAAGTGGCCGTGCACGCGTTGTGTGTCGGGATGCATTTGTTTGGGGATGGGATCTGCATAGGTGGATTTGAGTTTGCTCAGGTGTCGGTGTTTTAAAATGATTTCTGGCAAGGGGTGTGTGCCAACCAACTGTTGTAGCGCCTCTTCGGAAGTGGAGGGATCGCCTTTTGGTGTTTTTTTATGCACCGGCAACGACAATTTCTCATAAAGGATGTGGCGCAATTGTTTGGGGGACGCCAAATTGAATGTTTCATCTGCCAATTGAGCGGCATCATGCTCAAGCTCTTGGCACATGTGCCCCCAGCTGGCACTCAAGGCTTCCAAGCAAGTCGGATCGATCAACACACCATGACGCTCCATGGCAGATAAAATCGGCACAAGCGGTGACTCAATGTGTTGCCACACGTGTTGTATGCCAGATTGTTGCGCCAGGTCTTTTTGAAAATGTTGGTACAGCTGCCAGGTCATGTCTGCGTCCAAAGCGGCATATTGCGTGGCCACAGCCACCGGAAGTTCAGCAAAGGCCTTGGCGTCATGGGTTTGAAGCAAGGTTGCGAGGTCGGTGCATGTTTGATTCAGATGCTGTGCGCCAAGTGTTTTCAGATCATGGCGTTGTTGATGACTGCTGAGCACATAGGACATCAACAGGGTGTCGTGCAGCTGGGCATGGACATCGATGCCCATGTATGCCAGCACGCCGATGTCGTATTTGAGATGATGGCCCACAATCACACGCTTGGGATCTGAAAGATGGGGTTTCAGTGCCTCAATCAGCATTGCTTCTGTGATCCAGGAGGTGGTGTCATTGGGGTGATGTATGGGCACGTAACAAGGCACAAAATCATTGCCAGCGAAGGCGACACCGACCACTTTTGCTTCAGCCACATCGAGCGAGGTGGTTTCCAAATTCAAGGCATAGCACGGCGCTGCATCCAGGAATGTTCTCAGTTTTTGCCAGCTGTCTTGACTGTCAATCGTCAAGTATTGTCTTTGTGTTTGGGCCATGGTGTGTTGTGCAGGGTGCGCATCTGCCAATTCTTTGGCCCATTTGGTGAAGTGCAAATGATGATAATAGGTATGCAATTTGGTTTGGTCTACAGGGCATGCATCGATGGCATCGATGTCAAAAGGCAACGATAAGGATGTTTTGATGGTGACCAAGGTTTGATATAAGGGCAATTGGTCCAAATGTGTACGTAAGTTGTCACCAATTTTTCCAGAAATCTCATCGGCATGTTGCATGAGATTTTGAAGGCTGCCATAGGTGTTGAGCCATTTTGCTGCGGTCTTTGGCCCAACTTTTGGGATGCCTGGGATGTTGTCGACCGTATCACCGGTCAGTGCAAGAAAATCGATGATTTGATGAGGCAGGACACCAAATTTTTCCATGACGCCTTCGGCATCCAAGGTTTTGTTGCTCATGGTGTTTTGAATGACGATGTCATCGCACACCAATTGTGCAAAATCTTTGTCTGCTGTTGAGATCGTAACGTGATGGCCACGTGTTTTCGCTTGCATGGCCAATGTGCCGATGACATCGTCTGCTTCTTCATTGTCGACTTGTAAAAGTGGCAGCCCCATGGCCTTGATGATGTTGAACAGTGGCGTGACTTGTTTTTTGAGGTCATCTGGCATGGCCGACCGATTGGCTTTGTAAGCTGGATACAAAGCATTGCGTGCGGTGTCCCCTGGCGGATCAAAGACGATGCACAGTACGTCAGGCCGATGGCTGATCTGGAGGCGTTTCAGCATGTTGATGACCCCATAGACGGCGCCTGTGGGTTCGCCACTGGGTGTGGTGAGCGGTGGTAACGCATAAAATGCGCGATAAAGGTAGGAGGAGCCGTCGATCAGCCAAATGTTTTTTGCATGCATGGAGCGTGTCCTAGGTATGGTCTTGCCAATATTTGGGGGTCATCAAAACAATGAGGGTGGTGATTTCTAAGCGGCCCAAGAGCATGGTCACAATCAAAAGCGCCTTGGCGTGGGCATTGAGATGATGATAGCCATGCATGAGTGTGCCAATGCTGACACCAACGTTTGAAAGACACGCTGTGATGGCAGCAAACGCCGTTTCAAAATCATAACCAGTGGCCATGAAGGCCAGTAAGAGTATCACATACAAGACCAGTGTCAGGCACAAAAAACCACGGATGGCCACCACCATTTTTTCGGACACAGCCAAAGATTCTTGAAACACCGACACCACCGCTCTGGGGTGGAGGGTTTGTTTGATCAAGCAGGCCACTTCTTTTTGGATCACCATCCAGCGAGCCATTTTGATGCCACCCGATGTCGAGCCACTGCAGCCGCCCACCATGGCAACCAACATGAGTAAAATCGGTGAAAAAGTTGGCCATGTGCCAAAGTGGGTGGCTTGTAAGCCCGTGGTTGAGACCATGGCGACAGCGGTCATCAACCCAATACTGAGGCCACTGAAGTCGAACGATGAGGCATGATGGACCAGGGTGTTGAGCCAACACAACACAAAGGTTGCCAAAATCCATTTCAAAAACATGTTGAGCTCAGGTTGGTGGCGTAAAGGTTTGAAGCTGCGCTGTCGAATGACCAAGACATGCAGGCCAAAATTCATGCTGCCGCACAACATGAATACCGTGGCCAGCCACAACACAGCATTTTGGTGATAATGCCCAATGTTGTTGGCGTGAATCCCAAACCCACCCGTTGAGATGGTGCTGAAAGCATAACAGCATGCTTCAAACCAGGACAGACCTGCCAGGTGATATCCCACAGCACATGCCACGGTCAAGCCAACATAAAGCCGCCACAACAACTTGGCCATTTCTTGCAAACGGGGGGTGAATTTTTGGTTTTTGGTGGGACCGGGCACGTCGGCGGCAAACAATGCATGGCCTGTTTGGCTCAAGAGTGGCATGATGGCCAAGCCCAGTACAATGATGCCCAAACCACCAAGAAATTGCAGGTATTGATGATAAAATTGTAAAGCATGTGACCAAGTCTCGACATCCTGAAAGGCTTCTGCGCCCGTGGTGGTCAAGCCAGAAACGGCTTCAAACAACACATCCATGATGGGCGCATCATGCAGCACAAAGAAAAAAGGCAGCGATGCGCATACACAAAGTGTCACCCAGGTTGCCACCACCAACAAGAAGCCATCCAAACGATGCAGTGTGTCTTGGGTGCTGCGTAGATGAAAGGCCAGCATCAAGCTCGGCACACCAATGTATAGGGCACTTGTCCAGTACGGGGTGCTGGGTTCATGATGACCCAATGCAACCAAAGCAGGCAAGGTCAGTGTGCAGGCAAACAACAAACAGAAGATCGACAACAATTTAAAGAGTGCGCGCGTCTGAATCATGTTGCCTCCACCTCAAACTGTACAGGAAAAAAATAGTAGGCAGGTGTTTCATACGGATGACTTGACTTTAAAGCGTTCAGCACTGCCATTTGGTGGGCGTCGGCACACAAAAATTCGAGGCGATACTCAGCCACACGTGTCAGTGTGTTGTGCTGACCCACAGTCGGTGTGCTTGCTGCCATGGGCATGAATTGGCCTTGTCCCAGCACTTGCCAGCTGCATTGAGTGTAGGCCCCCAACCGACCAGCACCTGCCGCAAACAGTGCATCTTTCACTTCATTGATGTGGGTTTCAGGCACAAACACCACCCATTGATGCCATCTTTCATCCGTCATTGTGCTTCCTGTGTGGCTCAAGACTCAGCATAAAGAAGAACGGTTGGATAATCCATAGGCAATTGTCATGCATGGGGTTGGTGTGCTGCGTGCAGCCTTGACCCATTTCTATGGTATCTTGTATGGTGAGGCATACATTGCACAGACCAGGACCTTTCATCATGTTCAAAATCAGCCCGTTTTTTTTGCTTTGGTTGGTGGCTTTTGCCGCGGTGGGGGTGACGTGTGTGTGGTTTTGGCAACAGGGTGGTGCGGTGTCTCAGACCTTGGTGTTGGGCATGACCATGCTGTGCTTGGTATGTTTGGTGCTGGGTGTGTTGCCAGAATATGTGACCATGCTGTGGTATACGACTGCTTTGATACTGTTCGGGCTGGTACCGACTTCTGTGGTATTTTCAGGATTTTTATCGCCGGGTTTTTGGATGGTTTTTGCGGGCATGGTCATTGGTATGGCATGCCAAAAAACAGGATTGGTAAAGCGATTGTCTGCCAGGCTGTTTCAGCATGAGCGCAAGGAGCGTTATGCGACGTGCGTGGCCATGATGATCGGTTTGGGGGGTGTTTTGGCTGTCTTTTTGCCTTCAACCACTGGTCGGGCCATGTTGTTGCTGCCTTTGTCGATGGCTTTTGCTGAGGCAAAAGGCTTTGCGCGTCAGAGTCGTGGTTACAATGGTTTGATTTTGGCAAGCATTTTGGGGACCACGGTGATCGGTTTTGCTTTTTTGCCAGCCAATCTTTCAAACATGATTTTGATGGGGGCGGCCAAAGTTTTATACCATCATCACATCGCTTACAGTCAATTTGTGCTGTTGCATTTGCCCATTTTGGGCATCGTCAAGGCTGTCGTGTTGTGGGCATTGTTGACGCGCATGTGTCACGATCATCCAACCCTCGCTTCTACCCCACCATCTGGTGGCGATCAGGGCATGCAGTCTTCATCTTGGACGTGGCCGGAAGTCAAATTGGCTGTGTATTTGGTGGCGGTGGTTGTGGCTTGGTCGATGGACAGCATTACCCATCTTTCTCCAGCCTGGCCAGGCATGGTTGTGGCCATGCTGTGCCTGCTGCCGGGTCTGGGGGTGTTGGATCCTGAAACCTTTGCCAAGGAAGCACCCTTAACCTTTTTGTTTTATGTGGCAGGCATCATTGGTTTGGCCACCATTCTCTATACAACGGGTGTTGCCTCACACTTTGAACAAGCATGGCTTGCTGCAATGCCATGGCGCCCTGGGCACGATGGATGGCATTTTGCTTTGTTGTCTTTTGGTACCACCTTGATGGGCCTCTTGACCACATTGCCAGGGGTGCCTGCAGTGGTGACCCCCTTTGCTGGACACCTGGCCAAATTGACGGGTTTATCCTTACACAGCGTTTTGATGACGCAAGTGATGGGGTATGCCACATTCATTTTACCCTATCAAGCGCCACCCATCATGGTGGCGGTGCGTTTGGGGCACGTGCCCCTCAAAGTTGCTGGGCGTGTATGCTTGTGGATGGCTGGTTTGAGTGTGGTCTTGATTTTACCTTTGGATGGCTTGTGGTGGCATCACTTGGGCATGCTCAAGACCCTATGATGTTTGTGCTGAAAGATGCAAAAAAAGAATTTGGGCACGGTTTTGTTTTTTTGTTAACATGACACCTGGATCATAGGAGATGAAGCCGTATGCGTTTTCCTTTTCGTGCAGTCATGCCATGTTGTGTGTGCTTTGTATTGGCGCCATCCATACTGTTGGCTTCCATGCCTGACAGCACTGCTTCCTCGGGTGTGATTGTGTTCAACGATTTACGTCTGATGAAAGTTGGCAAGCCTGTGGTGTGCCCTAAAGTGGCTTCACTCAAAAAAAATCATCAACATTTTTGGCAAGGTCCAGGGGGATGGAAGTCTTTTTCCACATCATTCTCAAAGCAGCTGACCCATCTGGTGGGTGTGCAGTGGCAAGGCAAAAAAGTGGGCAAAATCTTTTGCGTCTACAAAGACGATTCCAAATTGACTTTCCCTGTCAATCTTCAGGGGCCTGGCATTTATTTGGCGCCCAAGGTGGGAGACAGCTGGAAACAGGCTCAAAACACCATTGTCTGTAAAGACACCATGCTCACCACATGCGCCTTTCAAGAAGTCAAACAAATGAAACCATCTCTTAACAGCAAGCAAGACGTGGAATCCTTTTTACAAGGCATCAAACAAGGCATTGCCGAAGACAACAATTGAATCCTATTCTGAGGGACATGTTGTGTTTGTTTTTTGTTGCAAGTGGGCATCAAACCCCTGCGGATCTTGATAAGGGCAGGGGACGCCTTGTGGTTGTGATTTAAAGCGACGATGTACCCAAAAGTATTGTGCAGGGGCTTCATGTATGATGTTTGCCACCCAAGTGTTCAGCCACACTGCCGCTGCTTCGGGCGTTGGCCAGGGTGCGACAGGTGGTCCAAATGTAAGGATGGGGTTGGATGCAGTCATCAAAAGATGGGTGGGCAAACAATCTGCGTGTGTCATGCGTGCAAGCTTCATGAAAGCTGGACTGGTTGCAGCAGGCACGCCCATAAAATTGGCCCAGATTGATTTTTGGTGGCCCAGATCATGGTCTGGAAAGGTCATCAAGGCGCCTCCGGACTTGAGGAATCGTGACATGCTGCGCACATCGTCGGCACGAATCGCCGTGGCCATGGGCATGTGATGTTGCCGTAATAGGCGTGTCAGATCCGTTTTTTTCGTGTTGGCACGATAAATATAACCACAGGGTTTTTGGTGTATGCTACATTGCTGGTAGATTGCCGCCGCGGTCATCTCTAAAAAAGCAGAATGTGGACAAATCAGCAACAATCCTTTGGAGGAAGACATGAGGCGCTTAAAATGCGCCATGCCTTCAATGGTCACGGACCAGGGTAGAGATTTTGTAGGATGGGACATGGCCAACCACTGCATCATGGCAAACAGTTGTGTGGCCAATGCTTGTACGGTCAGATTTTGTTGTGCTTGTGTGCTGTCGTCTGGGAAGCAAAGTGCAATGTTGCGGGCAACAACGCGCGCACGTTTGAATTTGCGACGTAACATGAATTTGGCCAACGTATGGCTCCAATTTTGCCACCGCGTGGGGCCAAGCATCAGTATCAGGCGTGACATTGAGCGTATCAGCAATCGATGTTGTGGGGTGTTTTGTGCGCTGGACATGAAGCAACCTCATCATCGCACAACCTTACGCAGTGCGTCATGTCATGATCTTGCAGTCGATGGGCTGGGTTGTCAATTGCAACATGCTGGGTCACGTGGTGGGCTGATAATGTGCTGCAGAAAGTGTTGGGCGCAGGGTCTTTGGAATGAAGGGGCCTTGACTTGTGGTCCAGGGTGCCGAAAAGGATTGTGGTGCGCTCTTGATCGATGGGGTTTGCTTGTGCCATGGGGCGCCAAAAAATATCGCAATGGCCTCTGCGATGTCAGCATGACTCAAATGACACAGCGTCCAATTGGGTTGGGGGTTGAAATCATAGCACTGCCAAGTTTGCCCTGCATTGCAAAGCAAGAATTGTCCAGATTGTATGGCCATTTTTTCCATCACAGCAAGGCATTTTTTCTGTATGGCATGCGGTAGCGTATAAGGTTTTTTATTGGGGGTGCTGGCCCAACAACATTGCCCCAAAACATGCAGCCAAATCATTTGACTTTGTTGTGGTGGTGCAGACATCACAAGGGGGGTCTTGGGGCGCTGTTTGGGGCGGAAATCATAATGTTGGTTGAATGTGTCGCGTCCAATCCAAGGCTGCGGGTTTGAGATGGATTGTATGGCGGTGTTTGGATGCACCATGGGTGTGTGAAGGCCAACTTCTCGACAATAACGTTGTAAGTAGAGCCAGTGGCCCTGTCTCATTGCAATGCCATCATGCTGGAGTCCCCCAATATGCATGGATGCAATTTTGCTGATCCAGGCAAACAACGCATACCAAGCTTGTGCCAAGTAGTGTGCATCTTGGGTGGTGTGTTGTTGGAACTGTTGTTGTAGGTGGATTGGGTTGGTGCACATGAATCCCGATAAAAAATCCAAGCAAATGGGGTTGGTGTCTTGAAACTGCATGTGACACGTTTGTTGGCCTTTGGAATCCTGTGTTGCATAAAATCGATACGCTTCAAGATGCCCAAGATGCAGGGTCTCAAAAGGCAGGCGTTGACGGTGCCAATGTGCAATCAAATCCAGCATCATGGGTTCACCATGATGCATGACAAAAAATTGAGGTGTTTGAATGCGCATGAGAGGTTCCAAGGTTCATGTGTTTAAAAAATGGGCCAAAGCATCAGAGATGGGGGTGTGTGGTAGATGGTGTTCAAAATAATTGTAACCAGGTGCCGGATTGACTTCGAGCAGTGTCCATTGGTCTTCATTTTGAATCAAATCAATGCCTGAAAAAGGCAAGTCCAGGTGTTTGCTGAGTCGAAAACAATCGTCTTCGATGTGGTGTGGCAAGGCAATTTGTTGCATGCAATTGTTGTCATCTTGATAACGATAATCCAGTTGGTCTGAGGCGATGGCCACAGCAATCAATGTTTTTGCAACCGTATGCACGCGAACATTCTGCCCCTCACAACGTTTCTGAAACAAGACGGGTTCATGGACATGCTTTTGGACTTGTTCGGCTTGCAATGGCTTGACAATGGAGCGGGTGCTGGAAATGGACTTAAAAATCAAATCACTGTCAGAGGGTGCAGGCAAGTTGACCATCACAGTGCTCTCTGGTCTGCGTAAATGGACGCATGGCAAATCGGTCAGCTGATAAGGTTTGCTGCCATTGCTGAGTCCTGCATTGGGTCGATTGAGTACTTTGGGATAGGTCGTGTCAAGCAAGTAAGACAACCATTCCAGTTGTGTGTGGTGCAGCGATGCAGAATGGGTCTGTGGTGTTGGCGTGCCCACCATGCGATTGAGCACCCCACTCACCTCGGCATGCTTGATATGCCAATGATCTTTTAAACACTGTATGCCGTGTTCATCAATGAGCAGGCTGGTGCCCAAACGCTGTTGATCAATGAAAATGACATTGCACGACTGTGCCGTGAGCATGTGCACCATATGCTGTAAAACAGGGTCTGTGCTCAGACCAACGATCAAAATCATATCATGCTCCATCATCGGTAGGGTGCAAAGGGTTGTGGCAGCACTGATACAAAGGCAGCAGCGCCGATGTATGGCCCTCATGGCATCTATGAAAGATGCCATGAGTGTCTTGACATGGACCTTGAGATTGACCGTGTCGTGTGAGTTGTGCGCAGCTGATGTGGTGCATACCATGTTCCCTTAGTGATCGCAAGATGTGTGTGTTTAAACCATGTGCGTATGTTCAGAGTGCACATGTGCAGCCATCAAAAGATGGGTGCCATCTTCTTTGCCATCTTTAGTGTTGTCTTTACTGGCTTCTTTGCATTTCAGCATGGATTTTTGATGTTGTTTGATGAGGTTTTTACAGCTGATGTGTGTCATAATATATCTCCAATTGTATGGTTTGTTGTGTAAGAAATATCCGGGCAGCGTCATTTGCCAATGCTCGAATAGGGGTTCGTGATCTCAGTGGTCAGCAATGGCCTTGCACAAAGATCCGATGTTTTTAGGATGTGTGCTTGGGATCGCGTACCACAGTGCCGTGATAGACTTTGCCAGACAGAGTCGACTGATCGAGTAGATGTACAGTCCCTGCTTGACCGACAAAGCGTATGTCACCATGCACATGTGTGGCATGACCCAAGATCACTTTGGGTGGTTTGATGTCACTTTGCACCACCATGCTTTTCAAACTACAGGTGTTGAACCGAACGGTTTCAGTGGCCAGCTGTATGTCTTTTTCAAATGTGCTTTGTGATGCAGCAATGGCACCCGACAAATGGCAAGCGCCACGTATTTGAGTGTGGTTCAAAACAGCCGTACCATCGACGGTTAAGGTGTTCAGTTTGGCTTGATGTGCATGTAAGACACCAGAAACATTGACTGCTTCTTGAACGGTGGTGCCATCGAGTTCTACCAACCCTTGTGCCTCAATGTTTTGCTGTTGTATGGTGCCACAGATGGTTTGTCCAGGTGTGTGTTGGCAGCCTGTGTTGGCGCCAAAACTCGACATGCATGGTGTGCACAACACCCCTGCGATCATCCATGGTATGGTGTTTTTTTTGCTCATGATTTACTCCCTAAGCGTTGCAATGACGTCAGATTGACGCCATGTGATGCTTAAAGTGTGCCCGACAGTGGCTTGAGGCACAATACCGTGGTTTGCCTGAATAAAAAGGTGTTTGAGGCTTACACGGGGACAGCTTTCACCTTTAAGAGGGATCGTTGTGCCAGTGATAGGGCAGATAGGTGGGCGTCCAAAAGGCATGTTCGATGGTGGCATCGATGTCTTCAATGGTTTTGTTTGCCAAACCTTCTTGCATGGCTTGATGTACGACAGCTTTGGCAATTTCTTTGTTGACGCTTTGGCAATCGGTCACCTTGGGCAAAAGCCTGCCTGTGCCTTGATGATGCCGATGTGTGAAGGCAGCCAAGCTCTGACATGCGGCCATCAGCATGGTGTTGCTGATGGTGGAGGCCTGACACAGTGTGGCCCCAAGTCCCAACCCTGGAAAGATAAACACATTGTTGCACTGGGCAATGGCATAGGTTTTGCCGGCATGGGTGACGGTTGAAAATGGGCTGCCGGTGGCAATGAAAGCTTGGCCCTGGGTCCAGGTCAAAATGTCTGCAGGCGTTGCCTCAGCACGATCCGTGGGGTTGGACAGCGGCATGATGATGGGGTTTGGGCAATGTTGCATCATTTCGGTGATGCACCCTTGCGTGAAGCTGCCTTTTTGTGCTGAGCAGCCAATTAAAATGGTGGGTTTGATTTTGGGGATCGCCAAGGGCAAGGTCACATGACCACGTTCATCGGTGGTCCAATCTGCATCGATTGTTTGGGCGTAAGGTTTTTGGCCGGTGGTCAAGCCAGTCATGTCGTGGGTCAGCACGCCAGGACGGTCGATCAACCAAATTTGAGCATACGCTTCTTCAGAACTTTTGCCCAAAGCCACCAACCCTTGATGGATTTGATCTGCAATGCCAATGCCGGCGGTGCCCGCACCAAAAATCAAAATCGTTTGATCTGTCAAGGGTTGCTGGATGTGGTTGAGCGCCGTCAAAATGGTGGCCAATGCGACAGCGCCTGTGCCTTGAATGTCGTCGTTGAAGGAGCACAATTGGTGCTTATACTGTTCCAGGAAACGTCGTGCGTTGCTGCGACCAAAGTCTTCCCAGTGCAAATAACTTTGTGGGAAGTGGCGCTGCAGGGCTTTGATCACGTCGGAGACAAAAGTGTTGTAAGCATCCCCTTCGATGCGTTTGTGTCGCCATCCCAAATAGTCTGGATCGTCGAGCAGTGCTTGGTTGTTGGTGCCACAATCCAGTTGGATGGGCAAGACGTGGAATGGATCGATGCCAGCACACAAGGAGTAAACAGCCCCTTTGGCCATGACAATGTTGATGCCCCCCGCGCCCTGATCGCCAATGCCCAGCACCCCTTCACCATCGGTGATCACCACAATGCGAATTGGGGTGTCGTGATATTGTGCCAAGATGTTGTCAAGATGATCCCGTTGGGGGTAAGCAATGAACAAGCCGCGTGGTTGTAGATCCAAATGGCTGAAATGACGGACGGCCTCCCCAATGGTAGGCGTGTAAATGATGGGCAGCATTTCTTCAATGTGGCGATGGATCAAGTGATAAAAGAGGGTATAGTTGCTGTCGTGGATACGGCGTAAAAAAATATGTTTTTCAATGTCCGACTGTTTGTTTTGATAGCAGTCATACATGCGGTTTGCTTGCTGGTCGAGTGTTTCTTCTTGATAGGGCAAAAGGCCGGACAGCTCAAACATCTCACGTTCTTCGCGTGTGAAAGCACTGCCTTTATTGAGCAATGGGGTTTGCAACAAGCGCCGGTGTTTGAATGACGTCTGTATGGCAATGGCCTTATGGTTGGCGTCAAAAACGACACGATATTTGCTCATGATGTTGCCCTGATACGGTGTAAGTGAATCATTATAGACAATTTCTGATGCTTTTGTCCAAGAACGTATCGGTGTGATGACAGATGCCTGTGTACGCAAGCAGCACCACGACGTAGGGATCGGATGGCATGGTGTGAGCAATTGGATCATGCTGATTGGCTTGTGGTCAGTCGTGCTGGGTATGACACGCAGGTGCGCCATACCATCTTGTGATGATTGGGCACCTGAAAACGTTCCATCATTGGCTGGGTTGTTGTATTGCATTTTGCGTTATGATAAGGTCAATTTTTTTAAACACTTGGGCTGATTTATGTCTGCTTTTTTGTCGTAATGATTTTGGTCCTTGTGATCGCTCTTGTTGCCATGTTTCTGTTTTCTGCAGAAAGGGGTGATGTTTCAACAGGAAAGCCTGACGAGGCAAAGATTTCTTCGATGTCGGCCGCCTCGCAGAGATGTCGGCCGCCTCGCTGAAGCAACAGGTGGACGCTTTGCTCCACGAACAATGTTATAAGGCACTGCGGAATAACGAAAAGAGCTTTACAATGACATTCGGAAGCCAGAAGCAATGTGAAACATATTTTGGTGAGAGCACCCTGATTGGCGGCAATTTAAGATTAACTGTTTTCCCCGGGGATCAAAAATACGAAAGCTTTTTAAAACTCAGTGAGGACAATGGTCGTGGGGCGGTGCTTCCATTGAATGTAACCAATGACTTCATGACATTGTCTCTTGAGATCAAGTGGGATTCAGAAAATGCAAATGTGAGCTTTTCAATATTGAGCTGATTGTGTCACAAAGCTGCAATGGGTTTGACTGGTAAGGCCGAGGTGATGATGCCGCAAGCCACGCGTGCGCCCCCGCCACCCAATGGTAGGGGTGTGTCGGCGTAGTTGTCACCTTGGGCATGGATGATGATGCTGTGTCCCAACAAATCCCGTATGGTCAGGCGTGGTGCCAACACGGGCAGATGTGCTTGATGCTTGGCATCCACAAACAAGGCAGGCAAATCACCCAAATGCCCCATGGTGTCGTAAGGGCCAAGATGGGTCGCGTTTGCTTTGCCCATCAAATGACCGCCAGCGTCTTTGCCATGGTGATTGCAGCTTGCATGGGCATGCACATGTGTGCCATGCATGCCGGGGTTCAGGCCATGCAATGCGGGTCTGATGTGTAGCCCAAAAGGTGTGTCGGTCATTTCAATGTGGCCCATGTTTTTACCGGTGAGGGTATTGTGCATGTGGACCACAAGATGCTGTGCCAGCAGGCTGTGGCTTTGAAGCATCCATGCGGCAAGCATGAGAGCAGCGTTGAGGTGTTTGTGCATGGAACGTCCTTGTGTGCAATGTTTGCATTACAGCAAGATTTGTTGGTGCGTGCAAGTTGAGTTGCATGCCATCAAATGGCGTTGTCGGCGGTCTCGCCAGGTCGCAGTGTCAAAACATCAACGCCATCTGCGGTGACCAAACAGGTGTGTTCCCATTGTGCCGACAGTGAGCGATCACGTGTGACCACAGTCCAGTCGTCGGACAAGCACTTGGTGGCGGCTTTGCCGGCATTGAGCATGGGTTCGATGGTGAAAATCATGCCTTCTTCCAAAATCAGACCGGTGTTGGGGGTGCCATAGTGGAGCACTTGTGGGGCTTCGTGAAAATCTTCACCGATGCCATGCCCGCAATAATCGCGCACCACAGAAAAGTGGGCACGTTCTGCCATCGTTTGAATGGCATGGCCAATGTCGCCCAGCCGGCATCCAGGGCGTACCACTGCCATGCCCGCATAGAGGGATTGCTTGGTCAGTTGCACCAAACGTTTTGCCAAGATGGTGGGCTGGCCAACAAAAAACATTTTGCTGGTGTCACCATGATAACCGTCTTTGATGACGGTGACATCGATGTTGATGATGTCGCCTTTTTTGAGTTTTTTGTCAGCGGGAATGCCATGACAGACAACATGATTGATGGACGTGCAAATCGATTTGGGAAAGCCTTTGTAATTGAGGGGGGCAGGGATGGCCTGTTGTGTTTCGGTGATGAATGTGTGGCACAGGGTATTGAGATGTTCCGTGGTGACGCCGACGGTCACATGGGGTTCAATCATGGTCAACACGTCGGCAGCAAGGCGGCTTGCCACACGCATTTTTTCAATTTGTTCGGAGGTTTTGATGATGGGTTGCACGATCTGATCCAAAATGTTGATGCCTCAGCATAACGTTTAGCGTGCGCGGTTGACAAGTTGTTGGCGCTGTTTTTCTGTCCACGACAACACATGGCCTGGGCGAAAGGTTTGGCGCAACTTTGCGCTGTTGGGCATTTCGAGCGCAAATTGAATGGGGCGGGTGGTCAGATGTCGGCGCAAAGTGTTGGCGCGCATGATTTCTGCATCGATGATCTGTCCATTTGGGCTCACCCATACCAACCATAAATCAATGGGGGTGTTTTTCATCCAAAATGCTGGCTTGCAGGGTTTGGGAAAAACAAACAGCATGGTCTGATTGTCTTTGATTGAGGCGTGCATCAAGCCTTTTTGTCGTTGCTTGGGTGTGTTGGCCAGACGTGTTTGCACACATGTTTTTTGAATGCACAGTGTGCTGGCTTGGCACAAGGCGTTGTGCCAAAAGATGCAGAGCGTGACGGTCAGCCAAGGGCGCATACACTGTTCCATTACGATTGAGGACATGTTAAGCGCGCTTGATTCAAATCGCAAGATGGTTTGAGGATTGTCTGATTGAAAAGATGGCCTTTTTTATGAAAGTCTTGCATGGTGGTGGGGTGGTGTGTTATTTTATCGTGTCTCATAAAAATGACGCATTTTGCACAGGGCAGAATGCGCATTTTAAATCGACGTTTGTCGTCACATGTGCTTGGGTGTTTTGTTGATCAAAATAAGCCATGGGGCAAACGTTCAGTAAACAACCCAGGAGTCACAACATGTCTACCAATTTAACCATCAAAGATCTTTTCGACGCAGGTGTCCAGTGGGGCCACAGCAGCCGATGGCGTCATCCAGAAATGACCCCTTACGTTTGGGGAAAGCACCAAGGTATCGACATCATCGATTTGCGCAAAACATTGCCTATGTTTCAAAAATCCATCGATTTTGCAGTACGCATCGTTGAAAACCGAGGTAAAATTGTGGTGGTGGGTACCAAACGATCTGCGCAGCAGCTGGTGGCCAAGTATGCCAAAGAAGCCGGCATGCCATATGTCAATTTGCGTTGGCTCGGTGGCACATTGACCAACTTCAAAACCATCAAACAAAGTGTGAAGAAGTTGGGTTATTTGGAGTCGATGTTTGAAAACAGCATGTTTGACGAAGCCACCAAAAAAGAACGCTTGATCCAAGAACGTAAGATGAAAAAACTGGAAGGCGCGTTGGGTGGTCTGCGTGACATGAACACTTTGCCTGATGCACTTTTTGTGCTCGATGCCAACCATGAGAAGACAGCTGTTCTCGAAGCCAACAAGCTTGGTATTCCCGTCATTGCCGTGGTTGACAGCAATACTTCGATCGATGGCATTCAATACATGATCCCCGGGAACGATGATTCACAAAAAGTCTTAAACTTTTATTTGTATCAGTTTGCGCAACATGTGGGTGCTGCCCGAGCCAAAGTTGCTCAAGCGCAAAGCACTTCGGGTGTGAGCACCACCAGCAACATGACAAAAAAGACCGCTGCCAAGCCAGCTGCAACCAAATCGAGCGCCAAGAAGGCAGCCGCCGACAAGCCTGCAGAAGCAACAGCTGCCACAGCGCCCAAAGCCGATGCTGAAAAAACGTCAAGCCAAACCAAAAAGGTTGTGACTGTTGAAGCGGCGGTGAAGGTTTCCAGCAAAGAATCCACCGAATGATGCCTGATGCCCATCAGATCCCAGCGTTCTGACATCTCGCATTGTTTTTTTGAATCGAATTGACCATAGGAGTCTTAATCATGAGCACAACCATTGATTTGGCAGACATTAAAAAACTCAGAGCCCACACCGGTGCTGGCATTGGCGATTGCAAAAAAGCCCTTGAAGCCACACAGGGCGATTTTGAATTGGCGCTTGAAGAGTTGCGTAAAAAAGGCATGGATAAGGCGGCCAAAAAAGGTGGTCGTGTGGCGGCCGAAGGCCTGGTTATGGTAGAAATGGATGCACAGCGTGCACAGCTGATAGAGCTGAACTGTGAAACCGATTTTGTGGCAAGAAATCAGGATTTTGTTGCGTTCTCAACGGCCATTTCAAAAGCAGCATTTTCAGGGCAAGCACAAGACATAGAAACCTGTTTGAATTTGCCATTTGACGATGCTCAGTCAATCGAGCAAGCGCGTCAAGCCATGGTGGGTAAAATTGGTGAAAACATCCAAATACGGCGCTTGAGTGCATGTGTTGCCGATCAAGGCAGCTTGACCAGCTACATTCATGGCACCAAAATCGCCGTCGTGGTCGCATACACGGGTGATGAAAAAGTGGCGCGTGATGTTGCCATGCACATCACTGCCAACCAACCTTTGGCGGTGCATCCAGAGGATGTGGATGCCAATGTTGCGAAAAAAGAAGAGCAACGTTATGCCGAACAGGCAGCTGAAAGTGGCAAGCCTGCCGACATTCAAGCTCGAATGGTGGCTGGGAAGATGAAGAAATTTCTTGAAGACGTGTCTTTGATGTGCCAGCCTTTTGTGAAGAATGCCGATGTGACTGTGGCTGAATATTTGAAGCAAAACGCGACCACGATACACAGTTTTATGCGCCTTGCCGTCGGTGAAGGCATCGAAGTGAAAAAGGAAAACTTTGCAGAAGAAGTGGCAAAGATGACTGAGGAATGATTTTGACGGATCAGGCAGATAAAAAACCTGTGTACAAGCGGATTGTACTCAAGCTCAGTGGTGAAGCGCTTTCAGGCCAAACTGAATTTGGCATTGATCCCAGTGTCCTTGAGCGCATGGCAGCAGAAATTTTGCAGATTCGCAACATGGGCGTGCAGATTGGTGTGGTCGTTGGGGGTGGCAATTTATTCCGTGGTAAAGCCCTGTCTCGTGTGGGGCTGGATCGTGTGACAGGTGATCACATGGGCATGCTTGCCACCCTCATGAATGCATTGGCCATGCGCGATGTGTTTGAGCGAGCTGGTTTATCAAGCCGCATCATGTCGGCCATTCCCATGAGTGGCATGGTGGATCATTATGATCGTCGTAAGGCCATGCATCATCTTGAGGCTGGGCGCATTGTGATTTTTGCTGCCGGGGCAGGCACGCCTTTGGTGACCACCGATTCTGCTGCGAGCTTACGTGGCATTGAAGTGGGTGCAGATGCAATTTTGAAGGCGACCACTGTCGATGGCATTTATTCTGCAGATCCGTCTGTGGATTCAAGCGCCAGGCGTTATGCGCGGTTGACCTATCACGAAGTTTTGGACAAAGAATTGGGTGTCATGGACTTGGCAGCATTTTGCCAATGTCGTGATCATGCCATGAAATTGGTGGTGTTTAACATGTATGTGCCTGGAGCCTTGTCACGTGTCATTGTGGGCGAGTCTGAGGGCACAGTCGTTGAGTTGGGAGAAAAAGCATGAACCTCGATGAAGTGATGTTGGGGTCAACGTCGCAAATGGAAAAAACATTGGAAGCGTTTGGTCAAACTTTGAGTACCATTCGTACAGGTCGCGCACATCCAAGTTTGCTTGATCGCATTCGTGTTTCCAGCTACGGCAGTGAAATGCCCATCGCTCAGGTGGCCAGCATCCATACGGAAGGTGCGTTGTCGCTGAAAATTGTTGCCTGGGACAAATCACAGGTGTCTGACATTGAAAAAGCATTGCAGCTTTCGGATTTGGGGCTCAACCCAACTTCAGATGGGGGCACCATCCGCATCAATTTGCCACCTTTGACTCAAGAGCGTCGAGAGTCGCTTGCCAAGTCGGTGAAAATGGAAGGTGAAAAAGCACGGGTGTCCATTCGCAATGCACGCCGAGACTGCTTGCATGCGGTCAAAGAAATGACAAAAGAAAAATTCATTTCAGAAGATGAAGAGCGACGTGCACAAACCGATGTGCAAAAAATGACGGATCAATTCATTGAGCGCATCGATGCCATGATCCAGACCAAAGAGCAAGAGCTACTTGAAGTGTGATGAGCAACGCACAAATCACCTCACACCTCTACCCTCAGCATCTTGCAGTGATCATGGATGGCAATGGCCGTTGGGCCAGCCAGCGTCGTTTGCCACGCTTTGAAGGCCATAGGGCTGGTGTTAAAGCCGTAAAACAATTGATTCAAAGCATCCATGAAATGCCGCAGGTCAAGGCATTGACGTTGTTTGCCCTCAGCACAGAAAACATGCGCAGGCCTGAGTCGGAAGTTTTGGCGTTGCTGCAACTGCTTGAGTCGACGTTACGCCGAGAATTGAAATCGCTGCATGCACAAAACATACGGCTTCAGTTTTTGGGTGATGTGGCAGAAGTGTCTGCATCGTTGGCAGCCATCACAGCAGAAGCAGAGGCGCTTACTGCTGCCAATACGGGTTTGATCTTGACCATTGCTTGCAATTACAGTGGGCCATGGCACATTGCGCATGCGCTGAGTCAATTGCCTGTTGGTGCTTTGCAGCAAGGTGCTGCCGCTGTCGCACACAATCAGGCTGTGTTGGCGGAAGCCATGACATTTTGCCCATATCCTGTGGACTTGGTGATTCGCACCAGTGGTGAGCAACGTCTGAGTAATTTTTTGCTTTGGCACATTGGTTATGCAGAATTGTATTTTACGGAATGCTTGTGGCCTGATTTCAATGTCCGTGCCTTGCAGCAAGCGCTGCATGATTTTTCACAAAGGCAACGACGCTTTGGTTTGACCCATGGGCGGGACCGGTGTGCAACCCAAAACAACATGGAGTATGATGCATGACCACAGTGATGCAACGATGTTTGACGGGCATGGTTTTGATCGTGCTGGTGGTGCTGTGTTTGTTTTATGTGCCCCCGTCATGGGCGTTCATCGCCAGTGTGGCATTGATGCTGTGGTGCGCCTGTGAGTGGTACACCATTTCAGGTGTGAATCACATCCGGGGTTTGTCTTATGCCTATGCTTTGATGGTTTTGGGGGTGATGCTGTGGGCGTATGGCTCGCCCCATGCCATGCTGTTGGCTTATGGCGCTTTGTTTGTTTACGTGACATCGATGCTGTTTTTTCGGTCTTTTGATGCCAAGACAAAACATACTGCGCTGCGACAAAAAATGCGACATGGGTTGGGTTTGGTGTTGGGCATGGTCATTTTGCCTGCCACTTGGTTGGCCATGATGGCTTTGTATCGTCAGACCCCATGGCTGCTTTTAATGGTCTTATCCTTGGTCTGGGTTGCAGATTCTGGCGCGTACTTCATTGGGCGGCGCTTTGGGCGTCATGCCCTGATGCCCAATGTCAGTCCCAAAAAGACCTGGGAAGGTGCTTTGGGGGCGATGGCTTTGGTGATGGGGCTCACTGCTTTGTGGTTTCAGGCGTCTTGGTTGTCGTTGCATCGTCTTGATTTTGGTTTGCTGTTGGCGGTTTTGACCACGATGTTGAGCATTGTGGGCGATCTGTTTGAGAGTGCCATGAAACGCCTCAGTGCGGTGAAAGACAGTGGTGCTTTGTTGCCAGGTCATGGGGGCATCTTGGATCGCTTGGATGGCGTTTTTGCAGCCTTACCATTTTGGTGGGTGGTGATGCATCATCTGCTTGGGCCATGACTCATGGGTTGGCGTTTGCTGACTTGAATCAGGGTAGGCAAAATGCAGTGATGCATCATCGTACGCAGATCATTTTTTCTTACTGGCAGTTTTCTTTGCGGCTGGGCTTTTTTTCGCAGTGGTTTTTTTCTTGGCCGGCTGTTTGGCCTGTTGCTTTTTGCCAGCCGACTGTGCTGCTTTGGCTTGTTGCTTTTTGTAGTTCTCGGCCTCTTGCTTGACTTTTGCCAACGCTTTGATGGCAGCATCTTGCACTTTGGGTCCGTAATGTTTGACCAAAGTGTGGAGCTCTTTCAATCCTTTGTTCAGGCCCTTTTGGCCCAATTTGCTAAGGTTTTCAAAGTCTTTCATAACGCCCTCTGGGTTGTGATCGTTGTTTTAAGTATAGAAGACCCAAAAAAAAAATGTTGTTTTTTGTGTTGAGTGTGATGTTGAGACAGGGTGACCATGGTCTTTGGATTGCAAAAGCCGCAATCTTCGATTAATCTGAATGCCATCCTTCATCAACAAGGCCATCTTCATGAAATTGTTTTCTGGTGTTGCTGCGCGTAAAGTTTTTCTTGCTGGATTGTTCGCATGGTTGGCGGTTGTGGCCAAGCCCAATGTTTACGACGCCATCAAAGTCCAGGGTGCGAAACGTTTGAGCCCACCGACCATTGTCAAACGCTTGCCCTTTGGTGCAGGCCAAACTGTGACCGATCCCATGCTCGAGCGTGCACTCAATCGTCTTTATCATACCGGTTTGTTTGAACAGGTTGGTTTTTATCGGGATGGCAAAACATTGGTGTTGCAGGTCAAAGAAAATCCAACCATTGCGGACATACGCATTCAAAGCGGTGGTGAAGTCTCAGACGACAAGCTGCTTAACATGCTGGCAGAGAACAAGATCAGCAAAGGCCAAATTTTCAACCCCAACATGTATCACCAGTTACAACAAGCACTGACATCCTTGTATCAATCTCAGGGATTTCACAATGTGCAAGTCAAACTGAAAACACAAACTTTGCCTGGATCTAAAGTGGCCTTGACACTCCATATTGAAGAAGGGAAAGAAGGCAAGGTTGTATCGATTGAGGTACGAGGCAATACACAGGTACCCACACATGACATTTTGGGGGTCATGTCCCTCAATCCGCGTCTGTGGTCATTTCTGACCGGCAACAACAAATATGCAAAGGCGGCACTCCAAGATGATTTGAATGCTGTGCGGCATTTGTATTATGAAAGAGGCTATTTGCAAGCCAAAATACTCAGTCATCGTACCTTTTGGCAGGGCGACCAAGCAATCATCAAGCTTAACTTGTCAGAAGGCCATCCTTTTTACATTGCCAACATTGCATTGCATTGTCCAAAGCAAGTCCATACTGTGTTGCAGCCTTATCTTGGTGTATTGAAACGTGGTGTTTTATACGATCATAAAACAGTACAAAAGGTCGTAAAAAGACTGCACGATGCGATGGCGGCCAAAGGCTATGCGTTTGTCAACGTTATGCCTAAAATACAATTGCGCCCTGTGAAGCATCAAGTTGACTTGCGGTTTGAGGTGCAATTGGGTCGTCGTGTGATGGTGCGGCGCATTGGTTTTGTCGGCAATGATAAAACACAAGATCAAGTATTGCGCCGTGAAGTACAACAGCTGGAGGCAAGTCAATACAACGACACATTGATTCAGCGCTCTGAACGTCGTTTGAACAATTTGGGCTATTTGAAAGAGGCTCATTGCGTGCCAAAACGTGTGGCAGGTCGAGCCGATTTGGTCGACTTGATGTGTCATGTCGAAGAAGTACCCGGCACTTTGGCCACGGCTTCTGTTGGGTATTCATCCAAGTCGGGTGTGATCTATGCTGCCAAATTGGATCAGAAGAACTTTTTGGGTTCAGGACGAAGATTGACCACAAGTGCTGAAAAGTCTGACGATGTTTTGTCTGCCAATTTTGATTGGGAAGATCCTTATTTTCTTGGTTCAAACTATGCAGGGCGTTTTCATTTGAGTGGTAAGAAAATCAAAAACGTCAAAGGTTCCACAGCCAAATACCAGACCAATGTGTACGAGATTGGCTATGATGTTGGTGTGCCGGTTTCTGGGGTGGCGAAAGCCGTAGTGGGTCTGTCGTATCATCACACCGATGTGGTCAAATATGACACGCAGTATCCATACATCAAGACATTCATTGATCAGCATGGCAAATCTTTCAACACCACCAATCTTCATTTGGGTTGGCAATCCAATACCTATGATCGTTTCTTGTTTCCAAGTCATGGCGTGAATCAGAATGTTTCTGTGCATGTGGGTCTACCGATGGGCTCCAAAGCGCTCACATTTTATAAGTTGGATTATAAAGCGTCTTGGTATCATCCACTCTTTGCCTCTGGGTGGACGTCACAATGGATGGTGCAACTCGGTTACGGCCATGGTTATGGCGATCTGGGCAAGACACTGCCATTCTTTAAGAACTATTGGGCGGGTGGCGAAGGCACCATACGTGGTTTTGAAACCAATACGTTGGGTCCCAAAGACACTTTGGGCAAACCCATGGGCGGCAATCTGTTGGCAGTGACAGGGGTCAATGTGTTCACCCCGCCATGGTTGGGCGACGACAAACGTCTTGGCTTTTTTGTCGATGCTGGCAATGTGTTCAAGGATCACATTCAAACGTCTGAGATACGTGCTTCGGCAGGGCTGGTGCTGCAATGGCGTACCCCTCTTGCGCCAATTTCTTTGTCTTTGGGCTATCCCATCCGTAAAAAACAGGGTGATGAGCGGCACGCCTTTTCGTTTGCGCTGTCGACGAGCATGTGACAGCTGTCAATTTTGGGGCCTGGTTTGGCTGTTTTTGCTTGAGTGTGTCGGCCGACATGTGTACATTGTAGTCAAGGTCTTTTGGCCGGTTTATTGTTCAAATGAGGAAATCACCATGCATGTTTTCAAAAAATGTTTCACTGTGGCTTTAAGCTTGGTGGCCGTCGCCAGCTTTGCTTCCAGCGTTGCGATGGCCGATGCCAACGCCATCATCAAAGCATCCCCTTCCATCAAAAAAATCGAGGCGACATTGAAGGCACGATACAGCGATCGCCAGACTAAGATTTCAAAGAAAATCGAAAACTTGCGTTTGGATTTGGTCAAACTTGACCACAACAAGCAAACCATGAAGCAAGCTGTTTGGCAAAAACAACATGCTGAAAAAATACAAACATTGCAAACTGCTTTTCATGATCGTGCCACATTGACGCAAGCGATGATGAAAGATCAGCATGATGCCCTAGATGGTTTGTTTAAAAAGCTTGAGCAGGTGGTCAAGGCCTATGCCAAAAATCACCACATCGACGTTGTTTTATACAAAAATGTGGCATTGACTGTGGCAGATGACAAGGCCGACATCACGCAGGCGGTCCAAAAACGTTTTTACGCCAAAATGGCATAAATCAGAATCATGAAAAACCACGCCAATTTTAATGTGCGTGGTTTTTTTATGGGGAATGTTGTGCACACGCTCACTGACATCGCTGCATATCTCAATGGCCGCCTTGTATGTGACGATACCATTGTGCCCACGACGTATGTCATCGATCGGGTGGTGGCGCCGGAGGCGATGGTCAAACATACAATTGCGGTGCAATTCCGCAGCGTCAAATCTTCTGCATCACCCCGACGTTGCGGATGTTTGGTGGTTGGAGAAGCGTGTGTCGATCAAATCACAACCGTGGGCATTGTTGTGGCGCAACCGCGCCTGGCCTTTGCCAAATTGATGCAACTGTTTCATCCCAATCCTGAGGCGATACCTGGCATACACCCTACCGCAGTGATCGATCCGACTGCTGAAGTGGCGCCAACGGCGCACATTGGTGCGCATGTCGTGGTCGGTGCAGGTGCATGCATTGGGGCCGACTGTGTTGTGGCAGCTGGTTGTGTTGTGGGCGACACGGTATGTGTGGCAGAGGGCACAACATTGCATGCACAGGTCACACTGTATCCAGGTGCATCCATTGGCCCGCATTGTTTGTTGCATTCAGGTGCTGTGATTGGGGCTGATGGCTTTGGTTTTGTGCCTTGCACGGCACCGCATGCATGGGAAAAAATCCCACATGCGGGTGGGGTGACAATTGGCGCCCGAGTTGAGGTGGGAGCCAACACGACCATCGATCGTGGGACACTGTCGAACACCATCATTGGTGACGATGTTAAAATTGACAATCAATGCATCATTGGTCACAACGTTGAGATTGGTGCCAAGACACTGATTTGTGGTGGCACTGCCATTGGGGGCAGCACCAAAATCGGTCAGCAGGTCATCCTGGCAGGTGGCACACGCGCGGTTGATCATATTGAAATTGCAGATCAAGTTGTGATAAAATCTTGCTCTACAGTTTTGAAGTCGATCAAGCAGCAAGGCACCTATTGTAGTGCGTTTCACGTTTTGCCAGAATTTTTGTGGGCCAGATGCCGGTATTTGCTTCAAAAGTTGCCAGAGCTGTGGCGTCGTTGTCAGTAAGATGTTGCTGTGTCGGGTAAGAGGAGTTGAGATGAACACCGTAGACATAAAAAAAATCATGGCAATTTTGCCGCATCGTTATCCCATGCTGTTGGTCGATCGCGTCATCGATGTGCAGCCTGGGCAATCCATCGAAACCCTAAAAAATGTCTCCATCAATGAACCTTTTTTTCAGGGGCATTTCCCTGGGCGTCCAATCATGCCTGGTGTTTTAATTTTAGAAGCTTTGGCACAAGCTGGGGGGGTGCTGTATGCCTTCACCAACGGCATAGATGAGCGTGATCCAGACACATTTTTTGTGTTTGCCAGTGCCGATGATGTCCGTTTCAAACATCCTGTGCATCCTGGTGATCAGTTGACAAAAAAAGTCACCTTGATACGTCAAAAGAAAAACTTTATGAAAATTGCTGCAGAAGCCTGGGTCGGCGATCAGTTGGCTTGTTCGGCAGAGATTTTGCTAGCGAGTGCCACCTTATGAGCTTGATCCATCCTACGGCTGTCATCGATCCGTCGGTAATTTTTGAAGATGACACGATTGCGGTAGGCCCTTATGCTGTCATTGGGCCCAATGTGGTCTTAGGGTCAGGATGCAGCATTGATGGTCATGCCATGTTGCACAAAAACATCACCATGGGGCAACGCAACCGAGTGGCTTCTTTTGCATCCTTGGGGGGAGATTCACAAAGTCGTCATGATCGCCCTGAAGATGCGGGCAAGCTTGAAATCGGCAACGACAATACTTTTCATGAATATTGCACAATCAACCGGGGCTCCATTCATGATTCAGGCAAGACCGTCATCGGGGATCGTAATATTTTCATGATGTCGACACACGTTGCACACGACTGTCGTTTGGGGCATGCGATCACATTGGTCAATCAAGCCACATTGGCAGGTCATGTACAGGTCAATGATCATGCAGTGATCGGTCATTGCGCCGGTGTGCGTCAGTTTTGTAAGATTGGGTTTGGTGCATTCATCGATCGCTTGTCACCCATCAATAAAGATGTGATGGCGTTGACGATGGTGCGTGGTGTGCCGCCCAAAGTTTTGGGCATCAATAAAGTTGGCATGGAGCGTTTGGGATACAGTGTTGAGCTGATTCGCATCATGGAAGAATGCCATCGCATTGTGTTTCGTCGTGCGTTGGAGATGGAACATGCACGCGCACAACTGAGCGAATATGTTGGGGAATTTCCAGAAGTGCAACACATGCTGGACATCTTGTCTTGTTCAGATCGTGGGCTGGTGCGTTGAGTGTTGGGTTCATCGGAGACAGTAAGGTGACCATGCGTATTGCGGGGGTTGATGAAGCAGGTCGGGGTCCTTTGGCTGGTCCTGTGGTGGCAGCTGCGGTCATTTTACCACAAAATTGGCATGGGCCATTGTTGACCGATTCCAAAAAACTGTCTGAAAAACAAAGAAACGTGTGTTACGATGCCATCACCAGTCAGGCGGTGGCATGGTCCATTGGTGTGGCCAGTGTGGCCGAAATCGATGCGCTCAACATTTTACAAGCAACCATGTTGGCCATGACGCGCGCTGTTGAAAAATTGATGCCGCAACCCGATCATGTTTTGATCGATGGCAATCGCACGCCTGCTTTGGTGGTGCCCGCTGAGGCGGTGATTCAGGGTGATGCGTTGCATGCTTGCATCAGTGCTGCTTCGATTGTGGCCAAGGTCACTCGTGACCAGTTGATCGTTGCCATGGATCGCCATTTTCCTGAGTATGGTTTTGCGCAGCACAAAGGTTATGGCACAGCTGCGCATCTTGCCGCATTGCAAGCCCATGGGCCGTGTCGTCTTCATCGTCAAAGCTTTGCGCCTGTGCGCCGTGCCAAACAACAGCATCAGGCACTTGTGACCGATGAGGGCTCATGATATGGCGACCCCTCAATTTGTACACTTGCATGTGCATACCGAATATTCTGTCCGGGATGGCATGTGTCGCATTGGGCCACTGATCGAAGCAGCCGTCTCGGATCGTATGCCAGCCATGGCCATCACCGATCTTGAAAATTGTTATGGCAGTATCAAGTTTTACCAACATGGCATGAAGGCAGGCATCAAACCCTTGATTGGTGCCCAGCTGCGTTTGGCATGCCACAGTCATTTCATGGATGTGGTGCTGTTGTGTATGTCGCATACTGGTTATTTGCATTTGTCCAAGTGGGTCACACAACAGCAAGCCGATTTCTCAGACACATCGGTCATCCCTTGGCAAGATTTGTGCAAAGCATCGACCCAAGATTTGATGATGATTGTTTTGCCCCAGAGCAACGTGTGGCATGTGGCCGAAGATGCCGAGACCAAAACATCGTTTGCAGAGATGATGGCGCACCTCGTGGCTTGTTTTGGTGATCGACTCTGTATTGGGCTTGCACGGTTGGGCCATGCTGGGGAACGTGAGCGTGAGCGTATACAAGTCGCGTGTGCACAGCATTATGAGTGTCCCTTGGTCGCAACCAATGGTGTATGCTTCATTCAGGAGGATGACTTCACCGCGCATGAGGCAAGAGTGTGTATCGATCGTGGTGAGACACTCGATCAACCTCGAGATCGACAACATACACCTCAGCAATATCTGCGCAGTACGGCCGAGATGGTAGCTTTGTTTGCCGATCATCCCCAGGCAATTGCCAATACGGTGCGTGTTGCAAAGCGCTGTAACTTTCAGTTCGTATTTGGTGTCAATCATTTGCCAGATTTCCCAATCGCGCAGCATGAAACCCTGGACGATCACTTTATTAAAACAGCCAAAACAGGTCTTGAAAAGCGCTTTGAGAAAGCACTGAAAAATGTTCCTAAGGCCAAACGTCAGGTCTATTGGACACGTTTGGATACAGAATGTCAGGTCATCATACGCATGCAATTTCCAGGCTACTTTCTGATCGTGGCAGACTTCATTGCATGGTCACGTACTCAGGGCATTCCTGTTGGGCCAGGTCGTGGATCGGGTGCGGGCTCATTGGTGGCCTATGCGCTCGGCATCACCGACATCGATCCAATCCATTATCAGTTGCTCTTTGAGCGCTTTCTCAATCCTGAACGTGTGTCCATGCCCGATTTTGATATTGATTTTTGCATGGATGGTCGAGATCGTGTCATCGAATATGTGGCCACCCGTTATGGGCATGATCATGTCTCACAAATCATCACGTTTGGCACCATGGCTGCCAAGGCTGTGGTCCGAGACGTGGGCCGTGTTTTGGGCCATCCCTATGGGTTTGTCGATCGTTTGGCCAAATTGATCCCCATGGATCTTGGCATCACCCTAGACAAAGCGTTGGCTCAAGAGCCACTGCTGGCGGAACGTTATGCTGACGAACCCGAAGTGAAACATTTGTTGACGTTGGCCATGAAGTTGGAAGGTGTGGTCAGGCAAGTTGGTCGTCATGCAGGTGGGGTGGTGATTTCACCAAAACCCTTGGTCTCATTCATGCCATTGTATTTGGAGGCCGATCAGGGCAGCATCTCACAGTTCGACAAAGATGACCTCGAGCGCATTGGTCTGGTGAAGTTTGACTTTTTAGGTTTGCGAACACTGACCATCATCGATTGGACCCTTCAGGCCTTAAATGCTGCACAAGTTGCTGATGTGGACATGGGTGCCATTCCCTTGGACGATCCCAAAGTTTTCACCATGTTGCAAGCTTGTCATTCCACGGCCATTTTCCAGTTGGAATCACGTGGGATGAAAGATCTGATCAAGCGTTTACGACCGGATTGTTTTGAAGATTTGGTCAGTTTGGTGGCCTTGTTTCGACCCGGTCCATTGCAATCTGGTATGGTCGATGATTTCATTGATCGTAAGCATGGCCGTGCCGAGATACGTCATTTGCATCCAAGTCTGGCGCCCATTTTGGATTCGACTTATGGGGTCATTTTGTATCAAGAGCAAGTCATGCAAATCGCGCAAACATTGTCGGGATACACTTTGGGTGGTGCAGATTTGCTGCGTCGTGCCATGGGTAAGAAAAAGCCAGAAGAAATGGCCAAGCAACGCTCCATTTTCATTCATGGTGCGATGGAACAAGACGTGCCAAAACACCTTGCAGGCACCATCTTTGATGTCATTGAAAAGTTTGCAGGCTATGGTTTCAACCGTTCACATTCTGTGGCCTATGCCATGCTTTCTTACCAAACGGCATGGTTGAAGGCACACCATCCTGCATTTTTCATGGCATCGGTGCTGTCCTCCGACATGGACAACACCGACAAAATCGTGGTGTTCCTAGAGGAATGTGGCCGTATGAAATTGGTGGTGCAGCGTGCAGACATCAATCATAGTATGTATGCCTTCAAGGTCAATGCTCAAGGCGATATTGTTTATGGGCTCGGTGCCATCAAAGGTGTGGGTCAAGCCGCAGCAGAAACCTTGGTGGCTTATCGTCAAGCACACGGGCAATTTCAAGATTTGGTGAGCGTGTGCATGTGTTTGGCGGAATCAGGCAAGCTCAACAAACGTTTGTTGGAAGCGTTGTGTCAAGCTGGTGCCTTGGATGGTCTTGGCCAGCCTCGTTGGCACATCTTTGCCTCAATTGAGAAGGCTGTGCAACAAGCCGATCGTCAATTGAAAGACCGAGCTTCGGGTCAGCGTGATATGTTTGTAGGGGTCACACAAACCACTGGGGCCACCTTTGAGTACGTGCAGGTGCAACCCTGGACGGATGCCCGTCGTTTGAAAGGTGAGCATGACAGCTTGGGCTACTATTTTTCAGGTCATCCAATGGATCAAGTCTTACCCACGCTCAAGGCCTTGGGGGTGCGTGGTTGCCATGATTTGCCCATGGGGCAAGTGGTGCGTTGTTGTGGCTTGGTGATTGGTGTGCGGTTGATGCAGAGCAAGTCTGGCCGACCCATGGCGTTTGCAACCCTAGAGGATCGACGTGGCCGTGTTGATGTTGCGTTGTTTGGCAAAACTGTGGATGCCTACCGTGCCTTGTTGGTGAAAGGAGCACAGTTGGTGGTCTCGGGTGAGGCCTCGGTCGATGATTATTCTGGAGGCACACGTTTGCAAGCCCAGGAAGTCTGGACCGTTGAGGCTCTGAAATTAGCGCATGCCAAAGTGCTGCATTTGCACATAGATGCCCGTCAGGCGCCACACGATTTTCATGATGTTTTGGCACACATGTTTGCCACCATTGAAACGGGCGATGTGCGTTTGCTCTTACACATTGAACAGGCTGAGCTGTCGACAACCATTTTGGCGGGCCAAAAATTTGGCCATCAGTTGTCCGATTTTTTGATCGGCCGCTTGGACAGCTTGCACTGGTTGCGCCATCGCTTGGGTTACGACATTCCGAAATCCTGTCGTGAATCTCCATGCACCCAATGATTTATCTCAATGGGCAAAATAGCCCTGATGTTGGTCAGTCTCTCTGTCATCAAACTCGACCCCACCCATGGGCGCCACAATAAATCAAAAAGAGAAAATCAATGCCCACACCCAACATCACATCCTCATCTTTCTTATGGGCACATCTGAAATGGCTGGTGCCAGTTTTGGTGGCCTTGCCCATCATGGTTGCCATTTTGTATGGCATGAATGTGGCGGGCCTTTTGGGCTTGACCTTCGCCAGTGCCGCCACGATCCATTGTGTCATCATGATTGGGCTCTGTGCCATCACCTGGCAGTGCCTCAACTGGGTTTTGATTCCGTTGACCCGCATGGCGCATCCAAATTTTAAAGATCACTTGAATGAGTCATTTCAGACCACATCGAGTTTGGAAGAAAAAGCTGCTCAGTTGGAAAAAAAAGATTCGAGAAAGGTTGAGACAGAATTTAGGACTCAAAACGGCTTTAACTTGGCCAACAATCGGGTGGACAAAGATTTAATGCAGAAAAAATTGTTGCGGAAAAAAGTACTTGGGCGAAAATTTTTCAAGGCTGCCAAACAAGGCAGGCGTCAAGATCGTTGGCTGAAAGCATTTTGGGCACTGTACTTGATGGCGTTGCCCCTCCTTGTGCCACACGTTGGCCTGGTTGCATCACCTTTTTTAACAGGTTTGACCCTTTTTATGGCGCCTGTGATGCTCATGTTGTTGAGTTTTGTGGTGCGGTACTATAGATACCGTAAAACCCCAAAAGAGGCAAGGCCATACTGGTATATGATTGTACATTGCCAAATGGCTTTGGTGCCCATATTGGTTTTAGGGGCTGTGGCGTGTGCCGCATGGTACCAGCCTGCGCTGATGGCACATCTGTCGTCGGCATGGTTGTGGACGCAAGTTTTTCCTGCTGTGGTCTTGGGGGCTGTAGTGGTCTCTTTGGGCATGCATTTGGTCATGAACATATGGCATGACGATAGTCTACATTGGTTGTTGTTTGAGGGATTTGGATGGCTGCCAAAGCGTATGGGTTGTTCTCAAAAGGTATATAAAGGTATTGCGAGTGTATGTATGTCCATTTTTTTCTTGCCTGTTGCATGGTTGCAGTGGTCCTGGGCTTTGATGGCTAGGCCCAATGAGATGATGTCGGCATACCAGCTATGGTGTCAACAAGATGATAGTGTTAGAGATGAAAAACTGGAGTGTTTAAAATGCGAGGGGAAATGTGTGCTCGCCAAAGCATTTCAAGTCCATCGAGATTGCTCGTTGCTGTTGCTCATGGGTGGCTTAGATGACGATTCAGGCGCTTCTCAGGTCTTAAAAACATAAAACATTGTGTTTGATCAGATGGCTTCTGTCAGGTGTGTGCATGTTATAGGCCTTGGCATTTGAGTATCTTGTGGTACCATGGTAGGAAGCATGCATGATGTGATTTGCATGGGGTGGTATGGCGCACACACTTTGGCGGCCAAGGATCGGTACATACAGCGTCATCTTTTGCGTGTGGCACTCTACTTGTTACCAGGGATGTTGATGGTTGCCATGGCGCTGGGTTATGGCTGGCCATGTTGGTTGTTGGGTCTCATGGGCATTCAGGTTGTCCATCCTCTGATGTTGCATTTTGCGTGTATGGTTGTTTTGTGTGCCATCACTTGGCGTGGTTTGAGCACGTCACTGTCGGCATTGACGCGTTTGGCATATTCTGAAGGTTTAGGCCAGTATTTAAAGAACGATGGCACTTTGAAGGCAGCGTATTATGACGTTGCTACAGTGCCAGCATTGGATGAAAAATCCCCTAACAAAAAGGATAGCGAGGGTTTAGAATTTCTTAAGAAGTATACCGTTGTTGTTGTGCCATACCCCAGTCGCATCCTTCCCGCCAGATACCACGATCGGTGGTTGCAGTGGGCATGGGTGTGTTATTTGGCGAGTTTGCCGATGCTGGCCACGTATTTTCCTTGGATTGCCTTGCCTTTGTGGTGGGTGTTGCCCTATCTTGTGCAAGTCTTGGTCATGCTGATCATTGATATGCGGTGCGACTATAAGCCTTGTTGATTGGGGAAAAAACACAACATCAACCCAAATATGTACCTGTGTCATCGCTGGTTGACGGTTGGCTTTGTGGGCTTGATTTTATCTGCCGCTGTATGGTGGTTTGGGATGCCGACATGGTTGTTGCACGGTACTTTTGGGCTGGCCATGATGCCGATGACCATGGGGTGTTGCTTGGTGTTGCATGCGATCGTGCGTCTTGTCGTCACCCATCAGAAGCGCAACATACTTGCATGCTGCAAACGACATTGTTGGCCTTGGTTGTCTTTTTTCTTATGTGAGATGGTCATTGGACCACTGGCATGCCTGTGTTGGTTTTTTTATCTGTGGCTGAAACCCTTTGAGACCCAAGCAGTGTGGCGTTGGTTTTATCGTCAATCAACACAACCCAATTACGATGACTGTATGATTACAGCACAAATGCTGATAGAATCGCATGTCTTCCGGTTTAAGCAGTCGGGTTGCATCGTGCAAGATGGTCGTTGGACATATTATGAATATGAAAACCCACCATCTACATCTGAGCCATCTTAATAGAACGGGGGAGTTGCCAGTGGATGGGTGTTTTGCCATGTGCTTGTAAATAAGCATTGGCTTGTGAGAAATGTTTGCACCCTAAGAATCCTCTGTGGGCACTCAAAGGCGAGGGGTGTGGTGCTTTGAGAATGCAATGCTGGTCGGCATTGAGCAGTGCAGCTTTACGTTTTGCAGGCGCGCCCCACAGCATGAAGACCGTGTGTGTGGTGTGTTGATTGATGACTTGTATCACTTTGTCGGTGAACGCGTGCCATCCAATGTGTGCATGGCTTTGTGCCTGATGTGCTTCAACCGACAAGGCGGTGTTCAGCAGCATCACGCCTTGTTGTGCCCAGGGCAGGAGACAGCCATGATCTGGAAGGGTTGTGTGACAGTCTGACGCCAGCTCTTTGAAAATGTTTTTCAGGGATGGTGGCGGCGTCACGCCTGGAAGCACTGAAAAACTCAAACCGTGGGCCTGGCCTGGTCCATGATACGGGTCTTGTCCCAAGATGACCACTTTGATGGATGCCAGTGGCGTGAATCGAAAGGCATTGAAACAAGCTTGGCTTGAAGGCAAGACCGTTTTACCTTCAGCTCGGGCTTGTTGAATGGTGCGCATGATGTCTTGAAAGTATGGTTTGGTTTTTTCACCGGCCAAAACATCCTGCCAAGTGAGCGGTTGATCTGTGTGTGATGGGGGCATGGGCAATTCAGTCATGATAATGGGGGCCTTCTCCACCTTGGGGCGGTGTCCAGATGATGTTTTGGCTTGGGTCTTTGATGGCACAAGTCTTACAGTGTAAACAGTTGCTCGGTTGCATGCGCATTTCACGGGTTTGAGGGTCAAAATGGTAGACGTCTGCCGGACAATAGTGATGTTCGGGACAGCCGTATACGTCCCAGTTGATTGTGGCGCTTTTTTCTGGTGATTGCAATTTCAAATGACAGGGCTGTCCTTCGGTGTGTTGGGTATGGCTGAGATACAGCGAAGAAGATTTATCGAAAGTGATGATGCCATCTGGTTTGGGATACACAATGGCAGGCAGCGTTTGTTTGGGACGGGTTTGCAAATGATCATGGCGATGTGGCAGTGTCCAGGGTGCACGACCACGCAACACGCATTGATCGAAAGCTGCATGCATGAGTCCCCATGTTTGGCCGCGCTGAAAACCGGGTCGCACATTGCGTACGCGATGCAATGCTTCAAACAGTGGGCTGTTTTCAAATGCATCGGTGTAGCCTGCCAAATTGGGTACGCCGGGTGTGTCCCAAATTGCATCAAGTGCATCGGCGGCCAACATGCCACTGTGCATGGCGGTATGCATGCCTTTCAATTGGGCAGCATTGAGAAAGCCAGCAGCATCACCAATCAAACACCCTCCAGGAAAGTGCAGTTGCGGAAGACTCTGCAATCCTCCTTCCACCAAGGCTTTTGCGCCATATTGCAAACGTTTGCCACCTGTCCACATTGGCAGCAAGCTTGGATGGGTTTTAAATTGTTGCATCACCGCATGCGGATCTGTCGTTGGGTTTTGGTAATCCAGTGCCGTCACAAAACCCACCACCACTTTTGATTGTGTGAGATGATAGATGAAGCCACCGCCATAGTCTTGGGATGACAAAGGCCAACCCAAGGTATGTTGTACATGACCAGGGCGATGGTGCGCAGGGTCAATTTGCCAAACTTCACGGATGCCAAGACCATAAGTTTGGGGGCAATTGGGTTTGCGCAGTTGAAAATGTTGAATGGCTTGTTGGCTCAGCGTGCCATGGCACCCCTCAGCCAAAACGGTGGTTTTGGCATGAATGCGCATGCCGGGTTGATGTTGTGGTGTGGGTTGACCGTTCTGATCCAGGCCACGATCACCGATTTGTATGCCACAGACTCGATTGGCAGCATCAAAACACAATTGTGTTGCACTGAAACCAGGATACACCTCAACCCCCAAGTCAGATGCCTGGTCTTGAAGCCACCGGCAAACATGCGAGATGCTGACAATTGGTGTTTGGCCAGTTTGTTTGAGTGGGCCAACGATGGGTAAGGGTATGCGATGTTTGCGTGTCAAATAATGCAAAGATTCCGATTGGATCATGCCATGTGTGGGCATGGATTCAGACCATGTTGGCAACAAAGCATCCAAAGCACAGGTGGACAACAGGGCACCCGACAAAGTGTGTGCGCCCACACTGGCACCTTTGTCGATGACTGCAATGCGCATGTCACGTCTTTTTTGGGCCAGCCGAATTGCAAAAGCCATGCCTGCAGGCCCAGCGCCCACAACGAGCACATCAAAAGAGAGTGTTGGATCGGTCATGGTCCTGTTCCATGCAGTGCACGCATCAATATAACATCTTCCGTTTCATCCGTGCAAGATGCCCAGGTCATGACCCGGTATGGCTGACCAAAGCACGATTCACACACATTTAAGAAACTTGGGCTATACTATCTATAAGACCATAATAAGAAGCGTTCGCATGCCGGATGAAAGAAAAACAGGACAAGATACAAAGCAACAGCCTGCTGTAGCATCAGATGTAAAAGAGCAAAAAGGGCTGATTAGTGCGTATCATAAGCTTGTAGAAAACATCAAATACCCCGATCTGAAGGATGCTGGGGCTGTGGATGATTTCAATCAAAAAGTATGGCACAGCAATTTGATTCGATTGGCCCTCACCATGACGCTACCAGAGGTGATCAATCAAGTACGTCGGAATCGTTTAGAATGTTTTCAGGACACCAAAAAAAATCTTGTAGGTATCATTAATATAGAGCCCTTCCCCGACACTGCGCAATTGAAGCGCTGCTACCAAAATCGTTTGGTGGAGGCGGCCCAACAGATGCAGAGTTCGTGCACCAAGAACATCCAAACCTTACAGTTGGCGATGCAGCATGATGCGGTCATGGTGCTCAATAAATCATTAGATTATCAGGGTTTTGCAAAGCTTAAGGGTCGGCAGTTGATGATCACTCGGCAATGGATACCGGATGAAAAAAAGAATATTGCAACATCCACCCGCCCAAAAAACCGAGGCATCGTGGCAAACTGGAGCGTCATCACGGTTGGCGATGAGCAGCAACAAAACCAGGATCATGCCACCTTGACGCTTTATGCAGGAGGCACTGCATTGATCGATGCAGATGCAAAATCCGATGATTTGTTAGCATATATAGATGCTCCTAATGTCGATAGTAATTTTCATGCAAAGCTGAAAGATGCGTACGGCCAGGTTGTTAGAAAACATGCCGAAGACTGGGCAAGCCGGTATAAGGCTGCCGGGGAAATTGAGCGGGGTTGGATGTTGACCCAGTTACAATCAAACCCCGTTGTCTTACGCTTGGATTCATTGTTGACGGATGCACCTGCCATTCAATTTGGGGGTAAGGCCAAAGAGCAAAACATGGTCGATTTCTTTAAGTGTCTGAACATGAAAGAGCTCCAAACGCATCTCAGTAGAGCGTGGAAAAGTGAAGCTGTGCACATCATTGGATCAGACATCAAGCATGCATGTGATCACAAATTGAACGATCATCTGAAGGATGAAAACACAGAGATATGTTTCCCAGTGACCGTCACGCCGATGGATACTGGACGATTTCTTACAGGCATTGCATCTGTTTTATCATGGTTGAACCCCAAACGCTGGTTTCGCCGATCGACTCGAGCACCTCTCGAATCTCATGAGGCTGTGGCAGAGCAGATGTTGGACGGTTTTGCGAGTGAACTTGAATACCTTCAACGTCCTCAAGGCCACCAAAATAATTTTGGATTCACTGCAGATGAACAAGATCCAGAATTTGACAGCCCGTCAAATACAACACCCACATTGGCCACATTCATCCCCTTTCTACAGCACATTGACGATGCGCCAGTGCCTGACATCAGTCCCGATGCATTGAAGAATTTTGCTAATGATTTGTGTTGGAGCCATCAGCTAGACAAACAAAAAAACCAGCTTGTGCGTCGGATGCAGGCTGCCATGATGTTGGCCATGACGTTGCGGCAACAAAAAAAACAGAAGACGCTCATGTATGCGGTCACGCTTGGCAGCATTTTGGTGGCATTGGGTCTGAGCATTGGACTCATCATGATGGGTATGGCCCCCATGATCGTTGGCATGGCTTTGGTGGGGGTGCTGATTTTGAGTCAACTGGTCATGATGTTGGGCAAACGGCTTTTGATTGGCGAATGGGATCGCAAAGGGTTCCTGAAGATAGGCAATTGGCTCCATTGGGTACTGAATGCCAGATTCTTGTTGCCTGGTTTGGCTGTCCTGTCGATGTCAATTTTTGGACTGGCATTGGGCGTGGGACCAGTTGGTGCCGCCATTGCCATAACTGGCTTGGTGCTGGGTTTCTTTGCATTGTTGGTGGGGTTGATGGAGCCCAAGTATGACAACCCCAAAGCCACACTGTCGTCTTGGATGTCCATTTTATCCCCCACCTTCACAGGCTGTAAGACAGCCAGAGATCGCATGGGTATTTTCGTGGCCTTGACGACAGAGCGCTTTCATGCTTTGCAGCAACAAGCGGATACCTCAACCTCTTGGCAGGCCAGCCCATATTTTGATGCCAACACGCTTGCCAATTCAGTCGGGCAAGTCAATATGTGTTTTTTGTCAGCAGGTGCGCCTTTTGCGGCTAAGATGGGCGGCAATTTGGGGATAAAAACCAAAACGGACAAGGCCACCAAGCTTGCAGCCAATGTGCACAAACTGTCCAAGTTCAAAGGGGTTGTGAGAGAAAAATTGAAAGATGAATCAGGTTACAACGAAAACAGCCGTTTTTCCAAAAATCTAAGCAAATTGACTGCCATACTATCGCTGCTTGCATTGGCATTGTTTGCATGGCAAATGGCACCTGTCTTGGCCATTGGGGCACCGGTATGGGCCATGGTCGTATTGTCTGGTTTGGTGGTATGGTCGGTGGCGGCCATGTTGAAAATGGCAGGTGTGCCGGTGCCATACCATCATGAAATGCAATTTGTGATGGCACTGGCTGGTACCATATTGGTCGTGCTTCACTTGCCCGTGTTGACCATGCCCATCACCATTGCCATGGGGGTGCTGTTGTGTTTGATGGCTGTCTGTACGCTGAAGTGCCGAAAAGCCGAAACATACATGGAGCGTTGTACCATGAGCTTTATGTTGGATAACCCCCTTTCACCTCAGTCAATCCAACAGGCTAGCAAAGCACCACAAAGACCTGCTTCAAGTGTAGGAGCGTCAGTTTCTAAAGAACTAGAAGGAAAAGAGAACCCATCAGCAGCAAATTAGTCCTCGTTACCCAACGGTATGCGCTTTGGGGTTTTGATGCCAGTGTTGCAGCATGGCAAACAGTGCACGCATGCCCATGGCTTCGCCGCCTTTGGGGCGTCCTGCTGTACTGCGTGTGTTGGCACCCATCAAGTCACAATGCATCCAAGGTACAGTGGGTTGGACAAAAGACTGGAGAAACAACGCTGCGGTGATGGCACCACCATAACCGGTTTTTGCTGCATTGCTTTGGGTGGCAATGGGGGTGTCAAGCAGATGGTGATACCGGCTGTAGAGTGGCAGTTCCCAGATTGGGTCATGGCTGTCCATGCCATATTGGACCGCACTTTGCGCCAAAGTGCGACAGTTGCTGAATAAGGCCACAATTTCGGTGCCCATGGCCACGCGGGCCGCACCGGTCAGTGTGGCAAAATCAATCAGCAAATCTGGTTGATGTTCGCAGGCATAGGTCAAAGCGTCTGCCAGGATCAGCCGACCTTCGGCATCGGTATTGGTGACTTCAACGGTGCTGCCATCACGCATGGTGAGGATGTCGCCAGGGCGGTAGGCATTGCCTGCAATGCTGTTTTCAACGGCAGGCACCAAGACTTTAAGCCGTATGGGCCATTTGGCCTCCATGATCATTTTGGCCAGACCCAGTGCATGTGCGCTGCCGCCCATGTCTTTTTTCATGGTCAGCATGCCAGCGGCCGATTTGATGTCGAGGCCACCGGTGTCAAAACACACACCTTTGCCCACGAGCGTCAAGCTGGGGCCAGCGGCATCGCCACACCAGTCCAGTTCAATCAATCGAGGCGCCTGCGCCGCTGCCTGACCCACCTGAAACACCGCTGGAAAGCCTTCGGTATTCAGTGCATCACCTAGGATCACCCGTATGGTTGCTTGGTGGCTGTGCGCCAGTGCTTCCGCTTCTGCCATCAACGCATCTGGCCCCATATCGTTGGTGGGGGTGTTGATCAAGTCTCTCACCCAGTTGGAGGCTTCCAAAGCTTGGCAGATGGAGGATAAGTCAACATCTGTTGGCAACACCAAGATGCGGGGTGTCACGTCTTTCTTAGTCGTGTAACGGTTGAAACGATATTGGTCCAGTGCCCAGGACAGCGCCACATGCTCAAGATCGGCGGTGTCCACAGACGCATCAAAATGATAATGGCCTGCAGGAAGCATGCTGGCGTAGCCACCCAGATCCCAGATGCTTTCGGTGGCGCCCACCAGGATGCCACCGATGCCACCTTCATCGTTGGGCCATGCACACCATTGTTTGGCATGTGCCTTGAAACCATGTTGCGTCACCCATGCGCGCTGTGCTTCAGGGAATGGGTGCTGTGCCCATTGTTCAGGCGTCAGAACAGTCAGTGCTGTGCTGGTGTGATTGTGGCAGAGAAGTGTGGTCATGATGAAGCATCCTTAAGGTGTTTGGTTGTTCTCGGGGCACCCAGCATCAGATAGCCAAGGCTGTTTCAGGGTCCACGCATGACAATTGTAAAGCTTTTGCCACCCCTGGGTGTGTCACTTGGCCCTGATGGACATTGAGGCCACGACGCAAATGTGGATTGTCACGAAGGGCTGTGATGGTGCCTTTTTCTGCCAATTGTATGACAAAAGGCAATGTGGCATTGTTGAGCGCTTGCGTCGATGTGCGTGGCACCGCGCCAGGCATGTTGGCCACACAATAATGTACAATGCCGTCGACCACATAGGTTGGATCTTGATGCGTGGTGGGTTTGGATGTCGCGAAGCAGCCGCCTTGGTCAATCGCAACATCAACCAGCACGGCACCGCGACGCATCATGCCAAGGTCTTCGCGACTGAGCAGCTTGGGTGCTGCATCGCCAGGCACCAAAACTGCCCCAATGATGACATCGGTGTAGGGCAACACACTGTGTAGATTTTTGGTGTTGGCGTACAGCGTGGTCACTTCAGCACCAAACCGTTCGTTGAATTCTCTGAGCTTGGGTAAGGAACGATCAAAAACTGTGACACGTGCCCCCATGCCAAGTGCCATTTGAACCGCATGGCTGCCAACAATCCCCCCCCCAATCACGGCAACTTTGGCTGGGGCAACGCCAGGCACACCACCCAATAAAATGCCCTCACCACCATGATGTTTTTCGAGGCTGTATGCAGCAGCTTGTACCGACAAACGGCCAGCCACTTCACTCATGGGTGTCAGAAGTGGCAATGAACCATCGTTGGCGGTGACCGTTTCGTAAGCGATGGCGGTACAGCCAGAGGCCATCAAACCTTTTGTTTGTGCAGGATCTGGTGCCAAATGCAAGTAAGTGAACAATGTTTGATTGGGTTTGAGTTGGCTGTACTCAGATGATTGCGGTTCTTTGACTTTGACAATCAACTGCGCCTCGTCAAATACGGTTTTTGTATCGGGCACAACACGTGCCCCCACAGCTTCATAATCTGCATCGGTGTAGCCGATGTTGAAGCCCGCTTGGGTTTCAATGATGACGTCATGTCCTAAGGTTGTTAAACTGTGCACACTGCTTGGATTGAGGCCCACACGGTACTCGTGTATTTTGATTTCTTTGGGGACACCAATGATCATGATTGCTCCTTATGTTGCATTGGATGCACAGACCTGATCTAAATGACCCTGTGCTTCGAGAAGGTGTTCAAGTTCCGGCAGTGCATCCTGCCAGCGCATGACCAGTTTATAGTTGGCCACGTTGAAGATGGGGGCATCTGGATCGCTGTTGATGGCAACAATGGTGTCACTGTCAAGAATGCCAGCGATGTGTTGCATGGCGCCAGAGATGCCGATGGCAATGTACAATTTGGGTGCGATGATTTGACCTGTTTGGCCAATCTGATCGGCATTGGACATGAATCCTGCATCCACTGCAGCACGTGAGGCACCGACCGCAGCACCCCAGCGTTGTCCAAGACGTTGTAGCTGTTCGAATGCTTCTCGACTGCCCAAGCCTCGGCCACCTCCGAGGACAATGTCCGCGGTCGCCAGCGTTGGTCCTGTCGATGCTGGGCGTTCTGAAGCAATGCGTTGTGTGTGTGGCCAAGAGGGGGTGGGCGGTTTGGCCTCAAGTTTGGCGGTGGCACCGTCGGTACGCATCGTGGGTGCTTGATGAAAGGCACTGGTGCGTATGCTGATGCACAAAGAGGACTGTGAAGGTGTGATGGTGGCTTCAATGTTGCCGGCATACAGATGACGACACAGGCCTTTGTTGCCGTGCCAGCGTATGATGTCTGAATATTGTGTGCGATCCAGCTTTGCCGCCAAACGTGGCAATGTGGCTTTACCAATGCTGTCGCTGGCCATTAAGATGATGGGATGGTGGCACAAATGAGCGGTGCCCCACAGTGTCAATGTTTCTGGGGTGGCATGATCATAGATGCGGTCATCGGTGTAAATGACAGAGGCCACATCTTGACATTGTTGCACTGCATGGCACAGATTTGTGACGTCATGGCCGGTCACATAGACATCAAAGGCTTCGCCACGGTCTTGTGCTGCACGCACGGGTGCCAACAGCGATGCGATGGATTGTTGAGGATTGTGAATCAACCAGACGGCTGTGGTGATCATAAGATGCCCTCCCGTTGGAGTGCGTCGATCAATGCTATCACGGTGTCCACGGACTGCGTCTGCCGTTGTTGTGGGGTGGTGATGTAGGTGACGGTGTCGGATGATGGAGCAGGTTGGGGTGACACAACAATGTGCGCCATGTTTTTTTGTCGTGCTTGCATCAATTGAGGCAATGTTGGATAACGTGGTGTGTTGAGGCGCAAATCTGTACTGACGACACACGGTATGTTGCAGGAGACTTGGGCGAGGCCATGGTCCACTTCCTGTGTGATATTCAGGTGCGTCTCGTGACATGTGATCTCAGATGCACAGGTTGCTTGTGGCCAATCGAGATAACCAGCAAGCATTTGACTGGTTTGGTGGTGATCGGCATCAATCGATTGTTTGCCCATGAGGATCACATGGTAATCGTGTTGTGCAACATGCTGCGCTAGAACTTTTGCTGTGTCTTGGGGCGTCAGAGGGTGAGGCGTTTCAAACCAGATGGCACGATCGCCGCCCATGGCCAAGCCATAGCGCAAACCTTCACACACGCTGGCATCACCCAGACTGCACAGTGTGATTTGGACATCGTCATTTTTTTCTTGCCATTGAATCGCTTGCTCAAGTGCAATTTCATCGAAAGGATTGATGGCTTTTTTCAAAGATTGGGTGGGCAGTGTTTGTCCATCTTCACTGGGATGCACATGAATGCGATAATCCACACACCACTTGATGGGCACCAAAACATGCATATGCACAATCCTTGTCGTTCAATGTTGCACTGAGTATGGCGACCACACTCTCATTGTTGGAGAAAGTTTTGCCAAATTGTGCAACCCATCATAAAAAAAACCAACAAACATGTCCATACCCAAACCAAACGTTGTCAAGGTCAAACGTTTTGGCCATCAAGCCTCTGTCCATACCAAGCCGCGCTTCAAATAACGATGGGTCAGTTGTGCTTCAGGACTGTTGGGAGGGTCTTGGCGCTGATAGGTCCAGCTGACCAAGGGCGGTAAAGACATAAGAATCGATTCAATGCGTCCTTGCGATTGTATGCCAAAGAGTGTGCCACGATCGTGCAACAAATTGAATTCGACATAGCGTCCTCGACGGTGGAGTTGAAAGTCGCGCTGTGCTGTTCCCCAAGCGGTGTGCTTGCGTCTTTCCAAGATGGGCAAATAGGCATCAAAGAAAGCCTGTGCATGGTCTTGATGTAGGGAGAAAATGCGTGCCCAAGATGATGTTGGTTGCTGCAACTGTAAAGCAGGGTGATTTGGGTCGGCCGATTTGCATGCATGATCTGGGTGGATCAGGGGGCCGGCTTGTGCGTTCAGTTGATCATAAAAAGTGCCCCCGATGCCTCGACTTTCATGGCGATGGTGATTGTAGAAATATTCGTCACACCAATGTTTGAAAGCAGGATAGTAATTCGTATGATGACGATCCAAGGTGGACTTGAGTGTTTGATGCCAATGACGACAATCGGCATCAAAGGCATAATAAGGTGTCAGATCACACCCACCGCCAAACCACCAGACATCCCCTGCTTCAAAATAACGACAGTTCATATGCACCGTTGGGCAAAAAGGGTTGCGGGGGTGCAGCACCAAAGACACGCCCGTGCCCCAAAAACATTGATGCTCAAGGGTGGGATAGCGTCCCAAGAGCGATGGTGGCATGTGATCGCTTTCGATTTCAGAAAAATTGACGCCACCATGCTCAAAGACATGACCATCCTTGAAGATTCGGGTTTTGCCATGGCCAAGCTTTGGGCGTTGCCAGGCGTCTTCATGAAAATGGCCTTGGCCATCTGTGGCTTCGAGTGTTTGGCACAAGGTATCTTGAAGGTCAATCAAAAATGCACGCATGCGTGCTTTGCTGTTTTTTGGGGGTGACTGTGTCATGATGCTTGCCAAAAACAATAGTTTAACACAAACCGATCTGGCGGGGAAACCAATGTTTTGATGCGACCTAAAAGGGCAGCGTGAGTGTGTCATCAATTCTTTGCATTTCGGTTTTGATGACATCTTGAATGCGCACCAGTGCTGTTGCATCATCGGCTTCAAAACGCAGTGTCAGACATGCTGTGGTGTTGGAGGCACGCACCAAGCCCCAGCCATCAGGGTATTCAAGGCGCAGGCCATCAAGGTCGATCACTTTGGCGCCACCAAACTGGCCATTTGATTTGAGATTGCGCATGAAAGCAAATTTGTCTTGTTCTCGAATCGACACTTTCAGTTCAGGTGTGTTGATGGATTCTGGAAAACGTTTGAACCAGGTTTCGGCATCTTGCGATTGATGTGATAAAATTTGGCACAACACAGCGCCAGCATACAAGCCATCATCAAAGCCAAACCATGGCGCGCCAAAAAACAAGTGGCCACTCATTTCACCAGAAAATGGCGATCGCATGGCATGCATTTTGGCCTTGATCAAGGAGTGCCCTGTTTTCCAAAGCACAGGTTCACCACCTTGTGCCTCGATGAAGTGGCCAAGATTTTTGGAGCATTTGACATCATACACAATGGGGGCGCCAGGATGTTGTGCTAAGAAATATTCAGCAAATGCCATCATTTGACGATCAGGCCAAATGATGGTGCCCGCGTTGGTCACCACACCCAAACGATCGGCATCGCCATCAAAAGCCAAGCCGATGTCAGCTTGGTGTGTTTGAACCGCTTGTGCGATGTCGACCATGTTTTCAGGGATGCTGGGGTCAGGGTGATGGTTGGGGAAATCGCCGTCCACTTCGCAATACAGAGGCACCACATCACAACCCAAGGCTTCAAAGAGTGGCACAGCAGAAATGGCGCCAACCCCGTTGCCGCAATCCAGCACCACTTTGAGTGGGCGTGCAACTTTGACTTGTTGTGTGATGCATTGTAAATAGTCTTCTCGGATGGTGTGACGCTTGAGCGTGCCTGTCCCATCAAAGTAATCCTGATCGATGATGCGCTGTTTCAGATGTTGAATTTGTTGCGCAATCAAGGTTTGTTTTTCGATCAAGATTTTCATGCCATTGTACCCAGGCGGGTTATGGCTGCCTGTGATCATCAGGCCTGCATCGGTATTCAGGTTGAAGCATGCGTAATACAACATGGGTGATGCACACAGGCCTATGTGCATGACGTCAATGCCTGAGGCCATCAAACCTTCACATGCTTTTTCTTGCAGGGCTGGACTGGAATGGCGACCATCATAGCCTACGGCAATGGTTTTGAGATTGTGTGCACGCAAGTCGGAGCCAAGCGCCCGTCCAATGTCAAAGGCAAGCGTAGGGGTCAATTCATTTTCAACCATGCCTCGAATGTCATAGGCACGAAAAATATTGTGTGGAATCATGGGCTTACTCTGTTGTGGTCAATGTGGATTGTTGGCCTGTGCTGCCAAAGCCAGCAGTGCCTCGATCGCTGTGTTCAAAATCATTGACTTGTTGCCAAATGGGCTGTAAAACCGGCGTGATGATCAGTTGTGCAATGCGCATGCCAGGCTCGATGGTGAAAGCCTCCTGGCCACGATTCCAGCATGAAATTTTCAATTCGCCCTGATAATCTGAATCGATCAGGCCAACACCATTGCCCAACACGATGCCATGTCGATGTCCCAAACCTGAGCGTGGCAAGATCAAAGCTGCATGGTTGGGGTTTTGAATATGAATGGCAATGCCGCTGGGGATCAAATGGGTGTCGCCAGGCTGCAGCGTGATCGGTTCGGACACACACGCCAAAAGGTCTAGGCCAGCAGAGCCAGCTGTCGCATAGCAGGGATGTTTGAAAACGCTGCCAATGCGAGGGTCTAGGATTTTAAATGCGATGTGATCAAGACTCATGCGTGAGACTCCGATTGATGAATGGGTATGGGCATGCCTGTGCTTTGTATCAAAACCGCTTTGATCCATCTCATGTCTGGTGTCAGATGTGTGACTTGTTTGATTTGGCTTTGAATTGCATCCATGGCTTCGGGCAAGGTCATGGTGGGGGTGGCAGCACCACCATCTTGTGCGTTTCGGTCGTCATCGTCTTCATGCAGTGGTGCATGTGACTCCAAATACCATTTGGCATGAATGCGTGCAATTTTAAACGGACGATTGATGATGTGCACACGCGTACGGTGCTTGACCATGTGGAACAGTTGTTTGATGTCTTTCGGGTACATGCGCAAACAACCTGCGCTGCTTCGTGTGCCGACGCCATCGGGTTCATTGGTGCCATGAATCAAATAATTGGTTTTGGACAGTCGAATGGCATATTTGCCCAAAGGATTGTCAGGTCCAGGCGGAATGATTTCAGGCAGATCATTGCCATTGGCTTTCTGGGCTTCAAGGACTGCTTTGGGCACATGCCAGTGTGGGTTGGCTTTTTTGCCGGTCACGAACAATGTGCCTTCTGGTGTCGCCCATCCTTGTCGACCAATGCCAACTGGAAAGGTGTCAACACGATGTGCGCCAAAGACAAACATTCTCTTCTCAGGCAAGTTGATGACAATGCCGCGACGGAGCGTTTGAGGCAGAATGTAGAAAGTTGGCAGCATGATCACAGTACCAGGGGGCAGTGCCTGGCTCGTTGAAAGTTTGGGATTGGCATGATGCAGTTCATCGAAGCCAATATCATGGGTGCGTGCCAGTGTTTTGATGGTGTCCCCAGGTTGGCTGACAACAGCCTGGATTTGACCAATCCATGGTTGTCCAGCAGGCCGAGGATAAGATTTGGCCCAAAGCATGTGGGTGCAGAAGCCAAAGAATAGCCCCGACACAAGGACTTGTTTGATCATGTCGTCCTCCAAGAGGTTGCATGCATGCTGCGGCACAGAGCACATCCAGCCAAAATCAACATCCACACCACGTAAATCCAGAGTAAAAAAATTGGGATGGCTTGCAAAGACCCATACAACAGAGAATATGATTTTGCCACTGAAAAATACCATGAGAGGGTTTTTTTGGCAACACTCATGCAGCATGAGATCATTGTGCTGCTCCACCATGCTGCGCCAAAGGACACCGATGTGCTTGGCAGCATTGCATAACAACACGACAACAACAACATCCAAATGCCCAAATTGAATCCATCAAACAGTTGCCGAAGCGTGACGAAAAAGAAGGTTTGTTGATGCGAGGCGATGAACCAGGTTTCAATAGAAGTCAACCATGTCAACAGCATGGGCAACAACATGATGGTGATGGCATGCAGCAACGTCAAATGTGGCTTGCGTTTTTGGGTTTGCACGTCCCAAATGGCATCGAATGCAACATGAAGGTTGCGCACCAATAACATTGTGGAGCATGCCAAACAAAAATACATGAGCCATGAGAGCGATTTGGTTTGCAACACAAATTGAATCAGGTGTTGTGTCAATGGGTTGGTGGCCTCGATGCTCAAAGGCCTCAAGATCAAGGTCAGGGCTCGATGGATGGCGGATGGTGAAAAGTGCCCAAGTTCTGTCAACCAAAGACCAATGACAAGGGTTGGCATGAATGCGAGCAGGGTGCTGTAGGCCATGGAGGCAGCTCGATCAAAACAGTTGGTGCGCCAAAAATGATGCCAGCAGGTTTGACTCATGCGTCTCAGAAAATGGTAGGTTTGATGTACAAGCACAGGGATGTTCATTGTGAGTGCTCCCAATTGTATGGTGCATCAGGGTGTGGTAGAATCGGCTTTAAAATTTTGGAATCAATCATGACATTTGTGGTGACAGAAGCTTGCATTCGATGTAAGTATACCGATTGCGTTGAGGTTTGCCCAGTGGATTGTTTTCATGAGGGGCCTAATTTTTTGGTGATCAATCCTGAAGAGTGTATCGACTGTAATCTATGTGTGCCCGAGTGTCCTGTGGAAGCGATTTTCCCAGACGACGAGTTGCCTGCGGCTCAACATGCTTTTTTGGCCATCAATGCCCGGTTGTCAGAAAAGTGGCCTGTCATACGTGCCATGAAAGCGGCACCACAAGATGCTGACGATTGGAAAGATGTGAAAGACAAACGCCATTTTCTCGATGAGCGTGCTTGAGGTATCAAGAAATCATGGCCAGGTCATCCTGCCTAATCCAAACGATGCGTCCTGCTCGCTTGATTTCGACATTTGGTAAAATTCGTTCGCTTTGACTCATGCCGCCATGTTGGCGCTGCAGTGCAACCAAGTGATAGCGATTGGGTTGTGTGCCGTGCCAAATCTCGCGTACCAAACGACCATGCAATGCCGTATCCACAATACACATTTTGCCAACCAAACTTTGAATGTGTGTGCCTTGCAGCATCAATGCAGCAACAATTTGGCCAGCAGTGAACCGAGGGGTCATGGCATCGTCTGCAATCACAATGTGTGCAGCATTGGGGTGGAGTTGGTAGAACTTTTTAAGCTCAATTTTCAAGGCATCACTGAAACACAGCTGTTTTTTGGCACGTTGGCGCAACATCAATGTTTTCTCGATGAGACTGGTTTGTAAAACATCGGGAGAGGATCCAGCACCGTACATCAGCCATTCAAACGCAACATGGATGCCTTCCTGCTTGAGGGCATGTATCATCAGTTTGGCACCTTTTTCGGTCAATCCACCAAAGCGTGCAGTCTCCCAGTTTTGGATGGTGCCAGGAGAAATTTGGTGCGCTTCTGAGAAAGCTCTGCGCGATTTTTGTGTCATTTTTCTCAGACGTTTCAGACGGTCTGCCCGTGCCATTGGGGTGGCATTGGATTCCGGTGAAGATGCCATATTGGTGGCGACCGGTTGTATTGCGTGAGACAAAGACTACCTCCTATTTGAGTATTACGCATCCTTTTGCATGGCAAATATCCTACATACACGTAGGATTGGCCCATGGATAATGATGGAAAAACATGACTTCAAAACACATGTTTCACATACACATGAACGTTCATAGATTAATCGCATCGTTTGGATGAAGTCTAGTTTTTTTAATAAGGAAGCACAGCATATGGACACAGCTTTCAGTAACAGGTTGTTAGGCCTATGTTTAAGAATGAAAATTTTTTAATTTCTGATGTTTTCGAGACATCAGGTTTGTCTGTGGAAGACATTGCCTTGTTGACGGGGATATCCCGTGCAACATTGTATAAAGTCAAAAACACCGGTGTGATGTCGCCCAAAACGTTTGTAAAAATTTATGCACTTTACATCAAATTGCACCAGCCTTGATGCTGGGTCTGTTTGTGCATACAAGGCTAATGATCATGTTGATGCGTCATTCAGAAATTGCAGTTGTGCACGTTTGGCTTTCGACCAAGCAGTATGCCAAAGCAGCCATTGCTCATTGAGGCCGTACAGCAATTCAAGCATTTGAATGCTGAGACCCAAACACATGACCATGTCTCCAAGGCTGAGCAAATGACGGTGGTGGCTGTACCATGTTTGTGCAAAAATCCATGAAAGACCTAGGATGCTCATGACGCTTCTGATGCTGCGGTTTTTGGTGTGTGCAAGATGCAGTGCTTTCAGGGATCGTAGGGCCAGATTTAAGTGTTGTTCCAAGTGTTGTTGCCGCGCGCCTTTGTTGCGGCTGTGCTGTTTGGCATGCAATGTCAAAAGGTACCAACCCTGTGCCACATCCAGTTGACTTTTTTGGCTCAGTTGTTGGTTGGGTTTTTGGTGTCGATGGGTGCATTGCAGCATGCTGAGAATGATCAACGCCATAGGCCAACACAGATTGGCTGCATGATGATGCATCACACACAATGCACCCAACGACATCACCAATGTTCGCACACTGTGTGCCCAAGGCCACCAATTGCAATAGTAATCGGCAATGCTTCCCAAATGTTCCCTGAATGGCATGTTTGAGGATTGGAAGGGTGCGTGATGGTGCCAAATTTTGAGGCCTTTTTGCCAAATGTTACGGCGCATGTCATGTTGAATGATGCCCAAGTACCATTCAAGTTGACGCCAACAGAATGTTTGAAAACCATAGGTGCAAAGCAATGCCACCAAAACCTTGATTTGCGCACGGCCGTGATCAATGAGATGGGCTTGCATGGTAAAGAAAGCCGCAGGATATAAGCCGAGCAAAAAACTGACTGTTGTCACCCACATTGCTTTTTTTTGCCATGTCTTGTCTGAGGGTTGGCAAGGCAACCAAGGCCACCAAGAGAGTTGCCATGTTGGCGGACTGATGGTTGGGTGGTTTTTTGCAGTGCTTTTTGGGGTCTTTTGCCTGCATTGAGCGGCATGATGATGAGGCATGTCGGGCATCCGTTATTTGACGTCGCTGGAAATAAGATGTGCTGCATCAAATCATGCAGATCGATCATTGTGTCAAAGTTTATCAAACATCGTTGGCACCTGAGGCCCCGGATGTTCACGGTGATGCATCGAATAGATGGTTTGTAGGATGGCAAATTTCATGCACCAAACGGCAGATGGTTTTTTAAAATGAGCAAGTGTGTGGCCTTACTGGACCACGATCTGCCCAAATTGTGTGGCACAAGATTGGGACCAAGGGCTTGCGTATGCGTCAGAGGCAGTGTTGTTCAGCAGCGAGTTTGGTGTAAGCTGCGGGTAAAGGTCGGCAAGTGTTTGTGCATGGCCTTGATGGATACGGCTTAAAATGTGTTGAGGGCCAAGCACGTCGGGTGTTGGGATGCCCATGGCGCTCATCATGTCAAAAGCAGCCTGGATGGTGGCAGCATGATACGTCGCAACTTGTTGTGCTTTTTGGGGGACAACAATCGCTTTTTGGCGTGCAGGATCTTGTGTGGTGATGCCTGTTGGGCATGTGTTGGTATGGCAGCTCATGGCTTGGATGCAGCCAATGCTGAACATCATGGCGCGGGCAATGTGGCAGATGTCTGCACCCAACGCAAGTTTTTTCACCACGTCGAATGCTGTGGCAACATGGCCACTGGTGATCAGACGGATGTGATGACGAATGTCACAGCCCACCAGGGCATTGTGCACAAAGTTCAGTGCTTCGTCTCCTGGCAATCCAAGTCGGTTGCTGAATTCAAGCGGGGCTGCACCTGTGCCACCTTCGGCACCATCGATGGTGATAAAATCTGGATAAATGTTGGTGTCGATCATGGCTTTGCATAAGGCCATGAAGTCGACTTTTCGACCGACACAAAGCTTGAAGCCCACAGGTTTGCCTTGGCTGTGTTCACGCAGTGTTGCCATGAAATGCATCAAGGTGATGGGTGAGTCAAACGCTTGATGGTGTGCGGGAGAATGACAATCTTGCCCCACAGGAATGCCGCGTGCTTCTGCGATTTCTGCATCAATCTTGGGTCCAGGCAACCAGCCGCCATGTGAAGGTTTTGCACCTTGAGAGATCTTCAGCTCAATCATTTTGACCACATCCAGTTGCGCTTGCTGTTGATATGCCTCGAGGTTGAATTGGCCATCGGGATGGCGGCAACCAAAGTAACCTGTGCCAATTTGATAGATCAGATCACCACCATGCATGAGATGATGTTTTGAGATGCCACCTTCACCAGTATTGTGTGCCATGTTGGCCTGTTTGGCGCCCAAGTTCAGTGCTTGGATGGCGCGCCCACTCAGTGCGCCAAAACTCATGCCAGAAATGTTGATGCGTGATGCCAGATAAGGTTGCTGACAACTGTTGCCACCCACCGAGATGCGTTGAAAACTCTGAGGAATCACAGTTGGGTTCATGGCGTGTTCCGCAAAGCAATAACCGGGTTGTGTCAGATCATGCTCTGTGCCAAAAGGGTGGGCATCAGATTGGTTTTTAGCACGTTGATAGACCACGCTGCGCTGTTCACGATTGTAGGGGCGGCCACTCAGGTTGGTGGCAACAAAATACTGCTGTATTTCTGGACGAATGAACTCAAACATATAGCGCAGATGACCTATGATGGGGTAATTGCGTAAGACATTGTGATGGGACTGAATGTCATAAAGATAAAGGATGACGCAAGGGGTCAAGACATAAAATCCTGAGTAATAAATGGGATAAAAATGGCCAGCGGCCAACAGCATCAATGCCGATAAAGTCAAAGCAAACGCCATGCCATGGCGAACAATCATAACACGCTCCCTGTTGCGGACACCACCCCGTGTGCTTTGTCATTGTATGTCAATTGTACAGATTTGTCATCCTCGCCATCCTGTCTTTCAGGACGTTTTGATGCGCAATCTGCTTCTTGCTCGCTTTTGGCAGTGGCTGGTCACTTGACATCGCTCAGCACAAACACAGGACCATCGCTTAGGCCTATGGACATGGTTTTAAAGTGCAGGATGCGTTTTGTAATGGAAGGGTCCTACACTGTCCTCTTATTGAAAGGAAGCATGGTATGCCCATCAATTTTTGTATCTGTGCTTCTGCCAAGATTCATCATCAGTACAGTTTCAGAAATGCGCTGCGATGCTTTGAGATGCATTTGAAAACCATCGGTTGTGACTGTGTCGAGCGGTGGATGTATCGAACAGGGCCACCAGTTCTGCGATTGCGTCAAGCACCCAGCTTGGCATCTGGTGTGTGTTTGATTTCAGGTAAGCCCTTGTTTTGTGATGCCTCAAACTTTGCCAATACCATTTTCGGAAGTCTGGGGTAGGGCAATTTTTCCAATTTTTGGTGCAGTTTTTCTGTATCAATGGCGCCAGATTCGAGCAGATGTGCTGATAGCTTTGGTCTTGTGTATGAGGTATCAATATAATAATCATAAAGTGTTGCCGGCTCAAGCTTATACGCATTAGTATAGCGTAGCAAGATTTCAACTTTATCTAACAGTCGCAATTCTACTGCTTGGTTGAAATGTTCAGTAATGGTTGTTTGTATCTGTTTCCATTTCTGTTTATGTTGTTGAATGTCAGCATTGATTTGCGTGTGTGCCTTATCGAGACGTTTAACACGTCTTTGGGCGTCGTTAAATGCGATGTCAGTCACATGTGTATCGCGTGCAATTTTGCCCTGATAGCGTCCCAATTTTTCCTGTATGCTTTTGATTTTATTGAGACGAACCTGGATTGATGCTTCCAATCTTTCAACATTGGATTTGGCGTCTGTAAGGGATGACTTCAGTGTTTCTTGTCCTGCAAGTGTAGCATCTAATTCTCTTTCAATGCGATCTGATTCTTGTTTTAAGGACACCATTTTTTGATGGCTATCCTTCAGAGCCTTAGTCATCGTATCAGCCGTTTGGTCTTGTGGTGAATGGCTCATCCTTTGCAACAGATTGTTGGCATGCTGCTTGGTTTTCCTTATAAAGTCTTCAAATGTGCAGATATGCGGTGTTGCCAGGTTTGTTGCATTGCGGTTCTCGTGTGGCGTTATGCTTTGTTTTTGCTGTTGGGCATCGAGTAGGCTTTCATACACCTTCTTGGCCTTCTGGTGTTTGCTTTGAGATGTTTCCTTTGCCTCTTTCAACCGAACGATGTCTTGAGCTGGCTTCTTTAATTGTGCTGGAATCATATGAAGCCTATGGCGCGCAAACATTAGATTGTCTTGGGATTTATGTTGATGATTTTTTTCAATATTCAGTTGCGCATTAAGATCCAAAATCTCGGCTTTTAATGCAGCTTTTTTCATCATTGCCGTGGCGTTTCGTAATGTCTTTTTCTTTAAGGCGCGTACTCCTCTAAGTCTTTTAAGGATGCCCGATGTCTTTTGGATATCATGTTGAGCATATGCCAACATCGCTTGAATCATTTTTGGGTTGCCACGCTCTAGAGCAAACGAGAACGCATCCATACCTATGGTGTTGGCTGTGAAAATATCGGTAGATTTGTTTTCTAAAAAGGCTCGAACATTGTCAATTTGATCATGTTCAATGGCATGCATGATGGCAGTGCGGCCCTTGGTGTCACGGGCGGTTAACTCGAGTGCTCCAGCGTTTTTCAGTGCCTCAATTTGTTTTTTGTCGAGGTTGCGTTGTGCTGTTTTCATCAATGTTGTCTCACATGTGATCGGATCAAATGCAGACATCGGTTGATTATATTGAATGTCATGTGTGTTGGCAGTGGAGTCTTTGGTATCATGGTTGGTTAAATCGTGCGCCCTTTTTGGTTCATCAGGTGACTTTGGATCCCCTAACATGTTGGATTTTTCCTCCACGCGACTTCTTGGTGCTGTTGTACGCCATGCCCTGAATAGGTAGATGCTGAGAGAAATGGCAGCGATAAGGCATATGAAAGTTATTGTCATGGTTTTTACCTTTAATTTTATTATTGTCTTACAGTCATGCTAACATAAACAACAAGAAAAATCAATATTTTGTCTTTTTTAAAGTGCGTGGTGCTTGTGCCATCAGTTCAATCGGTACCGTTCAAACACATGCACACACAAATACTGTTGTGCTTCGGTCAGGTGTGCTGTGGTGACGCCAATTTTTTGCTCTAAGTCAGCCAGGGTGCGTGCGATTTTCAGTGTTTGGTGTTGGGTGCGTTTCGACCATTGGTGTTTTTGGGCCATGTCTTGAAATATTTGGGTGGTGGCAGCATCCCAATGCAGCATGGCATATAGCTGGCCAGGTGGCAGTTGTTGGTTGGGGCAGCTTTGGCGCGTCATTTGTGTTTGATAAGCGCTGTGGATCGATGTGATTGAAAACACATCGGCAGGGTGTGTCTGGTTTGTGTGTGTTGGGGGATGCAATTGCACACATAAGCCAAAACGTTCCAACAAAGGTTGTGACAATTTTGCCAAATAGCGTTGTCTTTGTGCAGGGGTGCAGTGGCACGGTTTGGTTGGATGTCCCAGCATGCCACAAGGGCATGGATTCATGGCGGCGAGCAACTGAAAACGAGAGGGGTATTGAATACAATGCCCCGCACGCGCAATCACAATATGACCTGTTTCCAAAGGTTCTCTGAACTGTTCAAGAGTGTTGCGACTGAATTCTGTCAGCTCATCCAGAAAAAGCACACCCAAGTGTGCGCGTGTGATTTCACCAGGTCTTGGGGGATTGCCGCCCCCGAGCAGCCCAGCTGCTGAAATGCTGTGGTGCGGATGGCGGAAAGGGCGTTGTCTTGAAATGGGGGCGTCGGGTTGATCCAATTGGCGAATGATGGTTGCGGTGATGGTGGCCATGTCATCCATGTGAGGTAAGAGCTGTGGCATGATGTCGGCCAGCATCGATTTTCCAGTGCCAGGAGGGCCAACCATGAGATAATGATGTCCGCCTGCGGCCGCAATACCCAATGCTCTTTTTGCCAGCGTTTGACCTTGTATGTTGGCATAGGGGTTGATGTCTGAGTGGCACATGTTGGGCATCGATTGTTTGGTGATGACAGGGATACGGGTGTGCCCGTTAAGATGATTCACCACTGCACGTAAGGATGGGGCGCCATAGGCTTCGATGTTTGGAATGCAGTGCACATGATGCACTTGCATGGCTGGCAACATCATCCTGTGTTGGTCCTGGGTGCAAGCCAAAGCTTTTTGCATGATGGCGGGTACAGCCAACAATCTGCCGGTCAAAGACAGTTCGCCAACAAACTCATAGGCGGTGCTGTGTTGTGATGCGTCCAATTGACCCGAAGCCATCAGAATGGCCAAGGCGATGGGCAAATCAAAGTGCGTGCCTGTTTTGGGCAATTTTGCCGGCGTGAGGTTGATGGTGATGCGTTGCTGTGGCATGGCGAATTGGCCATTCATCAAAGCACTTCTAACGCGTTCTTTGCTTTCTTGTATCGAAGCCTCAGGCATGCCCACGATACTGAAGCGTGGCAGGCCAGGGCTGAGATGGACCTCAACGCCAATCAGGTAGGCTTCGAGTCCGACCATGGTGCGTGTCATCAAGGTTGCATGAGCCATCACGAGATCCAATCTGGGTTGAGATCATTGTGATGGACAGGGTGGTGGCACGCAATACAGGACATTACCAATGCTGGTGATACTGAATGTGCCTTTGACGTTGAGGGTCAGCTGTGTGGTTGCTCAAGGTCGACATGCGCATAAGCACGCAAGTACAGTTTGGCCCGAAACATCAGCATTTCATGGAGATTGCGTATGTTGAACAAACCTTGCCGCCAGCGCATCGAATATTGTGGTGGCTGAGTTTTTGGCTTTTCGGTGGCGGTGTATTCACGGTAATGTGTCACATCTTTGCGTTGTTCGACCATGCGTGGATACAGCATCAGTTGTTTGGTTTGAAACTCCCAGTCACGCTGGTTGTAGATGTCGGCAGGCAAGGTGTAAGGCATGCTCCGTCTCAGCATCTGTCTGGCTGCATATCGGTTGATGATGTAACCTGCTGCATCACCAATGGTGCTGGGAAACAAAATCAGCTGCATGTGTTGTTTGGGCCAGGATGTGACGGTCAGGCCTTTGCGAAATTTGTGTTCTGGGCGTTCATAGTTCAATTTGATTTTATCCCAAAGATGTGGCACCTGCTGCACGCGAGTCAGAGCGTTTTTCAGCTGGACTGGATTAAATTTGGCATCGTCCTCTAAAATCAATGCATACATTTGTCGGCTATTCAGGAAGGCTTGCCAGGCTTTGATGTGGCTCATCTGGCAGGCAACTTCGGTCAGGTTGGGCGGGCGTTTTTCAAAAAAACGTCGGCCTTCTCTACCAGTCAGGTCTGTCATTTTGTCAATGGTGTCTGGCGACAGTTGCCGGTAATCCACAGCAGCAACACGCGCATAAGGCAAGTGTAGTGCCTGAATTTGTGGCTCAAGCAAAGCCCACCGTCGTGGTGCACGATCCAAATTGATGGCATAGACGCCCATGCCACCGTATGGACCTTTGGCTTGTTGAATGGGTATGGTGTGGGTCAAGATGCGGCCAGGTGCCAACAACAAAGCGGCCAAGTCGAGCGCAACCAACAATCCAACGGATACCGCCAACATGATGGCAATGATTTTTTGGGGACGAGTGATATACATGGCGATGCTTCCTAAAAATGCATGGGTCAGTCTTGATTTTTTTTCTGCTGAGGGGTCGATGTTTTTTGGGTATCAGCCTGGGGTTTTGTTTGTGTTTTTTGGGTTTTGGTTAAGGTTTGCTCAAGCGCAGCCAAACGTTTTTCAGTCCGGGCCAATGCTGCACATTGGATGTCGAATTCATCCCGAGGCACAAACCCATGCGCAGACAGTTTGTTTTGCAAATGACTCTCCAAATGTTTGGCCAATTCAGATTTATAGCTTTGCAAAGCTTCTGGTAATTGTGCCAACAGGGCTTGAATGAGTTCATCGGGTCGTGAAGAGGGCACGGCAGGCTCCTGAGTTTTCAATCAAGACGATTTTAATTGGCCTGGTTGTGTTTGGCAAGCGTCACGTGATTGATGTGATGACGATGTTTTTTCTTGATGGTTGAAAAAATGGATGTTTCGTGCTATAAACCGAATGGAGTTGGTTGCGTGGAGGTACACCATTGAAGGCACATCAATCTTGGCATAGGGTCATGACCATTGCCGCCATTTTTGCACTCAGGGTCTTTGGTTTTATGGCAATTTTGCCTGTGCTCAGCCTTCATGCCCATATTTATACTGGGGCTTCAGCCAAAACAATTGGTTTGGCCATTGGAGTTTATGGTTTGTTTCAGGCATTGCTACAAATCCCAATGGGGCGCTGCTCGGACCGTTATGGCCGCAAGCCAGTTGTGATGTTGGGCTTGTTGCTTTTGGCTCTTGGCAGTCTGGTGGCGGCAAATGCAACCTCCATGACGGGTTTGATTTTGGGTCGGGCGTTGCAGGGTGCGGGTGCCATAGGCAGCACATTGAATGCTTGGTGTGCCGACGTCACGGATGCTGAAATGCGCACACGTGCCATGGCGGTGATTGGCATGACCATTGGGGCCACATTCATGCTGGCCATGGTGTTGGGGCCTTGGATCGTTGACATATGGTCTTTGTCAGGTCTGTTTTGGGTGACATTTTTCTTGGCCATTGTTGCAATGTTGGTGGTGTCCGTACGTTTGCCAGGCCAACATACGCCCACCCATGCAACATTGGTGCCTGAACGCATGGTGCGCGTCTTGGCTCAGCCACAGTTGCAGCGGCTTAATTTTGGCATCATGGCTTTGCATGCCACCTACACAGCCACATTCATTGTTTTGCCCAAAGCGCTACAGCACGTTGTGCACATGCCACTTTGGAAGCTTTATCTGCCCATGTTGGTTGTGGCGGCGTTGGTGAGTGTGCCCAGCATGATCTTGGCAGAAACCAAGGGCCGCATGCGTCGTATTTTTTTAAGCAGCATCGTCGTGCTCATGATGGCAACAAGCTGTTGGGGCTTGGGCGGACAAGGTCTGAGCATGCTTGCCAGCCTTCAGTGCTTTTTCATGGCCTTTACCGTGTTGGAGGCCTTGTTGCCATCACTCACATCCAAATATGCACCTGTTTCGGGTCGGGGGACAGCCATGGGTGTGTATGCATGTGCCCAATATTTGGGCATATTCATCGGCGGCACAGTCGGGGGGATGGTGCATCATTACGGTGGATCTCCGTATGTTTTTCTAAGTTGTGTTGGGTTACTGTTGATGTGGTTTTGTTGTGCTTGGCCCATGAGCATGCCAGGTCGTGTCACGGAAAAAGTCTATGCGCTGACCATGCATGATGGCTTGAATGTGACCGAGTTGGTTGCAGCATTACAACAACTGCTGGGCGTGCAGGCGGTGGCATGGGCTGCAGAAGAGGCAAAGATGTACTTAAAGGTTGACAAGTCTCTCTTTAAAGAAGAAGCTTGTTTGGCACTGATCAATCCAAAAAAGCCAGATGTGGCGTGAGATATCTAATGAGGAGTAAAGTATGGCGAGTCGCGGTTTAAATAAAGTCATGGTCATTGGCAATGTCGGCCAAGATCCTGAAGTTCGGTTCATGCCCAATGGCAATCCTGTTGCCAACTTGTCCATTGCCACCAGTGAGACCTGGAAAGACAAGCAAAGTGGTGAAAATCGTGAACAAACGGAGTGGCATCGCATTGTTTGCTTCAATCGTTTGGCTGAGATCGTGGGTGAGTATGTGAAAAAAGGCACCAAAATTTATATTGAGGGCAGCTTGCGTACCAGAAAATGGCAGGATCAATCGGGCAACGATCGATATTCAACTGAGATCATCGCGTCTGAGATGCAAATGCTCGATCGCAAAGATGGCGGTGCCGGTCAAAATGACTATGCAGATTATGCGCAGTCTCAAGCTGCGCGGCCAGCCACCACAGGTGGTCAAAAGCAACCAGACATCGCACCTGCTGCCGACATGAGTGATGACGACATCCCATTCTGACCTGCGTGCATGATCGCATCATCGATATAAAGGAGTGAATGGTGACAGTGAAGCAAGACCTTGATGTAAGGCAATCCTATCTTGATCAGGTGTGTATCGATGGTCAAACTTACGATTACTACAGTTTGGCCAAGGCTGCCGACATTCATGGCCCATCATTGGCACAGTTGCCCATCACCCTAAAGGTTTTGTTGGAGAACTGTTTACGTCACCTACACACTTCGCATGTGTGTGCTGCCGACATTGATGCATTCGTCGATTGGGTCAAAGCAGGCACAAGCCAGCATGAAATTGCTTATCATCCAGCACGTGTGCTCATGCAAGACTTTACAGGTGTGCCGGCGGTGGTGGATCTCGCTGCCATGCGTGATGCCATGGTGGCGTTGGGTGGCGACCCCAAAGCCATCAATCCAAAATGTCCCGTTGATTTGGTGATCGATCATTCGGTGCAAGTTGATGAAGCTGGTACGGCCAAGGCGTTCATGCACAATGTGCAAACCGAGATGTTGCGCAATCGTGAGCGTTACAAATTCCTAAAGTGGGGTGCAGATGCATTCCAACAGTTTCGTGTCGTACCGCCTGGCACAGGCATTTGCCACCAGGTCAATCTTGAGCATCTTTCAGATGTGGTGTGCGCACAATCCACCACGCATCAGACTTTGTTGTTCCCAGATACTTTGGTTGGCACAGACAGCCATACAACGATGGTGGGTGGCTTGGCGGTATTGGGCTGGGGCGTCGGTGGTATTGAGGCCGAAGCGGCCATGCTGGGGCAACCTGTTTCGATTTTAATTCCTGATGTCATTGGTGTGTCGATCACCGGTGTGATGCGTGAAGGTGTGACAGCCACCGATTTGGTTTTGGCGATGACTGAGCGTTTGCGCCAGTATGGTGTGGTTGGCAAATTTGTTGAGTATTTTGGGCCAGGTCTGCGGCAGCTCAGCCTGGCAGATCGTGCGACTTTGGCCAACATGGCGCCAGAATATGGCGCCACTTGCGGTTTCTCACCCATCGATGCAGAGACATTGCGTTATATGATGCTCACGGGGCGGGCTGCCGAGCAATGTGCACGTGTTGAAGCTTATGCCAAATGTCAGGGCATGTGGTTGTCAGACACGCCATGTCGTTACACCGACGTCATCACATTTGATTTGTCTGATGTGACGCCTGCATTGGCTGGACCCAAGCGCCCACAAGATCGTGTGCAATTGGCTGCTGTGCCCGAGATCGTGGCGCAATCAGCGCAATGTGATGCGGCTTCTGTGGGGGTGCGTTCAGGGCAGGCCATGCAACATGGGGATGTGGTCATTGCAGCCATCACCAGTTGCACCAACACCTCCAATCCCAACGTATTGATTGCTGCGGGTTTGTTGGCCAAAGCAGCCGTTGAAAAAGGGTTGGTTTGTCAACCATGGGTCAAATGTTCTTTGGCGCCTGGTTCAAAAGTGGTGATGGACTATTTGCAGAAATTGGACTTGCTTAGACCTTTAGAAGCTCTCGGTTTTCATTTGGTGGGTTTTGGATGCACCACCTGTATTGGTAACAGTGGACCGTTGTCGCCTGATGTGACGGCTCAAATCGAAGCCAACGATTTGTATGTGTGCGGTGTTTTGTCTGGAAACCGAAATTTTGAAGGCCGCATTCATCCCTTGGTTCGGAGCAATTGGTTGGCATCACCACCCCTGGTGGTGGCTTACGCTTTGGCAGGTTCAACGCTGGTCAACATGGAAACAGATGCCTTGGGTGTCGATAGCGAGGGTCGTCCGGTCTATTTGTCGGATCTTTGGCCTAAAACCACCGACATTGAAGCCGCGGCTGCATCACTGAATGCTGAAATGTTTTCAGCACAGTATGCCGATGTTTTTTCTGGTGATGCCATTTGGCAAAAGTTGGCCATGCCAGCTTCTGAAACGTATGCTTGGCATGATGCATCCACTTATGTGCGATGCCCCAGCTTTTTTAACAAGATCACCTTAGAAGTGCCTTCGATGCAAGACGTTCAAGGTGCACGTGTGTTGGCTGTGTTGGGCGATTCTGTGACCACAGATCATATTTCTCCAGCTGGGCAGATCAAGGCCGACAGTCCAGCAGGCCTTTATTTGCAGGCACATGGTGTTGCGCCTGAGGACTTCAATTCATATGGGGCGCGTCGTGGCAATCACGAGGTCATGATGCGTGGCACATTTGCCAACATTCGTATTCGTAATTTGATGGTGCCTGACGTTGAGGGCGGTTTCACCAAACACATGCCAACTGGCGATGTGCGATCGATTTACGATGCCGCCATGGCTTATCGGGATACACAGACCCCTTTGGTGGTTTTTGCCGGCAAAGAATATGGCACGGGTTCTTCGCGGGATTGGGCAGCGAAGGGTACGTTTTTATTGGGCATTCGTTGTGTGATCGCAGAAAGTTTTGAGCGCATTCATCGTTCTAATTTGATTGGCATGGGCGTGTTGCCTTGTGAGCTGGTTGGGGTTTCATTGGCAGATCTGAATCTTCAAGGCGATGAAATGATCCACATTGAAGGGATTGCCAACATGCGCCAGTCATCGGAGACGGTGACATTGGTGCTGACGAATGCACAAGGTGAAACGCATCGCCAACCATTACTGGTGCGCATCGACACACACAATGAGTTGTTGTACTATCAAAATGGAGGCATTTTGCATTATGTGTTGCGTCAGTTGTGTCAACAGTGACGGTGCGTCCAGAGAGCTTTCTCTGAGTATGCGCCAATGATCCATGCGACGTGTTGCAACCATGTGGGCGAAAGGACGAAAACTCCATCATTTGTCTGCGGTTTTCATCGGCGTATAGATCATCAAGAGGCTGTGCAGCAAAAAAGGCATTGAGATTTGGGCCAAAGGATGCTATGATGACGACATTTAATTCGAACATTACAATGATTTTTAAACTTGCCAATCCCAAAACAACCCAATTTTTTAAAAATCAATTTCAATTTTGGGATACTTATCTTGTCCCTCTTGCTTTTGTCCAGGTGATCCTTGACCTGATGCTGTCATCCGTTTCGATATGGGTGATTGGTGTGGTTTTGGCATGTGGCATCATGGATACTGTTGTATGGCAAGGGCTCAAAAGATTCATTTTGCCACACAATGCAAATAAGCATGTGGAATACATGATGATTCGTGGCCTGACGATGGGTGTGATGTTCAGCGCGTTAAGTGGGTTCACTGGATGGGGTGCGGTTTGGTACTTGTGTCTCAGTTCACTGGCATTTGTGCCGGTATCATTGGTGGTCGTCACGGTCATGAGCCTATTTCGATCTTTATGCCGCAAGTTATTCTTTTCGTTTAGAGGATGGGAGAGGGATAGACTTGAGGCGCGTCATGGCGGCGGATTTCGGGAGTTACACCCACATTTGTATGTGGATACCACCAGCACATTCAGCGCTTTGAAAGCAGATTTAAGTGATTGGGGATCGGTGGTTGGTTTGGTTGTCTGTATGACAGGTATATTCTCGTTTCCAATTTCACCCACTGTTTCTTTGTTTTATTTTTTATCACAATTGGTCGTATGTCAGGCTCTGGCAGTATGTTTTTATACGATTTCAGATGTGATTTGCACCATATTGCTGTTTTTTCTGACTGGGCTCATTGCGTTGTCAATCGGGATACTGAACTGTACGCTTTTTCATGAAAATGTGCCAAAGGTCATGACCGATTTGGTGTTGATGGCTTGCATGTTGGGTGGAGGTTATGCACTGTGTGGTGTGCCAGTTGCTTCAGTATTGTTTCTAATGCGTAATTTTATATTCCCATTCATATGGAGCGAAATATACCAGCAGCGTTCACACTGGGCACGCTGCCGTCTTGTGTTGCATTATATGATTCGACCCATCCGTTCTGTTGTTATTCCCGATATCCTGGAGGGCGACAGGTATGGCGCTCATGGTGCCAGTCATGAAGAGCACCTAAGTGCAGCTGATTCGAGACTAAGTCTTGTGAACAAAAGGGATGCAAATGATTGGGCGATACCTAAAATTCAACAGCACATCACTGAATCAATGCAATCCATTCGAGACAGCAAGGCTAAAAAAGACAGGGAAGAATACAAAAAATTGGAAAGTGCTGAATCCTGCATCGCGTACTTATTAGATTTTGGAACGCACAAAGATATATTACAACTGCTGGACACAGCTTACACTGAGATGCTCAAGCGCAAAAAAGAGAACTTGTGGCCGTGGTTTTATGATATGTTGCATGAGATCAAACATGCCAATGGGGATAATAACATCTCTTGTAAGCTTGGTATGAAAACCCGAATCGCTCAATTTTTTCGTATGCTCGATTCTAAACACGAGTTGGCCAAAGTCCAACCGCTGAAATTTGCTGATGTGAGAAAAAAAATGGACGGCATTGTTGTGGCATGGCTTTGTGAGAAAATACCGACGATCAAAGATCAAGGGCAGCGTGCTGTGGTACAGAAGTTCTTAAAAAAAGAAAACAAGTCAGACGAGGAAAACCCGAAGGATCGTTCGGTGGAGAAATTCTTTGAATTGTGTCAATGTTTGAGCAAAAAAAAGTTTAAAACAGACACTAAAAGCAGTGCTATGTCATCTGAGTGGTTCTCTAAATCTCAGGCACATAACACACAACACCTTACGGACTATATGACACATATTGATAGCGTAAGGCTGCCTACGATCAAGATAGTCTAGCTCTAAGAAGATTGATGGAGGAGGAATGAGTCTAAATGACTGTTAAGGCCGACTTGGTTGGACAGCATTGTAAAGAAAGTTGATGCCATCAACGATGAAATCATCTCATTGATCATGTTTTGGCTGAAGCGTTCCGATCCCTGATGACCGCGGTGTGAAATCATCTTCATTTCTCCCAGCATTCAGTACCCTTTGATGCTTGTAAAATCATGGTGGGTAGGCGCAAGCTGGATTGTCAATGCTGTTGAATGGTACGAGCATGTTGATCGGGTGAGATTGGGCATTGCAGAAGTGCTGTGGTGCACATGACAGATTCAGCTCAATGCTTTTAAACATCAAAGTGTTGTGACTGTCAAATGGATTGTTTTACGTTTTGACAATGCTGCCTGTATGCATGGTGTTATAGCGAGGTATGGGTTGTTTCACAGGCTGCTGTGGGGTGCCATAGAATTGGCTTGCGTTGGGCGATGGCTTGTTGCTGCAGATCATGGAGTTGGGCGATGCCTGACTGACCCATATCGAGCATGGTGTTGAGTTGGTCACGATGCAAACAGTGTTGTTCGGCTGTGCCTTGAATTTCAATGATGCCCTGTTGGCCATTCATCACCACATTGAGATCGGTGTCTGCACGTTGATCTTCGTCATAATCGAGATCAAGCAGAATGTTTTGATCCACAAGGCCCAACGATACAGCAGTGACACTGTTGATGATGGGGTCATGGCGTAATTTCTTTTGGTATTGCAAAGATTGAATGGCATACACCAGCGCCAGATAGCCACCTGTGATGGCCGCAGTGCGTGTGCCACCATCTGCTTGGAGAACGTCACAATCAACCACAATGGTCCAGCCATCTATTTTTTTTAAATCGATGCAGCTGCGCAAGCTACGCCCAATGAGTCTTTGAATTTCTTGAGTGCGTCCAGATTGTTTGCCGCGAGCAGCCTCTCGGTCTGACCGCGTATGCGTTGCTCTCGGCAGCATGGCATATTCAGCTGTCAGCCAGCCTTGTTTGGTATCTTTTAAAAATCTGGGCACGCCTTGATTGATGCTTGCATTGCAAAGAACACGTGTGTCACCAAAGCCAATCAGTACTGATCCTTCTGCATGTTTGGTGAAATCAGGTAAGATTTCAATGCGGCGGAGCTGGTTTGGTAGACGATTTTGAAATCGTGGCATATGCTGATCTCTGTAGAAGAAAAATCGAAATCTTAACACAGAGGCTGATATGCTGCAAACGGCGACTGGCTTTGCAACCGTATCCGATGAATTGATGTTGGAGCATACAAGAACTTTGGTTCAATGTGGCTGAGTCTCATAAGTTTCATCTTGACTTTTTCTGAGAAGAAACAAAAATATGGATGACTAAAAACAAAGGAAAATAATCAATGGCCTCACAATTGATGCTGCTTTTGGTGGCAGTCCCGTTGAGCGGTTTATACATCTTGATGTATTGGGGGATCAATCAACTCAGAGCAAAGCTTGGTGCTTCAGCTTCCAGAACATTGCGAGAGGTATTCAGCGACTTTAAACATTTGGCCACATGGGGTGTGTTCAGTGGTGCTTTGTTGTGCATGCATTGGGTTGTGCCATACTTTGGATCATCCCTGGGTTTTATTGCTGGATGGTTTGCATGGTCTCCTGCATTGTCAGCAGTGTTGGGGCCCTTGATCATCGTTTCTGCTCTGATGATAGACTTTGGTATGACCTTGATCGTATTTCAGGATGTAGAGGATCAGGTGGCCGTCTTGGGCGCTTGGGGTCTTTTGCATGTCCTGTGTTTTTTGGGTGCTGCATGGCTTGGGATCAATCCCTTTGTCTTTGTGGCGACCAAACTGGTGGCTTTGCCACTGACCTTTTGCGTGATGGGTCTGTCCCATCTGACATCTAAAGTGATGTTTGGTGATGCTGAAAGTTTTGTTGCTCGTCTGAGATCGTTTCCTGAGGAATATCTCAGATGGGCTCGTTTTTTCTGTCTTATGACAGGGTGTTTGGCCTATTTTCAGCCGACCTTCACTGTTCTGGGTATCTTGCTGTCATCGTCCACATTGCCAAGCTTGATGCTCACGTCATCTGTATTGTTTTTTGGCGGGCTTGCCATACCGCCACTGGTCCTATTGACGGGTTATGGTTTGTACCGAGGCATGTGTTTTGGTTTTACGTTGGGTGCACGTGGTGTACGCAGTGTCTGTGCGGGTGCCAAGTGGCTGATGTGGCATGGTTTTAACATAACGTTGCTGCACGATGCTGTGCCAGGCTGGTTCATGGATGCAACGCTCCTTTTGGGCATCAGTGTTTTGTGCTGTGGCACTTTGGGTGTGGTGTATGTGCTGTCACTGTTCATCCTGGTGGCTGCATTGAAGAATTTTATGTTTCCAGGGGTCTGTCGTACATGGTGGCGAGGTCAGCTCAAATGGCACGAGGTTGTGCGCATGTCATCGAAGGGGGCTTACATTGTACATGATGTATTTCAAAAGCAATGGCATACCAGAAACGAAAATGCGCAACAGGATGTCAGATTTTATCCATCATTGTCTGTGTTTTCTATGAAAGCGTATTACGATCTCGATCAAGCCATTGATGCGCAACAAAATCAGGAGGTCAGCAAGCATGATGTTGGTGCTGGCTTAAAGGGTGATGCTCAGCGTTTGTGGCAAAATTTTCTCTTACCACAGGAAGGCGCAGAGCGTTTCAGCGATTTGCAAGTAGACGAAGCAGACGAGAAAGCCAGCACAACGTTAAAGAAAAAGCTTGGGGCATATTCGGAGTGTCATTTTGCACGTTTCAAGGCAGTGTTTTGTAAGTTGTGTGAAGCAAGCACAGAAATACAAAACAAACGATTCGATTACTTTAAAAAATTGGTTCATTTAGGGCCTCAAGACTTTGAAATGCTTGCAGGTATGGTTGAAAAACCCAATGATGATCAGGAATGGGTACAAGAAAAAAATGCAGGTTGCGACAATATTTCCGGCATTTGGCGTCTATTTTTGGATGGGTTTCATATCAAAAGGGGTAAGAAGCGCTTACAGCAACTGAAACATCTTGATATTGGTGTGGAAAGACAGGATGGTTCAGTGGTCTCGGATATTGGTACATTCACTGCTAAACGTTTTATGGTGCTGAAGAAGGTTTGGTATCGCATATACAACATCATTCAGGTATTACACCGAAAAAACAGGCCAAGGATTGCTCTTAAAGATGTCATGGCATTGCCGATGGATGCGCTTCAATCCCTAGAAAAGATGGTCGATCAGCCTGAGCATAAGCTAGGTGAAGCACCAGATGCCAAGCAATCTGGTGATCATCAGCGTGTGGTCAAGGTCATTCAGGATTTGTTTGGTCATCCCTCATGCAAATTCGTTCAAAAGGGATTGGGGCGCTTGCAGCAGATTTATTCAAGTTCTTATACCAGAACCCACAAAATCAGGAGATTGATGATGTCAAGGCCAAGTCCTATATTGAGCAACGACTGCACGCCAATCTTCCTAAAATCATAGCGTGTTTCAAGAGTGCTAAGGTAGCATACGATGAGGTGCATCAACACTTGTCTATACTGGTGGGCATGTCCGTTGAATTATGGATGTTCCGGGGGGGAATATCATTGATCCCAGTGAAAATCCCAGTTGTTCTTGGCCAAGTCATTCCTGGCAATGTTCCGACAGATGTTTATGACATTGTTGTGTTGCACGATTGGTTTGAAGGTAAACACGAGTCAAATGATGGTATCCCATTCCAAAACCAGTCTGAATTCTGTAAAAGGGTTGTTGCTCAATACACCGATACCAAACGATGCAAGACTCTCATGAAGTTGAATGGTGCCATACGAAAGTCTCAAATACAACGAGTCGCAGGACAGTTGAAGATGGTTCAGTTAAAGATAAATGACATGCGTGCGTTTATTGTGACGCGTCCAAAAAAGGATCAGGATACTTTTCAAGAAGTTATGGAATTAGGGGATGCTAAGGTTGAAGCATTGATAGGGACGATCCCAAGCCACCCTGATCATAAGATAGGTGCGGGAGACTGCAAACTGGCTTCGAAGATTAGGAAGCTGTGTCGTTGTTTTAGGAATCACCTTGCATCAAGAGGCTTATGGCATCTGAATCAAGAGTACGCACATGATGCGAAAAACGACCAGAATGAGGCGCTTCATGATGCTGAACCTTCTGTAGAGCAACGATTGGACAAAAACCTTCCTAAAATCATAGCGTGTTTCAAGAGGGCTGGGAAAACATACACAACAGTCCTCGATCACTTGGCTGCACTGGTAGGCATGGCAATTCGGCCATGGGTGTTGCAGTGCGCAGTATTATACGACAACGTACAAATTCCAGTAGTGTGCACTTCCAGCGAACAAGATAAGAAGCCAACCAATGTTTGTGGGTTAGAGAGTCTGAAAGAGTCTATGTCAAGTTGTATGAACAGAAACCCAGTCACGAATAAACCTATGGCCGCTTCAGCCGAAAAACTGGTCGTAGACCAATATATGGATCCTAAAATACGCGGCCATCTTATTGCGTTGGATGAAGAAAAAAGGGCGCAATCTCTTCAAGGAAAAAGACAGGATGCAAAAGCAAGCTGATTGAGCAGGTGGGCGCCTGTGAGAGCATGCATGGGTTGCCTTGCACTCTGCTTCGAATGATGCGAATATGACTGAATCAGGGCGTTGTGCAGGAGGCGCACGATGAAGAAGTATTTGATTGCTGGTTTATTGGTTTGGGTACCATTGGGTGTCACCATCGTCGTCATTCGTTTCATTTTGGATCTGATGGACCGTATGATTACTTGGATTCCGGAGACGTATCAGCCCATCCATTTGTTGGGACATACTTTGCCAGGAGTCAGCTTGATGCTGATTGTGTTGCTGTTGTTCATCACGGGCTTTGTGGTCACCAACATTTTGGGCAAACGTTTGGTTGGGGCTTATGAGAGTTTGCTCAATCGCATACCTTTGGTGCGTTCGGTGTATCAAGGTGTCAAACAATCTTTGACGGTGATTTTGTCCAAGGACAACAACGCGTTTCGTGAAGTTTTATTGGTACAATACCCCAAGGCAGGTGTATGGAGTATTGCGTTTAAAACCAGCAATCAGCTGCCCCCTTTGCCAGAGTTGCAGCATGAGCCGCACGTGATGGTGTTTGTGCCAACCACACCCAATCCCACTTCTGGTTTTTTGGTGATGGTGGCTCAAAAGGATACATTGCCGCTCAATATTTCGGTTGATCAGGCTTTGAAGTGTGTCATTTCTTTGGGTACAGTCTCACCTTACGCGAGTCCTGATGCTATGGGTGTGTCTGACGCAGATGCATCTTAACATGAGAATGGGATGGTGTGCCTTTGACCTGTGATTGGTGGCCTCTGTCTTGCGATCTGAGCCCGCCAGTTGGGTGGATAAACTTGCTTTGTTTGGCCATTGCCTGTATGTTGTTGGCATTCTTTTGATTTGGAGTGGGCAACATGACAAGCTGGATCGCCTCTCATGCATGTGGTCAATTGACCGAAGCATTCATCGACCAGACCGTTCAAGTGGTTGGATGGGTTGGGCGTCGTCGTGATCATGGTGGCGTCATTTTCATTGATTGCCGTGATGGTGCTGGACACGTTCAGGTTGTCTGCCATCCAGAGCAGTCCGAGGTGTTTGCACAAGCTGAACAATTGCGTTCTGAGTATGTCATTGCCATCACAGGCAAAGTGGTGTCACGACCAGAGGGCACATGCAACCCCGATTTGCCTACGGGAGCCATTGAAATCCATGCAACACGTTTGGTCTGCCTCAATGCCTCTTTGCCATTGCCATTTCCCATCGCAGATGGCGTGCAAGCCAACGAAGAGGTCCGTTTGTACCATCGTTACCTGGATTTGCGTCGGCCAGAAATGCAACATCGTATGCGATTGAGAGCTCAGGTGGTCCGTGAAATGCGGCAATATCTTGAGGCACATGATTTTCTAGACATCGAAACACCTGTTTTGACCAAAGCCACCCCTGAGGGCGCCCGGGATTATATTGTGCCGAGCCGTACGCATTTGGGATCCTTTTTTGCCTTGCCGCAATCGCCTCAGATTTTTAAGCAGTTGTTGATGATGTCTGGTTTTGAGCGTTACTATCAAGTGGTCAAATGCTTCAGAGACGAAGATTTACGCGCAGACCGTCAGCCTGAATTCACACAGCTTGATATGGAAATGGCTTTTGTCGATGAAGCAGCTGTCATGCGCATGATGGAAGGTTTGGTGCGCCACCTTTTTAAGACAGTCCTTGGCGTAGACTTGCCTGATCCATTGCCCACGATGACCCATCAAGTCTGCATGGAAAAATATGGCAACGATCGTCCAGATTTACGTAATCCGCTGTTTTTGGTTGATCTGGATACCCATTGCGTGGACCAAGATTTTGCTGTGTTTTCAGAGCCAGCCAAGCATCCCATTGGACGTGTGGTGGGACTCAGAGTTCCAGGGGGCGCCAAACTGTCGCGTCGTGAGATCGATGGCTACACCGACTTGGTCACCAATCTTGGTGCCAAGGGGTTGGCTTACATCAAAGTCAATGATTTGAGCCAAGGTGTGGCTGGTTTGCAGTCCCCCATTGTCAAATTCTTAAAGCCAGAAGCCGTGATGGCAATGGTCGAAGCCACAGAAGCTGTCGATGGCGACCTGATTTTCTTTGGTGCAGGGCCTCAGGCCATGGTCAACCAAACCATGTCGGCTTTACGTGATCGCTTGGGGCAAGATTTATCTCTCATTGATCCACAGGCTTGGGCACTGTTGTGGGTGGTCGATTTTCCCATGTTTGAGGTGGAGCATCATCAAGATGGCAGTGTGGCACAATGCATGCCACAACATCACCCTTTCACCGCACCTTCTGAGTCGCTTGAAACGTTCAAAGCGGCACCAGAAAAGGCGCTTTCCAAAGCTTATGACATGGTGCTCAATGGTTGTGAAATTGGTGGTGGATCGATTCGTATCCACGACATGGCCATGCAGCAGGCTGTCTTTGATGTTTTGGGCATCACTCAGGAGACCGCAGAAAAGGAATTTGGCCATCTACTCAGAGGACTACAATATGGCTGCCCACCGCATGGAGGGCTTGCTTTTGGGGTGGATCGTTTGGTGATGTTGATGACAGGCGCTCAAAGCATTCGGGATGTGATTGCTTTTCCAAAAACACAATCTGCTGCTTGTCCGATGACTGCAGCACCTGCCCCGGTGGAACGCGCACAGCTTCAAACCTTGAACATTCGCGTGAAGACACCAGAAAAGGCGACAGTCAAAGGCACACAATAGGGGAGAGCGGCATATGGCAGGTCACAGTAAATGGGCCAACATCAAGCATCGTAAAGGCAAGCAGGATGCCAAGCGTGGTAAAATCTTTACCAAATTGATTCGTGAGATCACAGTTGCTGCACGAGGTGGCGATGATTTGACGATGAATCCGGCGTTGCGTTTGGCGGTTGATAAGGCCAACCAGCAAAACATGCCCAAAGACACCATCAAGCGTGCCATTGATAAAGGGGCCGGCAATTCTGATGGTGCAGCACTTGAAGATGCCAAATATGAAGGGTATGGGCCAGCCGGTGTGGCGGTTTGGGTGCATTGTTTGACAGACAATCGCAACAGAACGGTTGCTGAAGTGCGGCATGCATTCAGTAAATCTGGTGGCAATTTGGGTACGGAAGGATCGGTCAGCTATCAATTCCAGCAAAAAGGTGTGCTGTTGCTTGAGCCATCGATGGATGAAGAAGCTGTGTTTGAGGTGGCTTTGGAAGCGGGGGCCGATGACATTTCTGTCGACCCTTATGGCATAGAGGTGGTCTCTACACCAGAATGCTTTGAGGCTGTTCGAGATACCATGGCACAACAATCATGGCCTGTGATCAGCAGCGATTTGGTTTGGGCCGCCGACAATGAGATTGCTTTGGATGGAGAGGCAACCGAAAAAGTCATGAAGCTGCAAGACATGCTGGAAGATTTGGACGACGTGCAGGCAGTGTATACCAACGCCATATTTTCAGATGACGCTGCATGATCATTCTCGGCATTGACCCTGGGTCTAGAATCTTGGGCTATGGGGTCATCGAGCATCATGATGATGGTCGAGAGACCTATGTGGCCAGTGGTTGTGTCAAAGTTTTTGCAACGCGTGATTTCAATCAGCGTTTGGTGCAGATTTATGATGCTTTGCAACAACTGTTGCGGACTCATCAGCCTGATGTTTGTGCGGTGGAAGATGTTTTTTTGGCCAAAAATGCGAGCACAGCCCTCAAGTTGGGGCACGCACGTGGAGTCATTATTTTGGCACTGATGCAACATACTTCGCAAAAAGTGTATGAATACAGCCCGCGGCTCGTCAAACAAACCTTGGTAGGCAAAGGGGGAGTGGACAAAGCACAAGTCAATTTCATGGTGCAGCATCGTTTAAAACTCCAATCGGCTCCACAAGTCGATGCGGGGGATGCTTTGGCTGTCGCGTTGTGCCACAGTCAACGTCTACACCTGACCCATTTGATTGATGTGGTTTGACCTCTGACATTCGATACAACAACCATTGCATGTGCTTGCCATTCAGATTACGATGAAATGAAAAGGAGAAGGGATGATTTTTGCCGTAACGGGTCAAATCGAAGACACGTCTCAACAGTGGGTGTACCTCAAAACCGCAAGTGGCATCACGTATGAAATTGAGATGCCTTTGGTCGATGTGCAAAAACTTGAAGTTGGCGCAACCCAAACGCTCTACACGCACCAAGTGGTGCGCGACGATGCGCATTTGTTGTATGGATTTGAGTCTTTGCAGGGCCAAAAGGTCTTTCGCCAGTTGATTAAGGTCAATGGTGTGGGCCCCAAAGTGGCGCTCAACATTTTGTCACAATTGACACTCAAAGACTTGATTGACAGTGTCCGCATGCAATCTTTAAGTCCATTGCTGCGTGTAAAGGGATTGGGAAAACGGGGCGCTGAAAAATTACTGATCGCCCTCAAAGATAAGCTTGATGTGTCATTTTATGTGTCGGCGTCGGACATCAGTTTTGATGCACCGATCACAGCGGACACACAAAATGCATGCCAGCATGATGCCACAGAGGCCTTGATCGCCTTGGGTTATCAAAAACAAAAAGCCATGCGTGTTGTTGCCGAGATTGCGCAGGACATTCAAGACGTGTCGGAAGTGGTTCGATTGGCGCTACAAAGATTGTCGACTTGATTTTGGAGCATGTGTGATGATAGAAGCAGATCGTGTGATTGACCCTGTTGGGCAGCCTGAAGAAGTGGCACAAGACCGCTCAATTCGGCCAACACGGTTGTCGGAATACGTGGGGCAACCCAAAGTGACCGCACAGCTTGGTGTATTCATCCAAGCAGCCAGACAGCGTGGCGATGCCTTGGACCATGTTTTGATCTTTGGGCCGCCAGGACTGGGGAAGACCACCCTTTCTTATATCATCGCCAATGAAATGGGGGCGCAGCTCAGACAAACTTCAGGGCCGGTGCTTGAAAAATCTGGTGATCTTGCCGCTCTACTGACCAATCTGCAGGCAGGAGATGTCCTTTTCATTGATGAAATTCATCGCCTCAACCCCTCGATTGAGGAGGTGTTGTATTCTGCGATGGAAGATTATCAGCTCGACATCATGATTGGAGAAGGACCTGCTGCACGCTCCATCCGATTGGATCTGCAAAAGTTCACGTTGGTGGGCGCCACCACACGTGCAGGTTTGTTGACGTCACCATTGCGTGATCGCTTTGGCATTGTACAGCGTCTGAATTTTTATGATGTCGATGACTTGGCCAACATTGTCAAGCGGTCGGGTGCCATTTTGGGCATCGAATTGGATGATTTGGGTGCCCAAGAGATTGCCAGACGTGCGCGTGGCACACCACGTATTGCCAATCGATTGCTGCGCCGCGTCAGAGATTTTGCGCAAGTGCAAGGCTTGAGCATCATTGGTCCAGAAGTGGCAACCAAAGCACTCGATCAACTCGAAGTCGATGCACTGGGTTTGGATGTCATGGATCGACGTCTCTTAACCTTATTGATTGAGCGCTTTGCTGGCGGGCCTGTTGGCATTGAGAGTTTGTCGGCTGCTTTGGGTGAAGAGCGTGGCACGTTGGAAGATGTTGTCGAACCATTTTTGATTCAACAGGGTTTTCTGGCGCGTACGTCACGCGGGCGAGTTGCACTGAAACTGAGCTACGACCACCTGGGATACCCATATACTGAAAAAGAATGAAGCCATCACTTGGAGGCGATGTATATCCCATGGCTTGAGCATCAGTGAGATGGCTCGAGCCATGGGATATTGGCATCATGCGCCAGGCATGCTGGGATTTGCTTGCATGGCGCTGGGATTGATACCACTGCTTTTTTCGCCTTTGTTGTATTGTTTGATTTTGTCTTTCAGTTGCTTGTATTGGCTGTCCAAGTTGCCAGCAGCATCGTGAAGGTTGTTGAGTTGTACCATGGCCAAAGATGCTTGGACACGTTCTTGCGCCAGATAGTTGAGATAGAGCTGATAACGGATGTCGGCCAACAATTTGACTTCTTCACGCATCAAGCCAACTGGTTTGAGTTGTGCCAGGGTATCAGGGTAAGTGTCACCTGATCGGGCAGTGGCATTGGCCTTGAGTGCGGCAATGAATGATGGTTTTTTATTGTCACCATTGACTCGCTCAGCAATCAGCATGGATAAGCTGCCCAAAGCAGCATTTTTAAGCAGACCAAATTGTGCAATCTTGGTGGTGTAACTTTGTATTTGTTTGTTGATCTCACCAATTTGGTTGGTTCTGAAATTCATGATGGTGCTGGGGCTCACATAGTGCTTTGAATCGTCGCGACTGTGCCGATAAAATCCTTTTTGCTTTTTAGAGGACATGGTGTTGATGGTGGTCAGATTCAACAAATGTCCACGCCCAAATGCAAATGTGCCAGATGAGGGGTCGGCAATGATCAAGCCAGGCGCGACATAATGTTGTGGTGAGAAGCTGGCAGCAATCCCTTGTAACCAATTGCCTGCATCGGAAGCTTGCCTCATGTTCAGACTGTTTTGGTTCACCAAGCCAGAGGCAGACAACATAAACGGCTGTGTTGGCTGCATGTTTGCAGTGTTGGCATTTTTGTTCAGTGACAACAACAATGCGTTTGAAAGTTTGTCGGACAAACCGTTCAACTGGCCTTGCACATTGGTCAGAAAACTTTTGTAGAGATTTGGTGAGCTGTCTTTTGTGGGTTGTGGCAGTCCAGAGATGAGTGCGTTGACCGTGCTTTGCAATTGAGACGGTAGTGCACCCTCACCCCTGCGTCCATCGATCAGTGTTGCCTTCATGCGCCGTCCAAGTTGGTATGCATCAAATTTGGTGCAGGGTTGAAGATTTTTAGCAAATTTACCTTGTGGGGCATTGCCGCTCATCGGATTGTTGGGGGCTTTGGGTTTTGCTGAAGTGGTGTCATTTTGATCCCCAAATGAGTTGAGACATTGTGTGACAGCAGCATGAAAAAACATCACGCCTCTGTAGGCACTTGCGTTTTGTGCTGCATCGTCAGATAGAAGGGTGCTGGCTGAACAAGATTGTGGGGGAGCGAAGCGCAATGTGTAATCCACTGAGTCGATGGCAACCCGACCAGCACTTTCCATATCAGTGGTGCTTTTGATGGTGGTTGGATCAACTGGGTTGTTTGGCATGGCATTCGCGGTCAAGCAGCGGTAGAGTGCCAAAGTGTTGTTGGTGGGGTTGCTGGCGTTGAAGATATCCAGTTCGGAATGATTGTTGTTGGCCCCAGTAAAGCTGATGAAGCTTTGCATGATGTTGTATGTCCTTTGCGCCTCTTTTTGCGCGCCAGGGTTTGCCAAAAACGTTGTTTGCAAGGATCCTTTGGATGGCGGTGGTGGTGATGCGTCTTGTGAGGTATTGGGCTTGCCCCAATATTCTGCCAAAGCATCCACAAAACTCTGTTTGTCTGAGGATGGTGCTGTTGGTATGGTTTGCGCCAAAGCGAAGGTGGTGAGCAGTGCACCACCGATTGAAAGAAAGAATTTGGTGTGTTGGGTCATGGTTGATCCTCCCATGGATTGAGACAAATGATGTGACATCAACTGTGTTTGGCGGTTTCTAAGATGTCTTTAAGTAGTGTGAGGCGTGCTTCAGAGAAGATGACACCCAGCAAGCGCAAACGCTCGAATGCCACGTTGCGCTTCAAAAACAAGGCAGCGGTTTCATCTGTGCTGCTTTGCTCCTCTGCTCGGCTGAGCAATTTAGAAACGGCACCAGGATAAGCAGTGTCAAGAGTTTGTAAGAGTCTGAGGTTGCGAGATGCTTTGACTTGGGCAGCAATGGCAATGAATTTGTCTTGGTCACCCAGGTCAATGTTATCGATATTCTCAAGGGCACGACCGAGTGCTGTAAAGGTTTCATCGATGGATGTGTCATTGTCAATGGCCCAGCTTTCGACACTCTCCATGAAACACAGTGCTTTGTGAACCATGGGGTCAGAAAACGCTGCCCAAAATTTGTGACACCCTTCAAAACTGAAGTCTGGCATAAAACATCCTCATTGTTGAATCTTTAGATTAGCATGCTTTTTTGCTTGTGACCAGATCTTGGTGTGGTCAGGCAATGTTGTTTGTCGGATGCGGTGCATGCATGTTTTGGCGTGTGAAGCGTATGATGGATCACATCAAATCAATGCGTGTGTGCCGTTGTCAGTGATGCGCATGTGGCACCAAAGTCTTTGGGTGGCATGCAATGCTTCCATGTGTGTTCAATGCCATGTGCCCCCCAATGTTTGTTTTTGTTCTATAATGAAGCATAAGGAGGAGGGGCCATGCACCACATGCAAGACAATCATTTGATTTGGTACCAGGACATGCACCGCATTCAGCAAACATATGGCATGCATTTGCCTGAAGATGTTGTGCATTATGTGTTGGTGGCAATGAGTCGTCAGCTTGGCAATGTGTCTTTCAATGACATGTGTGTGGGTGAGGCGTATTTGGACGTTTTGGATGGTGCATATCATGGACATGACACATTGAGGCAATTGGCTGAGTATTGTTTGTTCATGGCAGGCTTTTTTCCGCAAAAAACCTACGACATGGGGGGAGGCTCCATGGACTTTTTATTGTGTGTTGGCCGACATGCTTATGCGCAGCTTGCTTTGGTGTCCATGCGACATGCGCCAGGTGCCAGTCAATGTTACAACATGCTGGGGCATCAATACGTCAATGTCTTGGATGTGTTGTGGATGTTGAAATTCCCCAATCACCGCTATCAAGACTGGCCCGAGCCCATGCGTCAAGAGTTTCATGCGTTGGGCAGCCACTATATGACGCATTTGTTTCAAGCGCGGCAAGCTTGATGCAACAGTGTCTTGGCTTGGGTTTTCAGCTGCTGTGCTTGTGAGCGCATCGCTTTCACATAGGGGTCATCGGATTGTGTGGCCAAAGCCGCTTCCGCTGCGGTGATATGCTGGCAACAGTGGTCGAATGCATCTTGTGCGCCATTGAATGCGTGCATGGTCACCATGACATCTTGTAGATCATCACGGTGTCGTCTTTGTAAAGTGGTCTTGAAGGCATCTTGTGCATGGGAGGGCATGTTTTGAAGGGCACACAGCACCGGCAGTGTCATTTTGCCTTCGAAAAAGTCGTTGCCGACTTTTTTACCCAATTGATCTGTGTCGCCAAAATAATCTTTCAAATCATCCAACATTTGAAAGGCCATGCCCAAATGGTGGCCAAATGCTTTGAAGTCAGCGGTGTCGGCTGGTGACGCATCATGCAGCATGGCTGCAGTTTGCGTTGATACCTCAAACAATTGAGCGGTTTTGTCTTGGATGGTACGAAAATAGGTTGAGAGATCATAATGAGGCTGCTTACATGCCATGAGTTGGCGCACCTCACCAGAGATGATTTGGGTGGTGGCATCGGCGATGGTTTGACATATTGCGTTGTGCTGCAGTCGGGCAATTTCTTGGAAAGCAATGCCATACAAATAGTCACCGCCTAGGATGGCGCATTTGTTGTCCCAGATTTGGTGTGTGGCTGGCGCATGGCGCCGCATTTCTGCCTGGTCGATGACATCGTCGTGCAGTAAAGTTGCAGCATGTAAAAGCTCAACAATTGCGGCCAAACGGATGGCGGATGAGGTGTGGTCGGGGGAAAAATGTTTGGCTGTCCATAAAACAAGTTTGGCGCGGATGTGCTTGCCGCCTCGCTGCCCAACATGCTGACACATTGCGTTCACAGTCGGTTCGTCGGCGTGTAAATGTTGTGATAAAAAAGCTTTCAAATGTGCCATTTCGTCATCAATGCATGAATCGTTGCCGTTCTTGTGCACGCTGTGCTCCGGAATGAATGGTTGCTATCCTCTCAAAAAACATTCAAAGGCGCAAGGATTGTGTCGCCGCATGTGGTGGTGGCCGCTGGTGCTGAGTGCGGACCAAGGAGGTATTTTGCGGTCGTGCCGACAAGGGGTTGATTTGTTGTGTTTGATGGCTTATAATTTGCAATCTTTTGTAGTTGGAGCATGTCCACATGTACGCAATCATTGCCACGGGCGGAAAACAATGCCCGGTAGAGCCAGGAAAAAAATATTGGATTGAGAAGTTGGACCAAGCGGTTGGCAGTGAAGTCGTATTTGACGAAGTGCTGGCTTGTCGTGCCGGTGATGATTTCAAAATTGGCGCCCCAACGGTTGCCAATGTGCGCGTTGTGGCAGAAGTCGTGGAACATGGTCGTGCTGCCAAAGTTGAAATCATCAAATTCAAACGTCGTAAGCACAGCATGAAACGTGCAGGCCATCGCCAAGCACAAACTTGTGTGTTGATCAAAAACATCGATGGTGTTGTAGCGCCCAAAGCAGCTGAGAAAAAAACAACCAAAGCGGCGACCACTGCAAAGAAATCTTCTGCAGCCAAAACATCAACGTCAGCGACAAAAGAAGCACCGACGAAAAAGCCCAAGGCTTCAGCTTCAAAGGCCGATGCCAAGGTCACCAAAAAGACCACCAAAACACAAACAAGTAAAAAAACCGATTGAATTTGATCACATAGAGAGGCAAGCGTATGGCACATAAAAAAGCGGGTGGTAGTTCTAGGAACGGCCGCGACTCGAATCCAAAGTATCTTGGTGTGAAGCGCGCCGACGGTCAGTTCGTCACCGGCGGCAACATCATCACGCGTCAACGTGGCACTCGCATTCATCCAGGATTGAACGTTGGGATGGGCAAGGATCATACTTTGTTTGCGCTTGTGCCTGGTGTGTTGCGTTTCATTCGCCGTAACAACCGCACCTTTGCAACCGTTGAGGTTCAAGCTTAAGCGCTGCTTTTGGGCTGTGATGCATGCGAGGTTGCCCCGCCATGTCCCTGCCGTCTGGTGTCTGACTTGTGGTGGTATTGGTTTTGTTGAACCTGACCGCTGACACCGATGATTGTGTGCACTGCTAAAGAAATGTGCTGTATTTTTTGGTGTGAGGAGACATCGATCATGACCAAACCCAATCAGAGTCTGGTAGAATTTGAAGCCAACATGCAAGCACTGACCGATATTGTTGAAAACATGGAGCGTGGCCAATTGCCACTTTCTGAAGCTCTGTCACAATTTCAAGAAGGCCTCAAGCGCATGAAAGCTTGTCACCAAGCGCTTGACCATGCTGAAAAAGTCATTGCGCAATGGTCCAAGGACGGTGATTGGCGTGAGGTCGGTGATGATGCAACCAAGTCCATGTGAATTGTCATGGGCTGACGCCTATGTGCAGCCGTTTGAGCGAGCGCTGGCGGCTTACATTGACGCTTTGCCATGGGCTTATCCAGAGATACAGCCAATCATCTGTTATGCTTTGTTGGATGGGGGAAAGCGTTTGCGGCCCCTGTTGCTTCTGAGCATGTTGGTTGCATTGGACCAACCTTTGACCTTGGGCATGCCTGCTGCATGTGCCATTGAAATGATGCACGTGTTTTCCTTGGTGCATGATGATCTGCCTGCCATGGACGATGATGCAATGCGACGCGGCAAACCCAGCGTGCACTGTCAATTTGGTGAGGCCAATGCCATCCTGGTGGGGGATGTGTTGCAAGGTTTGGCCATGCATGCATTGGTGCATGCCGACATGTATGCCCCCAATCTGAAACTTGCCTTGTTGCGACATTTGACCGCTTTGGTTGGGCCAAATGGTTTGATCATGGGTCAATGGGCAGAGTTCAACATTGCATCGCCATCGGCCACGCTGTTGGCGGACATGCATCATCAAAAAACAGCCAAAATGTTTGAGGTTGCTGCTGCTATGGCGGCAGAGTTGAGTGCTGTCGATGTGGTGCCAATCGCTGAGATGGGGCGTTTGTTGGGACAGGTCTATCAATTGTTGGATGATTTGGATGACCTTGCGCACGACACACAACAGGATCGCATGGCATACAATTGTTTGAATGTTTCATCGGTATCCTCGGTCATCGATCGGGCACAGGCCATGCTCAGTCAAGTCAAGACGGGGGCACAGGATCTGCCTTGTCCAGCGCCCATGCGGGCTTATATCGGATGGTTTGAGATGCACTTGGCGCAGGTGTCTCAGCAGCACACCTGATGTGATTTTGGTGCATGGTCGTGTATTAAGACGCAAAAGTCTTGATCAGAATGTTTTCAAGTGCTGGCCATTGGGGTGGTGTGCTGTACCATTCAGCCAAGAACGTTGTACGCCTCACTTCGGGTAAATGCCTGCTGTAATAGCGTCCGATGGTCCGTGCCTGCAGGCATGCTTGTTTTTCTGACATGAATGGGAACAAGCCTTGGATGTGAGCTTGCAGCAATTGACCAATGGCTGGCAGTGTGGGTGGAGAGAAAGGCTGCCCTGCCTCGGCACAACGAATCTGTTCAAACAGCCATGGGCTATGGAAGCCGGCGCGTGCAATCATCACCGCTGTTGCGCCAGTTTGTTGTAACAAGCGTTGGTGATCCTCAAAGCTGGCAACATCACCATTGACGATGACGGGGCACGTGGCATGTGTCACAACCGTTTGCATGTGTTCGATGCGTAAAGCTTGCTGATAATCGTCTTGCCAATGACGGCCATGCATGATGATGCCATCAACGCCACTGTCGTTGAGGTGCTCAATCAATGCCTGGGTGGTCTTTTGGCATGTGGGTTTGGGGACTCGAATTTTAACTGTGATGGGGATGTCAAGATGGGCCTTGAGGGTCTGCAACAAGCGTTGAAGATGCTTGGGGTTGTCGAGTAAAGCCGAACCTTGTTGTTTTTTTCTGATTTTGGTTTTGGGGCAACCTGCATTGATGTCAATGATGTCAGCACCCAAATCACGCATCTGCATGGCGGCTTCGAGCATGCGTTCAATATGAAAACCAGACAGCTGATAGCATAGACATGCCTCACTTGGATGGCGCCAAGTGAATCTGTTTTGAGGCGTGTGATCTTCGTGTATGACAATGTTTGCGGGCAGCATTTCGGTGCAGGCGTAAGCCAAGCCACCAAAAGACCAGAGCAAACGCCGGAAGGCGCTGTTGGAATAACCTGCTAGAGGGCCTTGAATGGCTCGGCTCTGAAATGTTTGGGTGCCCAGCTGCCATGCCGAGTGTGTGGTGGGTCGAGGCGGTGCGGTGTTTGTCAACAACATGTGTCCATGCTTGATAGAAAGAATCAGTCTTATCCTAGTGAAGTGCACATGTGTTGTCAATGTGTATGATTTTTATGGGATTGTGTCGATTGTTGTGCCTGTTGATTGGGGATGGTTTTCTGGAAAAGTCATCGTCACCCAATCCCCACGGAATACAATGCCTTGTACAATGGCACCTAAAGTATTGAGGACAGGGAATGTTTAGACTTTGTCGTGCGCTTTTGTTAAGCTTGAGCTCAATCATGGCGCATCATTGAGTGTCGGCATGACATCTGAAACACCAAGCACATGCATCAAGAGGAGTTAGGCTGTGGTCCAGTTTGTCGATGAAATTAAAATTCGCGTTCAAGGTGGACGCGGTGGCGATGGGTGTGTCAGTTTTCGGAGAGAGAAATATATTCCTTTTGGTGGGCCCAATGGGGGCGATGGTGGCGAAGGTGGCAGCATCTATTTGGTGGCCGATGAAGGCCATGCAACTTTATCGGGTTTGCGCTACAATAAGTTGTACAAGGCAGATGACGGCCAACATGGTTCCAGTCAGGACAAAACAGGTCGGCAAGGTGCCTGTGTGTACATACAAGTGCCCGTTGGCACACGAATCAAACACCCTGAAACCGAAGAGTTGATTGCTGATTTGGTTGAGCATGGACAACAATTTTGTGTGGCACAAGGTGGATCTGCTGGCTTGGGCAATGTGCATTTCAAAAGCTCTAAAAATCGCGCCCCACGCCAACGTACGTTGGGTGCGCTTGGTGATGAGCGTGTATTGATTTTGTCGCTTCAGGTCTTGGCAGATGTTGGGCTTTTGGGGTATCCCAATGCGGGCAAGTCGTCGCTCATTCGCGCTGTCTCCCAAGCCACACCCAAGGTGGCAGATTATCCATTCACAACCCTCCGGCCTCACTTGGGGGTGGTCGAAGTGGATCCCACCTGTGCTTTTGTCATGGCTGACATTCCTGGGTTGATTGCGGGGGCTTCATCGGGTATGGGATTGGGCACTTTTTTTCTCAAACATCTGTCGCGATGTCGGTTGCTGCTGCATGTGGTTTCTTTGGAGTCACAAGAGGCTTCTTGTGCGGCACAAGTGGAGGCCATTGCTGCTGAATTGGCCAATTTTGATACGGCGCTACAAGATAAGCCCAGATGGTTGGTGTTTTCAAAGTGCGATTTGATGGATGCAGAGGCAGCCCAAGCGTTGGTGGATGAGGCTGTTGCGGCATTGCAATGGTCTGGCCCAGTGTTCATCATCAGCGCCATCGCGCGTCAAGGCTTAAAGCCTTTGGTGCAGGCACTTGGTGATTTTTTTGATCGAGTGCGTGCGCAATCCTAAAGCCAATCCGTATGGTCAATGGGTTTTGACATGGTTAAAAAAAAACGATGCAGTTGTTGGCATGCATCGTTTTTTTAATGGGGTTTTGGCAAGGTTGCGTGTTAGGCTGCCTTTTTGAGTGCCAATTTTTTAACCTTGGCATTGAGTCGGCTGGTCAAGCGTGATGCTTTGCCGGCGTGGAGTGCTTTTTTGGCGCTCAATTTGCTGAGGGTTTTGACTGTCTTTTTAAACGCATCTTGGGCTTCAGTCAATTTTTCGGCTTGAATCAGGCCGAGCAGTTTTTTGATTTCTGTGCGTAGAGCGCTTTTTTGTGACTTACGCAATTCAAATCGGGCAGTGTTTTGCCGTGCTCTTTTTTTTGCCTGGGGTGAATTGGCCATAACAACCTCTTGGGAATTAAAAGACGCATTATCAATTCAATCCGATGTTTTGTCAAGCATTATTTCCTTGGTTGATGTGGCGTTTGGCAGATGGGTGTCACTTTGATCAGATTGAGGGCAGATGGCATTCAGATCACCAGATGTTCTGTGCTTCTTTTGTTGCGCAGACAATGGTATATTGATGTTTTTTGGATGGGCGTGTGACACAAAAAAGACTTCGCATGGCATTCTTGTCGGTCAGTGGGTTGACCGCCTTATCAAGATGCTTGGGCTTATGCCGAGATGTGGTGTGTGCCAATGTGTTTGGTGCGAGTGCATCGTTCGATGCTTTCTTGGTGGCTTTTCAATTGCCCAATTTCATGCGACGATTGTTTGCAGAGGGTGCTTTTTCTCAGTCTTTTGTGCCCATTTACAGCGCTGTGACCGCCGACACGCAGTGGACACCTGCACAGCGTCAGCAATTCATCAACAATGTCATGGGGCTCATGTTTGTTGCGCTTGCTGTTTTGACCTGTTTGGCTTGGTGCTTTGCGCCTTGGTTGATTCGTCTTTATGCACCGGGTTTTTACCTGGATACCGTGGGCCATAGATTTGATTTGGCGGTACAATTGCTGCGTTGGACTTTTCCATACATTTTATTTGTCAGCATGACAGCAGGCATGACCGCGGTATTGAACAGTCATGGTCGTTTTGTCATGGGCGCTTGGCTGCCGGTGCTGTTGAACATCTGCTTGGTCACAGGCGCCATCTTATCATCCGTCTGTTTTGATGCGCACATCATGATCATGGCACAAGCGGTTTTGGTGGCAGGTGTTTTGCAATGCATATTGATTTTTGGATATGCGCGTCACAAAGGGCATGTGTTTGGCATGGGTTTGAACTGGCGTCAGCCTTTGGTGCGGCGGTTCATCAAGTTGTTGGGTTATGGTTTGTTGGGGGCTGTGGTGGGGCAACTGGGTCTGATCATGGACACGTTGTTGGCATCTTTGCTGCCTCAAGGTGCCATCTCATGGCTCTACTATGGGCAGCGTTTGGTGTATTTGCCTGTGGGTATGTTTGCTGTGGCGATGTCGACTGTCATCATGCCACGTTTGTCCATGGCCAACGTTCAGTCAGATCGGGCTGCGTTTGAGCGTGCTTTGGCATGGTCGGTACGCATGGTGTGGTGTTTGGCTTTGCCAGCCACATTGGGCTTGATGCTTTTATCATCCCCCATCGTCATGGTGTGTTTTCATCATGGCTCATTTTCAGCACACAGTTTGCAGATGACGCAATGGGCCTTGGTGGCTTTGGCCTGTGGTTTGCCAGCGTTCATGTTGAACAAAGTGTTGATGGCCGCCATGTATGCCAGACAGTGTATGCAAGAGGCGGTCCACATCGGATTGCGTGGTTGTGCCGTCAATGTGGTGATCAGTGTGATCTTGATGCCATTTTTGCAGCATGTGGGCATTGCTTTGGCAACCGCCTTGGCTGCCTGGTATCAGTGTTTTTGCTATCGGCAGCAATTGTGTGCTTATTGGTCTAAAGATGCCATCGGCATGCGATCCGCTTTGTTTGCAACCGCCATCATGAGTGTGCTGTTGTATGTTTGTTGTCCCTCAACTGCGGTTTGGCAGCAAGCTTCAACAGGCATGGCCATCTTGTGGTTGTTGGGGGCAGTCGTGATGGGTGTATGGGTTTATGAGATGGCTTTGCGTTGTTTGAAAGCTTCTTTGCTGGCAACATTCATGCAAGCGTCTAAAATGGATTGTTCATGATTCGTTGTCGTGAAGTGGGGCATCCACAAAAGATGTCTTCAAAACGATTTTGTTTGGCTCTGGGGCAGTTTGATGGCTTTCATTTGGGGCATCAGGCTTTACTGGATGCGGTGATGGCACAAGCGGCACAACACGACTTGATACCCTCTGTGCTGCTGTTCGATCCTTTGCCCAAAATCTTTTTGGGAAAAATGCCATCAACGGATCGTTTGATGTCTTTGGCGGACCAAACCGACTTTGCCATGGCCTACGGTTGCGCAGGGGTCCATTGGTTGCAGTTTGATGATCACATGGCATCGCTGTCTCCGGAGCGTTTTGTCCAAGATGTTTTGATTGATGTCTGTTGTGCGCAGTCTGTGGTGGTCGGGGAAGACTTTCGTTTTGGGTGTCGGCGATCGGGCTCGGTCGAGACGCTCAAAGCAATGATGTCATCCAACAAACGACATGCGCATGTTGTCATGGATCGATGTCATCATGATCAAAGGATCAGTTCATCGTGGTGTCGTGCTGCTTGGATGGATCAGGATTTTGATGCTTTGCAAAGTCTGTTGGGGCGGCCTTATGCGCTAACGGTTCAACTTGAGCCTTGTCTGGGCGGCAGTCAGAGTGCTGTGCTGACACAATCCTGTCCGGCCTTGCAGAAGCGTCATGTTGCGGTGAGTTGTGGTCCACATCCACCCCAACACACATGGGTGTCTGTGCTCGAAACGTCTGCAGGTCAGCGTTTGTATGTGGATGGTGTCACATGCGTGGATACCGCAACCGTTGTTTTTGTCTGATGGTTCTTTAAGGTTGATCATGGCCTGTGTGCTTATGATGACTGTTTTTTAATGTGTTTTGGGCACGTTTGAAAATCTTTGATGGATGATGTAAGCTACTTGGGTAGAATTTTGTCAGCATCCAATCACATTCATGTCATGGAGCATGAAATAAGGTTTTACCCTATGTCATCCAAGGCCCAATACTCCATAACTTCGACCCTGTTGTTGGGTGTGGCCATTTGCGTGATGCTGGCTGCGGCGCTTGCGCAATCCATGAATGTTTACAAGTCACTCTTTGATGCTGCGCTTTATTTTGGTGTTGCGGTGTCTCCATTCATGAACATCATCATGTCACTGATCATCGTGTGTGTGTGCTTGGGCTGGTTTTTTGTGTACTTCAGTGGCACCCACAAAGCCATCATCGGTGCTGCACCCAAGGAAGATGGCGTCGAACCAGGCTCAGAACCGTCTGCCACTTGGTGGCGATGGTATGTTGCGTTTGCTGTGAAGTCCGTTGCTGCTTGCAATGTGTTTGCCAATGCATGTGTTGTATGTGGCAGCGGTATTTTGGGATTGCCTTTGCTGTTGCATAATCTTGCTGTATCTGGTCTTTGCTACCAACTTTTGTATGGTTTTTTTGTGGTGGTGTTTTTCTTGTCGGGTCTATTAAACGCATTTTGCACAACTTTTGAATGTATCGTCAAAGCCGGTAATCAGATCATTGACGCATGCACGCAGTGGCAAGTTTCTGTCTTGGGGTGTGTTGCCACATTTGCAGCTGTGGTTACGGCCCTTGGATCTGCCTGCATTGCTTATTACAGTGCTTTGAGTATGGTGCCAGATACCATCAGCTTCATGACATACGTCGTTGCGATGCCTTATGCCTTTCATGGATTGTTGGCATGGACTGTTGCCGTTTTGACATTCATTGCTGCAGCATCGCTGTACGGTACTTTCATCTTTGAATACCTCGGTGGCACACAGAGATCAGAACAGAAAGCAGAGTTAAAGTGGTATGGGTATGTTTTGCCGTTGATCGCAACCGCTGGTCAGTTGGTTGTGGTGGTGCACAGTGCGGCCAACACCCTTTCGTTCTTTACTGCCATGAGCTGGGTGTGTATTGCCATGTGGCTTGTCATTTTGTTCGTTACATATGGTTGTTCTTTCACCAACCAATTTCAAAAATCCATGTCCAGTGTCATCACGCACATGCCTGGTGGAGCCTTTTTAGGCGGTGTTTTCGGCGCTAAGGCTAAAAGGAAGTCCACAGAAAGCAAAATGCCACCATTAAATGTTGGGACAGATGAAGATGAAGCGAGGCAGGGCGAAACTAAACTTGTGTCCTCTTCTGGCGAAACTAAATCTGAGTCCTATTCTAATGTACTGGGCATGGGGTGTGATTCTGATGAACTGGACACGAAGTGTTTTGCGCGAAAATCGCACAGAGGCAGCAGGATTACAAGTCTTGGTACTGGAAATATCCCAAGGGCTGGTGCCTCAAGGGGTGGTGCCTCAGGGAAGCAGAAAAAAGAACAAGGGGGGGCTGGAGGTGGCTGCTCGCTGTGGCCAGGTGGTGGGAGACGACTTTTCACTCATATTTCTGTGTCGGATAACTCCGACCTCACTCAACCTACATCAACCCCCCAAGCTCGCAATCGAACTCTAACTGAAACAAAATATTCTCTTACACCCGGACCACACAGCAGACGCGTTGGCTGAGGGCGTGTCGACAATGGTTCATTTAAGCCATCAACAGATTCCAGCAACCAATACAAAGCTAAGATAAGCCGAAGCTGTTTTGTCATAACGTGTTGCAACACGACGAAAGTGCTTGATCTTATTGAACATGCGCTCAATAAGATTGCGCGCTTTATAAAGGTCTTTATCGAAAAACCTGACTGCCTTGCGATTCGACTTTGGTGGTATCACGGCCTCCGCGCCCATTGCGTTCGCCGCATCCACGATATAATCAGCATCATACCCTATGTCTGCCAGAATGGCTGTGGTCTTCATGCCATCCAAAAGAGCCAGTGCCTGGGTGAAGTCGGATAGGATTGCCCAGCGCACCGGCGGCAATATGTATCTTTGTTGTTGGGCCTCCTCGAGAACGCCCCATTGCGCTTTCTTTGCAACGCCGAGCGCCACTCGCATGCTGATGAGCCCGAACGTAACTTCCGTCTGCGAAGACCCATTCTTGGTCAGTTTCTCCTCGTAAATCAAAAAAATCTCCCATAGACCTTTTGAGGACCAACGGTTAAAACGATTATAAGCTGTTTTTCAAGGACAAAATTCATATGGAATATCCAGCCAAGGTGCCCCTGTACGCAGTTTCCATATCAATACATCATTCAGTGCTGGCAAAAAGAACCAGAAAGGTTTGTGATAGATCCAAACCATCACAAGGAGGGACTAAGCACCTGGTGCCCTCCAACCCATCAGCGCCCCTGACAGTAAGACTAAAAAGGCATGGGTCACCAAGCAAGAAGAGACTTGGGAATCGACTGGTCCTTGAATCATTGGTGGTTTTGCTGTAAGTGATTTTATCAGGCGTGCTTCAGCGCATGTCGGATCTGACCTCAAACAACATGATGCGGCATGCTTGCCCCATCGTGACAGTGCGATTCCATATGGAGATGCTTTTGCGTCAGGGCTCATGCAAAGCGTGACACAACCATATTTTTTGACTATTTTAAAAAATTAGACTATAATGAATTAAATCAAAAAAAGATAAGAATTATGACAGAAGATTATTTCAATAAATTGCTCGATTTGTCTGCATCGGTTATTGAGACAAGAAACAAGCCGAATCAAGGCAGAAAACCTCATCCATATAACCCCAAAGATGATTTGCGCACTCAGATTGCATGTGTGATGTCAGGAACAGGAAACCGACAGAAGCAAATCAATTCTGGTTGGCTGCAATCGTTTGGGCGTAAGATGTTGTGGGTGGTGGCATTTGCAAGCATCGTGTCGACAACCCTATTGGGCATCAACATGGGATTGTTTGCTGGCAGTTTGACGGCCATTGGATGGGTGTTGTTGGTGCCCATGCTCATGGTGGCACTTTATTTTTATTATAAAATGTACAAGTTGGATGATGTCCATCCATACGCACAGCAAACGGATGCTTATTGGAAAAAACAATGGGATAACCTGTTTGACAAGTCCACGCAACCCAATGACAACGACTATCGTTTGGCCATGATGTCAATATTGGTCTCTTTTGTGACCATCGCTTTGGTGCTGGCGCCCAATTTGGTGTTGGCAAGTCCATATGTGTTTGTGATTGCAGTGGTGATGATCATGTTGATGGCCAACTGGGTGTGCACGCGCCTGTTTCCGACCATTGCATTTCGAATGGAGCGAGATCATGCTGTGCTTGATTTTGCAGAAAGTTTTTGGCAAGACCTTCAGAACGAAAATGGTGCATTCAATCAATTGAATGGCTTAAGGTTGAAGCCAGGGGCAATTGCGCAATTGAAAAAAAATTATACCAAAATTGAGGCATTCTGTGATGTGATGTTGTTGCTGGACAGCATGCGGCATGATGAGCAAAGACTTCAGGGCGCTCAGGCTGGGGCTCAATCTATCGAGCTCCATTTGTATGCCAGAATAAAAAAATTGACAAGTCTTGAAATTAAAAGTGAAGATGAATCTGGTATTTCTAACCTGGATACTTTTAAAGGGAAAGTTGCAAAAAGTGTGCGGGTAAAAAAGACTGCACGTGAAAGTTGGGCGGTTTTTTTCGCGGACTTGTTTGGTACCATCAATGGCATTGTGGTCAACCCACTCATCATGGTTGCCACAACGTTTGTGGGTTTGAATGCACTGATTGCTTTGTTGATTGGTTCGTCTGTGCAAGTGTTGCCTGTGGCTTTGGTTGGTTTGCCGCTTTGGGCTGGTTTGTTATTGGTCTTGGTGGCATGTGCAGGTGCCTATTCATCAACAAAAGTCACACGCAGGTCGATCATCAATGGCGTGGAATCGGTTTTGAAAGCATGGCTTCAAGATACACCATTGGAGCGTGGCAAGCTGCTGAATGTGATTTTCACCACGATCATGACCATGGGCATGGTTTTACTCACATGGCTGATGATGGCCAACATCCTTTCAGCTTGGGGCATCGTTGGTTTAACAGCACTGGCGCTGAATGTGTTTGTTTGTTTGTTGACGACATTGGCCGTGGGCTTGTTGATGGGCAAATCAGGCATTGCCTTCATGAGGTTGTTGGGTAAAGCCCAAGGCGATCGAAAAAAGGCCATGCGCTTCATTGGTTTGGCAACGTTGGCCATTGTTGCTGCTGGTGTTGTGGCGTCTTGTGTCATGATTTACGGCTCTGGTATGGCTGTGACATTTACCGCGCAATGGGCAATTCTGGCCATGATGGTCACGTTGATGCTTTCATCCTTTGGTTATCACATGAAAGCACAAGGCGCGGTGTCGGCCAACTTCATGATCAAGCTGTCGGGTGGTGTGGTTGTTGCCATGGTGGCAAGTCTCGCGGTGGTTCAATTTGGTGTGATGCTGGCATTGCCTTTGGCACTGACGATGTGGTTGACGGGTTTTATCGCCATTTGTAGCTTGCCTTTAAATTTTGCGATGTTTTCTGTGTTGGGTGGGGTGTTTGAGGATGATGATGCAAAGCGTCAAGATGGTAAGGGTAACGCTGTTGCGGCATCCGATTTCAGTCAGCAGGGTGCGTATGCCAACTCTACTTGGATACCCGCCCCAGCTTTGCTAGAAGAAAAAAGAGACCATTCTCCCGAACTATCAGTCTAAAGTGTTGAAAGAAAAGCATAGCTGCATACCGATTGCGTGGGGCACTTTTTCTCTTCAGTCTGATTTGTGTTGGCGTTTTTTGGCATGGGTGGCAACTGGGCCAATGTCATCAATGGCGTGCATCGATATGGCCATGCGAGGTGGTGCAATGAAAGTGAAATGGATGCATCATCTGGAATGGGGGATCTTTGGGTTGCAGCGCATCGCAATTGAGCTGGCCATTTTAAAATCAAAATGAGGGGTTGGTCTGTCATCATCCAAAATTGCAGGTAGGTTCTTTTGCAGAAGCTGTTGCGGACGTGCTAAAATGAAGGCATCTGTTTTTAAGGAATCGGCATGGCGCAGCGTGGCACCACACATTTTGGTCGAGAAGATGTTGATGTGGGTGACAAACAAAGACGTGTGGATGCGGTGTTTGAGCGTGTGGCCAAGCGTTACGATGTGATGAATGATCTGATGTCTTTTGGCATGCACCGTGTCTGGAAGCGACAGGCCATTGCCCATTTGCGGCTGCAACCCCACCATCATGTGTTTGAAATGGCTGCAGGCACAGGTGATTTGACACGTTTGATGGCCAAGCGCCTGACCACAGGGACAGTGTGGATGAGTGACATCAATCCTGAGATGTTGTCTTTGGGGCGTGATCGTTTGATTGATGCAGGGCTGATGGCGCCCAAAGTCCAGCCTGTTTTGGCCAATGGTGAGCAGTTGCCTTGTGCCGACCAATCCTTTGATCGCATGATTTGTGCTTTTGGCATGCGCAATATGACGCATGTGGATCGTGCCTTGTCTGAAGCTTGGCGGTGTTTGAAGCCCGGTGGGCGTTTGGTGGTTTTGGAGTTTTCTGCCATGCAAATTCAAGCGCTCAAGCCGTTGTATGATGCGTATTCATTTCATGTGATCCCACCCATGGGCGCTTGGGTGGCCAACGACCGTGAGGCCTACGATTATTTGGTGGAATCGATACGGCGTCATCCAGATCAAGACACTTTTGCTGCTTGGTTTGAAACGGCTGGTTTTGTCGGCGTTCGGTATCATTTGATGGCAGGTGGTGCCGTCACCATTCATGTGGGGAGTCGCGTATGATCATGCAAGATGCTTTTGGTGAAGTTTTATCACGTGCATTGGACCAAGTTTTGGCATCCAATCCAGAGAATCAAAAAGTCTTGGCACCCCTTGAAGGCAAATGGATTGCATTGACATTGACGGATTTACCGATCCATGGCTTGATTGGGTATCATGACGCCCAGATGATTGTGCGGCCCTTTGACCAAAGTGTCGACGTCGATGCCACCCTCAGTGGCCGCAGCGTCGATATTTTTTTGATGGCGGTGTCGAGCCGTCGTGGAGGTGGGCATCATGCACCCCAGGGCATCCAGATGCGCGGAGACGTTGCCTGTGCGATGGCATGGCGTCAGGTGTTGTCCGAAGTGGATGTGCCACTGGATCGTTTGGTGGCACGTCACTTGGGTGAAGGTCCAGCATATGGTTTGGGTGCGTGTGTGCAAGCTGTGCGCGGAGGCATGCGTCGGATCTTTGGATTCATAGAGCGACAAAGTGTCGGCTTGGTCAGAGATGAAATGGGAGTGGTGGTGACACAGGCCGAAGTGGAAGCGTTTTCAGCGCGTGTCACCGATTGCCGTGAACGGCTTGCGCGTTTGGAGCAAATTTGTAATCGGCGCTCACCACAATCGGAGGATTAACCATGTATGCTTTGTTTTATGGGGGTCGAGTTTTGGCCCTTTTCTTGCTTTTTCGTTTGGATGCTTTTGTTTGGGGTGAACGCTGGTGGTTGCCGTCACGTTGGGTGCATGCATGCCTTTGGTCGCGTCAGCATCGCATGATTGCAACCATGGCACGTGGACAGCGTTTGCGCATGGCACTGGAGCGATTGGGGCCAATATGGGTGAAGTTTGGTCAGTTGTTGTCGGTGCGTTATGATGTTCTGCCAGAAGATGTGGTCGCTGCATTGGCATTGTTGCAAGATGCCGTGACACCATTTCCTGGCGAGGAGGCGGTGACATTGGTGCAACAAGCCCTCGGTCAGCCAGTTGAAGCCGTCTTTGAGAATTTTGAGTTGACACCTTTGGCACAAGCCTCCATTGCACAAGTCCATGCTGCAAAGCTGAAAGCAGATGGGGCCGAGGTGGTGGTCAAACTGTTGCGACCGGGCATTCATAAAAAAATCAAACGTGATTTGCGTTGTTTGTATGGTGTGGCACATCTGTTGCACCGCTTACTGCCTGATGCGGCACGCATCAAGCCAGTGTCTGTGGTGGCCGAATTGGAATACAGCTTGCAGCAAGAGCTGTGTTTGCGCACGGAAGCCGCCAATGCCATGACCTTGAAACGCCATTTCCCAGATGAGCATCCTTTAAAAGTGCCGGCAGTGTACTGGGACCATTGCCGTGACAACATGATGGTGATGGACAGAGTCGATGGCATACGCATCAGCGATGTCGAGGCGCTCAAGCGTGCGGGTGTCGACATGGCTTTGTTGGCCAAGCGTGGGGTGGATCTCTTTTTCACACAAGTGTTGCAGCACAGTTTTTTCCATGCCGACATGCATCCAGGCAATATTTTTGTCGATGTGCGTGACCCCAAAAACCCAGGATATGTGCTGGTGGATTTTGGCATCATGGGCGCACTCAGCCCCACAGATCAGCGCTACATTGCTGAAAATCTGTTGGCGTTTTTTAAGCGAGATTATAGGCGGGTGGCCCTGCTGCATGTTGAGTCGGGTTGGGTGCCTGCCAACACACGGATCGACCAATTTGAAGCCGCCATTCGATCGGTCTGTGAGCCCATTTTTGCCAAGCCACTGAAAGACATTTCTTTTGGCTTGTTGTTCATGCAGTTGTTGCGCATTGCGCGTCAATTTCATACCGACATTCAGCCACAATTGATCTTGTTGCAAAAAACGTTGCTCAATGTTGAATCTTTGGGGCGACGTTTGTATCCAGAGTTGAATTTATGGGAAACGGCCCATCCCATCTTAGAAAAGTGGGTGAAGTCACAGATGGGATGGTCTGGTTTTGTTGAAAAAAGTAAAACGCGATTGCCCATTTGGTTGGAACAATGTCCAGAGTTGCCAGAAATGGTGCATCGTTTTTTGGCACAGTCGACGCGTCAATCGCCGCCTGTGATTGTGCAAGCGCCAAAGCCACAAACATGGCCAACATTGTGTTTGGGCATGGTGCTGGGGTGCGTCTTGTGGGTGGGAGGCATGAAGGTGCTGGTCTCACCTAAAACACATGAGGCGCATGTCGCAGCCACAGGCCACAAGATCCAAATGGACCACCGTACATTAGAAATGATGACATTTTAGGCTAAAAATGGTGCTTGTCATGCATACAGAGCATGGTCAGAGTTTGAGCTGCCGTGCGTTTGCATGCCTCAAACAAATGGAAAGCATGTGTTGCCTGTGTGTGACAGCCTGAGGCATCAACAGTATTGAGTTTTCAGTGGGGTTCATGCACAATGACAAGATGTTTCGAGGAATCTTGTATGTGTTTCACATGTCCATATCGTGTGGTGATGCTCTGCCTGCTTTGTGTCACAAGTTTTGGCAGCCGCCCCCCGATGTTGACGACCGATGAGGCCGTTTATTTGGCGCTGAAACGCAGCCCACAAGCCATAGATCTTCAGTTGACAAAACAGTTGAATCACAACGCGTATGTGACCACACTTGATCAATATGTGCCTAAATGGACCATGTCCGGCGCCTTGCAACATGCGCGTGCACAGGCCAACACGTATCAAGCAGGATTTTCGGTCCATCAAACATTCCGAAGTGGGGCCACCTTAGATGCTTCATGGCAACCCAAAACCGACTTGGGGCCCACAGCGCAACTGACCATCAAACAACCGCTGTTACGAGGTTTTCATCAAGGTCATTGGGCCATTGACAACGCAACAGACAGTTATCGACAACAACAGTTGACAGAGCTCAATGGGTTGAATGATTTGATTGCCAAGACACTTCAAGCTTATTGGGCTGTGATTCAGGCCAAACAAAGCTATGCTGTGCAGCAGTTGGGTTTCAAGCAAGTGCAACAAACGTTCAAGCGTTATCAAATCAAAGTCAACGCTGGACAATTGGCACGTGCCAGTTTGATTGAGCAAAAGGGCCAATTGGTGCGCTATCAACTGGGTCTTGAAACCCAAAAAAACAACATCAATGCTGCCATTAAAAATTTGTTGTCACAACTTGGTTTGCCGGAAAGCAGCAACATACGTTTGGATGAAAAACTGCATGTCGAGCAGTTTTTCAAATTGCCCAAAATCAAGACCTGCCTTGCTTTGGGTTTGAAAGCCAATGCGGACATCCAAATGGCCAGGTTGGGTGTCACCATGGCTGTACGCAACAAGCAAATCGCGCAAGACAATTTGCGGCCACAATTGGATGTGACGGGTCAGACAGGCCAGGCCCATCAAACCACTGTCGATGTACAGTGGTCGGTGCCACTTGGGCACAAGGATCGACATGCAGCGTGGGTGGCCAGCGATGTGGCGTATCGTCAGGCCAAACAGGCCCTAAAAAATGCCATACGCAACAATCGTCGAGATATTTTGAACATATGGCACACACTCAAATCAAAACAGGCGCAAATCGACATGCAGGCACAAACCTTAGAGTTGAGCCGAAAAAACTATGATTTGGTTGTCAAAAAGAATCGTTATGGCATGGCATCCGCGCTTGATGTGACCATCAAACAGCAAGCGGTCACCACCGATCAACAAACCCTCATCAATCTGAAGATTGCGTACTTGACCGACTACATCACGCTCTTGAGGCTTCAGGGGCGGTTGTTGGCACAGTGGTATCTGAAATATAAGCGAGATCTGTGATATGAATCGAGTGCTCCGTAGTTTGATTTGGATGGCAATGATGACGGTCATGTTGCTTGCATGCAAAACCCAAGATGCTGCGCCAGCGCCTGCGCGCATTGCGCGTGTTCAAGCAAGAAAAATCGATCGTGTGTTGCATTATGCTGGTCGCATTGAGCCTGTGGACTCCAGCTATATTGCCAGCCCAGTGAATGGATTCATTGATAAAATGTTGTTTTCTTATGGTGACCAGGTCAAAAAGGGTCAGGTGTTGTTTCACATCTCTGATCCCAAAATAGAATCTGATTTTGTCGACAAAGTCATTGAGTACCTCAAAAGTAAAGATGACCTGGCGCAAGCCAAGCGAAAACTCAGTGCCGAACAGGACATGCTCAAAGCAGGTATTATTTCTGAAGACGACTTCATTCAAAAAAAAACCAAATATGAAAATGCCTACATCACTTTTGCCAAACGCAGCATCGCATTGCGCAAGGTCACGCATTTGGTGGGAGCATCATTTCAACACATTGAAAATTTAAAGCTGTCAGATCTGAATGAGATTGAGAAGTTGCTGACGCGACAGTCTTTTGTGTCTGTGCGTGCCAATCGGTCTGGGCGAATTTTGTCTCCCAATGTTGTGCAAGGTCATGGTGCTGACAAAAAGAAGCTGGTGTCCATTGGCTCAAAAGTAGAAAAGGGCCAAATGCTGGCGCTTTCGGTACAAAATAAAGGCTTTAAGGTCACCTTGAAGGTGGATGAACACGAAATGAATCAAATCAAACCTGGCATGGCTGTGAGTTTGACTGCGCCCAGCTATGGTCAGCGTGTTTTGACTGGGAAAGTCACCGATGTTCATATGTACAACATGCAAAAAGGGAGTGGTTCAGATGAAATGGTTTTTCCAGTCACCATTCATGTTGCCACCCCATCAGACAAAGATATGCGCAACACTTATGTTGGCATGCATGTCAAAGTCGCCATTCATGAGGGTGTCAAAACATTGAAGGTTGTGCCGATCAATGCGGTCTTTTTTAAAGACAATTTGTATTGGCTGAAGGTTGAATCTGCCAAAGGTGGCATCCGAGACATACAGGTTCAAACTGGCCAGACATCGGCCAAAGACGTTGTGGTCCAAGGTAAGATCAAGGTGGGCGATCAGGTGTTGTTGCATGATTGAGCTGACGGGTGTTTCGAAGTCATTTTCACACGGTGGCCAGCTTTACCCGGTTCTCTTTGATCTGACTTTAAGCATTGCACATCATGAGTTTGTTGCAATTGTGGGGCGTTCTGGTTCTGGCAAGTCGACCACCATGAACATTTTGGGGTTGCTTGATACGCCCACTGAGGGCCGTTATAGGCTCAACCAACAAGAAGTTGGCCACTTGTCTCTTGCGGAGAAAGCAAAAATCAGAAACGAAACCATAGGATTTGTGTTTCAACAGTTCATGTTGTTGCCACGCATGACGGTGCTTGAGAATGTGGCGTTGCCATTGCTGTATCGAGGTTGGTCAGTGCAGGCCGCGCAAGACCAGGCCAGAACCATGCTCAAGTATGTTGATATGTGCGACTTTGTGTTGGCTTATCCATCGACCTTGTCGGGTGGGCAGCAGCAACGTGTCGCCATTGCGCGTGCTTTGGTTGGAGAGCCAGCGTTGATTTTGGCTGATGAGCCAACAGGCGCACTAGACAGCGCACACGGCATGCAGGTCATGCAAGTGCTGCAATCCCTTAACGCATCGCATGGTGTGACGGTGGTCATGATCACCCATGATCTACAATTGGCGCAGTTGGCAAAACGCCAAATTGGTATGGCGGATGGTCGTTTGGTTGAGGTGTCTTGATGGATATGCGTATGTTGATACAGCAAGCCATATGCAATTTGTGGGCAACACGTATGCGGTCTTTTTTGGCTTTGCTGGGTGTGTTGATTGGCACCAGCTCTGTGGTGGCCCTCATTTACTGTGGGCAATTGGCCACGCATACCGTGGTACAACAGATGAATTCTCTTGGCACACATTTGCTTTCGGTGAGCATTTCAACCGATCGCGGTCGACAAAATCAATCGACTTCAAAGTTGACCGTCGATGACATTGAGGCGATGCGCTTGCGTCATCATCGTATGCATCATGTGTCGCCTTTGGCGTTTTTGTATCGTCCCATGACCATTGATGGGCAACATCTTCATGCACCGTTGGTGGGTGGCTTTTCTGATTTGGCAAGCATTGCGCGCTACAAGCTTGCGCAAGGTCGATTTTTTTCACGATTGGATCGTGGCCAAAATGTGTGTGTGATTGGTGCTGAGGTGGCGAAACAGTTGCATGCGTTGGGAGTTTTGGCGCCGATCGGTAAGCATATACGTGTTGGGAATGTGTATTATGAGATCATTGGTGTCGGGCGACCATGGGCCATGAATTTTTTCATCACTGTGGACATGAATCGTGCGGTGATGTTGCCCATTCACACGTTGATGTTGCATCAACACGATGCTCAAATACGTGATTTGATCATGGGTTTTGCATCGACCACCAACGTTGTACAGATGCAGCCTTGGATTCAGGCCGATTTGCACAGCATGCTTGGTAAGGCACGTTTTTTCTTCAGAAATCCGCAGCAGCTCGTGCAACGTATCGTGGCCCAAAAACGTACTTTTACCATGCTGTTGGGGGTCATTGGCAGCATTGCGCTGTTGGTGGGTGGCATTGGCATCATGAACATCATGTTGGTGTCGGTGACTGAGCGTCGGCGAGAAATTGGGATTCGCATGGCCATTGGTGCCAATCCCAAAGCCATACAGCATTTGTTTTTGATAGAAAGTATGGTGTTGAGCTTCATGGGCGGCGCCATTGGTGTCTGTCTTGGTTTGTTGGCTGCATACATCATTGCTTTTTTTGCCAAATGGTCTTTCTCTTTGTTTTTAACACCTTTGTTGTTGGGTTTCTGTGTTTCGGTTTCTGTGGGGGTCTTTTTTGGTTTTTATCCTGCAAAAAAAGCATCTCAGGTCGACCCAATTGATGCTTTGCGTGATGCATGAGGGCTTGCAATACAGCATGGTGGCGTTGTGTCTGCGGATCGTATTGCATCATCAGCCATTGTGTTGTGCATGAGATTCACATAAAATGAGTGACATATGAAACGGTCTCAAACGTTTTTGTGAGGAATGTATGCCCAGAGATTACGCGCGCGCCACATCGCGAAAAAAGAAAACCACGCGCCGCAGTTCTAAAAAACGCTTTGTATGGTTGCGCCCGACGCTCTACATTGTTTTAGGCATGGGGGTCAGTTATGCATTTCAGCACCCTCAGTGGGCTGGTGCGCAGTGGCAATCCATGATGGTTTGGGTGCAGTCTTTTGGCGCATCTGGCATACAGGATGATCATGTTGCTCTAGCCAAAGATTTACGACATCAGCATATTGATGTGCAGCATGCATCAGCACCACCGGCGTCCAACATGGGTGTTGATGATGACGCAGAAAAAAAACCCGACTTGCAATTTTATGACATTTTGCGGCAAGCCAAAGGCCTCATGCATCGTTCCCGTGGCTCAATCAATCGCCAGCGTTATACCATCCAGGTTGGTGCTTTTTTAAATCCTGCTTCGTGTCGTCATATGGTACAAAAGTTAAAGCAACATGATTTCCCTGGTCGGGTTGAGCAATTTGAGCGTCAAGGGGTTGCCTATTGCCGTGTGCTTGTGGGAGGATTTGAGAATTTGTCGCAAGCCTACGAAGTTAAAAATCGCCTGTATGCAGAAGGGGTGGTTGGTGTGTTGCGGCAGCAAGCCAGCTTGGCACGTGATGCTTGAATGGCTGCCATGCCCAATTTTTTGTGATTGCTTGAAGCTTTGCATCAAAAAAGTGTTGTAAAACAAAAATCCATCTGATATGATTTTGCCAATAGTGCGGGGTGGAGCAGTCTGGCAGCTCGTCGGGCTCATAACCCGAAGGTCGTAGGTTCGAATCCTGCCCCCGCTACCAATTTCAATGGGCTTTATGCCCTTTTTTTATGTTTGGAGTTTTTAGAGGATGCCGTGTCAGTCTGATGCTTGTCTTGCAATGATCCAGCGTGGCGCTGAAGTTTTTGGCGCTTCGATTTGGGGCGTTGAAACGCATCTCGAGCGCGAAGGCATGACACATTTTGACGTATTCATTGAATCGCCCGATGGCGTGACGGCAACCTTGTGCATCGATGTGGCCAAACAAATCCAGGCCATTTTTGGTGCAGAAGGGATGGCGCGTGATACGTTTTCAATCGATGTGTCTTCGCCAGGCATTGGTCGACGTTTTTATTCGGCTTCACAATGTGAGGCCTATGTGGGTCATAAGATGACCTGTGTTTTGGGGTCTGGGCAAAAAATTCATGGCCAACTCCAAAGTGTTGAGGCTGCGCAATTGAGCTTTCAAGTTGATGCTGAAGCGCAGTTGATTTTGAATTTTGATGCATTGAAAACATTGTCTTTATATGATGGAGATCTCACATGTCAACCATGAATAAAAAAGGGTCTTTTCTGGGCTCAATTGAATCACTGGCCAATGAAAAAGGTCTTGAGAAAGAAAAAGTGATGGATGCCATCTGTGAAGCCTTGGCTGCAGGCACAGCAAAACAGTTTGAAGGTGAAAAGCCCAACATCAAGGTGGAATTGGATCCTGCTGGTGGTGGCTATACTTGTCATCGATTGTGGCGGGTCATTGAAGATGGTGCAGACGTAGACGAAGACGATACCGATCAGGTCATCCAATTGTCAGATGCATTGAAGTTGAGTTCCGGTGCAGAGCTCTCCATTGGTGACACCATCCAACAACAGGTTGATTCTTCAACAGGCCGTATCGCAGCACATACCGCAGCACAAGTGCTCAATCGGTTGGTCAAAGATGCAGAACGTGCCAAATTGTTCAAACAATTTCAGCATCGTGTGGGTGAACTTCTGACCGTACAAGTCAAGCGTGTGACACGGGACCATTTGATTCTTGATATTTCTGAACAAGTCGAGGGATTGATTGGGCGTGATCAAATGCTGCCAAGAGAAATCTTCAGAAACGGTGACAAGATTCGGGCTTACATTGTTGGGCTCAATGAAGAAAACAGGGGGCCTTTGGTGCGTCTGAGCAGAACGTGCCCTGAAATGCTGGCAGAGCTTTTCAAAGTAGAGGTGCCAGAAATCAGCGAAGGCGCCATTGAGATACGTTCGGTATCACGTGATCCAGGGATGCGTAGTAAAGTGTCTGTCAAAGCCATCGACACACGCGTGGACCCGGTGGGTGCGTGTGTGGGCATGCGTGGCGCGCGTGTCCAAGCCATCAGTTCTGAACTCAACGGTGAACGGGTTGACATCATTTTGTGGGAAGACGATTTGGCTCAAATGGCCGTGCGTGCCATTGCGCCCGCTGAGGTCATTCAGGTTGAAATCAATGAATCCGATCGTGTCATTGATATGGTTGTGGATGAGGACCAATTATCTTTGGCCATTGGACGTAATGGTCAAAATGTCCGCCTTGCCAGTCAATTGATTGGCTGGAACATCAATGTGATGAGTCAGGATGAAGCCAATGCGCGAGGCGCAGATCAAGAGGCCGATCTCAAGCAGTATTTTTCTGAGGCGCTGGACATCGATGATGACGTGTCTGAGATTCTGATTCGAGAGGGTTTTACAAGTGTAGAAGCCATTGCATATGTCGGGTTACAAGAGCTTTCAGACATCGATGAATTTGATGAGGACATTGCCGAAGAATTACAGGCACGTGCTAAGTCAAGCTTGCTTGAAGCCGTGGTGCAAGGGTCTGCAGATGGCAATGTGCCACAAGAAGATTTGCTTGAATTGGAGGGCATGACCCAAAAGATGGCCTATGATTTGGCCAGTCAAGGTGTGGTCAACCGAGAGCGGCTTGCAGACATGGCCGTTGATGAATTGGTCGAAATGGTCCAGGTGTCAGAAGAAAAGGCCGGTCAGCTGATCATGACAGCCCGTTCGCACTGGTTTGATGATGAAGAAGCATGAGGATAGGTTATGGCAGATTACACGGTTCAAAAGTTGGCAACATTATGTAAGTTGTCGATCCAAGATCTCAAAATTCTGATTGAGAAGAAGACCGGTCAGGACATTTCCAGCAAGGGGCCTGATGATTTGGTCAGTGCTGATATTTTGGCCCAAGTGTTAAAGAGTACCACCAAGAAAAAAACACTGTCTTTGGGCGGTAAAAAGAAATCCACTTCTGGGAGTGGCGGGGTAACGGTCACCATCAAAAAGAAAGCGCGAACCATTTCAGGGCCGACGGCATCTGCGGCACCAGTCGCCCGTGAGGTGGTGGCAGAACCTTTGCCTCAGTCATCTCTGGCTCAGCAAGCTGAAACCACAAAGCGACCAGAAAAAGCAACAGCACCAGATGTTTCAGAAGTCTCAACAACACCCTCTGAGCCCTCTCAGGGGCAAACGCCATCTGCAACCATTGCCAATACGTCTCAAGCGGCACCAGTGGTGGACGACAAACGCAAAAAGCGCAAAGGTCGATTTTTTAATGAAAGCGAAAAAAGTCGACACAAAGAGATCCCCATCAAGCAGAAAAAGCAAGGGCGTGGGTTGCGTGGCAAAGAATCTCAAACGGTGCTGGTAGAACATCGCTTTGAAAAGCCTACCAAAACCATTGTGCGTGAAGTGGCAATTCCAGAGGTCATTTGTGTGGCCGACTTGGCACATGCTGCCGCAGTACAAGTCAAGGATGTGCTGACCATTCTTGCCAAAGAGGGCATGATGGTCAAGCGCAATGACAACATTGAGCAAGATGTGGCTGCTTTGGTTGTTGAGATGCTTGGACATCAGCCCATTTTAAAGCAGCAAGAAGACATTGAGCAAGATTTGTTGTCTGAGGCATCTGTACGCTATGAAGGTGAGCCTGTGTCTCGGGCACCTGTGGTGACATTTATGGGGCATGTGGATCATGGTAAAACGACCTTGATCGATTACATTCGTCGTACGCGTGTTACAGCTGGCGAGGCAGGGGGTATCACACAGCACATTGGTGCCTATACCGTTGAAACCAAGACAGGTGGTCAGATCACATTTTTGGACACACCTGGTCATGCTGCCTTCACAGAAATGCGTGCGCGTGGTGTCCAATGTACTGACATTGTGGTGCTGGTGGTTGCTGCAGACGATGGGGTCATGCCACAAACGCTTGAGGCCATTGAGCATGCTAAGGCTGCCAAGGTGCCGATGGTGGTTGCGGTCAATAAAATCGATAAACCAGAGGCCGACGCCGATCGCATTCGAACCGAATTGTCCAATCGAGGTGTCGTGTGTGAAACATGGGGAGGCGATACCATTTTTCAACCTGTTTCTGCAAAAGTGGGTACGGGTATGGACGACTTATTGGAGTCGATTTTGTTGCAATCTGAAGTTTTGGAGTTGCGTGCACATGATCAGGGGCTGGCCATGGGGGTTGTCATTGAATCGCAATTGGACAAAGGCCGTGGGCCGGTTGCCACAGTTTTGGTGCAATCTGGTCAATTGAAGCGTGGTGACATGTTGTTGGCCGGCAAAGAATTTGGTCGCGTTCGTGCCATGATCAATGGCTCGGGGCAAAAGGTTGAGCAAGCTGGCCCGTCAGAACCTGTTGAGGTCCTGGGGCTGTCTGGTGTGCCAGAAGCTGGTGATTCTGCAATTGTGGTCGAATCTGAGCGTAAAGCGCGTGACATTGCAGCACATCGTCAGGGCAGTCATCGTGAAAAACGACTCGCCAGCTCAAAGATACCAACATTCACCGATGTTTTGGTGAAAGCCAAGTTGGGCGAGTTGAAAGAAGTCCACTTGATTTTGAAGGCCGACACACATGGCAGTGTGGGTGCAGCATCCCAAGCTTTACAAGGGTTGTCCAACGAAGAGGTCAAAGTCAACATTGTGTCTGCTCAAGTGGGTGGAATCACAGAATCTGATTTGAATTTGGCCATTGCATCTGGTGCGATGATTTTGGGTTTCAATGTGCGTGCCGATGCCACAGTGCGCCGTCGCAGTGATCAAGAGCAAATCGAGATTGCATACTACAGTGTGATCTACGACATGCTGGATGCCATCAAAGCCTTGGTCAAAGGCTTGGTGGCACCCAAATTTGAAGATAAAATCATTGGTCAATTGTTGGTCAAAGAAGTGTTTCGTTCTTCAAAATTTGGCTTGGTGGCTGGGTGCTTGGTGACAGAAGGTCGCATCAAAACGGATGCGCGCCTGAAACTTCTGAGAGATCAAATTGTGCTGCATGATGGTGACATCGCTTCATTGCGTCATTACCGTGATCAGGTGAAAGAAGTCAAGGCGGGCAGTGAATGTGGTGTCGGGCTCAAAGATTTCACGGACATTCGTGCAGGAGATTATCTTGAGGTCTACGTCAAAGAAGAAGTGGTTGTGCGTGATTGAGGTGCGGTGACATGGCATTGCTGAACAGACAAGCACGTGTGGAAAAACAGATCAAGCGTGCGCTTTTGCCCATTTTGCTGACTTATGGTTGTCATGATGTCCGTTCGCAAGTCATGATTCAATCCATTCGCATCAGTCGAGATTTGTCCTATGCAAAGGTTTTTGTCATGGCGCGTCAAAATGATGCCACCGCAGCCTTGTTGGCACAATTGAATGCGCAAAAGCCTGTTTTTAGAAAAGCGTTGGCGTGTGCCATATCCCTCAAGAAAGTGCCTGACCTCAAATTCTACATCGATGCGCTTTCTGAGGCAGAAGTAACAGCGCAGAGGGCGCTGAATAAAATCGACACATCGGGTGGATGCGATGCCTCGTCTGATTGAATTGAGTGTGCATGGGTCTGGGCGCCTTGATTTCAGATCAATTTGAGTGTAATGGGCCATGATGTCAGGTGTTGTTTTGGTGAATAAGCCTGTTGGTTTGTCATCTCAGTATGTTGTGACAGGTGTCAAGCATGCATTCCGAGCAAAGAAAGCAGGCCATACCGGCACCTTGGATATGATGGCGTCTGGGATGTTGCCCGTATGTCTGAACGAAGCCACCAAGTTTTCGCAGTGGATGTTGTCTCGACATAAAACGTATACTGCCACCATTCAGTTGGGTGTCTCGACCACCACGGGCGATATGGAGGGTGATGTGCTGGACACACGTTCTGTGCCAACATTGCATGCAACCCTGATTGATGATGTCCTTGCTCAATTTATGGGGCCGTCGGCGCAGATACCACCCATGTATTCAGCCTTGAAGCACCAGGGCCGACCTTTGTATGCATTGGCCCGATCGGGTCAAACGGTGGCCCGCGCGCCACGTCCCATAGAAATCTTTGATTTGCAGGCCACGACATGGACAGCAACAACTTTGACCTGTCGAGTACGATGCTCAAAAGGCACTTATGTGCGCACATTGTGTGAGGACATTGCAAGCGCATTGGGTACAGTGGGTCATTTGATTGCCTTGCGGCGTGATGACATCGATGGGTTTGAGGGGAAGCAGATGGTCGATTTTCATGCGATCAAACGTGCCCCCGCCTTGTTGATGCACCATGTTTTGCCCATGGGTGATGTGTTGCATGAGATGCCCAGTTTACACCTTGATTCAGTTGCGTATGCTGCGTTGCACCATGGTTTGCCATGGGGCGTCACGTCACAGCCTGATGGACTGGTGCGGCTTTACGTTCAGCATCAATTCATAGGGCTTGGGCATAGTGTGTCGGGCACGCTACGCGTCAAGCGTTTGCTTTCTCAATCCGCGCGTTTGGCATCTGGCTTGTCGGTCCAAGGTGCGGGTGAATGAGTTGTTGTGAACGCTGGATTTTGTTTGCCAAAGACAGCGCCACTAAGGTTAAAATGCTTTGACTGTCAAGTGCTTTTGTGGTAAAAGGAACATTCGAGTGAGATAACTTGAATTGGGTTTCTTGCATCATGCACCATAAGATACCATGCATTTAGACTTATTGGAGGGCCATCCGTGGCAACATTAGACACATTAAAAAGATCCGATTCTGACACAGGTTCACCTGAAGTCCAGATCGCCCTGTTGACCAACAAAATCAATCACTTGGTCAATAACCATTTCAAAACAGCCAAAAAAGACCACCATTCACGCTATGGTCTTTTACGTATGATCGCCAACCGAAAAAAGCTTTTAAACTACTTGTTTAGAAAGGATCGCACCAAATATGACACCGTAGTGAAAACACTGGGTCTACGCAGTAAAAAAGGATAAAACACATCATGACAGTACACGAAATTAAATTTACATATGGCACCCGAGAAGGCACCATCACCACCGGCCAGGTTGCTCGACAAGCGACGGGCTCAGTCATGGTGGCCCTAGGTGACACCACCATCTTGACCACTGTTGTTGCCGCAAAGAGCAAAGATGGTCAAAAGGACTTTTTGCCGTTACAAGTCGAATTTCGTGAAAAGGATTATGCCAAAAGTATGATTCGCAGTGGTTACATCAAAAGAGAAACCCGCCCATCTGAACGTGAAGTGCTGACATCCAGATTGCTTGATCGCACCATTCGTCCTCTTTTCCCTAAAGATTTTTTTGATGAAGTGCAAGTCATTGTCAATGTGCTTTCTATGGATCCGAGTGTGGGTGCAGTCGTGCCTGCCATGGCATCCATTTCTGCCGCTTTGCAGATTTCGGGTCTGCCTTTTTCTGGGCCGGTTGCCTTGGCTGAAGTGTGTCGCGATGGCACACAATTTTGCTTACGTGATTATGCACAGGAGGGGCTGTCTGATTTGTTGGATTTGACGGTCAGTGGCACCCAAGATGCTGTGCTCATGGTTGAATCATCTGCCAAGGAATTGGATGAACAAACGATGCTGGATGCTGTCATTTATGGTCAGCAAAGCTACCAAAGCATCATTGAGGCCGTGTTGGCCTTGGGGCAGGCTGTGCCGGTGACGCCATGGGCCTACACACCCAAACCAGCACCAGAGGCTGATTTTGTGGCTCAGGTTGAGCAATTCATTGCCAAACCTGTGGCAGAAGCCTACGCCATGTCAGACAAGCAGGCACGTAATGAGGCACTCAAAACCATCACAGCAGATGCCATCGAAGCGTTTGCGGCATTGTGTGAAGAAAAATCTTTGACGGAATCAGCATTGCTGAGTGTTTTGCAAACGTACCAGAAACAATACGTGCGTCAACGCATTTTGGCAGGTGAGGCAAGAATTGATGGGCGAGACACCACCACTGTGCGTCCCATTGATACTCAGGTTTCATTTTTGCCACGTGCGCATGGCTCGGCTTTGTTCACACGCGGTGAAACACAAGCCATTGTCACCACGACATTGGGCAGTGAAGCCGATGCGCAACGTTTGGACAACATTGCTGGTGTTGAAGAACGTCAACATTTCATGTTGCACTACAATTTCCCACCTTTCTCTGTGGGTGAGGTTGGCTTTTTAGGTTCGACCAAGCGTCGGGAGATCGGTCATGGTCATTTGGCGCGTAAGGCACTTGAAGCTGTGATGCCCAATACAGAAGACTTTCCTTACACCATCCGAGTGGTTTCAGAAATCACAGAGTCCAACGGTTCAAGTTCCATGGCCAGTGTTTGCGGTGGCAGCTTGGCGTTGATGGATGCTGGTGTGCCTGTGAAGGCGCCGGTGGCTGGTATTGCCATGGGATTGGTGATTGAGCAGAATCAATACAAGGTTTTAACCGACATTCTTGGCGATGAAGATCACTTGGGTGACATGGACTTTAAAGTGGCAGGTACTGCCGAAGGCGTCACAGCCCTGCAAATGGACATCAAGGTCAAAGGCATCACACTGGAAATCATGCAGCAAGCTTTGGCTCAAGCCAAAGATGCCAGGTTGCACATTCTTGGTTGCATGGAAAAATCACTGCAGACACCGCGTGATACCTTGTCGCCTTATGCACCACAAGTGGTTTCCATCACCATCAACCCAGACAAAATTCGTGATGTCATTGGTAAAGGTGGCGCAACCATTCGTGAAATCATTGATCAACACAAAGTTGAGATTGACATTTCTGATGATGGTGTGGTTAAAATCACCAGCCCAAATGCTGAAGGCATTGAAGGTGCAAAAGCACACATTGAGCAGTTGACAGCTGATGTGGAAGTTGGGCAGATCTATGAGGGCAAGGTTGTGAAGATCATGGACTTTGGTGCCTTTGTTTCGTTGATTCCTGGGAAAGATGGGTTCTTGCACATTTCCCAGATAGCCAATGAGCGTGTTGAAGACATCAGCAAGTGGCTGAATGAAGGCCAAGAAGTTGTGGTGAAGGTCATTGAGATTGATAAGCAAAATCGCATTCGTGTCAGCATGAAAGCCATGCAAAGTGAAATCACGAGCTGATCAGCTTGATCACAGATCTTACAAAAAGCCACCTATATGGGTGGCTTTTTTGTTTCTGGGTTGGCTGTTTTAAATTCGTACTTGGTGTGGGTGTCTTGTAGAACTGGAAATCACTGAGGTATTTCATTTATGGTGTGTTGGCCAGCTTTGGTAATGCATCGATGGCGTTGCACATCGCTTGGGGTGTGGATGATGTCAAAGTAGCCAATGTCGTCATCCCATGCGGCCGTGATGAGTCTGGGTAGGATTTGATTGGGCCAACATGCGTGCCGCAATTGATCCCATTTGGGCACGTGTGTGTGGCCATGAATCAACCCATCGGCTTGATGATCTGCACACAATTTAAAACAACTGCCGATGACAGGTTGCGCATTTTTATTGGGTTTTTGATTGGCCAATCGGCTACTGTCGTTGAGTTTTTTTGCAAAATTTTGCTTGATGCGCATGGGCAATTTGGGAAACAGTATTTTAAAAGCTGTACTTTGTAGTATGCGCCGCATCTTTTGATAAGCATGGTCTTCTGTGCACAAGATATCACCATGGGTCAGCAAGATCCTTTGGTTATCAAGGGTGATGACGGTGGGATCAGGCAATGCAGTGACATGGAGTGAGGCACACAAACGTTTTGAGATGAGAAAGTCATGATTGCCAGTCATCAGATAGACTGGGTAGCCAGCTTCTTTGAGCACATTGAGCGTCTGCGCAAGGGGTTTCAGCCAAGTGGGGCATTGGTGACCACCAAGCCAGCAGTCCATCACATCGCCCAAAAAATAAATGGCAGAAACAGATGCATGGTGTGTCAGTAAAATATGAGATAAGATTTTAATCTTGTTTTCTGTTTTTTCTGATAAATGTAAATCAGATAGCACCATGATGGGAGCGGTGTGGTGTAAGCTGGGTTGTAACATGATGGAGAATGTGTGCGCAATATAACCTGCAAACACTGTAGCATTTTGGTCAATTGGTTTCCACTCCATTGGTCTTGTCTTCATGGGATTGCTGTGTGGCAAAAACATATGTTTGTGATGCGTTTGTGCTTGATGTTGCGTCAAGCTATGGCATACAGGGCATTGACTTTGCTTACATGTTTGTGTGGGGCACGGTGTTTGAAGTGTATGCGATTGACGGATGGGAACATTCGTGTGTTGGCATCATTGGGGCCGTGTGGTAATGTTGGCATCACGCTGTAAATTGCGTTAATCTGATCTTTTTGTGGGGACGTCGTATGCCTAGAGTATTTCAACTGTATGAGGGGACAAGCGTAGAAAAAAAGCCTTTTGAACCGATTCAGCCTGGTCATGTTGGACTTTATGTTTGTGGTATGACGGTCTACGATCTGTGTCATTTGGGTCATGGGCGCGTGATGGTGGCCTTTGATGTGGTGGTGCGTTTTCTCAGGGCGGCAGGTTACACTGTGCATTATATACGCAACATCACCGATGTGGACGATAAGATCATTCGTCGTGCTCAGGAGACTGGGCAAACATGGCAAGCGCTGAGTCAGCATTACATTGACGAAATGCATCAAGATGAGGCGGCTTTGAGTGTGTTGTCTCCCGATCAAGAACCCAAAGCCAGCGACCACATCCCCCAGATGATTGAAATGATTCAAACGTTGATGGCGAAGGGACATGCTTACATTGGTGATCAGGGTGACGTGTTGTTTTCGGTTGCAACGTGTCCAACCTATGGCAAGTTGAGCGGTCAAAAACTCGATTGTATGCGTGCAAATGCCCGTAAGTCGATTGAAGAGGGCAAACGTGATGTCCTGGATTTTGTGTTGTGGAAGATGGCAAAACCTGGTGAGCCCAGTTGGTCATCGCCTTGGGGAGAAGGCCGTCCTGGTTGGCATATCGAGTGCTCTGCCATGTCAACCAATTTGTTGGGCTTTACGCTTGACATTCATGGTGGCGGCATTGACCTTAAATTTCCACACCATGAAAATGAAATTGCTCAATCTGAGTGCACCTATCACAATGATTTTGTCAATCACTGGATGCATGTTGGCCATGTTCAAGTTGATCGAGTTAAAATGTCCAAGTCCTTGAACAATTTTTTCACCATTCGAGAGCTGTTGAAACAGTTTTCAGGTGAGACATTGCGTTACACTTTGTTATCCAGCCATTATCGTTCGCCCATGCAATTCAGCATTGATGCCTTGGATCAGGGGCATGCTGCTTTGACACGTTTTTATCGTGTTTTAGACGCGGTGCCGCCATGTGAAGAACGGGCAAACAGTGTGTATGTTGAGCAATTTTTTGAAGTCATGAGCGATGATTTCAATACGCCGAAAGCCTTGGCGGTTTGTTTTGATCTGGTGCGTCATATATATGTCTTGACGGAAACAGACCAACAGGCGGCGGCGCACCATGCCGCTGATTTGCGCCACATGCTGAGTATTTTGGGTTTGGGTCATACTGCACCCAGTGTGTTTCTTAAAGGGGTGGTTGATGTGGATGAGGGCTTCGTCACAGAAACCATTGCAAAACGTGAAGCCGCTCGTCAGAATCGTGATTGGGCAACGGCTGATCAATTGCGTGATGCTTTGCTTGAACAGGGCATCATGCTTGAAGACCGTGCGGGCAAAACATTATGGCGTAAGGCATGATGGCGCAACGGATGCGTGTTTTGATTTTGTGTGGCCAATGGGCCTGCAATGTTGTTCTGGTGATCATGATGAGTGTTGGTCTTTCGGGTTGCGGTAAAGAAGCACCTTTGCAGCTTGCATCTGAGGCACATACCACTCAGGCATGCATGTGATCCGGTCACGGTGATCGCGCATCGAGATTAAGCCAATTTTTTTCGATGCATCTTGTAAGCTGCAAAGGTGTTTTCGACCAAAGTCAGCACCGTCATGGGGCCAACGCCACCAGGGACAGGCGTGATCCAACTTGCTTTTTGTTTGGCTGTTTCAAAGTCGATGTCGCCCACAATTTTACCATTGTTTAAGCGATGAATCCCAACATCGACCACTACCACGCCTGGCTGCAACCAGTCGCTTTGGATGATGTCTCTTTTACCAATTGCCACTACCAAAATATCGGCATTGCGTACATGGTGTGCCAAGTCTTTGGTGTAGGCATGGCAAACGGTGATGGTGGCATGGTGGTGCAAAAAAGTCAGTGCCAACGGTTTGCCAACAATGCTTGACGCGCCAACAATGACAGCATGCTTGCCTTCCAATTGAATGTTGGCATGTTTGAGCAGAGTCATGATGCCTTGTGGGGTGCAAGGTGATAAGGTTGGACACTTTTGTAGCAAACGGCCAATGGTCAATGGATGAAAACCATCGACGTCTTTTTCGGGTGCGATGGCTTCGATGATGGCCTGAGCTCGAATGTGCTGAGGCAGTGGCAGTTGCACCAATATGCCATCGATGTTTGGGTCTGCATTCAAATCATCGATGGCGGACAGTAATGTTGTTTCCGAAGTGTCATGAGGCAAGTCCATGTTGTGCGTGTTGACGCCAGCTTTCTGACACAGTTTTCTTTTGTTGGCAACATAGATGCTTGAGGCCTGATCATGGCCAACTTGCACCACTGCCAGGCAGGGTGAGCGTGCGTGATGCGTTTTGCAAAATTGCCTGATGTCATCGGCCAAATCTTGCGTTCGGTATGATGACAAAGCACGGCCGTCAAGCAATCCGTTTTTAAAAGTTGGTGATGTGGGTTGCATGCCAGTGCTCCTGTTTTCATGAGGCCAGTGTGTCACAAACAATGGTGTGAATCCACTTTTGTCTTGTCTGTTCGGTCGTGTGATGTGTGAAGATGAATGCCGTAAGCAGCTTTGGGCCACTTAGGACTTGAACAGGCTTGATGCTCAGAGGGTTTGGACGCAGTGATGTTGGATGGGGTGGCATGATGCATCGGGATACACATTTGTCATTTTTCACATGCAATGTGTGTGGGTTGGACGTCATCTTGACCCAAGGTTGTGTTGTCTTAAGGTGTTGACAAGCGTTTCAGCGTCTTCGTTTGTTTTCATGCCATGGGCACTTGTCATCCAACCATAAAAAACATAGACTGAAAGTGTTTCAGTCACGTTAGGGATGCACGCATGGCCACCAACAAATCCAAAGGATTCATTCGTTCTCGTTTCAATTTTACACGTTGGATGGGGGTTGCCGACCTGAAGCACAATGCGCGTAGCTTGAAAGCCATGGTCAACACCATGATGACCGTTGCAGAACCCGAGTTTGAAGAAACATTTGAGGAGGCCATGGCGCGCTTGAATCTGTCGCCAGAAGATGTCGCTGCCAGGAAAAAACAATTTTTCATGCTTGCTTTGGTTTACAGCATCCTTGCCTTGTGTGTCTTGCTGTATGCCATCCATTTGCTATGGATGCGTCATTTTCTGTCCGCATTCATGTGCTTGCCAGTCTTGAGTGTTTTGCTGGCCTTTTGTTTTCGGGAACATTTTTGGTACACACAATTGAAACACAAACGTTTGGGGTTCACCTTCAAAGAATGGTTGTTGACCACCATAGGGAGTGATTTATGAACAAACGCCATTGGTTTTTGATCGCCACATGTTTTGCTTCGGGTGTTTTGTTGGCAGATGTTGGTGGTGTCGGCAACGTGGTTCAAGCCGCATCACAACAATTGGGTGTTTCAGAAAACACCTTGTTTCAGCCAGCTGTACAGGATCTTTCGCGTTCCTACCTTTCCATGATTTTTGGCGCTGTCGGTGCGATTTTACCTGGCACAAGCAGCCAATTCGTTGGTGAAATATTCAAAATTTTCAATCTGGGGCTATTGGTTTTTGCCGGTAGTTTTGTGTCGTATTCTGCGGTGACCACGGTGCTGAATGCATCCCAAGATGGTGGGCCTGCTGGCACCAAAGCCAACCCATGGGTGCCTTTTCGTTTGGTGGCGGGGGTCTCTTTGCTGATTCCAATGTACAGTGGCTATTCCATGATCCAGGTTCTGGTCATGTGGGCAGTCATGCAGGGGGTTGGGCTGGCGGATACCATGTGGAGCAAAGCCGTCGATGTGATCAAATTAACAGGGGGGGCGGCGTTCTCAACTTCGATCAGCAACAACGATATCGCCGCCATCAGTACAATTTTGGGCACGCCCCTTAAAGCCACCAACAACAATATTTCAGTCACGATCACTGAGCCACTACAAACAGACGCCAACCAAATTTTCTATGCGGCATTGTGTTTGGCCGTCAAGCACCGCAACAACATCATAGATGCGCATCAACAACAACAAAACGACAGGGCTGCTCAGGCTATGAGGGCAGCAACACAGGGGGGCGACCAAACTGTGCCAGTTCAAACCAGTCCTGTCATTCAGCAATTGGCCAATTATGGCATGCGCGTTGGTGCAGCATGTCCGGCAACATGCACACAAAACACCGAAAAATGCCGACAGCAAATCCGTAGCCAGTTCTGTTTTGGTACAGAGGATGCACCAGCGGTGTGCGGCAATTTTTATGCACATGTCGAAGAGAATGCCTCAGTTTCACACAACGCACGTTTGCGTCAAGGCACTTTTGCAATGGCAGAGCAGTTGTTCACCCAAGTCGATCAAATTTTTTCTGATGCATACACACAGGCACTCAGCAACGACCTGAGTCAATCTGATATTGCTTGTGGCGGTGCCGACAGCACGCAATTGACTGCATGTCGTCCATCTGACACCTTGCTTTCAGCAGCGTCGGTTTACTATGGCCTCACCAAACCTATTTTCCTTAACCACCCCAAAACCACCTCTTCATCCTCTGATTGGGCCAAATCTGCAAGAGATGCAGGGTGGATTGCGGCAGCAAGCCATTATCATGATATGGTTGCTTCGAACGCGCTGGATCAAAAAAAGACCATCAATATAACTGATTTCAAGGCAGAAAAACCGATGATTGCGAGTGGATTCGTGATTCAATTCAGTGATCTGAAAGATGCCTCCATTCAAACAGCATACAAAACCATCATTGACGCCATGTTCAGATACAATGGTTTGGCGCAATACATGTTGACTGTTCGGAATATGGCCAATAATATGTCGCAAGTCATTGCATCAGATGGCAACGCCAATGCATCAGGTGACAATTCGCAAGCAACCGATCAAAAAAGAACGGACAAATTAACAGAGAAAATTTACATTAAGCCCAGTTTGCTTGAGCCACTCAATCAGATCATATCTAGAGTGCTCAATACTTTTCTCTACGCTGGTGCATATGGCACAGGGGCGTTTCAAGCCAAATCATTGGTCTTTTCTAATGTGACTTTGACACTGGCCTCGACCAACATACAAGTCTTGATGGGGTATGTGATGGGCGCATTGACAGGGCTTCACATGCTTAATGATGATGTCTGGGAGAAAGGTTCTGAGACACTCGGGTTCAATCCAATTGGTCATACAGGTCTCAGTGGCAAGGAATCCGCTGCATGTAATGCTGTAAAGACTTCTTGTAGTATAAAACCAGTGTCACAATCATATGTGAACATGATGAGCCTTGCTTCTTTCATGCAAGATTTCAACAAGGTATGTACCCATACCACTTCGGATGCTGTGACCACACAAGTTTTAAATCCTGGTTGTCCTGGTTCTGATGACGCTGCGAAAATGGATGAGGGCTCCAATTGTGGGATACCTCATCAATGCAAAGAAACAGCCTTTAATTTGGCAAAAAAAACGCAGGAAGCGCTCTACAAAACTTGGGAGGATAATAATAGCTCCAAAGGTCAATGTGCCTATGAGGCCATCAATCAGCATTGTGTCATGCCTGGTATTGGCATTGTTGGCAGCATGGTCGCCAGAGCACAAGGCAAGCAATCCGATCCACTCTTTAATTTGGCAAATCTTGGATTGACCATGATGAGCAGTGCGGCTTCTTATTACATTGAAACGACGAATGGCATTTATCGCATCAGTAAGCTTCTATTGACCGACTATACCATTGTGATGTCGACCGCTTCTATTTTAAGTGGCGTGGCTGGTGGTTTGGTTGGTGGTGGTGGCGGTGATGCCATCATGGGCGTGGGCGGCATACTCAACCAAGTGTTTCAAATGCTGTACAAGTTTGATGTCAACAGTTTGGGCTTGATGTTGCCGCTGGGCGCCAGCATTGCAGGTGTGTTTTTTATCTTGGGTATTGTCTTGGGTGTGTATTTGCCTTTGATGCCCTTTTTGGTCTATGTTTTTACAGTCATTGGTTGGATCATTGCTGTGATTGAAGCCATGGTGGCTGCACCATTGGTCGCATTGGGCGTCACGCATCCGCAAGGTCACGATTTGCTTGGTAAATCAGAACAAGCCATGATACTTTTATTGGGCATTTTTATACGTCCTGCTGCCATTTTGCTTGGCTTTATTTTTGCCATCTCGTTACTGTACATTGCAGCAGAGTTGGTCAATTATGGTTTCATCATGACCATTGCCAATTATTTGTCCACAGAAGTTGCTGGCAACTCAGTGATCGTGCGGTCTGTCGTCATTGGAGGCATGTTGGTTGCCTATGCATACATCATGATGCAGGTGGTAGAGCAAGTGTTTGGTCTCATTTACCAGGTGCCGGAAAAATTGCTCCGCTGGATTGGAGCTGCGCCTGAGCAGTCGGGTGTGGGACAAAAACTTGGCCAGATCAAACAAGGCGTTCAAAGTAGTGGTCAGCAGGCTGCGCAGGGTGCGGGTTCGGTTGCAGGTCAGCGGCCACAAATTGGTGATCCAAAAGACGTGCCAAACAGTAAAGACATCAAGAAAGCGGTTGAAAAACCCGAGGAAAAACCCGATGAAGGGGCTCCAGATGTTGCTGGGTGATGAGATGTTCGACGCCATTCATGCGTAGAAACGATGGTGCCTCGGTTGGACACGTGGCCTCTATGAAAGGGAGAAGAGTCGTTGAAAGAAAATAAAATCATCAAAGGCTTGAAAGATTGCAATGCGCAATATACGCAATGGTGGCATAGATTGACTGTACTGTTCCCGGCTGCGACTTTTGCGTCTACAGACAATGCCATCGATTTGCATGCACTGAAAACAACTTTTTTGGGTGCAATCGACCCCAGTGATTTGTCGTTGAATTATATGGCAAATGTATTTAGCTATCTTGGCGGGGGGAATACGTTGACGCCTCTGATTGGCGAAATGATCAAGTACTTCAACTTTGGTGTGTTGTTTTTTATTGCGGGCATCGTCACGTATACAACCTCCATGCATGTGATCAAGACGGCCAATCAGGGCTCAGCCATGGGCAAAAAATCGGGTGCGGCAACTTCTATATTTCGCGTTGCCACATCAATATCTTTTGCAGTGCCACTTCCAGCCTATGGTGGTTTCTGTGCATTGCAACTTTTTGTGTTGAATGTTGTATTACAGGGAATTGGCATTGCCAATTATGCATGGGATGGGGTCATTGCCATTTATAACAATTCGGGTTCAATTCTACCCATGGCACTGCGCGCACAGCCGCTCAAGCAAGGCGATACACAAGTGGCTGCTGTTGAGAATTTGGGGCATTTGGCCACGCAAAGCACGCAGCTCATCAACACACAATTGTGTCACGTATACAATCAATCTTTGGCCAAAGCCAAAGCAGCAAGGGCCATGGCAGATCAACAGGCTGCCCAAGGCCGCGACATTGTCAATACCAATACCGTGACCGACCTTGACCAAATCATACGTTTTACAGCCCCTCAAAATGGTCAGCCAGGCCGCATCGATTCAGCCCTGGAAGGTGATGACTATCTGCCATGTCCCATCATTACATTCTCTGGCCAACTTGCATATGAAAATCAGTATGCCACGTCGATCTCCGCAAATGAAAAAGCCAATATCATCGCAGCAAGATGGGCGCTGTTTAAACAGCATTATCAAGCATTGTTGCACCAAGTGACGTTGCCGATGTATGCAGTGCAGCGCCTGGATCACGATGGCGATGTTGCCATGTCCCAATGCATCTATGATGATAAAAGCAATGTCCAGCCTGTTCGCGGCTGTTACTTGCTGCCAACTTTCAATTCGGTTGTGAGAATCTATCAACAACGCCTGACTGCATTGAATCAGATTGAATTCAAGCGTTTGTTGGGTGAGGGCGTGCTTGCCAAACCAAACAATACGCCCGCCCCACTTGATGCACAGCTTGGCTGGCTTTCAGCTGGGCTTTTTTATCATCAAATTCTGGGAACAACTGCGTCGGATACGTTGGAGACCCTCTTCAATCGGTACAATGCCATGGGCTCAGATGCATTGTTACAGGGTTTTTCTGATTTCAACATCGGCACCATCCAAAAAGATACGACAAGCAATGTGTATGATTACATGAATCATCCGATTTCTTCTGAGGGGTATCATCCGCTACGTCGGGTATGGCAGCTGATGAATACAGGTAAAGCCTTTACAGATCAAGGTGCTACATGCAATGTTTTGTCTCAAAACATCAACTGTCAGAGTTATGCTTATGTGACCCATGACTTGGCGAATCGAAGTCTACCTGTACCCGATGCCACCAATGCCTTACAACAATTGAAATCAAAAATGTCACAGGCAGCTTACCAATTGATGCCCAAAGGTGGGTTGTCAGCCAATAACTATCAGGATGCCGTATCACAAGTTGCACAAGAAAAGCAACATCGAGATCGCGACATCATGCAGCTGCTGAGGTGTGCAGGTCTTCCTATGAGCCTGGATTTCTCTTCCAGCCTGCCCAAAATGCCCTCTGCTACTTCTTCGACCAATACACCACAAGCGAACACATCCGGCATGACAAGCGCCATTTCCAACAGTCCGGTGTTCTCGACGCATGATCAATGCCCCAATGGTGGCAGCGCAAGCAACAATCCTCTTGGATTTATCTTCAGCATCTTTACACCATTGAAAAACATTTTTACGCCATCGTCTGAATTGCAAAGTGCCGGATTTGGTGGTGATGTCCATTCTCGAAGTTTGTTCATTGATCAAGACATTCGTATCTTTATTGTCGATATGGTTGACGCATGGTTTAAAATGCTGGCTCAAGAACCCAGTGTGCATGGTGGCAAGATCAATCATGACCCACTGACTAATTTGCGTGATTTTGGCATCGCATCAACGGCAGCAGGTTATGCCTTTTTGGTGCGGGTGACACAAGACATATGGATCAGCAATTATGTTGCATTCATGAAATCTTTTTTCAATCAACTTAAATACAGTCTCTTGGCAGCACCCCTATGGAAGGGAGCGCGGATCACAAATACAATTGGTGATGTTTTTATAGATATGGCGGCCATACCGATCATCGGGCCAATATTCTGGATCATTGGTGAGGCCTTAAAATTTGGTTCAATATTCCCAAATTTAATTTCCACGTATTTCACTAGTTTGGCCAACAGTGCCATGTTGGCTTACCCAATTGTGTTGGTTTCTCAGACCTTGTACAGCATGGTGTCGATCGCTGTGGTTGTGGTCGTCATGACGCTTGGCATCATGTTTGCAACTTACATTCCAATGTTGCCTTTCATTATTTTTACGTTTACTGCGATTGGTTGGATGATGAGTGTGATTGAGGCCGTCATTGCTGCACCCATTGTTGCTGCAGGTGTGGCAAGCCCGCAAGGTCACGATTTTCTTGGTAAGGCGCAACAAATTGGTATGATGTTGGCCAGTGCCATGATGCGCCCCATTTGTATCTTGATTGGATTTTTGATGGCCATTTTGGTTTTTATTGCCAGTGTGAAGTTACTGAACGTTTTGTTTGTGGCGTTCATCAACCAAATGGTGATTGCCGATGGTGCCACATCTCTCGGCAGCAGCGTGTCATTGCTCTTGATGATGTACGCATATGGGCTGGTTTTGTACAGTCTTGTCGACTTTGTTTTTGCTCTCACACATCTGTTGCCGACCTTTGTGGTACGTTGGATTGGCTTGAGACCAGTCGATGCTGGAGAGGCGCATGCAATCCTAGGTGTTGAGAGTGGCATCCGTGATAATTTGATTGGTGGCGGATTGGCTGGTGTGTCGCGTAACGCCGGACAATTTCAGAAGTCTATTGGTTGATTTTTTATTGAGTATGAGAGATGCAAAACAATCGTAATTATTTTTTTTATGCAACCCTATTGGCTGGTTTTTTGACATCATCCCTTCTGGCCGATTCCACCCCTGCTGATGTGCTTGTCGGCCAAACTGTTGGGCCCGCATGGGATCAGCTCAGCACCACGGATATTTTTTCACCCAGCGCGCATGATTTGTCCATCAAATTTTTAAAAAGTATTTTTGGATTTCAAAATGTACAACTGTACATCGATGCACAATACACCAACCCCTTGGTTGTATGGTTGATGCGCACATTGAATCTTGGTGTCATTTTGGCAGCGGGTGCCATTCTTTCATACAATGTCATCGCCAGCACGGTCCGAACTGCACAAGATGGTGGCATGTCCTCCATGGGCAAAGTCAATGGTTTGACATTGCTCCGTGTCTTTGGCGGGTTTTCAGTTTTATTGCCCTACACCAATCAAGGTTTTTCATTCATTCAGATGCTGGTGATCTGGGTGGTACAACATGGCGTGGGATTGGCAGATCATGTCTGGAATCAGGCCTTAACCGGGTATCAGCGCATTCTTGGCAGTGGTGCCATTGTTTATCATCAAGATCAAGACTATGGTCTTATCAAGGTTCTGTTAAACAATCAGAATTTGGCACAACCCCAGACCCAAGCCTCAGAAGTGGGCAGCCCTGCCTCAACACTGGATGTTGCCAGCTCAGCCATGTGTTTGGCAACGCTCAAACACTACCAAACTGTTCAATGTCAGAAACAAGCCCGTGCAGGACAACCATGCCAAACATCTGATTTGCGTGGTTATGATGTGCGCTATGACATGGATGGATCCGTGTGCCACCAAGCACATGCACTATGTTTTGGCAGCATCGCCAATCCGATGATATGTGGTCGTTATGCATTGCCTGAAAAGTTTTTAAACGAAACCAAGACCACCAGCATGGCCATGGCCAAGTCATTGTACAATCAATATGTTACCTGGATTGCTGACAGTGCTTTGGTCAGGCAAAAAGAGTTGCAAGCAGGGCGTGTTTTACCCGAACGTGATACCATTGTTGGCTGCAAAGCTGGTGCCAGTCAGGCATGCCCAGGAAGCAATCATTTGCTGGATTACACAACCTTATACTTTCTGGGTATAAAAAAACCCATGCTCGATGCTCGTGTGGCAGAAATACAAGGCCAACATGCTGCACACGTCCAACAAACATATCAGAAAATGAGTGATGAAGGGTGGGTCAGTGCCGGTAAAGCCATTTGGACTTTTAGTGCTGCGACAGGTGCCACACAACCTGTATCTAATCCCACACAGATTTGTCAAGGCTCAAGCACTGCTGCTTCAGATTGCTTGGCAACATCACGATTGACCATCACCCATGCGAGAGAATCCCTTCAGCAATCGGTAGATCAAGGTCATTTGTCTGACGAATTGCTTAAAATTTATCGAGATGGCGATACGTACTCCTTTGGTTACTTGCCTGCACTGCGTCTTTTCAATCAGGTGGCCACACAAAAACTTTTAAGTCAACAAACAGATGATACGTCAGAGCAGTCTGGCTCATCGGAACAAGAAGAGGGCGATCCTCGACTGGATGTTGCCACTTATCATCTTCTACAGATCCTGTTTTATAAAGCTTTTGATGGTTCTGACGCAGGTGGTTTGGCCAACTCACCTTTTGGTGATGGCAGTGCGTGCGTGTTATGCTGGTTTCGGAAAAATGTTTCGGTGGATGCTGCTGTAAACAATTTGGAGGTCTTGCTGATTAAGTCTTTCAATGCCTTCACAGGCTTATATTTTAAAGAACAAGACATCCCATGGGATGATGGTCAAAGTACACATTGGTCTCATGATGCAGAGGCCAGCAAAAACAGTAACCCTGCGCACACCGATGCCACCGTCAATCAGAGTTGTACGACAGGCTTGCCCGCCACGCATTGCTTTAAAAATGCCTGGGATGCCGATGTCATACAAAAAAATCCAATGCGGGGTCCACTTGGTCTGCTTGGCACCATTGGCACCATCAAGTATGGGGTCCATACCGACACCACAATTAAAAAATACTATAACCCACTTTTGAACATGCGTTCGATTGGCGTAGTGTTGCTGAATACTGTGGCAGATTTTTGGTATCAATTGCCGCAGTCTGTCCTCAATGAAGGGATGCGACTTGTGTCTGAGTATCGAGGACAGATGATCACCATGGGATGGCTTTCAGGCCTCTTGCAGGGTTTTGCTTTAATGGTGCCAGATTGGGGTGTCAAACTTGCGGTTTTCTTAAAGGTCATCACGCAAACGCTTTATCATTCAATGCAAATGTTTTACATGTTTGATGTTCAAAGCATGATGGTGTTCGTGCCCATTGCGGCTTCACTCTCTGTCATCATTTTTACTTTGGGGGCCATTTTTGCTGTTTGGGTGCCTTTGATTCCCTTTTTGGTTTTTTTGTTGGCCGTCATCGGATGGGGATTGTCAGTGATTGAAGCTGTGGTTGCCGCCCCTTTGGTTGCCATGGGCATCACTTATCCTGAGGGCCATGACTTTTTAGGCCAGTCTCAGCAATCTGTGGTGTTGTTGCTTGGGGTGTTCATCAGGCCTGTGGTCCTACTGATCAGTTTCATCATTGCTTTTTTTGTATTTTATGTGGCGATGAATCTGACGAATTTGGGATTCGCCAACTTGCTTGCCTCCATGCTGTCAAACATTTCCAAGCAAAATCTTGGCTACAAAACAACCCTATTGTTGGCTTTGATGAGTTGCTATGCGTATGTGCTCATCATGATCACAGAGTTTGCTTTTGCCACGACATACAAAGTCCCAGAAAAAATACTCATATGGATTGGTGGACAACCAGAGAACTCACAAATTGCCCAGAAAGTTGATTCCATCAAGCGTGGCTTCCAAGGCGGCGTCAATCAGATTGGCGAGGGTGGTAAGAATTCAAGCAATGTAATCAATGCGCGTTCACAAGTACAGTATGGTGATTTGGCGAATGAAATTAAGATTGAGAGAGAAGAGGATAAGGGTGTGGATGATCAAGTGGGTTGATGCAATGGCATCATCTGAATCGATGCGATCAATGCAAGAAAATCACCATGAAATGCGTGATTTTCAGTGACATGCATCATGACACCATGCATACGGTACACATGCCTGGGATGAACGGATGTTGGCAAGTCTGCTGTGATTTGACAGCCAGAGCAGGGTGAAGGTAAGCAGACACGAAAATGGGATGGGCTCAAGCGATCCAAGATCTGTGGTGTCAGCCTGATTTTCAGTCAGATGGCATGTCTTGTGGTGCCGTTTGGGCATGAATCACATCCAGAACGCGCTGTTCAATGAGGCCTTCATCAAATTTTCTTTGGGCGTCCATCAACATGGTCTGACCATATTGCATCAAACATTTTCTGGTTTGTGCGGTCACATGGATGGGGTCAGCGGACAGCAAAATGTCGCGTACCTCTTCGTTAAAGACCAGATACTCACGTAAAGCGGTGCGTTTCCCATCCAATGTGGGGACAAGTTTTTGCCAAATGATCAAACGCATGGTTTCGATGATGTCGATGGTTTTGCCAGCACGCTCTTCTTTGCCATAGCTGCCAACAAGTCGGCGAATGGTTTCGGGGACACCGTTGGTGTGGAGTGTGGTGTAAACTGGATGGCCAGTCATGGCTGCTTCGAGCACAGCAGAAATGGTCGCAGCATCTCTGGCCTCACCCACCAAAATCAGCCGTGGTTTACGGCGTAAAGCGTTTCTGACACCGGCGGCAAAACTGGGAAGATGGAGAGGAATTTCACTTTGACTGACAATTGCCGTGAGGGCATTGATGTTGTCATAAACAAACTCTATGGGGGATTCATAGGTCAATATTTTGCGATGACATTCAGGATCTTCAGCAATATTCCTGATGATCGATGCCAACAATGTACTTTTACCAGATCCCGTGGCACCAGTCACATAGACCACGCCTTCATCAGGTGCAATGGCATTTAAAATGGGTGCTGGCAAATCCATGCCATCAAGTAAAGGAGGATCTGTTGGGATGGTACGCAGTGTGATTTGTATGCCTTGTTGTCCAGAAACAAGACACCCTGTCGCATTGACACGGTAACGGAAACGACTGAGACGACTTGGTTTGAATTCATAATTGGTATCCAAATCTTTGCCGCTTAAGATTTGTGTGGTGCCATTGGGCCCGTAAATGGCATTCAAAAGCGTACCCACTTCAGCATTGTTGAGCTTGCGTTTGTTGATGGGGTAAAGTTTGCCGTACACTTCCGCAACAATACATTCTGAAGTTTGTATCGTGATGTCTGAAGCGTTGATTTTTGTGCAGTGCTCTAGAAATTTATTCAGATCTCGAGCACTGATGGGTTGTGGTTCTTCACCAAGAAGATAAGGGTTATTTTGCATGTTTGACCACATGATGTTTGTGGGTCACACGCAGTGCAGGGTGCCATCGATGACTCTCTTTTGGCAACAGATCAGCATGTGCCGTGATTTTGAGGATTTTATTGCCAATCACCATGCGCTTTTTGTTACCGGTGATGCCGAGTGGTGCGGCAGCAACAAAAGGCGCTGAAACCATATTCTGTGCATACAGTGCATGATATAGGGCCATGCCGGTCAGGTCTTGTGTGATTTTACCAAGGTTTTGTTGCAAGATTGCGTTGGCTTGATCGTAACCATTTTGCCATCCAGCTGCAATGTAATGATCCCAGATCTGGCGTTCCTCGGCATTGGCTGGCAGCAATGTTTTTGGCGGGCGTTCAGGCTTTTTGTAATGCATGGTCAAATAATCTTGCCAGGAGGGTGGTGTGGTGACGAAACGTGCAGGACGCACAATTTCAATGGTTCGATCGGATAACCTGAGCGTGTTTGGATCGTCCACATTGAGTCCATTGACACTTTCTCGAACAATGGGAGGCATGATGTTGTGGGCCATCACCATGGCATTGAAGTTGTAAATTTGCTTGAATGATTTGCTGTATTTTGCCAGGATGGCATTGATTTTAGAGCTCTGCCATGCCAGTCCACTTTGGGCGCCAAAGGAAAGCGCAGATTCTCGAATGGATTGGACACGAACTTTGTTGGAATTTAAGCGGGCATCACCTACATCGTTGGCACATGCAAAAAGAAACAATATTGGCAGCAGTGCCAAAACTTTAAACGCAGACTTGGTCATCATGTGGGTACCTTCCAATGTAAACAATTTCATACATGTTTGTAACGCAGTTCTATGATTTTCTTACGTTTGTACAACTGAATGGTGGCTTTTCGTTGTGATTGGTATTCAATGTCCCGAAGCAACGCTTGCATGGAGATGTTTTCTTTGTTGACAGCAACCAAAATTGGGATGGCTGGTCGTTTTCCCAAAACACGGAGTTTATAGTGATTGGTGCGTGCCAATTGTTTCAGTAGGGGTTCTACAGGACCACTCCAATCGATGCTGGCCAGACTTGCCAAACCAGTTTTTACTGGATCTTTGGGCTGAGGCATTTTGATTTTGGGGTGAATGGCTTGCTCAATGTGTGCCAGTTTTTCAAGTGATGCGGTCACAGCATGTGCAGATTCAAGTATTTCGCGATCTGCATCATTTTTACCCTGATAAACATCATAATTGACCGCATTCAATAAATCGGAATGATAAAAGTCACCACCCACTGTATCCATGTTTGAAGCATCGTGATCTTGACCACAGCCAAAAAGAAAAAGAACCGAGCAGAGCAGAATGAGACACTGACGCATACAAAAATCCTTGAAAAGTAGAGTCCTTAAAATTAAGCAACACCGTGTGGTTGATGTCAAGCTTTACGTCGAAAAGCTTGGGCTGCATAACTTTAAGCCCTGGAGCATGTCATGGTTGAAATAAGGGTTGAGTGCGATCACAGTTTCCTGTAAATTGTGATTGTTAATGAGTGGCTTTATGGCAATGAATCCCACACTTGTTGCGCTGCTTAGCTCATTTGATCCATGCCCGACACAAGGAGTGATCGATCATGACACAACCCAGTCCCGATGCCAGCTGGCGCGATTCTGCCCGGCCGTCTAAACTTGGCATATTCAACTCTAGTGCGACATTCCCGTTGGTCTTTATGTTGTTTCACCTGTCTTGGCATACTTTTTACATTGCTCTGGCGTTCATGGTTTTTTTGACCGTCATTGATCATTTTGGTTTTTCAATCAATGTGTTTTTTAGATTGTTGCGATCCACTTTGGCTGGGCCACGGAAGATTGCAGTACCATGGTGGCTTGCGTGATGGATGTGAAATCATTTTGTATGGCTTGGGTGCAGCATCATCAAATTGAACTGGCTTTACGAGACCAGCCATTGACTGCGATTGAAGCTTTCTCAGAAGCCAGTCTGTTGCCTTCCATTGCGAAGCGTGCTGACCAGCTTGCGACACTCACTTTGGGTTATGGGATTGGCCTGATCTTGGAGGACACGAAAGAGAGTACATTGGGCGTGAAAGTTGCATTTGACGATTTGACGCCGAATTTGATTCGTCTGGCTTGTGTCTTGCAGGTGCTGGAAAATCTGAAACAAAGTGCCACCAACGATTCTGGCAAGGTGGCCTTGGACGAGTTGTTTTACGATTGAATGTTGAGGGCGCTGTCGCGCACGATGGGATGGCTGTGTCGAAGGTCAATGTTCCTCTGTTGTTGATGCGATTTGGATTGTACGGTTGTCGGTGTGTTTGATCCCCTCAATACTGATTGATTGCGCGGGTGTGGTGGGTCTCAAGCCACTGAGGGTTTCTGGTCAGGCATGGCGCTGATTTTTGGGTCATGTGCTTTGATCCGCGAGGGGTTTTCATTTTTTTGTCGGGTAATGTCTGTGCCAGGTTGATTTGAGGTGGCTGTCAAGATGTCATGGTGGCTGCCGCATCATCATCATGCATGCATTGTTTGTGTTCATGCAGTATGGTTTATTTGTGGGAGCTGATTTTTCCAATGAATCTGGAACGTTCTGTGAGACATCATGCGTGATGCATGCATGGGTGTTGCTTCAGGTTGTTTTTGAATACACCCATGGTTGGTAAGTCGATGTGAGCATCATACATTATCTAAGGTAAGCAGCGTTTTGGGTGAGGGTTGCGTGTCATTTTGACAGCATCCATTGCTTTTTTTGTATGGCACTTGTATGATGGTTGTTGGAACTTTTAGGCGTTGTTTATGTCGAACATATCCGCGAAAGAGGTGATCGATCAATTGGATGAAATCAGTAGGTTGGCGGCTCAAGCTGCCAAGCATGCGTCAGGCTCACAAGACAGCATGTTTGCCAACAACAATCAACAGATCTACCAAACGGCAGTCGCGCTTGTTCAAGATGCCACAGCTGTGATACAAAACTTAGAGCAAGCAAACGCCGAGCAATTTGAAGCCCAACCGAGTGCTTCTCACACAATCGGACATGGTTCGGCAGCCGAGTCGTCTGACATTGCATCAACATCGCGTCAGCCATCTGTCGATGACAGCAATGTCAATGACGTCGATGAGCTGTGATTTGAAGGTTAGGATGCATGATGTCAAATAAACCCAAAACCATAGAAGACGTGCTAAGTAAACTGATCAAACATCCAGTATGGGACAAGACATTCATTTTGCGTGCTTCCAAAAAAAAGCTAGAAAAGCTGAAGCGCGATTTGGCGACCCACAATCACCATGCGTCAAGCCCAAGTGCTGAAGATGTTGCGCAAGCTGATCCTGCATTTGATGCGCAAGCGATGTGCCGTGTTTATGTTTTTTTGTTTCAGTCAAGAGACCCAACACGAGAGGGTTGGGGGCGTACATTGTCTCTGTTGTCCTCAACCGCTTCAGGTCGGCCCATATACACAGAAGAGCAGCATGCATTAGATCGGCTTGAGCATCTGAGCCATGTGGCTGAAGCAGGATATGCATGCGTTGTGGTGCCAAAGAAACTTTTGTTGTCAGCTGGCAGCCACCAACCCACAAAAGACAATTTTGGTCGCACATTGGTGATGTTGGAAACAGGTGCAATTCAGCAAGACCAAATTGAGTATTTTTATCACAAGAATACCAAATACACCTTCCATCAGGGTCATTTGATTGACCCATGATGCAAATGAGATGGGTGTGGTTCAAAATGTTGGATGAAGGTTGCAACATGTTGGGTGTTGGTTATAATGAGGGTATGACTTGAGCAGAGGAACTGCATGAAAGGTGGCCAACAGCAGCAGGGCAGTGGTAATTCGATGGATATCCTGTGGATATCTGCCATTTTGGTGCTTGGTGTTGTGTGGTTTTGGTATGCGCAACAAGAAGCCATCGTTCATGCCGTCTATGTGATCAAAATATATGAGCTTGAGCTTGTGGCTAAAGTCATGACCTACTTGAATGATCTGGGTCTGCCATTGCATGACGAGAGTCAACGCCTGACGCAAGCCTATGCTGCATTGAATCAAATGATTGCAGTTGTCCCACAATTTGAGAACGTGGGTCGTGTGTACAATTTGGTTGGCTATTTTTATGCCATACCCACAGCGATCCTCGGTGGTCTACTTGTCATCTATGTGTTGTTTGTTGATCGTTCCAATCGTTTCAGAACGATTTTCGACATGAAAAAGTTGCGTCAACAAGAACAAGCCAACTGGCCCTACATCTTGCCCGTGATGCGTCGAGATTTGATCAAAACGCAGCTTGATGATGGTGCGTTTGCCATGTCGAAGCAACCCCTGCAATTTGCATTTGAGCACGATTTGGTCATCAAAGACATGCAGGGTGGGGAAACCAAATTGATTTTGAAAGAAGCCGAAGCTTATGCGTGCTTTTCAAAGCAGCTTGGCAACCAGTGGACAGGTCGCTTGGATTGTTTGCCCAATCACGCACAAGCATTGTTTGCCATCTTTGCTGCTCGAGGCAACGATGACGTGGCAGGCTCAACAAAACTTTTGAATCAGATTGCGCGCTCGTCGGGTTCTGGGCAGCTGAATTTTGGCGGGACCAATGCCTTGATTGCCAAACACATTCGTAGCCGTGTTGTCGGCCGTGCAGTCGGTGCACACGCCTATACGGTTACCGCCATGGCGTCGATGTTGGAGCTTGCGAGAACAGCCGGTGTGTTGGCCATGGCTGAGATTCTGTGGTTGAAGCGTGTGGATCGAAAACTGTGGTACATGTTGTCCTCAGTCGGTCGTCAAACACCATTCATTGAAGCGTCTGCTGCTTATGCGCACTGGGTGGTCGAAAAACGCCTCCGTAGGCCTTTGAAGGTGCCTATGGTTCAAGAGGCTGTGGTGGGGCTGCGCCAAGCGCTTGCAGATACAAAATATAATCCGGATCATGACTGATGCTTTACACACAAAGAGGCCTTGATAAAAGGCAAGAGCAAAAATCATCACAACTGATTCGTGATACCAGAACTCTTTACCAAAAAATCTACGATTATTTGGTGGATCCCACATCCTTGTCGATGTTCATCACCATTGGTGTGGTGTCAACGTTTTTCTATCCTTGGTTATTTGAACTGGTGTGGTTGTTCTTACTGGTTGCAGGCGCCATCGTTATTTTTCGTAAATCGAAGTTGCCTTTTCGTATGCCTAAAATTGCCAACACAGCAGATTGGAACGATCTTTATCCAGGGGGCAGGAAACCTCGACAAGCAAGGGGTATATATTATTTTGGCAACGATAAAAAGACCAAAGATGAGTTGTGGTTTGCCAATGAAGACATGCGAACCCATGTGCTGATTTTTGGTTCTACTGGCAGTGGTAAGACTGAGGCGTTGGTCTCTATGGCATTCAACGCATTGATGCAGGCCAGTGGTTTCATTTATGTTGATGGTAAAGGTGACAACTCTCTTTTTGCCAAAGTCTTTTCAATGGTCAAGTACATGGGGCGTGAAGATGACATGTTGCTCATCAATTTCATGACAGGCGCAAAAGACATCTCTGGTCCACAAGAAAGAAGAATTTCCAACACGTTGAATCCATTTTCTGAAGGATCCTCTTCCATGCTGTCCAACTTGGTGGTCAGCATGATGGAGTCATCAAGCTCTTCTGGTGATGGTGACATGTGGAAGGGGCGTGCCATTGCCTTTGTTGAGGCTTTGATGCGTGTCATGGTGGCCATGCGTGATGCGGGCTACATACTGCTTGATGCACACGTGATTCGTAACTATTTTGGTTTGGATCGTATTGAAGCCATGGTGTTGGATAAGGCATTCATTCGTGATGACGATTACGCCATCAATCTAGAGTCTTTTCCTGAAAACATTTTAGAGCCCATGAAGGCTTATCTCAACACATTGCCTGGTTTCAATAAAGAAAGGAAAGGCAAGCAAGTCTCCCAGGTCTTTGAACAGCATGGTTTTATTGTCATGCAATTGACACGGATCTTTTCCTCTTTGGCAGACACTTATGGCCACATCATGCGTACCAAGTTGGCAGAAGTGGATTTGAAAGATGTGGTGTTGAATCGTCGTATTCTGATTGTGTTGTTGCCTGCGCTTGAAAAGTCACCCGATGAATTGTCCAACCTTGGGAAAGTTGTGATTTCGACCATGAAAGTGATGATGGCTTCTGGGCTTGGTGAGGCAGTTGAGGGTCGATACCAAGATTTGATCACGCGTAAACCCACCAATGCCGAAACACCGTTTTTGTGTATTCTTGATGAATATGGCTATTATGCGGTGAAGGGTTTTGCTGTGGTGCCTGCTCAGGCAAGGTCTCTCGGATTTTCGGTGGTTTTTGCTGGGCAAGATTTGCCAGCATTTCAAAAGGCTTCCAAAGAAGAAGCGGCGTCCATTGGTGCGAACACCAACATCAAAATTTGTATGAAACTAGAAGATCCTGCTGAAACATGGGAGTTTTTCCAAAAAACTGCAGGGGAATCATATGTGTCACAAGTGGAAAGTTTTCAATCCAACTCTGCAACCGTAACGGGCACATACCAAGACACCAAGGGCGCCAAGTTAGAAAAAAGAGCGCGCATTGATTTGTTGGATTTGAAAGAGCAAGATGTTGGAGAGGCGCACATCTTCTTCAAATCCAACATCGTTCGTGCTCGCATGTTTTATGCCAACCCGCCACAAACCAAGAGCATGCGCCTCAATCAGATGATCAAAGTTGACATGCCACCCGATGCGCAGCTGTATGTTTTGGTGAAAGGCATTGAAGACTTTGAAGCACTGTTGAAGCACCAAAATTTACCTGAAATTCAGGCCGAAAACGATTCAGTGATCACAGAAGTGATCCACTTTATGGATGCAGAGCGTCATATCCCTGCCATTGAAAAGGGTCTGAATGTTTTGGTTCAATCCTCTGAGAAAGACAAAGAAAATGAGGCTTCTTCACATGTGGAAACCGATGGTGTTTCATATCATATCTTCAACATTGCGCCTGCAGAAGCTTCATTGTTGCTGCCAAGCACAACTGCTGAACTGGATGCGCCCATTCTAGATGCCAATCTGTTCAGGGAAGACGTGGCGTACGTTCAGCGTTTGCTCGGTGATTCAGAAGCGCGTTCGCAAGAAGTCATGCGTACACTTGAAGAAGACATAGTGCAGTCAACGCATTATGGTGCACAAACATTTGAAGCGCCAGACCCTGGTGCATATGCCACCATGATGGATGAACTGGTGAAATCGATAGAAGGCAATGTGGAGTCAGCCAATGAAAATCAAGATGAATCTTAACATGACATTTTTGGTGAATCTGCTTGTTTTCATGGGTATCTTATCATGGATGTCGGGTTGCAGCCATCTTGATGATTCTACGGCATCCGCTGTGCAATCTCCGCCACAGAAAATGCGCATCACACGCCAGCATTTATTGCAGGCCATGGCCTCAGATCAAATTGTTTTCAGTCAGCATGGCCAAAACATGCGCCTCACTGTGCCAACCTCCAAGCTGTTCAATTTGAATGCCACCACGCTGAATGAGCGCAGTCTCACGTCATTGCTACGGATGGCACATTTCATTGCCACTTACGACATCGAGCAGGTGCGCGTCACCGTGGCTGCGCCTGGCAATCAAGACAGAGCCATTGCGCTGGCGCGCAGTCAACGTCAAGCCCAGATTGTTCAGTCTGAATTGAAATCATTGTTGCCATCAACACCATTGATGATCAGCCGTGGTCGTTTGCTCAAAGCCAAAGAACAAACAGGTGGTTTGGGATCATCATCCTATGTGGATGTAGGGTTTCGGTACATTCGCAAACATTAAGCTTGGATCAAGCTTGTTTTAAAAATGACGTCTTGGTATATTGAAAATGGAGGTGCAGTATGGCAGAGGATGCATTAGAAATCGTAAAACATCGTAACGATTTTTATAAAGAAAACTATCGCAAAACAACCATTGCTTTATTGGTGATGGTGGTGATCAATGCATGCTCATTGTCACTGAATTATTACTTATTCAAAAATCGGCCCAGTCCAGAATATTTTGCCACAACACAGTCCGGCAGTTTGATTCGTCTTCAACCGCTGAGCGTGCCTGTTGTTTCTGCGAGTGCGCTCCTTGAGTGGGCAACTCGTGCTGCAGTTGCGGCATATTCATACAATTTTGTGGATTACAGAAAACAACTTCAAGAAGCTTCAGAATACTTTACACCTTCTGGTTGGAAAAATTTTGAGCAAGCGCTCACGGCTTCAAGAAATCTACAAACCGTCATGGCATCAAAATTGGTAGCCACTGCTGTGGCAACAGGCGCGCCCGTCATCGAAGACCAAATGGTGTTGTTTGGTCGGTACACCTGGCGCATCAGTCTGCCCATTTTGGTCAAATATGACAGTGCCAATCGTAGTTTCACACAATCTCTGGTCATACGGATGATTGTACAACGTGTTCCAACCTTGAACACCCCCAAAGGCATTGCGATCACGCAATTCATTGCCGCACCTGGTCGATCTTAAAGGACCCATGATGAAGAACTATATTTTTTTACTGCCCATTTTGTCGATATGGATGCCCTCCATGCATGCACAAACCACATCCAACCCTTTGAATGTGCCCGCTGGGTTGATGGACCAAGTCAATCGTCAAGATACCCGTAACCGCGCCATCTCGACCCAGCCGCCAGTGGCAGCGGTGACAGTGCCCACACCACAAACCCCTGCTTTCCTGCCCAGTCCAGCCCGTCAGGCGCCCATCCAGTCTCCGGCGACACCCATGCAGCAAAGTGTTTCTACCAAAGCCACCAATGATGAAAAAGCGTTTGAGCAACTCAAAAAGACCATCTTTCCATTGACCAATCCACAGATTTTAGAACTGAGACGGTTGTACAATGCAAATACCGCGGCTAAAAGCGTGGTGCATCGTGTGCCACCTAAACCAGTTTCTTCGGCCATGGTCATCAATTTAGAGCCAGGCGCTACGCCACCCGTCGTGCGATTGGGGGCTGGGTTTGTCACATCCCTGGTCTTTTTAGATGCAACTGGTGCACCCTGGCCAATCAGAGGCTATGACATTGGTGACCCACAGTCCTTTTCGATCAAATGGCAACCTGAGGGACAAAAAATAAAAGATGCTTCAAATATTTTAAGCAACACTTTATTGATACAATCCAACGCCATGTACAAACAGGGCAATCTTGCCGTCATTTTGCAAGGACTCAACACACCTTTGATGGTGACCTTGATTCCAGGACAGAAAGAGGTGGATTATCGTGTGGATGTTCAAGTGCCCAGAAATGGACCCATGGCGCATCCAGTTCACAAATTCATGGCCAATGCCACATCGCCAGACTTGCTCGATGTTTTGAATCACATAGCACCCAAAGGCAGTAAATCATTGACTGTCAAAGGTGGAGGTGAAGCATGGATCAAGGGTTCGCAAATGTACTTGCGTACCAAACATACGGTGATTTCACCCAGTTGGTACGGCACCATGTCCAGCTCAGATGGCGCGGTCCACGCTTATGCTTTGCCACCAAGTTCTGTGGTGTTGGCCCTGAGCCATGGCAGAACGGTTAAGCTCACGATAGGAGGAATTTAATATGTCCGACCAAAAAAAACTGGGTACAGTGCAGCAAGCAAAAGGCAGAAAAATCATTTTTATTGCCACGCTGATCGCCATTGCAGTGATTTATGTGGCAGTGAAACGCGCACAACAAGAGGCCAGTAAACCTTCTGAGCGTGTTTCCCTTGTCGGGACACCAAAAATTGAATCGACACCAGGCCTTGGCAGCCCTTCACAAGACTACGTCAAACTGCAAACCAAACAGAATGTGCAACAGGCAAAAACCGCTGAGAAAACAGGCAAAAGTGCCATCCCCACATTGGTGCGTTCAACGGTTGCAGACGGTGATGCGCTTGACTTTTCCAAATCACCTCAGTTGAACGATGCCGCCAAGCCATCACTTAAAAAATGCGACATCGATGCACTGCGACGCGCCAGAGCTGCGGGTGTGAAAGCTTCAGAATTGCGCTGCAAAGGGTGTGATGCTGCTTCTTTGAAAGCTGCAGGCTACACAGCTGGCGAATTGGCCAGTGCTGGCTTTTCTGCGCAACAGTTGCTGAAGGCTGGCTTCAACCCAACACAACTCAGAGAGGCAGGTTTCTCTGCCAATGAGCTCAAACAGGCAGGTGTTTCTGCATCGGACATGGTGGCCGCAGGTTACACACCCGGTCAGTTGGCCAATGCAGGTTATCCTGCCATGGCACTGAAAAATGCTGGCGTGACGGTGGCACAACTGAGACGAGCGGGATTCAATGCCAAACAACTCAATGACATGGGTTATGGGGCACAAAAACTGCTTGCTTCCGGTTTCACACCCAAAGATTTGAGTGCAGCCGGTTTCTCGTCTGAGGCACTGAAGAACGCAGGACTTTCGCCACAAGATATGGCCAATGCTGGCATATCTGACATGGTGTATAAGAAATGTGATGTTGGTGCGCTCAAAAAAGAACGTGCATCGGGCGTCAATGCTTCTGTGTTGCGTGCCAAAGGTTGCAGCGCTGCTGCACTCATGGCAGCCGGCTTCACAGCTTCTGAGCTCAAACAGGCAGGTTTCACTGCAGCAGAATTGAAAGCAGCAGGCTATGATGCACAGGCACTCAAAGCTGCCGGTTTCACCGCCAAACAACTTCGAGCTGCCGGTTTTTCTACTAAATCATTGTTGGCCGCGAGTTTTTCACCCAAAGACCTCAAAGCTGCAGGCTTCACAGCCAAAGATTTGTTGGACGCAGGTGTTGCGCCTGCTGCATTGAAAAAGGCAGGGTTTACGGCCAAAGATCTGGCAGATGCAGGTCTGTCCGCAAAATCCTTACGTCAAGCAGGCTTCTCAGCTCTGGCCCTGAAAAAAGCAGGTTTCACAGCTGGGCAAATGAAAGATGCTGGCTTTGGTCCTTCAGAATTGCGTGCCGCAGGCTTTTCTGCTCATGATCTGAAAGACGCTGGCTTTGATGCTTCAGCCTTGAAGAAAGCTGGCTATGGTCCAACAGACTTGGACAATGCTGGCTATTCTCATGGAGATTTGGTTCGGGCAGGTTACAGCAAAGATCGATTGAGCGCTGCTGGCTTCGGACAAGCTTCGGGCAACCCTGCTTGTAATTTATCTGCACTCAAGAAAGCCCATGACTCTGGCATTTCAGCAGGGCACCTGAAAGACCAAGGTTGCAGCGCTGCAGCTTTGAAGTCAGCGGGTTATACCGCAAGCCAATTGAACGCTGCTGGGTACAGTGCAAAGTCATTGTTGCGCGCAGGATACACGCCCAATGCGTTGCGTGAGGCGGGCTTTTCAGTCAATGCCTTGAAAGATGCAGGTTTGAACCACAGCCAACTTTTGGCTGCTGGGTTTTCGCCGGGAGAAATTGCACAGGCCTTGACACATCAAACACCAAAGGGGTGTGATGTCGCAGCACTCAAACAAGCCCATCAAGATGGCATTTCTGCGCGAGCATTGCGGGCCAAAGGCTGCTCTGCTGCATCTCTGCGTGCGGCAGGCTACACAGCAAGAGATCTCCGATCCGCTGGTTTCACTGCAGCAGACTTAAAGCACGCTGGTTTCACTGCCAAGCAACTCAACCAAGCAGGCTACAACGCATCACAGCTCAAAAACGCTGGTTTTACAGCCGATCAAATGAAAGCAGCAGGCTTTTCAGCTGCACAACTTAAGCAGGCAGGATTCAGTGCTGCGCAGTTGGCATCTGCTGGTTTCAGTCCTCGTGCACTCAAGCAAGCGGGCTACAACGCTACGGCCTTGGCTGCTTCAGCACCTTCCCAACAAAATCAGCATGCCAAACTCAAAGCACTCAAAGCATCTGGAATGACCGCTGCAGAGTTGAAGCAAGCAGGTTACACAACCGATCAGCTGGCGAAAGCAGGGTTCAGCAGAAATGATTTGTACAATGCTGGTTTTGCTCCCAATCAAATTGATGCAGCAATGGGAGGCAGCATGGCAGATCAAGTGATGGCAAACACCAACAACGCCATGACACCAGAACAAAGAATCCTCAGACAAATTCAGTTGCAACAAGACCAGCAAATGAACGCGCAACAACGGAAGCAAGACATTGCCAATAAAACGCAGCAAATGGTGGGTGCGGCATCATCCTTGATGTCAGGATGGGCTCAAAAGCCTCGACAATTGAGCACGTATCAATCCGTATTACCTGACATGTCTACGGCTTCGGCTGCAGATGGGGGTAAAATATTGGGTCAAGCCGCCGTATCGGGTCAAGTGTATAAGGCGGGCACAATTTTATTTGGCGTCATTGACACAGGCATCAATTCAGATGTCAAAAGCCCCGTTTTGGCAACCATCATGTTGGGCCCGTTGAAAGGAACAAAACTGATTGGTGCGTACACACTGCAAAAAGATCGTGTTGTGTTAAAATTTACGATGGCCAATATACCCGGACACAAAAATTCATTGGCTGTGAATACCGTGGCCATCGATCAGAATACCGCTCGCACAGCTTTGGCATCATCGGTTGATCGTCATTACTTGTTGCGATATGGCGCGTTGTTTGCATCATCATTCATCAGTGGGTATGCCAAGGGTGTGGAGCAGTCAGGTTCTAAAACCGTGACATCAACGACCACAACCACCCAAACCAATCCAACTTACAGCAACAAACAGTTGACTTATATGGGATTGGGGCAGGTTGGCACAGCGCTCTCATCGAACATCAAGCCATTGTACAACACCCCCAATACCGTAAGGGTTTACCCTGGCACCGGTATAGGCATTTTGTTTATGTCTGATTTCACATTACCTCAGCAATGATAAGGAGCAAGGATCATGGCCAACAAAGATCATTATGACTACCCAGAGGATACTCAAGACACAGACCAGACCTATGGCATGGGTACTAAACAGGGACGCACAGAGACCGTAAGTTCGCAACTTGCGATGCTGAAAGATCCAAAGGTGTTGGGCACATTGGTCGGATTCATGTTGTTTTCTTATCTTGTATCGCATTTGTTGAGTTTTTTGATTGGGGGCAATGCCACACCAGAACCCCAAAAGGTTGATAAACCTCCGGTCGTTCAAAAACGTACAGCAGCCAAAAGTCTTGCTGTACAATTGAAGGCACAACAAGAGAAAGATCAGGCCCATCAGAACGTCATCCAAGAAAAAATGAAATCTTTTCAGAATCAATCTGCAAACAATGTGCAAGAGATTCAAAAAGTGATGTCTAAGGTGCATCACTTAGAGGACGTGATGGCAGAGTTGACCAACAACATTGGTGATCTTCATTATGAAATCTCTCTGTTGTCTGATCAGATGAAGGCCATGAAAGTGAAAAAACCCAAAATCGTTGTCAAGAAAACCCCCAAAAAGTTGACGCCTAAAAAAATTGTTCCCAAAATACAGAAACACTACGCTGTCAAAGCTTTGATTCATGGGCGCGCATGGTTGAGTTCGCCCAGTCATCCTTACTTAACAGTACAAGTGGGAGATGCTGTGCCAACTTATGGTGTTGTCACGGCCATTTTGCCAGATATTGGGCTTGTGAAAACAAGTTCAGGACGCACCATAACATTTGAGAAAACAAATGGCTGAAGCCAACGTTCAAACCAACGTTTATCACAAAGTCTTTGCATGCATGTTGTGTGTGTTGCTGATGGTCCTTGCTGCCACTGCTGAGGCCACCTCAGCCATGAGAATCTTTGAAAACCTGAACATCAGCCTAGAGAAGGTGTATCCAGCCATTGAAAAAATATGTTGGATTGCGGGAGTGTTCTTTGTGCTTAAAGGTCTATACATGCTCAAGAAAATGGGTTATAAAACGGCATTCATGGGCGGCGGTGCGGGCTTAACTGGGCCATCTTTTGTGGTCATCATTGGTGTGATTTTGATCAATACACCAGCATTCATTAAAATCTTGTTGATGACGTTGTTCGCAACCGACAGTGTACAAAACACAGTGTCATGGGAATCACGGCAGGGGACCGATACCTGGTACAGTGCCATCACACCCATGATCGGTTTGATACAGGTGATTGGGCTCATTGCTTTTTTTCGTGGCTGGGTGCTCCTGGTAAAAGCCAATAAGGAAAATGCACAGCCTGGCAACATGTCAAAAGGTCTGATGCACGTTATTGCTGGCGTCATGGCAATCAACATCACAGGCACAATTGACATGATCAACCAAACACTTGGCTTGTAGGGATGCCCAATCTCATTGCATTCAGCTTGCAACCGTTACTTCAGATCAACAAATGAGTGGTGCATATGGTCGTGTCGTTTTCATGCAATCATCATATGGGCCAATTAAAGCTTTGGTTGACAGTTTGAATGCCGGTGCAGTGAGCGTAACAGCATTCAGACCATCAGCAAGTGTATCATGACAACCTCCATGTTGTGTTTTGGGTGCGTTGCAATGGTTGGCAAGCGCTAAGATGCAATCCACCTTATGTCATGCCAGGTCGTGATCGAGGCTGTATCGCCTGACGTTTGTTTTCAAATTTGAATGAAACGACGGCATTAAAATGCTTTACATGATATGGAACATAAGATAAGTTGATTGTGTCTTTGTTTGGGAAGTTGAATCATGCTGAAACGTATGCACATCCATGTTTTGTATCTCATTGGCGCATTTTGCTTGTTGATCTGGCTTGACCCTTCTATGGCACAAACCGCTGGTGGCGGCGGGGCAAGCGCCTCCAGTTCAGCAGTGACCAGAGCCACCACCATTGCAGGTATGGCAAGCAATTTGAAGGCGCAATTCAGGGCCATTGGTGAACTGATGACAGGCACCGCATACATTGCTGGCATTGGTTTTGGTATTTCCGCTATCTTTAAATTTAAGCAACACAAAGACAATCCAACGCAAGTGCCCATTGGTACGCCTTTTGCATTGTTGGCGATCTCGGTATTGTTGGTGTTTCTGCCTGGCTTGTACAAACCCGCTGCCAAATCAATTTATGGCACCACCACAAACATTGGGGGTGGTTTTGATGGTGCAGGCGCTCAAAATTTACCTGGCTGACGCCATGGATGATACTTGGTCCGCATTGTATTGTCGCTGGCTCATTCTTTGGGGTGTTGTGACATTGATTTGCACATGCCACCGGCATTGGCATCCGCAGCATGCAACGCACAACCTCAATTTTGTGGTTTAAATGGCGGCACCATTTCTCTCATGTATGGTTTTTTTGCAGTGAGTTTGCCTTTTTTTTGATTGCCCAAGATTAATTTAAGGTCATAAGTCACTGTTTGAAATCACTTTTTGAGGAAATTCCGAAAATGACCGCATTTTAGTGCTTGACAGAGCTGTTGGCACGTTGCTAACCTCATGATATTAAATGGGCAAGGCGCAGGACTCATTTATTGATTAGCTGAATAAGTTTACTTAAGGAGTTAAAGATGGCTAAAACATATATAGGTATGATCCTAGCAGGATCATTGGCAGTGACTTCATTTGCGGGTCATCACTCAAGTGCCAAGCGCATGTTCTCTAATTTGAACTGGACCGCATCTGGCGCTGCTGGCATCACGCATTCTAAAAAAGATGGCAACGAGTCCACACGTACCCACAACATTGCGGGTTACTTAGGTCTTGCCACAAAGGGTTTTGACGCACACTTCAGTGTCAACAGTGATACCGATGGCAACAGCAACGATCAAATCATGTTGGACGACATGCATGTCATGGGCAACCAGGGTGCATTGCACTGGTCATTGGGTCGCACAAACGTCCGTGATGGGTTTGGTGAGTCTACAAACGCTGCAGCAAACGCATACATCTTCGGCGGTCAATCCATCAACAGTCGATTGATTGACACTGTTCCTGCAAATGTATTGAACAACTTTGTTTCGCCTTCCAGTTACAAACGTGACGTGCTTTCTTTGGGCACCAAGTTCAATCAGTTCAACGTTTCTGCAATCGTTGGTGATGCCACAGACGGCACCAACCCTAAATTTGATGTCACAGGCATCAATTTAGGTACAGCCATGCATGGTTTCAAGATGCAAATGGGTTTTGCGAAGTATGATCAAGACAACGACGGCGCTACCGTAAACGGTAAAAAAGATGTGACCGACTTGTCCGTATCAACTCAGGCTGGACCAGTCAGCTTAATGGCTGCCTACAACCAGTCTAAAGGTAAGGACTACGCTGTAGCTGCATCCAACGTCAAGCAAAAGTGGTTCGGTTTGCGTGCATCAACCAAGGCCATGGGTAAGTACACCTTCACTGGTCAAGTTGAGCGTGCCGATACTGCTGCTACAACACAAACCAAAAAGCCAAGAGCGATCAGCTTCAGTGTTGAAACACCATTGAATGCGACTGCAAACATTGGCCTCGGTTACCGCCAGGTTACTGATGCAACAGACATCAAAACGAAAACCACAGCGTTGCGTGTCTCTGCTCACATCTAACATTTGTTGGATATTAAAAAAACGCCAGCATCAGCTGGCGTTTTTTTTTGCTTGAAATAAAGTCCAAGTGCCATCATTGTGCTTGGTTTTAAACATCAAGTAGATGGGGCCCATGGGGCTTTGCGCCTGTCTTATATGCGGGTTGGGGACAACAGTGTCACCGATTGCACTGTACATGAAGGTTGGTGAGCATTGTGGCATGTGCATGTCATGAAGTGATTGGGTTAGGCTGGGATACACAAGGATCATCACATTTTTCTTTTCATTGGGATGCATTTATGGAAAAATGATAAGGATAAGTCATCTGTAGATGTTCAAGCTTGCAATGGGCAGTTTTGCTTCATGTGTTGTCAGCATGGTGTCCAGCAGTTTGATCATTTGGATCAAATCATCCGTATTGAAAGGAGTGTCTCATGTCTCAATCAAATCAAATCAAACCGTGGTTCAAATCTTTACCATATTTATTTTTAACTTCATACAGCATGTTGGCTGCCGCCGCCGATAAATCTGTGGCACCTGCCACCACATTTTCTGGTATGGCCAACAATTTATCGTCACAATTTACCGCAATTGGTGAGCTTATGACAGGTACAGCTTACATTGCGGGCATTGGTTTTGGCATTGCGGCCATTTTCAAGTTCAAGCAGCACAAGGACAATCCCACACAAGTGCCGATTGGTACACCGTTTGCCATGCTGGCCATTTCCGTCTTGTTGGTCTTCTTACCAGGTTTGTATAAGCCCGCTGCAAAATCCATCTACGGCAAAACCACAGGCATTGGTGGCGGTTTCACAGGCAGTGGTGCTGAGAGCATCCCAGGTGGGGATGCAAAATAGCATTGCTTTGCTTTGGTCTCAATGGATGTAGAGGGGCAACATGGATAAAAAAGCATTCAGATTGTTGTTCATCATGGGGTGCATGATGGCGCCTTTACATGCTGAGTACAGCACCTTGGGTGACATGGCTGATGCATTCATCAACATGCACCTCAACATCGGTGAGCTGCTCATTGGTCTTGGCTATTTGTCGGGTGTGGGATTTGGCATCGCTTCTGTTTATAAATTTAAGCAGTACAAAGACAATCCCACTCAAATCCCCATTGGTACGCCGTTTGCTTTATTGATGGTGTCGATATTGATGGTGTCGATGCCAGGCCTCATTGGTGTTGTGACCACAACCATTTTTGGGGATGAACCCGATGCGTCGATGCGATGCCAAGGGTTGCCAGGCGGTGATGGATGTCCATAAATTGCCAGATTCATATTAACGGAGCCACACATGCCTTCGATCAGTGATCATTTGACTCTCAATGCCGATGTTGGATCTTGGGTTTTGTATCATACACGGGCAACAGATAAAAAGTTTGATGCATTCAAGAAACGTGTTTTTCAACGAGACCGTCATACCTGCGTCTACTGTGGTTTTCAATCGCAGCACGACATGTGTGTGGTGAACTTTGATGGACAATACAAAAACAACACCATCGACAATCTTGTCACAGCCTGTCCTTTTTGTATGCAAGTCAATTTTTTGCCCTTTGTAGGCAAGGATGGTGCATCAGGGGGTACCTTGATTCATTTGCCAGACATACGCCAGGCTGACCTCAATGGTTTGTGTCATGTGTTGTTCTGTGCGATAGAAAATCAAACCGACTATGCTGAGCGAGCGCAAAAAATTTACAACAGCTTGCGACTGTGTGCGGACCCAATTGAGCAGCAATGGGGTAAAGGGTTGAGTCAACCCAACATGATGGGGCAAATGTTGATCGATACCCCGCTTGAAGATCAGGCGCATTGGAAACAAACGGTTCTAAAAGATTTGAGATTGTTGCCATCTCAGACTGCATTCAAAAAGCAGATTGAGCGTTGGTCTAGCATGGCTTTAGAAGAGGGGCTGACCGAGCCAGATGGTTGGTCCTGATGATGTCAAACATGGAGGTGTAGACAAATGGGCTTGGGTTTTGTTGAAGAAATATTAGACAGCATTGATACCTTTAAGGCATATCTGCAACAATCTGTCCGAACCACGATGTCATCGTACAATCACTTACAAACAGCTGACAGCGCAACATCTTTGGTGACCCATGATGGATCGCTCTTGTCGATTGTACAGCTTCATGGCGTGACCACATTGGTTGGACAAAGTGAATATGAATACATTCATGACATGCTGCTGCAAAGCTTACAGAACAGTTTGAATAAGAAAGGGCATTCAGTTCAGGTGCTGTTCAGTTATAACAAAGACAACATCCGAGATGTGTTGGCGCATCACATGCGTGCTTCGAAAGATACGACACATGGCCTGAATTTGGAGCTTGACGATGTTTTTGATGAGCGTGTTGACAATTTGTCACGTTATTGCTCTGAGGAAGTCTGTTATGCTGTCTTGTGGACCAAATTCACCATTTTGGGTTCAGAGGAACTGCGTAAGGCCAACGAAGATCAAAACAGGTTGCGCAAAGAAAGCAAATACCCACCCGTACGCTACACACAAAACATCATGGCAGCATTCAACGATTTGAGAGACACGCATGACTCATTTGTGCGCTCGTTTCAAGCCGATTGTGGCAGTGCAGGGATGCAGGTCAATGTCCTTGATGTGCATGATGCACTCTATCGAGTTAGATTGACCATCGATCCCGATTTTACAGACAAAGCATGGCGGCCCATTTTACCTGGCGATCGTTACAACCCCAAAATTGCCAAGCATTATGCGGGTGATCCAGGAGATATTTTATGGCCGTCACTCAGTCGTCAATTGTTTCCACGGGATGCGGAAAACCTCAACATGCGTACGTGTCGCATTGGTGATAAGATTTATGCTGCGGTCTTCATCGATTTGTTTCCTAAAGAAATCAAGTCTTTTACAGTGCTGTTTAACAGAACATTGCAAACCAAAATACCATGGCGCATCTCTTTCTTGGTTGATGGTGGTGGCATGGAGTCTTTGCGTATCAAGCGCATGTTGTCGTCCTTGCTGTCGTTTTCTTCAGCCCAAAATCGTTTGATCAATGACAGCGTGGCCTTGCTGGATTACATCAATCTCAACGCCGATGATGCGGTGGTCAAATATCGTGTTGCTGCGGCAACATGGGCGCCAGTTGGTCATGAAAAAGCACTCAGTATGCAAACCGCACAGTTGGCACGTGCCCTCCAAGGGTGGGGGTCGTGTGATGTGTCTGAAGTTTGTGGTGATGCTTTTGAGGGGGTTGTCTCCTCGATGCTGGGGGTGTCTATGGAAAGTGTGGCCACCACCACAGTGGCTTCGCTGTCTGATGTGATCTATATGTTGCCGTTTTATCGACCTGCGTCGCCTTGGCAGTCTGGTGCACTGATGTTTCGTTCGCCAGATGGAAAACCATGGCCTTATCAGCCAGGGTCACCGTTACAGACCACTTGGATAGATTTGATTTATGCTCGCCCTGGTTCTGGTAAATCGGTTTTATCCAACGCGCTCAATTTGGCCTTGGTGTTGTCCGCTGGCGCCAAACGTTTACCGCGTGTCTCCATCATCGACATCGGTCCCTCCAGTGCGGGCTTGATTTCTCTCATCCGTGAAGCTTTGCCGATGAACCAGAGACATCTTGTGGCGTATCATCGCCTTAAAATGTCTGCCGATTATGCAATCAACCCGTTTGATACCCAACTGGGGCTGAGAGCGCCTTTGGCACCAGAGCGTTCTTTTTTGGTCAATTTCATCAGTTTGTTGGCCACACCACTGGGAAGCACCACACCTTACGATGGCATTGCAGACATGATTGGCATGATTGTCGATGAAGCCTACAAGAGTCTGATGGATGGACAAAATCCCAATGGATACAACGCAGGCATTGAGGAGCTGATTGATGCCATTTTAGAAGAAATTGGCTTTGTCACCGATCAGCACACCACATGGTGGGAAGTCACCGATGCATTGTTTGCTGCAGGTTTTGAACATGAAGCCATGTTGGCTCAACGTCATGCTGTCCCCGTTTTGGGTGATTTGACATCGATTTGCCGGTTGCCAGTTGTCGAAGATTTGTACAGCAAGGTGACCACCCCAACAGGAGAAAACCTCATCGATGCGTTCAATCGTATGATTTCATCTGCCGTACGCGAGTTCCCTGTTTTATCAAGAATCACACAATTTGACATTGGCGATGCGCGCATCACTTCCTTGGATTTGGATGAGGTTGCGAAAGGTGGTGGGGCTGCAGGTGAACGGCAAACAGCGGTCATGTATATGCTTTCTCGTTATGTGATTGGCAGAAACTTCTACCTCAACGAAGAGGTCAGCCAACAAGCGCCAGAAATTTACAAAGCGTATCATGAGCAACGCGTTTCAGAGATCCTTGAGGATCCCAAAAGGTTGATCTACGATGAATTCCATCGAACATCATCGGCCGAAGCGGTGCGCAATCAGGTCATATTAGACATGCGCGAAGGCCGCAAATGGAATGTTCAAATTGGTCTGATTTCTCAATCTCTGGACGATTTCGATAAAGTGATGGTAGAGTTTGGGACCTCCATCTTCATCATGGATGCTGGTCCTGAACAGGCCATCAACAAAACAGCCAAGGTGTTTGGTTTGGAAGCAACTGCAAAAGCTGCATTGCGCAGCCATGTTCGAGGGCCTCGCAGTGGAGGTGCAACGTTCTTGGCTTTGTTTGCCACCAAAGAAAGCATGAACACACAGTTGCTGACTTTAACGCTTGGTCCAATTGAATTGTGGGCGTTCAGCACCACTGCGGCGGATGTGATGATCCGGAATCAGCTTTACTTGAAGCTTGGCCCTGTTGAAGCGCGACGTGTTTTGGCGCGGTTGTTTCCCAGTGGTTCTGCGAGCAAGCTGGTCAGCAAGTTGCTTGAAAAAGAACAAGAGTCCTCGGGCTTGATTGAAGAAGAGAAAAAAGCAAGTATTTTGGCATCGATTGTTGAGAACATCTTGAGTGAGTATCGTAAAGACAAACATTTCAACAGTCTCACATTGTGATGTCTCCATAGGTTGCCACATGTCTCGATGTCCTTAGGATGTGTGTCCTTGCATTGTGCGGTGGCATGCTGAAATGGTCGATGCATGCATGGGATGCCAAACCGTATGATCTTTCATGTTCTGTGCGGTTGGCAGTCAACGCTGACTCAAAATTGTATGCTTTCTTAAGCTTTGTCGGGCATACAGCTGCTCCAAATGTGCCATTAAGGTGTTGTGAAGTGCGCTGTCATGGGTGTCATCATGGTGTCGATCTTCTGAGGCCACATTGTTGTTGTCGGAAAATGGGTGTGTTTGGGTCCATCACAATGCTTGCAAAGTAAACCGCACATCCTTCTGAAGCTTTTTGGTTTTTTAGGACGCATGTTTGATATTTTGGGTTGAGATGGATGATGCAGGCAGTGCACTTTTTAAGCTTGCATGCCATCATGGTTCTGGTCTTTGGGGTTTGACCCAACGACTTTGCAGGATCACTTTATTTTCTTCATTTGAATCAGGTTGAGGCCATAAGAATGCAGGGCAAGCAACTCATCGGTTTTCCGTTTGGCATAAAGCTGCAGTTTGAGGGCATCATGCATCAAGTAGTTGAGTGCGAGTAGGTAATCATCATTTGAAATGTTGATGCGATAAGTGGCCATCAAATTCGCCATCAAGCTCTTGGTCATGGTGATTTCGGTGTTGCCAAATGTGTTTTCAATCAAATTGTCGTCTTCTAAAGGGGTAGAAAGATACAATTGATCAAGGCCCAGTTTGTTTCTGATTTTTTGTAGGGGGGATAAGAGAGGTTGTTGTCCTTTATTGGGACGATTGTTGATCAGATTCAAGGCATAGATCATATCTTGATCTGGACTGAAACCATGGGGTGATCCGGACAACAAGGCAGAAACCATTTGCAATTGTGTCAAATCACTGTCATCTGAAAAGAGACGGTACTGGGGCCACATGGCAGAACCAGTGATGGTCAAACCTACTTTTTTTCCATCAAAGATTTGGGTAGGGTGGTTGAAATCAAAAATGATGCTTGAAATGTTACGCGTCAGCTTAAAATCGAGCATGGGATTGTTGAGTTGATGCTTACGATAAGCAATGTGTGCGCGTTCGATGTGAATGTTGGGATGGTTGATGTAATGCGGCTTTTTCAACACAAAACTGCCAGAGGCAATGGGCTCTTTTTGTGGTTGAAATGCGATGTGCATATGACCCGATAGGTTACCAATGAAGCCAAAGAAGTTTTGCACAACAATGTGATCAGAGGTGCTGACATCGATGCTGCCACGTAGGTATTGTGTCAAATAATGTCCAAGATCCTGTTGTTTGGGCCGACCGACGATTGTTGTGTTGATCGGCAGTGTCACAAGTCGTTTGCTGTATGCCGAACCAATGTAACCGCGATCAACATGGGTTTTGCCCGAGATGTCCCAAATGGCCTGTTGTTGTTTGAGACGCAGTGTTGGTGAGAGCACAACCTTAAGTGTTGGGTAGATCGTCAAAGGAATGTGCTGGCCTTGGACATGGATGATCAAGGGCGCATGAGGCGTTGTTTTGGTTTGTAGATCGACATGCAGTGGGTGACCATTGAGAAAAATGTCACCTTTGGCTTCAATCTTACTGGGGGTCAGGATGATCTGCATGTGACCTTTCTCCCAGTGAGTGTTGGAAGGATAATGATCAAATTGTATCTGTGACAGTGTGATTTCACCACGCAATTGCCATGGCTTATCGATATTGATTGCCACGGAAACATTGGCGGCACAGTTGCCTTTGAGCAAATCAAGATCGATGTGATCAGGCAGCCATTTTTTTAATGTTTTGAGTGGTACGGTTTTGGATGTGACGGAAAAATGGCGCCACCGATCTTTGGTTGCGGGAGATGGTGCACATGTTTCGGTGTCACACCTTTGTTGTTGCGCGGTGTGCGCGTTTTTTGCCCATTTGGGATAGAGTTGTCCAAGCCAATTGAAACTTTTTTGTAATGCAGGGTTCAGTTGCAAGGATTGTGCAACCATATGGCCAATTTGTATGGGGGTTAAGGAGGTGTTTTGCGCCATTTCAATGGCGGTATTGTTTAAGGTGAACGTGTTGTCTTGAACGTGCTGCAACTCCAATGCCAGCGTTGGATGGGGACCTTTTTGGCGTAAAACGATGGATTTGGCCTGTAAATGTTTTGAAAAAAAGTTTTTGATTTCTGTAAAACCATAGAGCCCTTGGCCAGCACGGAAATGCATGTCACTGCGAATGTGCCCACGCAAATGGGGCATCCATTTTTGTAATTTGGCAATGGTGATGTCTTGATGGATTGATTGTTGATCGGTTAAGTGCACATCTATATGATCGTTGCCTTGCTTGGCATCAAGATGCACATGCAGTTTTTTGAGACCTTTGGCATTGAATGCCAAATGTAATTTTCCATGAATGAGATGATGATTGAGTTTGGCCTCAAATTTGGGTAAGTTTAACGACTGTTCCTGGGTTGAGATCTGTATGTTGGCAACCAATGTCGCAATCTCTAGGGGCACACCACGGGTAACCATCAGGGCCATCAAGTGATCGATGTGGACATGTGTGTTCAGTCGGTTGGCATTCAGCGATGCGGCCAGGGACATATCCCCTAATGGCCCTGAGGTGTGCATGGTGAGGGTCCTGTCATGCATGCGATGATGCGTGTCAAAATGAAACGGTTGTGCCATCAAGGGGGGACGCATGAAAACACCATCGCCATGCCAGCTGTGATGTGCATAGGCAGCATGGGCATTCAAGTGTACATATGGAAAAACATGCAATTCAAATTCACGCATATTGGGGTGTCTTTGATCGATGATCAGATCTGTCATGATGTGATGCACATGCGGGATGCTCACTTTTTTAACATAGAGATACTCGATAAAATGAAGCGACCATGCGATGTATTTGAGGCGCCCAATCATACGCTGCAGTTTTGGTCTGTGTCGTTTGTGCAGCATCATATTTGCCATGGTCACTTGATAGTGCCAGAAACGATGGGGGGCGGGTTTGGCATGGACTTGTTGCAATGACCAATCGTACTGTCCCACACTGAAATCAATACGCCCCACAGAAAAACCATGCCACAGGGTGCCTTCGACTTGTTTGAATTGCACCGTGGTGCCGTGGGCATACTCAAGCACTTTGGTGAGTGCCAGTAATCCAGCATGGGTGACCGTGATGCTCAGGCATAAAAAGCATAGACATGCAAAAGACATGATGGTTTTAAATGCGCGTATCATGGTTTTGCTCCAAGATGTTGATTTCAATTGGTGTAGGTCAGGTTGATGCGCCATGTTGAATTGCGTTCGTGGATGGGACGCGCCAAACTGACATTGATGTCTCCAATGGGGGTGCCATACGTCAATCCAAAGCCAGCAGATTTTTTGATGGGGTCACGCCAAGCACGCACAATATTGCCAGCATCCATAAATGTGGTGAGGTACAAACTGGGCATGAGTTGATACTGCATTTCCAGTGTCATGGCTTTTAGCTTGAGTTGTTTGGCCAGAGGATCGCCCATCAAACTGTTGTAGGCATAGCCTCTCAAACCATTGCTGCCACCCAATTTCAATTTGGTGATGTCGGGTTGATCGGCAGGGTGATTGGTACGATTGAAGCCCAGATGGCCAGCCACCAATAAGCGAAGCAGCGGATGCAATGGCAGCTTTGCATGGTAATGAGATTGCAGTTGAAACAGATTCAATGAAGAAGACAATCGGTCGGTTGAACCCAGCACCATTAAGTCAAATTGTTGCTCAATGGGCGATGTGATGAATGGCAATCGTTGCATCAGTCTGTTCCGCCATGACATCGATAAGCTGGGATAAAAAAGATGTGTGGTGGTCTTGGCGCCTAAGACAGGATGACTGCGGTTGAGCAAATAGTTGAGACTGATAGATGATTTTTTGTGCACATTTTTGGATTGATATTTGAATGTCAAGACAGCGGATTTCTCTCTGTTTTTGGTGCGTTTGTTGTATTTGAATAAGCTTTGTATGACATAGTGATTTCTCATGGGTTGAGGGCCAGGAAAGAAGTATTCAACATTGATGTAGGGTTTGTTTTTACTGATGCTGGTTTGCGCCTCAAAAATATGGCCTTTCGCATTGAGTCGATTGAACTTGATATTAAAAATGCCTGTAATCTTTGTCTCAGAATCGTATCCCAGTCCATAAATGGCCTGTGCTTTATCGGCTGCCTTGAGCTCAAAATGGATGGGCACAACGCCTTTTGGATTCAGGTGATAATGCACTTTGACCATTGAGAAATAGCCTGTTTTTTGTAAGTTGGTTTGTATTTGCTGTAGAGTCAGTTCAGAAAAATACTGGCCAGAATGCACGGATATGAAACGTTTAAGGAGGTTGTCAGACAAAATGCCATGCGTCCAGGTGATGTGCCCGAAACGATAACGTTTGCCAAGATCGATGTTGAAATCAATGATGGCATGATGATGTTCTGGATCGATCTGTAGGGTTGTCCGACTCATATCAACGTTTTTATAGCCTTGCTCAGAGATCAGGTGTCGAATGGTCGATTTGGCATCTTGAAATTGCGGTGTATTGAAGACCATGCCAGGATATACGGGCCATTTTTCTTTGGCGCCAATCAATGAGATGGGCGATTTTTTGGGGGTGATGTGCCAATGGATGGTTGTGATGGTCGTGGGCTGTCCGAGTTGGACATGCAAGACCGATTGCATGCATGCTTTGTGAGGCTGCCAATGATGTGTGATGATGGGGTTAAAATAACCATAAGGCTCAATGGCCTGGTGCACAGCGGCCAACCAAGCTTTGGTGTTTTGCTCCATGGTCTTATCGCGTTGCAAATACTCGGTTTGTTTGATGAAACCTGTGTAAGCATGTTGAAGATTGATTTGCACTGCTTTTGGCAGTGGGGTGGTGATGTTTGCTGTTGAGCACAGTGGTTGAGCATGCGCACTGGCGATCCATAGACACAGGATGCCAAGTTCGACCAAGATTGCTCTGGGCAATCTTGATGTTGGCGAAGACAGTACACTCATGGTTTTGCTCAAAATCCATAACAAGTTTCATGGTAGGTAACCGGCTCATGCCTGTCAATGCCCTTCATGGGTGTTGGCTGTGATGCAGCATGATTTCCAATCCTATTTGAATCAAGCACCATGGTCTTTGTGACTTCTCTTTGAGAGGGTGACCAAGCGATCTTTCTCAAGTTCATGGGGTTTTGTTTGTGCCTCTAATGCATGGGATTTTTTGTGGTTATTCGGCGTTTTTAGGATAAGGCGGAGATTCTGAGATGTGCCATTTGGAGATGGGCGCCTTTTAGTCTCCTCAGCAATGATGGCATCAAATTTTCGACAAGAGTTGATGATGGCATCGAGCGCTTTGCGATGATCTTCATGCGGGTTCGCGGCGTTAGACAATTTTTCTACGTATCTTTCGGTGCCAGGTTTTTCTTCAATGTTTAACTCCAACAGCAGCTCAGATAACCTTCCTTTTAAAGTATCTCTGATAAATCTCAGATACGCATTACGATTGTGGTGTTCGCTTTGCTCCTTCGGTGAAGTCTTTTGAGTCTGTGTCCGAGGATTTTGTTGGCGTCGCGGGTTGGTATTGTTTGTTTCATCAAGTTGCGTCTGGTTCTGGCTTCCAAAGGGAGACATCCATACACACACCATGATGACGATCAACACAACCAATGCCAAAAAAATCATCATTAAGTATGACATCATACGGCTCTCTTCAATGGATGTCGGTGGTTGATGCTATTCAAGCACGATGCCTCAAGCGTTGGCAATGCTTTGAAGGATCAAAGATACCGTTTTGGTAGGATGTTGTAACCTCAGATGTCGAAGTGCATCATGGGGGCTTTTTTAGGATCACTGCTCGAGCGAAACATGCATGTGTTCTTCTTGCATACTCATCGACAACGTCTTCTATGAAGCGCTGAATGCGTTTGTTTTGAGTTGTTGATCGTTTTCAACCCGATGTGGTCATGTGGCCAAGTCCATGATTGTATGGATTTTGTGATCGAAATGTTTTAGATTGTTGAGACATAAAAGTGGCGTTTTCGATCATGTCATCTTCCAAACAGCAAACAAACGATGCGATGCATCTTTCTGATACGCAGTTGCAACATGCCATGTGTTGGCCATCATGCGTACCGCTTGATGTGCGTGCCAGCCACATTGCGTGGGTGCGTCGAGTTTATCAAAAATATGTGGCTCAGCAGCAGAAGGATGCAGATGAGCATCGAGTTTTCATGGTGGGTCTGACAGGCAGCGTTTCGGCAGGGAAGACCACCAGTGCCAACATGCTTCAGGCTGCTTTATCTGTCTTGTTGCCCTCAAAGCGCACCATTTGCTTGTCTACGGATCATTTTTTGTACGACAATGCAGAAATTGCACGGCGTGTTGGCATGCATCAAAAAGGGTTTCCCAAGTCTTATCGATTTGATGCATTGTATGATTTTGTTAAAGCATGTCGTGCACGTGCTTCAGCGCATTATGATTTGCCCAAGTATACACATGCAACGTATGACATTGATCAGGCCACACAGATGGTCGCACAACCTGATGTTTTGATTGTGGAAGGCGTGATTGCGTTGCAGCCACACCCCCAAAATGCCAAACGTCGCCTGACCGATTTGTGGGACATGTCCATTTATTTGGAGGTTGAGGCACATCTTCTAGAGACGTGGTTTATGGCACGATTCGAAGCTTTGCGTCACAGCGCACAACCGGGCACATTCTATCATCAATGGGCAACATTGTCGCCAGACGCAGCACGTGATTTGGCATTGAATGCCTGGCAATGCATCAATGTGCCCAATTATGAACAACACATTGCACCGTCAAAAACATTTGCTGACATGGTGTTGACCAAATCGGCAACGCATGCCGTGCAATCGATCGAGGAGCCTTGATTCATGTCTCATTACTTGCAGGCATTGGCCGATGCGTTGGGGTTGACATTCTGGAAGTGCCGCACACTTGCCCAATCACCTTCAAAAGCATGGCAGATGCACACCACCCACCGAGTAGGGTGTGTGGTCATGACATCAGAGCCTTTGTATGAGGACGTGCAAGCCCTGTTGGCGAAGATTTTTAAGGCTGTTGCGCTTCAAGTGCGCCATGTGTCAGCCATACAGTCGAATGTGCTCATGCAAGCCGATTGTGTCATCATTTTTGGTGATGTGCCCGATCTTCTGATGTCGGTTTTGCCCCAAAATGATCAAGCTTATGGCGTGCATGTTGTCGACAAAGTCACATATTTGACCTTGCCATCCTTGACGGGCATGCTGTCTTCTTCCAATCTTAAAAAAACATGTTGGTCTGTCTTGAAACAAGTGTTTTGAGTGCAGGGTGATCTGTTTCAGTATCTACGTGATCAAGTGGCCCCAGCAAGCCGACAACTCAGCCACATACGTCATGTTTGGGGGTCAAGATCCAAGTGCGCACATGCGCAAAAACTGTCCATTTGGTGTGTCGCTTTTGCCTATGAAATGATGTATCATCATGAGCCTTGATGCGGAGCCCAGAATGTTTGCTTTAGAAGATGTTTTAAAACATGATCCAGCGCTGTTAGCGTGCTGCAAAAAAGAATATTGGCGGCAACAACACCACTTGGAATTGATTGCTTCTGAGAACTACACGTCTCAGGCTGTCATGGCCCTGCAAGGATCTGTGTTGACCAATAAATACGCAGAAGGTTATCCAGGCAAACGTTACTATGGCGGTTGTGAGTGGGTCGATGAAGCAGAACAGTTGGCCATCACTCGTGCTCAACAGCTGTTTGCATGTCGTTATGCCAATGTGCAACCTCACTCTGGTTCGCAGGCCAATGCGGCCGTTTATCAGGCACTGATGCAGCCAGGCGACACCTTTTTGGGCATGTCGTTGAATGAGGGAGGACATTTGACCCATGGATGTGCCGTCAACATGTCTGGTTTGACTTATCAAGCTGTGCAATATGGGTTGAATGCTGAGGGTGACATCGATTATGACCAAGTGGCCGTGTTGGCCGCCAAACATCGTCCCAAATTGATCGTTGCTGGTTATTCTGCCTTTTCACGGATCATCGATTGGCAGCGTTTCAGAGCCATTGCCGATGCACACGATGCTTATTTGCTGGTGGACATGGCGCACATTGCAGGTTTGGTGGCCACAGGTCATTATCCTTCACCTTTACCCCATGCGCATGTGGTGACAACCACGACGCACAAGACTTTGCGTGGACCACGTGGTGGCTTGATTTTGTCCAACAGTACCGATGAGACATTTTGTAAAAAACTGAATTCTGCCATTTTTCCAGGCACACAAGGTGGGCCATTGATGCATGTCATCGCTGCCAAGGCTGTGGCTTTTCTTGAGGCGCTGCAACCAGCGTTCAAAACATACCAGGGGCAGGTGATTCAAAATGCTCAGGTTTTGGCGCAAGCTTTACAAAGTCATGGTTTGAACATTGTGTCCGGAGGCACCGATAACCACATGTTTTTGATCGATTTGCGTGGCTATGAGGATTCTGGAAAAGTGTTTGAGCATCGCATGGGACAAGCACACATCACTTTGAATAAAAACACAGTGCCTGGTGACCAAAGATCTCCTTTTCAGACAAGCGGCTTGCGTGTTGGTACGCCTGCAATCACCACGAGAGGGATGCGTGACACCGAAATGCATGTCATTGCGGATTGGATGGCGACTTTGATTGCAACACCCCATGATGATCGATTGGTGCAAGACATTGCAAAGTCGGTCACGGCGTTGTGTCAATCTTTTCCAGTTGACGCTGTTGCGTTCAGCGGAGTGTAGCGTTATGTTTTGTCCTTTTTGTCAGGCCCAAGACACCAAAGTGATTGATTCGCGATTGGTGGCAGAAGGGACTCAGGTTCGGCGCAGACGGTCTTGCCCTGCCTGTCACGAGCGCTTCACCACTTTTGAAGTTGCAGCACTTGAAATGCCCCAGGTCATCAAGCGGGATGGCCGGTTGGTGATGTTCTGTGAAAAAAACATTCGTCGTGGTATGGTGCGCGCTTTTCAAAAATCGACCGATGCCAATGATTTGATTGAGCAGAGTGTCAGTGATGTGTTGGCGCACATTCGTGCCAGAGGCGAAAGAGAAATACCTTCTCAGCACATTGGCGAAATCGTTTTGACAGTTTTAAAAAACATCGATCCAGTTGCATACATTCGTTTTGCGTCTGTGTATCTCAGTTTTGCTTCGATTGCCGATTTTCAGACCTTGATCGATGATCTGAAGGTCAAATCTTTAAAAAACAAATCAGGGGAGGCATGATGGGATTCAATCATCGTCGTAAAGCGCGGATTCTGTTGTGTCAGGCTGTGTATCAATACAGCATGACACAAACCAATAGCCACTTAATCATGCACCAATTTTTAGATGATAATGCAGATAAAAAATACGACAATGACTATTTTACAACACATTACCCTGAGTTGTTCACGCATTTAAAGATGCTGGATCAGCACATCGCGGAGGTCTTGCAAGACAAGACATTGTCGGATGTTACACCCATGGAGCTCAGCGTTTGTCGTGTTGGGGCATACGAATTATTGTATGTCCACGCCGTGCCCTATAAAGTGGTGATTGCAGAGGCGCTGCACATAGAACAACGCTTCGGCAGTGAAGATGGCTACAAATTTGTCAATGGCATCTTGCACGCCTTGGCCACACGTTTTCGTCCACAAGAGATGGCTGGGTGATCCATCATGGCAGAGTTTGAGCACATTCGTCGTATTGTTGCCCAGCATCCATGTCATGACCAGGCGATTTGGTTGCCACCTGGTGATGATTGTGCAGGCATCACTGCGGATGCGGCCGATTTGGTGATGACCATTGACACTTTGGTGATGGGGCAGCATTTCGAGCCCACGATGTCTCCCAATGCTTTGGGGCATAAGGCTGCAGCGGTCAGCCTCAGTGATGTGGCAGCCATGGGTGCCAAACCGTGTTGGATGTTGTGTGCCTTGACCATGCCAGATTTTGATGCACAGTGGCGTGATGATTTTTGTCGAGGCTTTCATGGTTTATTGTCTCAATATGATGTGCATTGTATAGGTGGCGACATCACTGCTGGACCAATCTGCACAGTCACCACGCAGTGCACGGGCCAAGTTCCCAAGCATCAGGCTTTGGTGCGCCATGGTGCGCAGGTGGGAGATGCCATTTACGTGACTGGACGACTGGGGCAATGTCGTTATGCCTATGAGCATTTGAACACCACAGCCTCCCCAATCGATCCTGTGTGTTTTGAGCATTGTTTGGCAAAATTGCATCGTCCCATTCCGCATGTGGCATTGGGGCAAGATTTGGTTGGTTTGGCACATGCGTGTATCGACGTGTCTGACGGCTTGGTTGGTGATCTTGCGCACATCTGTCGTGCCTCTGGGGTGGCAGCAGTGTTGGCACATGATCGCATTCCCATTGCCCCAGTGTTGATGGAGCATGCATCTTCAGCGCGCTTGGCCCTTGAGATGGCTTTGTATTCTGGCGACGAATATGAGCTTTGCTTCACCGTGCCGCATGATGCATCGTCAAAAATTGCGCAAATCGCCATCAAACATTCTGTTGCATTGCATCACATTGGTACCATGGTTGAAGGTGCTGGCATCTCATGGGCGCCTCATGGTCCCAAAGATTTGCCAAAGTTGGATCCCCAAAAAGCATGGCAACATTTTTCACAACAGTGATGCAAAATCAAGATACATGTCGGATGATGCAACGCTTTGCAAAACAACAGTGTACGGTTTGTGGTTTGTAAGCGTTTGTTTTATCATGCACAGTGGCGTCCTAGTCATCCCAGCACTTTGATGCATGCAGGCACAACATTCACCTTGATGCAATTTCATGCACACACCCCCAGTGAGCACACGTTCGATCATCATCACCACCCGGGGGTCCTGCATTGGGTGTATCAATCATCTGCAGGGCAACTTGTGGTGGTGGCCGTGATGTTGAAATCAGGCATATTCAACCCTCAATTTGCACAATGGTTACAACGCGTGCCAAGTCACCCCAAGACCACATCATTCAATGCACACCTTTTGCATCCCGAATCATTGTGGCCGAATCGCAGATCTTTTTTCAGTTTGGAGGGTTCTTTGACCACGCCACCTTGTACAGAAGGCGTACACTGGTTGGTGATGCAAGAGCCTATCGAAGTGTCTGTTGGACAATTGGCCCTGTTGCAGCAACAATTTGGTCAAACCAATCGCCCACTGCAATCTCGAAATCACCGAAGCATTCATGCCTTTGTGTCGCGGACGTCGCGCTTCAAGCATGCCTAGGGGCGAAAAACAGTGTCAATGATGCTCATCGATCGCTTTTTGCCAATACAGTGCTGTGTGCAGCATGATCAAAAGTGACAAGGCAAACCCCAACAACCAGGCACTTTGTCCCATCAATATGTGAGACAGCCAGCTGTCAAATTGTGTCATGCCGGCAAATCCGGCAGCGTTCAGCATCACCAAGATCCAGCACCCAATCGTTTTGTAAGGTGCTTTCACTTTCCATGTGCGTTTGGCACACCGCATCGTTTGATGCATGGATGTGTCCAAATGTTGTGCCAAATCTATGGCAATGTGTGCAATGAATGATGATTCTCCCACCATCAGGCATGCACAACATGCAATGGCCAGTAGATGCATATGAGGCCCAGGCAGCCAGCCAATCAAACCAGCCCACCATTGACAACCTGCGGCCACAGTTGCCAAAGCCATGATGCTCCACAGCAATGCAGCAATGCACTTGTGTCGTGGATGCAGTGCAACCCATTTCATCCGCACTGGCCGGGTACATGCCTGTAGAATCAATGTGTATGTGCCAACAAAATAACAAAGGCTGAAGGTTGTGCTTAAAAACATTGGCATCCAGGATGGGCAGGATTGATAGTGAAAGAGGGTGAAGCCATACATGGTGATGGCACTGCCCAGTGCCACGCACTCGGCATGCCAAGATACAGCATCTCTGGATTGCCCCCGGTGGTGTGCTTGCTTAATACGATACCAAATGGCCAAGATCTTATTTTTGGTTTGAGTCAACGTTGCTTTGGCACCTGTATGATACAACAAACCATTGAGCAACATGCTGCTCAATGTGGTGGCCCAGCACCATAGGAGAGACCAATGCTCAAGTTTGAGGAAATAAAAAGTATTGACCGCATTGTCTACACCAATACCTAGGCTGACAAATAAAGCCATGGCCGAAAATAAGCGGGATGACAGACGCATACGGAACTCTTGTATCTTGGGTTCGTTAATGGTACGCGTTTTAACATATAATGTCAATATTTATGTTTTGATTTGGGTCTTTATTCTAGTTTTAGTCTCAAAGTCGGTTTGTTTCATGTCGTGTCGGCGACCACTGTCTTGGCACATGCCATGGCACACGACCACGGCATATCCAAGTATTATGACCCTTCTGCTTGTTGTCGGGCATGACGTTTTCGATCACCTTCTTTCAGCCATTTCTTTCTCAGGCGCAATGAAGAGGGGGTCATTTCAACCAATTCATCATCGTTGATGAATGTCATGGCATATTCCAAGGTCAACGGGATGGCTGGCACCAGGACAATGGCTTCATCAGAACCAGAGGCACGAACGTTGGTCAATTTTTTTGCTTTACAAGGATTGACGACCAAATCGTTGTCTCGACTGTGGATGCCGACTATCATGCCCTCATAAATTTGATCTTGTGGTTGGATGAACATTTTGCCTCGTGCCTGTAGGTTCCATATGGCAAAGGCCAAACTTGGCCCATCGACGTTCGAGATGAGTACACCAGAAGGGCGTTGGTGACCTTGGTGGCTCTGTTTGGGGACGTAATCTAAAAAGCGCCGGTTGAGAGTGCCTGTGCCAGAACAAATGTTCATGAACTCACTGTGAAAGCCAATCAAGTTTCTTGAGGTTGCGTGAAAAGTCATGCGCACACGATCGTCGGTCGTCATGATCATGTCTTGCAAGACCCCACCTCGAGCGCCCAGGGTTGCAATGAGATCGCCTTGGAATGCGTTGGCCACCTCAATGACCACTTCTTCACGTGGTTCATGCTTTTGACCATCTATGGTGCGTTCGATGATTTGTGGTCTTGAAACTTGCATCTCAAAACCTTCTCGCCGCATGGTCTCTAACAAAACGCCCAAATGCAGTTCACCTCTGCCAGATAGACGGAATGCATTGCTGGTTTTGCCCGGTTCCACTTTTAAAGCGATGTTGTGGGTGATTTCTTTCTGCAAACGCGCCCAGATTTGTCGACTGGTTAAAAATTTGCCTTCTTTGCCTGCGAAGGGTGAATCGTTCACCCACAACTCAATGCTGATGGTGGGTGGATCAAGATCCAGAGTGGGTAAGGCCTCAATGCAAGTGGGGTCACAAAGGGTATCTGAGATCTTCAAATCATCGATGCCAGCGATGGCGACGATATCTCCCGTTTCTGCAGCATCCACTTCATGCCGTGCCAAACCAAGGTGAGACATGATCTGACTGATTTTAACGGGATGTTCTTGCCCAGTTGCATCAACCCGTACCAAAGACTGTTGTCGTTTCAGTTGGCCTCTGTGAACACGGCCAATCCCAATCAGACCCAGATAGGATGAATGGTCTAGGCTTGAAATTTGAATTTGTGTGGGGCCTGATGCATCAAGATTTGGGGCAGGAATGTGCTCAAGAATCGTATCCAGCAGCATATGCATGTTATCGGTTTCGGCTTGGTGGTCATCGGTGGCAAATCCCAACAGCGCACTGGTATAAATGACTTTAAAATCAAGCTGTTCATCGTTGGCCCCCAGTTTGTCAAACAATTCAAAAACCTGATCCACCACCCAATCCGGTCGGGCATTTTTACGGTCGATTTTGTTCACAACCACAATCGGTTTGAGTCCGTATTCAAAGGCTTTTTGGGTGACATACCGGGTCTGTGGCATGGGGCCTTCTACAGCGTCCACAACCAACAGCACGGAATCCACCATGGACAGAATGCGTTCGACCTCACCACTGAAATCTGCGTGGCCAGGCGTATCAACAATATTGATTTTATGGTCTTTCCACACAATGGCGGTATTTTTTGCCAAAATGGTCATGCCGCGTTCTTTTTCAAGATCCCCTTGATCCATGATCAGTTGCGTGTTGCGCTCAGCTTCATTTTTAAGCGATGCCGTTTGTTTGAGAAGAGTATCGGTCAGAGATGTTTTGCCATGATCAACATGTGCGATGATGGCCAAATCTCTCAGTCGGTGAAGGGGGAAATGTTGCATGGGTGAGGCTCAAAAATGTGATTTTTATAAAACAATCAAAGTGTTTCGAGAAGTTTTTGTATTTTTCCGACACAAGATTCGGTCTCTTGGTGTGCGCCGGGTGCGACAAATAAGGTGTCGTCGCCAGCGACCACACCCAATATGTTGAGCGTTTCTCGATTGTAGTCCAAGATGCGGCCAATCAAACTGGCTGAACCAGGACTGGTATGGATGACCACCATGGATTCATTGGCAATCACCTCGATGATCAAATTAGACAAAGAGATGTGAATGGCTGGTGGGTATGGTTCTTTCGGCAAACCATAAACCAGTTGTTGCTGTTCATTCTTGACTTTGACAATGTTGAGTTTTCGCAGCAAACGAGAAACCTTGGATTGGTTGACTTTATGGCCAAGTGCTTTCAGCTCAGCAGACAATTGATGTTGGGTTTTGATGTCACTGTTGTGGATCAATTTTCGAATGGCAATGGTGATGGCTTGATCTTGCTTGCTCATAAGGTTTCCCCTTCATGTTGATGGATCAATTGTTGTTCAAGATGGTGGATGGTGAAATCACCTGCCACAAAAGACGGGTCGTTTAAAATCTTATGATGCAGCGGCACATTGGTTTGGATGCCATCAATGACCAGTTCATTCAGTGCGTTCTTCATGCGTGCAATCGCACTCAAGCGCGTGGGGCCATGACAAATCAGCTTTGCAATCATCGAATCATAGTAGTGCGGCACACGATATTGCTGATAAATATGAGAATCAAAGCGCACACCAGGGCCACCAGGCGCATGAAAAGCAGTGATTTTACCAGGAGAAGGCACAAATGTTGTTGGATTTTCAGCATTGATTCGGCATTCGATGGCGTGACCATTGAGTTGGATGTTTTTTTGTTGCAGCGACAGTTGGCCCTCAGCAGCGACCAGCAATTGCTCTTTGACCAAATCCACGCCTGTGATCATTTCGGTAACAGGATGTTCAACTTGAATGCGTGTGTTCATTTCAATGAAATAGAAGCGACCTTGTTCATACAAAAACTCAAAGGTGCCAGCACCACGGTAAGCAATGCTTTGGCAAGCTTTGACACAAATTTCTCCAATTTTTGCACGTTCTTCAGGAGTGATGCCTGGGGCCAATGCTTCTTCAAGGACTTTCTGATGTTTGCGTTGCATGGAACAATCGCGCTCAGCGAGATAAACCGCTCGGCCTTGGCCATCACCAAACACTTGAATCTCAATGTGCCTGGGTGCCCCAAGAAATTTTTCCATGTAAACATCGGGGTTGTTGAAAGCGGCTTGTGCCTCACGTCGCGTCATGTCGATGGCTTCGGTCAGCTGGGTGCGCTCATGTACGACACGCATGCCACGACCACCGCCGCCACCAGATGCTTTGATCAAAACAGGATAGCCAATGTCATCTGCCATGGCCATATTGGCTTTGGGATCATTGGGAAGCACCCCATTTGAGCCAGGCACACATGGGACACCAGCCTTTCGCATAGCCTTGATGGCACTGATTTTGTCGCCCATGATGCGTATGGTCTCTGCAGTTGGCCCCACAAATGTGAAACCACTTTGTTCGACCTCTTCTGCAAAAGATGCGTTTTCGGAGAGAAAGCCAAAGCCAGGATGAATGAAATCGGCGCCAGTGATTTCAGCAGCACTCAAAATGGCATGTTTGTTGAGATAACTGTCCAGTGCTGAAGCAGGTCCAATGCAGACTGCTTGATCAGCGACACGTACAGGCATGGCATCACGATCTGCTTGTGAGTAAACCATGACGGTCTGAAAGCCGAGTTCTTTACAAGCCCGATGAATGCGCAATGCAATTTCGCCACGGTTGGCAATCAGTACTTTGGCGGTCATGTTGCTTCCCCTTAAGTTTCAATGATGAAAAGTGGTTGGTCAAATTCAATGGGTTGCCCATTCTGAACCAAACAGGCCTTGACGGTGCCTGATTTCTCAGCCTTGATTTTGTTAAACATTTTCATGGCTTCAATGAGACACAAAGTTTGGCCTTCTTTGATGGTGTCTCCGACAGCCACAAAGTTGCCTGCTTCCGGTGATGGTGCCAAGTAGCATGTGCCGACCATGGGTGAAGCAATGGTGTCACCTTCAGGTTGGGTGTCGTTGGTGTCAGCAGCATCCACATCATGAGGCTGTGTTGAGGCCTGGGTAGGTACAGGGGCCGGCATGGGTGTGGGGGCAACCATGGGTGCTGTCAGGGCGGGTTGTGAGGCCGTGATGCTGACAGGCTGGTTACGCTTGATGGTCACGGAAGAAGCGCCCGATTCATCTTGAGTCATGGTGATTTCACCAATGTCTGGATATTCGTCCAACAAGGACAACAATTTTTTAATGTTTTTGAGTTCGGTGCTCATGATCAATCCCTCTCAAATAAAAAAATTCTGGATGACGCATGCGTCACACCAGTTCAAAAGCATAGGGCCATCATAATCATAAAAGCGTTCGTGCTCAAGCAAAAAATGAATATTATCCCAAATGATGCATAAGCCACGATTTGATGCGTGTGTTTTTGCTTTGGTAAGGTGAGGTGTGTGTGATGGTCACAAGATGCGCATGCAGCAGTACCCACTTGATTGGAACAGAGACAGGCATGATCATGGTTTTAAGTGCGCCAAAATTGTGTTTCAATAGAGGGCAAAATTGGATGAACAGGAGCCTACCATGACCGTGTGTTTTAAAGACCTTGCAGCAGTTGTTGATGAGGGTTTTGATCAAGTGCAGCCGGATTCATGGTCCGAAGACTCAGCGCTCATGGCAGCAGTGACCTCTGCCATTGAGGGGCTGGACCAAGGGATGCTGCAGGTGGTCATGCGCAAAGGGAACGACTGGACGGTGCAAGCTTGGTTGAAGAAAGCCATTCTGATTTATTTGAAAACACAGGCATGTCAGCAAATGGGGCAGGGCCATCATCAGGCTTTTGATAAGATTCCTCTAAAATATGCCGACTATGGTCCAGCACAATGGCTGGCTCAGGGGGCGCGTGTGGTCCCTCCTGCAACGGTTCGATATGGCGCTTTTGTGGGCCGTGATGCGGTGCTGATGCCAAGCTACATCAACATTGGTGCCTATGTTGGCGAAGGTGCCATGATTGACACCTGGGCAACCGTCGGGTCTTGCGCATACATCGGTAAGCGGGTCCACATTTCTGGGGGGGCTGGTATTGGTGGCGTTCTGGAGCCATTGCAAGCCAATCCCACCATCATTGAAGATCATTGTTTCATTGGGGCGCGCAGTGAAATCGTTGAGGGCGTTGTGGTTGAAGCAGGTGCCGTGATCGGAATGGGTGTGATGTTATCGCAGAGCACCAAGATTTACGATCGCACCACAGGTAAAGTGTCGTATGGTCGGGTACCCAAAAATGCTGTTGTGGTGCCAGGGGCCCTACCGAGCCAAGATGGCACACATCAGCTGCAATGTGCGGTCATCGTCAAATATGCCGATTTGGCAACACGCGCCAAAACGGGCATCAATGTGTTGTTGCGTGATGAAATATGATGCGCCACCGTTCTGTATGATGCCATCAGTATGATCCATCATGCTGCAGTATCCCATGTGGGGCCATCATTTTCTGAGTAGATGGGGGTTGTGTAGGCCTGATGCCTTTCACCACGCAGAACATCAGCTGGGTAAATGTCTCAGGTGCGGCGCCAAATTTACGCATGTGAAGCCGTCATTTCAATCGCGGGTTTTTGGCTTTTAGAAACGTGTTGCTTTGGATGGGAAAAGATCTGGCTTGGGCTGAATTGGCCCAAGGCATTGACTTGTATTTGTTTTATGTTAAGGTGGCTGCTGTTGAATTTCAATGGGATTCCTTCATGCAAGCCAGCCACGATCACAAATCGCTTCATGCAACCTTTGATGAGAAGGCCTTTCATGACAAGCCTTTCAGTGTGCTCAACCCTGATCACAAGTCGCTCTTGAAGTATGCAGCATCTTTGGCGGATTGGCTTAATGTCAAAAGCTTCGGCCTCGAGGTCGTGACACCTCAGAACGCATTCGGCGAATATTTGAATAAGATGAAAGTGTATGGGATACGTTCTGATGTCAACAAAGTAACCTTATTTGCTTTGACAAAGTACTTACAATTTCATTTGAAAAATGATTGACAATGCATCATCAGAATTTTTTCTCAATGTATTAAAAAATCTGATAAAAATGTGATGGAGGAGGCACAACAACAATTCAAATACCCAGCTGGCACGTCACCTTCTGAGCAGTATAGGATTGAGCCTCGCCAGGTGATCTTGCGTTATGCGTGCTTGATGTTGGGCGCCAATGGTGTGCAGGATGATTTTGTCACCAAGTCTGAGTTTATGCGCGAGCGAAAACAATTCATACGTTTGGTGTTGTTGATCAGCTCTGGAAAAACGCATTGCTTGAAAGACGATGGTACCTTGCTTGCAGCGCATGCCAAAAATATTCTGGCCCAAGTGCTTTCGTTCTGCAGTAGCCATACGCTTGTTAAGTAACGTTGGGTCCGATGGCAGTGGAATGCAGCGGCGCAAAATCTTGCAACAGCACAATGTCGTCTGGGTCGTTGTCACTTAAACGGCATCGGTGTAGTTCAAAACGCCAAAGAGGCGATTGTGTGGTTTAAAAAGGCAGCGAAGCAAAATTTCCCCTCAGCACTGGAGAGCCTTTAGACCCTGAGGGCAGCGTGGACTTCCTCCTCAAGTTCTGGCAGAAAACGATCAAGCTCAATCAGTGCCCCTCCTCCAGTTGTTGTGTCTTCAAAAAGAGCAAAAGTTGAAGCTGGCTTGGCGCCTGTCATGATCACATTTGAACGATTGCGCATGGTTGCCAATCAAATCATTCAGTGGCGAGGCCAGGAGGAGAAGGGCGATTGTGTACAATTGTGTTTTGATATTCGTTCCGTTTTAACAACTGGACGTTTGGCGCCTGAAACAAAACTTAAGTTCATACAAGAACAGGTTGAATCTGTTGTTTCAGTGAAGCAAGAGCAAGATCCAGGTAGATCAATAAAGGAAAGTCCAGTTAGGTATGGCAATGTCATCAAAATGTGCCAGCGAGACCCCCGTGGTGTGTTGTCTCCTCATAGCACAGACCAGTTGTCTGAGCAAAAAGATGGCACATTCACCCAGCAAACAGTCATCAATTTGGTGGATGGCAAGGCAAGTTTTAAGCGTATTGCATTTGAAAAGTTAAGGGAGGGTTTGGAAAAAATGCAGACAAACATTGTTTTTATTGGCATAGGGCGTACAGGCGCATCACCGCGTCAAGCGAATGAAAGTCCTGGTCATTTGTGTGCAGCCATTCAGACGAAAAGAGGTTGGAAGGTGATGGATGTCCAGTATCTGCGTGTTCAAAGGCCAGTGCAAAGGCAATATGTCATTTGTGATCCGGAAATGTTTATAAGGCATTATGGTCAATCATCAGAGTTTGCGCACCAATGCAGCATTTTGCCTGTAACAAGGATAAGGCAGCTTTTCGACAATGCATCGTCTCATGCTTCTCCTTCGGCGGACAATGCTTGATCGGGCCAGCGGGCTTGAGCGAAGTGTCACAGTCAATGAACGCATTTTTTTAGCAAGGGGATGATTGATGCATCACCAGAGCTGCCTGATGTTTTTGTTGTGTGAAACTGCCTTGATACGCGATATGTGTCCTACGTGCACTCGTAAATACGCTGGACATCCATGGCTTACTTCTGGGTAGTCAAGTGATGGCGTGCGCCCGTAAAGATGGCTCCATCGGCATATTTCTGAGTGATTTTGTTATACGATGGGCTTTCATCCAACAGGTCACATCAATTCCTTGACTTCGTCAAAGAGGTTGCGTTAGGATCTTCAAGTCACGGGGTATAGCGCAGTCTGGTAGCGCGCCTGCTTTGGGAGCAGGATGTCGGGGGTTCAAATCCCTCTACCCCGAACAAGCGCCTGTAGCTCAACTGGATAGAGCATCGGCCTTCTAAGCCGAGGGTTGCAGGTTCGAGTCCTGCCGGGCGCATACTTTGCGTCCAGTGGACGATATGTGGTGAGCGTAGCTCAGTTGGTAGAGCCCCGGGTTGTGATCCCGGTTGTCGTGGGTTCGAGTCCCATCGTTCACCCCTTCGATTTCTGTATTGTTTTTTAAACAATCCAATCGGCGCATCAGCCATTTGGCGCATCAATGACGGCATGTAGTGGTGTGTGTGGCATCAAGGTGTGCTTGGACCACGCGCCATGAAGCACCTTGTCGGCTGGGTGGCATCAAGCTGAGTTTGACCACATCACCAATGCGAAAGGCGTTCTCGATGAATGTGCCCACATCACCTCGGGCAGAACATGTGATGAGGTCATTAGGAAGAATGGGCTGTGTGTCGTCCGTCAGGGGTTGGGCGGATTTAAGGAGGCATTTTAGCGTGATGCCAGAGAAAATGTGTGTGGGAGAGGTGTGGTTTTTCGCCAGCACCAGCGCTAAAGTGTGGAAGGTCACATCCATGTTGGCTCCGGTATTGATTCCTTACTTCATAGAGTACAAAAAGAGAACGTTGTTGTCAAGCGGTTCATGATGTGCGGGCTCATGAAAAGGTTATGGGTGTTGTGGTCATGGTTTGATGTTGTCTGTGCGTGTTACGTTCGAAGCGATCACAGGGTGTTTCTGCATGGTGGTGCGTGTGGGTGGATGTCTTTCATGATCATGCCTAGGATGCCTTGAAGCATCTGGGGCTTTTTTGTGATGAAACCTTGAAACAAGGATTGACTCAAGTCACCTTTTCGTGAATAATTGGGCTTTGGCAATTTATGCGAGTGTGGCGGAATTGGTAGACGCGCTGGATTTAGGTTCCAGTGGGGTAACCCGTGAGAGTTCGAGTCTCTCCACTCGTACCACAAACGATAGCTTGAGAAACCTTATGACCCAATGTGAATTGATTGAACGCCAAGGCTTGGAGCGCAGCCTCAAAGTCACCATTCCTGCACAAGATGTAGATCAAAAAGTTGATTTGGAAATTCATAATTACGCCAGCAGTGCGAGTTGGAAGGGGTTTCGAAAAGGCAAATTGCCTAAAAATATGGTGGCGACCAAAGTGGGCAAGCAGATTCGTGCCAAAGTTTTAAACGAGCTGCTTGAACCCAGTTTGAGGCAAGCGATTGATGGCAAGTCCCTGACTTTGGCTGGTCAGCCCGTGATTGAGTTGCTGGTCGATGAGCGTGGCAAAGACCTTGAATATGAGGCGAAATTTGAAATCATGCCGGAATTCGACTTGGTTGATTTAAAAACATGTACGGTGAAGCTGCCTGTTTGTGCGTTGCCAGATTTGGCCATCCAAAATGGGATGGATGTGGTTGTGAAGCAACACATGAACTGGGCCGATTGTGATGATGCTGCCGAAAATGGCATGCAATTGACTGTTGACTTCAAAGGCACGTTGAATGGCGAGGTGTTTCCAGGTGGTGAAGCCAAAGGGCATGTCTTTGTTTTGGGTGAAGGTCAGATGCTCGAGGCATTCGAAACGCCCATGTTGGGTAAAAAAGCGGGCGAGGTTTTCACGTTCCCAATGACATTCCCTAAAGATTACCATCAAAATACGTTGGCTGGGCTGACGGTTGAGTGTGAAGTCACCATCCAGTATGTGAAAAAAGGCACCTTGCCTAAAATGGATGCCGAT